>JAILZP010000005.1 GCA_023512435.1 Peptococcaceae bacterium | reverse complement strand
TACAGATGGTGTTCCTTTTCCCCAGCCTGCTTCATCAGGGCGGCAAACTCCTCTGTGAACACCAGATGGTACAGAAAAAGCTTTTCGACATGTTCATGAAGGTGGAGACCTGCCGGGCCATTTCCCGGAAGGCCTATATCTACAACATGAGCGTGTCCCCGCCCAGGACGGAGTATTCCATCGCCTCCAAGGTCTACTGCACCCAGGCCGCCTTCGAGGTGGCCCACGAGGCGGTCCAGATTTTCGGCGGTTACGGGGTGAGCAAAGAGTACTACGTGGAAAAGTTGTTCCGGGACGCCCGGGCGGCGCTCATCGAAGACGGGTCCAACGATATCCTGGGCTTGGCGGCGGCCGAGGCCATCCTCAGGAGCTACGGGGAGTAGCTGGTTTAACTTAAAATAAAGATTGCTATGGTGAAAGCCTCCTGGTATATAATGAAAGAACCGGAGGCTTTTCTATTCATGGATACCGGCCGCCCGCGATTTTGCAAGGAGACTGTGCAATGAAGGGTTTGAAATCCATTTACCTGATTATGTTCCTGGTGCCGCTCATCTGGAGCTCGAACTTTATTATCGGCAAGTCGCTGATCCAGAACCTCCCTCCCTTTACCATAACCACCGCCAGGTTCGGCGTTTCCCTCCTGATCCTGTTAATCATCGTAAAGGCCAGGGGCTTGACCCGGTGGCCCGGCAGGGACCTGATCCTGCCCATTGCCTTGCTGGGCCTGAGCGGGGTCTTCGCCTTCAACACGGTACTGTACATCGCCCTGAAATACACTACAGCGGTGAACAGCACCATCATCAACGCCTTCAGCCCAATATCGGTGGCCGTCCTTTCGGCCCTCTGGCTAAAACATAAGATCGTATACAGGCAACTGGCCGGGCTCATGCTGTCTTTTCTGGGGGTGGCCGTCATCGCTGCCCGGGGTTCCTGGGAGATGCTGCTGTCCCTGGATTTTAACCCCGGGGACGTGATCGTGTTTCTTGACACCCTGGTGTGGGCTTTTTTCACGGTGCTGGGGAAAAAGATGATGGCCCGCCTGTCTCCGCTGGAGGCCACAACTTACGCCAATCTCGCCGGCGTGGTCTTCCTTGTCCCGGCCATGCTTTGGGAGTGGGGGGGATCGATGCCCGCCTTCAGCCCCGGCCACATCTTGGGCCTGGTCTATCTCGGGGTTTTTGCCTCGGTGCTGGCCTTCCTGGGGTGGAACAAAGGAGTGCTGGAAATGGGGCCGGCCCGGGCGGCGGCTTTCTACAACCTGATTCCGGTTTACGCGGCCCTGCTGGCCTTTCTGTTCCTTGGGGAGGATCTCTTCCTGTATCACCTCGTCGGTGGCTTGATGGTTCTATCCGGCGTTTACCTCGGGATTGGGGAAGGAAGAATTGTGCGGAGACCGGGGATTCCGCCGCTAAAAATTCCGGCCGGGGGGAGGAATTGAATTCCGGCTGTCGAAAAGTTACTTGTACTTTTGTAAATAATGAAAAACTTCTTGAATTTGTCGGGAGATCAATGGTCAAGAAAAACTTTAGCGAGTACATCAACTCCGTGGAAAAAGCCTTCACCGTGCTGGACGCCCTCTGCCGGGCCGACGAGGCGGGTATCACCGAACTCAGCCGGGAACTGGGCATGGGCAAGACCACGGTCTTTCGCCTGGTGGCCACCCTGGAGATGCTGGGCCTGGTGAGGCAGCTGCCCAGCGGAAAATACGCTCCGACTCTCAAGATCTTTGAAATGGGGAGCCGGGTGGTCAGCCGCCTCGGGGTCCGCAAGCCGGCCGCCCCCTTCCTGGAGGAACTCTATTATGCATGCAATGAAACGGTGAACCTGGCGGTGCTGGACAAGGGCGAGGTTATCTACCTGGACCGCTGGGAGAGCAAGGAGCCCTTGCGCATCGGGCTGGACGTGGGCGTTCGGGTCCCGGCCTACTGCAGCGGCCTGGGGAAGGCCATCCTGGCTCACCTGGAGTCTGCGGACAGAAAAAGGGCGTTAAGTTTCGCGGACTTCCGGCGCTATACGGAAAACACCATCACCGACCCCGAACTGCTGGCCCGGGAGCTTGAGATTGTCCGCAGTCAGGGCTACGCCGTGGACAACGGCGAGTACATTGAGGGGATTGTTTGCCTGGGAGCGCCGGTGTTCGGCCACGAAGGCCGGGTTGTGGCCGCCGTCAGCATTGCGGCCCCGTCGGTGCGGTTGAACAAGAAGCAGATGCTGGATCTTATACCCAGGTTGAAGGATACCGCGGCCAAGATTTCTGCCAGGTTGGGCTACCAGGCTTATTAAATGGTTAGATTACGGAATATATGTTCCTGATTCCGGAACATGTATAATATACTGAGGGGTGGTGATCGTTCGCAGGCGGACCCGTTGGTGTTGGCGGACCGGATACCGGCGGAGGCCGCGGGTCCGGAAAGCCCGGGGGAGTGGGTAAGTGGGTGGAACAAGCTCTTAAGTACCAAAAACAACACGTAAAAAAGCCGAAAAAAGGGAGGAAAAATGCAGATGCGCAGGCGGATGACAATTTTTGCCGTTTTGGCAGCCATCCTGCTGCTGGCGGCCGCGGGCTGCGGCGGCAAGAAGGAACAGGCTCCGGCCGGGAAGCAGGAAAGCAAGCTGCAGCTCAAGATAGCCACCATGACTCCGGCCAACCACATGTATTCCCAGGGGGCGCAGCGGTTTGCCGACCTGATTAAGGAAAGAACCAACGGCCGGATTGAGATTACCGTTTACCCCGACGGCCAGCTCGGCAAGGGTGAGCGCGAACTCCTGGAAGCCCTGCAGCAGGGGACGGTGGACCTATACGTGGGTTCCACGGGACCAGTCGGCGGTTTCAGCCCGTCCATGCTGATCGTTGACATTCCCTTCCTGTTCCGGGATTATAACCACGTGGACAAGGTCCTGGACGGGCCCATCGGCCGGCAGCTGCTGGACGACCTGGAAAAGGC
Source organism: Peptococcaceae bacterium (assembly GCA_023512435.1). GTDB lineage: Bacteria > Bacillota > Desulfotomaculia > Desulfotomaculales > Desulfocucumaceae > JAILZP01. The sequence goes on along the minus strand of JAILZP010000005.1, from coordinate 123,610 downwards.
CAATCTGAAGGGCCTGGCCTTCTGGGAAAACGGATTCCGCAACCTGACCAACTCCAAAAAGCCGGTGAAGACCCCCGGGGACGCCAGCGGCCTTAAAATCCGCACCATGGAAAACAAAGTGCACATCACCGCCTGGAAAGAGGTGGGCGTAATCGCCACCCCCATGGCCTGGGCCGAGGTTTACGGCGCCCTGCAGCAAAAGGTGGTGGACGGCCAGGAAAATCCTGTGGCCGTGGTGCACAGCAGCAAGCTGTATGAAGTGCAGAAGTACCTGAGCATGACCCAGCACGTATATTCACCCGCCCCCATCATCATGAGCCTTAAAAAATGGCAGGCCCTGTCCAAGGAAGACCAGGACCTGTTCATGAAAACCGCACTGGAAGTGGCACCCTGGCAGCGCAAGCTGGGCCGTGACAACGAACAGAAGATGCTGGCCGAACTGGAACAAAAGGGCATGGTGGTGATTAAGGACATAGACAAGGCAGCCTGGCAGAAGGCGATGCAGCCGGCCTTTGACGAATTCTCCAAGCAATTCGGCAAAGAAAAAATCGACGCCATCCTGAATACCAAGTAACACCCGCGGTTTGGCCCGATGGGCCTGTGGGCCGGGGCCGCTCCTCCGGCAGCGGCCCCGGGCCGCTTTCTATACTCAGGACAGGCCGCCGGAGGGCTGCGGCCGGCGGAATGAAACAGAAGGGGCGGTTCCTTTGTTGATATTTTTGAGGGTATTGAAGAAGGTTAATCAAAACTTCCTGCGCGTTGCCGGCTGGGGCGTGGTTGCCGGCATGGCGGTAATCAGCCTGGTCATCCCCTACGAGGTGATCGGCCGTTATTTACTGGGCAGCGCGCCGTACTGGTCCGGGGAACTGACGGTTTTTTCCCTGGTTTGGGTTTCCATGCTGGGGGCCGCAGTGGGTCTCCCCCGGGGATACCAGATCGGGATGACCTTTTTTATTGACCGGCTGCCGGACGGGATCGGCCGCCTGGTGCGGATCCTGGGACACCTGGTGACCCTTCTCATTCTTTCGGTGCTGATCGTGTACGGCGCCGAACAGACCATCTTCAACCAGAAACAGACCTCTCCGGCCATGCAGCTGTCCATGGCCATACCCTACCTGGCCATACCGGTGGGGGCCATGTTGATGTGGCTGGTCACCCTGGAGCAGGCCCTGGGCGTTTTGACAGGCGGCGGGGATGAAATGCAGCGGTCCGGGGAGTAGAGGAGGAAGCCATGCTCAGTGTTTTTCTGTTATCCTTTATTGTCTTGCTGGCGGCGGGTATTCCAATTGCCATCGCCCTGGGCGGGACCGCCCTGTCCTATCTGCTGTTGAAGGGCGGCCTTTCGCCGACCATGCTGGTGCAGACCACCTTTGCCGGGATGGCTTCCTTTCCCCTTCTGGCCATTCCCCTGTTCATGCTGGCGGGTGCCCTGATGAACGAGAGCGGCATCACCAGGGACCTGGTCCGCTTTGCCAGGCTCCTCCTGGGTCGCGTCAGCGGCGGCCTTGGCCTGGCCACCATTCTGGCCTGTGCCATTTTCGCGGCCATTTCCGGGTCGGCGGTGGCCACCGCGGTGGCCATAGGGTCAGTGATGATCCCGGCCATGAGGGAGGCGGGGTATGATCAGGATGTGTCGGCCGCCGTTACCGCTACGGCCTCCTGCATGGGTCCGGTAATACCGCCGAGCATACCGTTTATCATCTACGGAGTCATAGCCAACGTTTCCATCGGCGCCCTGTTTCTGGCCGGGGTTGTTCCCGGGCTGCTGCTGGGCACCGGCCTGATGGCCTATATATATTTCGTGGCCCGCCGGGGCAATTACCCGGTGGAGGCCCCCGGGGGCTGGCGGGAAGTGGCGGTGGGCACCTGGAGGGCCATGCCGGCCCTGATCATGCCCGCCATAGTCCTGGGCGGCATTTTGGGAGGTGTCTTCACCCCCACCGAGGCTGCGGGGATAGCCGTGCTTTATGCCTTCATAGCGGGCGGCTTGGTCTACCGGGGGATTAAACTGTCCCGCCTGCCGGCGGTTTTGCTCCAGGCCGGGCTGGAAACAGCCATGGTCATGCTTTTGTTGGGCCTTTCGGAGCCCTTCGCCTGGGTGGTGGCAGTGGAGCAGCTTCCCCAGAAACTGTTGGAAACCCTGACCACCCTGGGGCAGTCGCCCCTGGTCGTCCTGATCCTGGTGAACATCGCCCTGATCCTGATCGGGATCCCCCTGGAGACGGCCCCGGCCTTGACCATCGTCACCCCGGTGCTGGCGCCCCTGGCGGCCCAGTTGGGCGTTGATCCTGTGCATCTGGGCGCGGTGGTGGTTTTCAACCTGGTATTGGGCCTGGTCACCCCGCCAGTGGGCGCCGTTCTCTTTTCGGTCTGCGGCATTTCGGGGGTATCCCTGGAGCGCCTGAGCCGGGCGGTTTGGGTACCCTTTATTATCGGCCTGGCGGTGCTGCTGTTGATTACCTTCTTCCCGCCCCTGACCACCTTGCTGCCAGGGCTTTTAATCCATCCGTAGCTGTAGCGGCAGACGAAAGTTTTTTCTGAACGGTACTGTTTTAAGTCTAAAGGAAACATTTTGCTGTTAATATTTCAGCAACGAATGTTACGATAAGTGGAACATGGATAAAATATGCCAGACAGGAGGGGAAAGCCATGGGCAAGCAAAAAGTTTCAATCCAGGTCCTCCGGGAAATGAAGGACCGCGGGCAAAAATTCACCATGATCACCGCCTACGACTACACCACGGCGGTCCTGGTGGACCAGAGTCCCATCGAACTGATCCTGGTGGGAGATTCCCTGGGCATGACCATGCTGGGTTACGAGGCTACGGTCCCGGTCACCATGGAGGAGATGATCCACCACATCAGGCCGGTGGTCCGGGGAGCGCGAAACACCTTCGTCGTCGGGGACTTGCCTTTCGGGTCGTACAACGAGAGCATCAGCCAGGCCATTCACAACGGCAACCGGATTATGAAGGAGGGAGGGGCCGACTGCGTCAAGCTGGAGGGGGGAGTAAACGTGGCTCCCACGGTGAAGGCCATGGTTGACGGCGGCATCCCGGTGATGGGCCACATCGGGCTGACTCCCCAAACGGCTTCCCTTCTGGGCGGCTTCAGGGTTCAGGGCAAGGATGCGGACTCGGCCAGGCGGCTGCTGGAGGACGCCCTGGCCATAGAGGCCGCCGGGGCCTTTTGCGTGGTCATGGAATGCGTACCCACGCCCCTGGCTCGGCTGATCACCGAAAGGTTGAGCATTCCCACCATCGGGATTGGCGCGGGGCCGCACTGCGACGGCCAGGTGCTGGTGTTTCACGACCTGGTGGGGCTGTTCAAGCGTTTCAAGCCTAAGTTTGTCAAGCAGTACGCCGACCTGGGGACTGAAGTGTCCGGTGCGCTGGAAAGGTTTGTCCGGGAAGTGGCTGACGGGACTTTCCCGGGTCCGGAACACTCTTTCGGCATGAGCGGGGAGATCCTGAAAGACCTCGAATAATCAGCTATTGGAAGGAAAAAAAGCAAAAACTGGAATACGGGTCATATGCCGTTGGATCCTATTTTTTTAGCATTTAGGGGAGTGACGGCCGGTTGCTGCTGGCGGTTGATGTCGGCAACACCAACATTGTGCTGGGGATATTCCGGGGGCAGAACCTTGAAAGAATTCTGCGGACGGCCACTGAACCTTTGAGGACGGCCTCGGAATACGGGGTGATCTTTCGGGAGCTGATCCCGGACTGGCGGGAAGTGAAGGGAATTGCCGTCTCTTCGGTGGTTCCTCCGGTCAACCCGGCGCTGCGGAAGGTCTGCCGGGATTACCTCGGCCTGGACCCCTTCTTTGTGGACTGCAATTCCGACCTGGGAATAGATTTAAAGGTGGACTTTCCGGGCCAGATCGGGGTAGACCGCGTGGTCAACGCGGCGGCGGCCTACCATCTCTACGGGGGGCCGGTGATCATCCTGGACCTGGGGACCGCCACCACCTGCTGCGTAGTTTCCACCGCCGGGGATTTCCTCGGGGGGGTAATCCTTCCCGGCATCGGCATTTCCATGGAAGCCCTGTTCAAGTCGGCCTCCAGGCTGCCCCGGGTGGAGCTGGCCCGCCCGCCGGGAATTATCGGCACAAATACGGTGGCCAGCCTGCAGTCCGGCATCTATTACGGGTACGTGGGCATGGTGGACGGCCTGGTCCGGAGGTTCAGGCAGGAATTGGGGGAGGACGCCTTCGTGGTGGCCACAGGCGGCTTTTCGCCCATTTTGGCCCAGGATTCGGAATGCATCGGGGAGATCAATCCCCACCTGACCTTGCAGGGTTTGAGGATACTTCATGAGAGAAACAGGCCGGGATTGGGGATTAGCTTGGGGGATGAGCCGTGGAACAAAACAGCGTCGAAGTGATTGAAACCATATTTAGTTCCATCCGGGAGGGCATACTGGCCGTAAACGCCGAAGGCCTGGTGACGGTCTTCAACCAAACCGCGGAAAAGCTCATCGGCGTCCCCGCCCGGCAGGTCCTGGGCAGGCCGGTGGAGGAGGTTATACCCAATACCCGCCTTCACCTGGTGTTAAAATCCGGGACTCCGGAACTGGACCAGATCCAGAACCTGGGCAAAAACACCATTGTCACCAACCGCATACCCCTGAGGGGTCAGGACGGCAAAGTGATGGGGGCGGTGGCCGTTTTTCGGGACATAAGCGAAATACGGCAACTGGCCGAGGAGATTACCAGCCTGCGGGAGACCCGGTCCCTGCTGCACGCCATTATCAACTCGACCCAGGACGCCATTTCCGTGGTGGACAAAAACGGGATGGGCATCCTGGTCAACCCGGCGTACACCAGGCTTACCGGACTGACCGGGGAGGACGTGCTGAACCGGCCGGCCACGGTGGATATCGCCGAGGGGGAAAGCATGCACATGGAGGTCCTCAAAACGGGCCGGCCGGTGAAAAACGCGCCTATGAAGGTGGGGCCCAACCGCCGGGAGGTGCTGGTGGACGCCGCTCCCATCATCGTGGACGGGGAACTGAAGGGGAGTGTGGCGGTAATCCACGACATCTCCGAAATACGCCGCCTCTCGGAGGAACTGGAAGGCGCCCGCCGGTTGATAAGGAGGCTAAGGGCAAAGTACACCTTCGATGAAATCATAGGATCCAGCCCCGAATTCCTGAGGGCTGTGGATCAGGCCAAAATGGCGGCTGAAACCCCGGTAACGGTGGTGCTCCGTGGTGAGAGCGGCACCGGCAAGGAACTGTTCGCCCACGCCATCCACCAGGCCAGCCCCCGCAGCCAGGGGCCCTTCATCCGGGTCAACTGCTCCGCTATTCCCGACAACCTGCTGGAAAGCGAGCTTTTCGGATACGTGGAGGGGGCCTTCACCGGCGCCAGGCGGGGAGGCCACCGGGGCTACTTCGCCGAGGCCAATGGCGGCACCATCTTCCTGGACGAGATCGGTGACGTCAACGCCATGGCTCAGTCCAAGCTGCTGCGGGTGCTGCAGGAGCGGGAGGTGGTGCCGGTGGGTTCCTCCGAGCCCACACCCGTGGACGTAAGGGTGATTGCGGCCACCAACGCCGACCTGGAGAAGATGGTGGAGAGGGGAAAATTCCGGGAAGACCTGTACTACCGCCTGAACGTGTTTCCCATAGAAATACCCCCGCTGAGGCGGCGCAGGTCCGACATACCCCAACTGGTCAGCTTCCTGCTTAAAAAACTGAACCAGGAGTACGGCCGCAATGTTTCCGGCATTGATCCCGCCGCCCTTGACCAGCTGATGGCCCACGACTGGCCGGGAAATGTCCGGGAACTGGAAAATGTGCTGGGACGGGCCGTGATCAATATGAAGCGGGGCGAAACATCCGTCCGGCCGGATCACCTGCCGGTGCTGGGGCGCCGGGAGGAACAGCGGGCCGCACCGGCCGGGGAAGCCGGTTTCCCGGCGGCCATGGACGGCCGGACCCTGTCCCGGTTGAGGGACGAGTGGGAGAAAAAGGTCCTGGAAGCGGCCCTGTCCGGGGCGTCGGGGAACCGCACCGTGGCCGCCCGGGCGCTGGGAATTTCACTGCGCACCCTGTACAACAAAATGGAAAAATACGGAATTAACTGACGACAAACCATGCATGCAGAAAAATGCATATGAATTATTCTGCATAAAAGATGGTTGGGGTCAAAGGTTCCCTTCACGCTGTGAAAGGGATTTTTTTATTGATTTTGTTCATCCGGAGGGGAGGAACCGGAAAAGGATGCCGGTATAAAAGCTGGCATCCTTTTTGCTCATGCAAGTATTAAACTTTTCAACCAGGTCCGTGCGCCGCCGGTTCCGCCTTCAGGCGGAAGCCGGCGGCTTGAATGAAAGGAGTGAACAGTCCTGGCCAAAAAGGTTGCCCTTATACTTGAGCGGGACCGTTGCAAGGGCTGCGGGCTTTGCATAGCCTTCTGCAGCCGGAGGCTGCTGCGCGCCGGGGAAGACCTGAACGCCCTGGGCTACTATCCGGTGGAAATGACGGACATGGAGCGATGCACCGGCTGCGGCAACTGCTCCGTGATCTGTCCCGACCTGGCCATTTTTGTGCAGAAGGAGGTAACGGCGTGAAGGTATTGATGAAGGGAAACGAGGCGCTGGCCGAAGCCGCCGTGAGGGCAGGCTGCCGTTATTTCTTCGGCTATCCCATCACTCCCCAGACCGAGATTTCCGAATATCTGGCCCGCCGCCTGCCCGGGGCCGGGGGTGTCTTCCTGCAGGCGGAAAGTGAAGTTGCCGCCATCAATATGGTATACGGGGCCGCCGGAGCCGGGGCCAGGGTGATGACCTCCTCCTCGGGGCCGGGCATCAGTCTCAAGCAGGAGGGCATCTCGTACATTGCCGGGGCGGAACTGCCCTGCGTGATTGTGAACATTATGCGCGGGGGCCCCGGGCTGGGGGGAATTCAGCCCTCCCAGTCCGATTACTTCCAGGCCACCAGGGGAGGCGGCCACGGGGATTACCGCCTGCCGGTGCTGGCTCCCAGCAATGTCCAGGAATTGGTGGACCTGACCTGCCTGGCCTTTGATCTGGCCGACGAATACCGCACCCCGGTGCTAATCCTGGGGGACGGAATCCTGGGCCAGATGATGGAGGCGGTGGAACTGCCCCCGGTCCGGGCTGCCGCGCCGGAGAAGACCTGGGCCACCACCGGCTGCCGGGGCAGGGCAAAGAACGTGATTACTTCTTTCTTCATGGACGCCGCAGACCTGGAGCGGCACAACCTGCGCCTCCAGGAAAAATACCGGGCCATCAGCGCCAGGGAGGCCCGGGGCGAGAGCTACCTGACCGGGGACGCCGGGGTGCTGGTGGTGGCCTTCGGCTCCACCGCCCGCATCGCCAAGGCGGCGGTAAGGGCCGCCCGGGCCGAGGGAATCGCCGCCGGGCTGTTCCGGCCCGTCACCCTCTGGCCATTCCCCGCGGAACTGCTGAACCGGGCGGCTTTACAGGCCGGGGCCGTGCTGACGGTGGAGATGAACTACGGCCAGATGGTGGAAGACGTCCGCCTGGCCCTTGATTGCCGGCTGCCGGTGCACTTCTACGGCCGCGGCGGCGGCATGGTGCCCGGTGTCGGGGAGATCTTCCGGGAGATCGTGAAGCTGGGAGGTGAAACCCGTGAGCGCTGCCGTGTCAAGCCGGCCTGAGACCCTCACCGGGGCACCCTTCCATTACTGCCCGGGCTGTACCCACGGGATCATCCACCGCCTGGTGGCCGAGGTCGTCGATGAACTGGGCCTGCGGGAAAAGGCCGTGGGGGTCGCCTCGGTGGGCTGTTCGGTCATAGCGTACAACTATCTGGATATGGACATGCAGCAGGCCGCCCACGGGCGGGCTCCGGCGGTCGCCACCGGCATCAAGAGGGTGCTCCCGGACCGGCTGGTGTTCACCTACCAGGGGGACGGCGACCTGGCCTCCATCGGCTTGGCCGAGACCGTGCACGCCGCCGCCCGGGGAGAAAAAATAACGGTGATCTTCATCAACAACGCGAATTATGGCATGACCGGAGGACAGCTCGCCCCCACCACCCTGCCGGGCCAGGTTACCTCCACCTCGCCCGGTGGGCGGGACGTCGACAAAATGGGCTATCCCATCCGGATGATGGAAATGCTGGCCACATTGGACGGCCCGGCCTACCTGGCCCGGGTCTCCACCCACAGTCCGGCCCAGATTGCAAAAACCAGGCGGGCCGTTAAGAGGGCCTTCGAGGCCCAGATGAAGGGGCTGGGCTTTTCAATGGTGGAAATACTGTGCACCTGCCCCACCAACTGGGGGCTTAAGCCGGTGGAGGCGATGAAGTGGCTGGAAGAAAACATGCTGCCCTATTATCCCCCCGGGGAGTACAAGGTTGCGGAAGGAGTGTAAGTTATGCTGGAGGAAATTTTAGTGGCCGGCTTCGGCGGCCAGGGCGTTCTGCTTACCGGGCATCTGCTGGCCTACGCCGGCATGCTGGAGAACAGGGAAGTGGCCTGGATTCCTTCCTACGGGGCGGAAATGCGCGGCGGGACCGCCCACTGCACCACCATAATCTCCGATGAGGAAATCTTTTCACCGGTGGTGGAACAGTTTTCTTCGGCCCTCATTTTCAACCGGCCTTCCCTGCATAAATTTGAAAAAAGGATTAAACCGGGCGGGCTGCTGCTGTTTAACTCCTCCCTGATCAGGGAATACCCGCAGCGCAGTGATATCCGGCTTTTCCCGGTCCCGGCCAATGAACTGGCGGCCAGGGCGGGGCTGGACCGGGCGGCCAACATGGTCATGCTGGGGGGCTTCCTGGAGGCGACCGGACTGCTGTCGCCGGATTCAGTCATAAAGGCACTGGAAAAAGTGATCTCCCCGCACCGCCGCCATACCCTGCCGGCCAACAGGCAGGCCATGCTGGAAGGTTCCCGGGCGGTGCGGACAATAGCCAGGCAGTGCAAAGCCGGATAGCCGGTTTCCGGCGGCGGGCACGCCCTCTGCCGGGCCCACGGCTAACCATCCTCCGGCCGGAATGGACCTGGTTTGTCCATTCCGGCCATTTTTTGTGCCGCACTAGACAAAGAACTGGATAATGTAGCGCAGTGCCAGGAAGAGAATGAGGGCCGCCATGATCCCCTTAACCAGGCCTTCCCTGAGGTATTTCTGGACATAAGCCCCGCAGTACGTGCCCAGAAGCCCCCCCGCTCCGAACAGGGCTCCCAGCGCCCAGTCCGGAGAAACATTGGCCGATGCGCCGATTGGCGTGAGGGCCAGCAGGGAGTAAAACACCACCCCCGCCACCGAGGTGATCAGGGTGCCGGCCAGGGCGGCTCCCGCCACGGTGTACACCGGGAGGTTGAGAATGGAAACGCAGAAAGGCGCGATGATAGCCCCGCCCCCTATTCCGTATATCCCCCCGATCAGGCCCACCGCCAGAGCCAGGGTAAAGATGGCGGCGGTGGGAAAGGAGTAGGTTTCGCCCCAAAATTCATACTCTATTGTTTTTAACGAAAAGCTTTTTGTTTTTACTATGGCCTCCGGGGGCAGTCCGGCGGCCAGCTTTTGATTCGACTCCGCCTTCAGCTGGTCCACCCGGGCCTTGAATTTCTGTTCCAGGGCCTTGTTTTGGGCCTTTTTGCTTTTTGACCCGCTGCTGAATTCGGAGGCCAGCCTCAGGCCCAGGTAGAGCAGCACCAGGCCCACGAACAGTTTGAAGGCCCTGGGGTCGGGCAGATACTCTATTCTTACCCATGATCCGATGAAAACCCCGGGCAGGGTTCCGGCCACCACCACCCAGGTCAGGGGCCAGGCCATGCGCCCCTCCTTTATGTACCGGTACAGCCCTCCGGGTATGGCCACAATATTGTAGATGAGGTTTGTAGGGCTGACCGCCGGGCTGGTGAAATTGAGGACGCTCATCTGGAACGGAAGCAGCAAAAAGGCTCCCGATACCCCTGCCGGGGCGGTCATTGTAGATACCAGAAAAGCCACCAGGGGCGGAATTAAGGGGTTTACCTCCACGCCTGAAACCGGTAATAACATATCTCCTGACACTCTCCCTCGTTGCTCACCTGTCTGTGATTTAATGCTAACATAATGTACTTTATGTAACAATCCCTTTTTCAGAATAAGCGGGAATACACCGGATCATAATTTAGAAGGAATCCTCCAAGCAATGTTGAAATATAAAGAGATTCTCCTGCAGTGACGGGGTTTGCTTGCGAAGTCGGCCGATCTGCCGGGGAACCTGTAATAAAATCCGGAGGAGTCTGTGAAGAATGCTGCTGTCTGATCTGTGCGGGGCCATCGGCGCAAGGCCTGAAGGCGACCTGTCCCTGGAAATCACCCATATTACCAACAACTCCAAAGAGGTCAGAGAGGGTTCCCTGTTTATCTGCGTTCCCGGACTTAAAACCGACGGGCATAAGTATGCCCCGGAGGCGCTGGAAAGAGGGGCGGTGGCGCTGGTGCTGGAAAGGGATGTTCCCTGCCGGTGCCCGAAGCTCTTCGTGGACGACTCCCGGGCAGCCCAGGCCAAAGCAGGAAGCTTTTTTTACGGCAACCCCACTTCGCTTTTGGAAATGGTGGGCGTGACCGGGACAAACGGAAAAACAACCATAACCTTCATGATCGAGGCCATATTGAAGGCGGCCGGGGTAAACACCGGCGTTATAGGAACCATCAACTACAGGTACATGGACAAAATTTTCCGGTCCGAAAGGACGACCCCCGATTCGATCAAGCTGCAGAAAATTTTGCGGGACATGGTGGACGCCGGGGTGGAAGCCGTGGTCATGGAGGTGTCGTCCCACGCCCTGGACCTGAACCGGGTGGACGGGTGCGAGTTTGACGCCGCCATACTGTCTAATATCACCCATGATCACTTTGACTTTCACAAGGACCATGAGAGTTACCTGGCTTCCAAATTCAAGCTTTTTGAAATGACCGCCGCCGGGGGTTCAAAGCAGAAGAAAGCGGCCATTCTCAACGCCGACGACCCCCACGGCCTTTCCCTCGCCGGCCGGGTGTCCATACCGGTGATTACGTACGGAATAGACGGCCCGGCCGATATCAGGGCCTACAATATAACCCTCGGCACCGACAGGTGTTCCTTCGACCTGGATATTAAAAACGGTTATTATTCCAGAATCCACCTGAATATGCCCGGAAAGGCCAACGTGTACAATGCCCTGGCGTCAATCTCCTATGCCCATTTCCGGCAGATTGACATGGATCTGGTGAAAAAGGGGCTGATGAGCCTGGCCGGTGTTCCCGGCAGGTTTGAAAAAATAGACTGCGGGCAGCCCTTTACCGTTGTGGTGGACTTCGCCCACAACCCCGACGGCCTGGAAAAGCTGATCACCTATTGCGATAAGAAGCCGGGTTCCAGGAAGATAGTGGTCTTTGGCTGCGAGGGGGGAAAGGACAGGACCAAGCGGCCGGTTATGGGGGAGGTTGCCGCCAGACACGCCGACATCAGCATCATAACCACCGACAACATGTACGGCGAAAGCCCGGAAAAAGTGGCCGGGGAAATTGAAGCCGGTTTAAAGCGTTACAATAAACGGATTAACAGTGACTACCACATCATAACCGACCGCTACGAGGCCATTAAAACCGCCCTGGAGCTGGCCGGGGAGGGGGACATGGTATTTATAGCCGGAAAGGGCCATGAGACGGTGCAGTTGCTTTTTGACAGGCAGGTCCCCTTTAACGACAGGGAGGTCGTGGTGTCCCTGCTGCGGAAGAGGTACCAGGCGCCGCCGGCGTCTGCGGGCGGGCGGTAACCGGCTGCCAAAACCGACGCCGGGAGGGCCGGGGGAAAAATTAGTCAAAAAGTCTGGACTGTACCGGCGGTAAGTGGTAATATAAAACTTGTATTTAAATGATCCCATAAAACCCAGGACCTGGTTCGAGGTTGCCGGTTTTTTTTCGGGCCGGGAAGACTGCTGGCCGCGGGGAGGGGATAATACAGTTCAAACGGGTTTATTGTTTTGACGGGAATAACCAGCGTTGGCCATTTACCATTTTTTTCATTCTGAAGGAATGCCGGGACGCTTAATGGAATAAGCTTCTAGAAAAAGGACAAACTATACTGGAAATATGCATGGAGAAAGGGGTTATGCTTTGGACGGTTTGTTGTTCTACGGCCTGACAGCCCTGGTTACCATATCCGAAGCGGTAATCCTTGTTGTTTTAATGTACTATTATTGCGTGTCTGTTTTTGGTTGGAAGAAGCACACCGAGGAAAAAGACTACACTCCGACCAAGCGCTTCGCCCTGATAACCGCAGCCCACAACGAAGAAGCAGTAATCCGCTATCACATAGAAAGTCTCAAGAAACTGAATTATCCCAAGGAACTTTACGATATATACATCATCGCAGACAACTGCTCGGACAATACCGCCGAGGTGGCCCGCCAGGAAGGGGTAAATGTTTTTGAGCGCTACTCGAAAAAGCGCGGCAAGGGGTTTGCCCTGGAGTGGATGTTTAACGAATTATATAAAATGGAAGACAAGCAATATGATGCCGTCTGCATTTTTGACGCCGATAACGTTGTGTCTTCCAACTTCCTGCTGGAAATGAATTCAAAATTAAAGCAGGGCTACAAGTCCATCCAGGGCTACCTGGATACCAAGAACCCGAACGACTCGTGGGTTACCGCCAGTTACGCCACCGCTTACTGGTCCATGAACCGGATGTGGCAGCTGGCCAGGTATAACCTTGGGCTGTCCAACGCCCTCGGTGGAACCGGCCTCTGCCTCGACTACCAATTGTTGAAAAGGTACGGGTGGGGGGCCACCTGCCTGACCGAGGACCTTGAATTCACCATGAAGCTCCTGCTCAACGGGATCAAAACGGCCTGGGCCCACGACTGCAAGGTGTACGACGAGAAGCCGGTGTACTTTTCACAGACCTGGAGGCAGCGAACCCGCTGGCTTCAAGGGCACTGGGACGTTGCCCTGCGCTACATGATCCCCCTGATCAGGAAGGGTATCCGGGAGAAAAAATGGTACCCCATCGACGGGGCCATTTATCTGTTCCAGCCCTTTCTGATCATGACCATGTTGTTCAATATGCTGATCACCCTGGTGGCCGCCTTCTTCCCGGAGCCCATTTACGCCTCGCCGTTGACCGCCTTAATGCCGGGATGGTTCTGGGTGCTTTTCGGGGTTCTGGGATACAGTTATCCCATGCTGGGCCTATTTCTTGAAGGCGCCCCCCGCAAGGCGTATTACTATTACATAACTTACCCTATTTACGGCCTGACCTGGTTTCCGGTAACCCTGGTGGGACTGATCAAGCACGGCAACCAGTCCGAGTGGGCCCATACCCTGCACACCCGGGGGATTTCCATAACCTCCCTGGAATAATTTACCTTGAAGGTTTGTTTACAAATATGTCGAATTTTATAGGCAACGTCAAATTTTGGTGACGTTGCCTTTTTTATTTCGTCTAACATAACAGGTGCCCAAATTGGGCGGCCGGCTGCGGATATAACCTTTGGGACCAAAAATACGGCAATACTGGGGAGGTAATGATGCTTACAAAGTTGTTGACCGGAAGGGCGCTGGCGGGCAGGCCGGCGGTGCTGGCGGCGGTTGTTGCCGCCGCGTTGCTGCTTGTTTTTCCCCGCTCAGCCCCCGCGGAAATTCAGACTGAACGGGTTTTGGAAAGCAGGCCGGTGGCCGAGGGCCTGGTCCTGGAAAAGCGGGCGGTGACCATCAATGACGGGCAGGTTTTGATCTACACCCTGAGGGCCGACCTGACCAACCCTTATTTAAGGATAAACACCCTGGTGGGGGCCGGGGGAACCCTCGATAAAAACGCCAGGGTGACCGACATGGCGCAAAGCGCCGGGGCCGTGGCCGCTGTCAACGCCGACTTTTTCCAGATGAACGAGAGCGGAAGGCCAATCGGGATGACTTATAAAGACGGCCGGCTGGTCACCAGCCCGCCCCTCAGGAACGATATGCCTGGCTGGGCGATTACCGGCAGCGGCGTTCCGTTGATAGAGGTCTTCGGTTTCAGCGGAAAGGTGACCGCCGGCAACGGGGCCCAGTTTCCCCTGTCGGGGATAAACAAGCCCTCGTACATCGAGTCGGGGGAGAAAAATTCACATGAAAATTCACTTCTGGTGTACGACCGTTTTTGGGGCGAGTCCAGCAGGGGCAAGATCGACAGCCAGGACAGCGTCACCGAGGTTTTTGTAAATAACGGCACTGTCGCCGAAATACTGGTCAACCAGCCCGGAAAGGCCATTCCCCGGAACGGTTTTGTCCTGGCCGGCAGGGGGACCGCGGCGGACTTCATAAAGGCCAACATCAAGGTGGGGGATAAAATTACCCTGGATTACAGGGTTGTGCCGGAGGGGGACAAAATCTGGGCCGGCACCGGCGGGTGGTCGCTCCTGGTGGACGGGGGGCGGGCAATGGGCAGCTTCCCCGCCAGCATTAACGGATACAATGCCAGAACGGCCATCGGTTATTCCAAGGACAAAAAGACCCTTTTTGTTGTCGCCGTGGAAAAGAGCGCCGCCAGCAGGGGGGTGACCCTCAACGAACTGGCGGAGTACATGGCCGGGCTGAAGGTTGACCGGGCGCTGAACCTCGACGGGGGAGGATCCACCACCCTGGCGGCCAGGCCCCTGGGGGAGGACAAGCCGGTGCTTGTCAACCGGCCCCAGAGGGAGACGGAGAGGCTGGTGCCCACTGCCATAGGGTTCTTTTCCACCGCTCCCCGGGGCAGCCTGGCCGGGCTGGTAGTTAGATGCCCCGACCAGATTTTTCCCGGCGACAGCGTGAGGGTGGAGGTAAAGGGCTACGACTCCCATTTCAACCCTTTCCCGCTTGACCGGGAAAATGTCAGGCTGTCGGTGGATTCGGGGCCGGGTTCAATTAATAACGGCTTTTTCACTGCCGCCAACCCCGGCCTGACCGCCATCTCGGCCGTGGCCGGCGGGATGAGGGCGGCCAAGACCGTCAGGGTTCTCGGTTCCGGAGATTTGATGAAGATCGCAGTGGATCCTTCATCCATTGCGGTTAAGCCGGGAGGAACAGTTGAACTTAAGGTCAGCGCCGTGGACCGGTATGGAACGGTCTACACGCTTACTCCCAAGAACTATTCGGCCGCCGTGGACCCAGGACTGGGGCGGCTGGAGAACGGCATATTCAGGGCGGCGGATACCCCGGCGGCGGGCCGGATAAAGATTACCCTGGGGGATTACTCGGCGGCGGTGCCGGTAACAGTAAAACCTGAAGACCAGGCAGCATGCCAATTCGTTCCCGGCCAGCCGGGATCGGTAACCCTGGGGGATTTCAGCCTGAGTTTCGGCGGCAGGGCCTTCAGCGGCCCGGTTACCGTTTCGGCCGCTTACGGCGGGGAACTTTTCCGCCCCATTCCCGATGGCTGCAAGTCCCTTTCGGCGGTTACCCTGCAGGTTTCGGGCGAAGCGGCTCCGGCAGGCTTCGGGGAGCCGGCGGCCCTGACATGGAAGTTCCAGCCCGGAGAAGGCGGGCGGGTGGCGGTGCTGCAGTTCCTGGGGGGCGGTTGGCAGGAGATCCCGTCCAGGGTGAATGATCAGGAGAACCTGGCGGTTTGCCGGATCTGGGAACCGGGCCCCCTGGCCCTGGTCAGGGACAGCCGGACACCGGCGGCTTTCAGCGACCTGGCCGGCCACTGGGCGGCCGGGCCGGTGTCCAGGCTGGCCGCGGCCGGCGTGGTCAGCGGCTACCCCGGCAATAAATTCGACCCGGCCAGGAAGATCAGCAGGGCGGAATTTGTGGTCATGCTTTGCAGGGCTCTGGGATGGCAGCCGGGGCAGGGTGAAGGCCGGTTCCGGGACGCCGGGTCCATACCGGACTGGTCGCGGGGCTATGTCCTGGCGGCGGTTAAGAGGGGAGTTGTGTCGGGCTACGAGGACGGTACCTTCCGCCCCTCAAACCAGGTGACCAGGTCGGAAATGGCAGTCATGATCGGCAGGGCCCTGTCCCTGCCGCCGGGCGATAAAGTGCGGTTGGCCGAGGTCTTCACCGACGGCGGGAACGTCCCGGCCTGGGCGAAAGACCCCGTGGCCGCGGTATATGCCGCCGGGATAATGAAAGGGGACAGCAATAAAAAATTCAGGCCCGGAGATGGTGCCACCAGGGCCGAGAGCGCGGCGTTGGCGGACAGCATGCTGAATTACCTCTTGACGGAGCGATAAGCAACAGGCAATGGGCTGTGAGCTGTGGGCTGTAAGCTGTAAGCCGGCAGGCAACAGGCTGCAGGCAATAGGCTGCAAGCTGCGTGCCGACGGCTGACAGCTAAAAGCCTGCTGCCTGCGCCCAAGCCTGAAGTTTACAGCTCAAAGCTACTTATTGGTCCAGCGGGGTTCCCTTTTTTCCAGAAAGGCGCTGATGCCCTCCCGGGCGTCTTCGGTGGTGCTGCTCAGGGCCATCACCTCGGACGCGTAGTTGAAGGCCGTGAAGTCCTCCATGTTGATCTGCCGGTAGAAGGCCTGCTTGCCGATGCCGATGGCGGCGAGGCTGTATCCGGCTATTTTGTTGGCCAGATCCAGGGTTGCCGACTCCAGTTCCTCCGGGGGGACCACCTTGTTTACCAGGCCGTGGAGAAGGGCGTCCCGGGCCGGGATGAAATCGGCGGTCAGCAGCATCTCCATGGCCTTTTTCCTGCCTACGTTGCGGCTTAAAAAGACCGACGGGGTGGTGCAGAAGAAGCCTATTTTGGCACCCGGGGTGGCAAACAGGGCATCCTCGGCGGCCACCGCCAGGTCGCAGGCGGCCACCAGCTGGCAGCCCCCGGCGGTGGCGATCCCGTGCACCTGGGCGATAACCGGCTGGGGTATGTCCCGGACGGCCTTCATGGTGTCATAGCAGGCCCGGAATATTTGCAGCACCTCCTGGGGGCTTCCTCCCGCCACTTCCCTGAGGTCGTGCCCGGCCGAGAATACTTTGCCCGCCCCCTTGATGATCACCACGTGGACATTTTTCTCCCTCCCCACCCGGGTCAGCAGGTCGGTTATCTCCTCCAGCATTTCCCTGGACATCGGGTTGCGTTTTTCAGGGCGGTTCAGGGTAAGGTGACCCACCTTGCCGTCGGCTTTAAACAGAATATTTTGATATTTCACGTTTTGCGCCTCCCCTTTTCGTTAATATAATGCATCACATACTTCGCCGCGGCCCGGGTTATTTCCTTTCTGATCCCGGGGCCATTAAAGGAATTGCGGTTTCTCCGTTGAAAATAAACATAACTGCTAAGAAACGGAGGAATGCGGGTTGGAATACAGCACGGGGGTTTATCTTTTCAGAGGATGGATCGGGGGGTTTATCGCCTCCTACGTGGTCTATTACTTGCTGAGCAGGTTTGTTTTCAACAAGCTGGAAGTGGTCAAGGCTTTCAGGCTTTCCCTGGGGTTCACCTTTCTGCTGCTGATCATGGTTTCCGAATATTCCTTGCGGGAGGCCCTGCTTTTTTACACCCCGGCCGTTCTGAATATTTTTATTATTGAAACCCTGAGGCTGACCAGGAAGCCCTGCCCGGCCTGCAGCCGGAGGGTGAAAAAAGACGCCGCGGTCTGCGGGTACTGCGGCCAAAGCCTGGTCGCGGAACGTTAGGTGGATCCGGCCGCGGAAGCCCGTGAGAATAAGGAGAACAAATTGGTATAAAATAATGATGTCTTGCCATTTTCCTGACACACACCTGATCTATTATAAAAAAAGCAGCCGGCGGCTACCTTAAAATCATTTCCTGAAAGGAAGGTGTTAGGATTTTGATGCGCAAGAGGTTATTGGCGGGAGCGGTTGTGATGGCGGTAATCCTGGTTATGGCGGGTGTAGCCTTTGCGGGTTCGGCCACCCAGCCGGGCCAGGACGGGCCGGCCCTTTTCGGGAACTTTATAGCAAAGTTCGCGGCCAATCTCGGCGTGGACCAGGACAAGGTCACGGCGGCCCTTGAGGCCACAAAGAAGCAAATGCTTGAAGAGGCCGTGCAGCAAGGCCGTATTACCCAGGAACAGGCGGACAGGATGGCCGCCAATGGGGGCCCCTGGTTCGGCGGTTTCGGCAAAAATTTTGACCGGAAGCCCGGTTTCAAAGGCCGCGGCTTCAACGAGGACATGGCAAAAGCGCTGGGCCTGACGCAGGAACAGCTCAAGTCGGAGTTCGATTCCGGCAAGAGACTGCCCCAGATTATAGAAGAGCGGGGGCTGACCCTCGAACAGTTCCACCAGAAGATGCTGGAGATTAAAAAGGAATCTCTTTCCAAGGCGGTGTCAGAGGGCAAACTGACCCAGGAACAGGCCGACAAAATAATTAAGAAAATGGAAGAACGTCAAAAAATGAATCTTCCCAAGGAATGACGAGGCAAATACCCTCCCTGTTTTTCCCTGACGGCAACCCTTTTTTCCAGGCATGGAAAATCAGGGTTGCCTTTTCATGCCGGCTGACATTTTCCTGACACATTGAGACTGTATAGTATATAGTATTTAGTACATTTATGAAAAACTGGCGGAGGTTAAACACCGGACCGGGGCGAAAAATACATATGTAAATCCGGTCACCGGACTGTGCCTTTATTCAGCGGGCTTGAAAAAAGGCATTTCGCCCGCAATTACTGGCCGGTAAATTTGATTGCCGCACAGGAGACGGATATGCAGACCATTCTGGTAGTGGAAGACGACGAATCCATTGCCCTTTTAGTGAAGGTTTACCTGGAGAAAGCCGGCTACCGGGTCCAGGCGGCATCCGACGGGGACCAGGCTCTGGCCATGTTTTCCGAAATTAACCCCTCACTGGTCCTTCTCGACCTGATGCTGCCGGGAAAAGACGGGTGGGAGGTGTTAAGCGAGATTCGCGCCCGAAGCAGCTGCCCGGTGATTATGGTGACTGCCAGGGGGGCCGTGGAGGACCGCTTGAAGGGGCTTGACCGGGGGGCCGACGACTACATTTCAAAGCCCTTTGACCCGGATGAAGTGGTGGCCCGGGTGAGGGCCGTCCTGCGCCGGCCGGCCCTCCTGGTGGAGCCGGAGGTCTTCAGAATCGGCAGCCTCATGGTGGATTTCACCTCCCGCACCGCCTCGGTCCGGGGAGAACCTGTGCCCCTGATTCCCCGTGACTGGGAACTGCTGGCCTTTCTGGTCCGTCACCCGAATAAGGTTTTCACCCGGAGCCAGCTGCTGGATTACGTATGGGGCGCGGATTACGACGGAGGAGACCGGACCGTGGACACGGCCGTCAAGAGGATAAGACAGTCTCTGAGGGACTGGCCCCCTGACGAGGGAGAGATAGCAACCATCCGGGGAGCGGGGTATATGCTGCGTGTTCAGGAAAAATAGGTCTTGCAGCGACAAAACGGTTCCCATGCTGGCGTACTGGACACGCCTTTATTTGCTTGTGCTGATGGTGAGCCTTTTTTTGCTGGCTGTTATCAGCGGCGTCTGGATCAGGATAAACGCCTACAACCACCACTACGAACTGCTCGAACTGTGGGCGCTGCAGCTGTCTGAGACCTATGAGCGGGCGCCGGTTGAGGGTGCGCGCCCTGAATGGCTGATCCAGGACCGGCCGGGACGGATGAGACAGATGAGGATTCCCGCCCTGGTGCAGATTGTGGACCAGTGGGGCAACGCATATGCCGCCGGGAATATAAGGGGTCCCGTCCCAGGCCAGACCGCCCTGCTGGAGGCCCCGCCTTCCTACCGGGCGGTGATGTCCGGCCAGACCATCCGGGAACAGGTGAAAGCCGATTCTCAAACCTGGCTCCGGGTGGGCGTGCCGCTGTCCAGGGCCGGACAGCCGGTTTTCGCGCTGTATATCAGCTCGCCCACCGTGGACGTGCTGGACCAGGTCCGCCGCCTGTACGGATCCCTGGCCCTGATCACCGGTGTTATCGGCCTGGCCGGCTGGCTGGTGCTTTATTTCCTCTCCCGGAAATTAACCCGCCCCCTGGTTCAAGTGGCCGCTTCCGCCAGGTCCATCGCCGGGGGGAAGTATGATGTGGTGTTGCCGCAGAGGCTTAAGGAACGGGAACTGCAGCAGTTGGTGACGTCCTTCGGGAACATGGCGGCCCAGCTTGAGAATCTTGAGCGGCTCAGGACAAGCCTGCTGGCCGGGGTGTCGCACGAGCTGCGCACCCCGCTCACCTCGATCAGGGGCATGATCCAGGCGGTAAATGACAAGGTGGTGAAGGGGGAAGAGGCCGAAAAATTTCTTAAGATCTCTCTGGACGAAGCCAAGAGGCTGCAGAAGATGGTGGATGAACTGCTTGATTTGTCCTCGCTGGAATCGGGCGCCAGAACCATCGAAACAGGGGAGGTGGACCTGTCCGGGCTGTTGGAGGACGTGGTCCGGCAGCTTACGGTCCACCCGGAATTGCAGGACGTCCGCTTGGACCTGCGGCTTCCGGGGAGACCCGTTTTAGTAAGGGGCGACGCCGGAAGGCTTCGCCAGGTTATACTGAATCTGATCGACAACAGCAGGAAGGCCTCGGCCGGGGAAATCAGGATCGTGCTGCGGGAGGCCGGGGGTGACGTAACCCTTGACGTGGAGGATGACGGAAAAGGCATTCCCCCCGGGGTGCAGCCATACATCTTTGAGCGGTTTTACCGGGGCGGGGACGGAAAGGAAAAACACCGCGGGCTGGGCCTCGGTTTGACCATCGGCCGGCTCCTGGCCCGGGCCCATGGCGGGGACCTGGTCCTGCTGGAAAGTTCACCCGGGGGCACCGCCTTCCGCCTAACCCTCCCCGGGCTAACGGAAGGATCCAAAACTTGACGGGTTGAACTTCGGGTAACGGGTCAAAAAACAAAAAAGGCCGGCGTTGGTTAATTCTTTTTGGCTGGAGGGATTTGTGCAATGACGGAGTCTGTGCCCGGCAGGGCCCTGAAGCTGGTTTCCACCCTGAAAGAGAGGAGGGTGCTGATTACCCTTGCCGTACTGCTGGCGGCGCTGGCGGTTTTTCTGGTCTGGAACGGCAGGGCGGCAAAAGCGGAATCCTATCTGACCCAGGATATCGTAAAAGGGGACGTGGTGGACACCATCAACGCGTCCGGCACCGTGGAGGCCGAGAACTCTGTGCCCCTGGTTTTTAAGAATTCGGCGGTAATCAAGGCCATTTACGTCAGGGAGGGACAGCGGGTCAAAAAAGGGGACCTCCTGGCCGAGCAGGACGACTCGGACCTGAGGGTCCAGTACCAGCAGCAACTGGCCAACCTCAAGGCGGCCGAGGCAAAGCTGGCCCTGGCCAGGGCGGGGGCCAGGCAGGAAGAGGTGCGCCAGGCCGAGGAAAATGTCAATATAGCCGGAATTACCTGCGCCCAGGCGAAGTCCAATTATGAACGCTATTCCGCCCTGTTCAGCCAGGGGGCCGTTTCCAAAACGGACCTGGAAAAAGCGGAAAACGATTACAGGCTGGCCGAGGCCAAATACAACCAGGCCCGGGAACAGCTCAACGCCCTGAAGGCGGGCAACCGGCCCGAAGACATAATGGCTGCCGAAGCGCAGGCGGAATCCGCCCGCGCCCAGCTCCAGTCGGCCGAGAACAACCTCAACGCCGCCAGGCTGACCGCTCCCAATGACGGGGTCATAGGCCTGGTGAGCGCGGTGGTGGGGCAGCGCACCAGCGGGGTGGGGAACAGCTCCAGCAGCGAGGACGGCTTTATCACCCTCATTTCCGACCGGCTCCGGGTCCGGGCCCAGGTCAATGAGGCCGACATAGGCAGGGCGGCGGTGGGACAGAAGGCCTTTTTCACGGTCAACTCCTACCCCGGCCGCAGGTTCGAGGGGGTGGTGGAGAGCATTTCTCCCAAGGCCGTTACCGTTTCCAACGTCCAGCTTTATGACGTGATCATTTCCCTTGACCGGCAGGAGGACGCGCTGAAGGTGGGCATGCCGGCCAATGTGAGTATCATTGTGGACCAGAAGGCCGGCGTCACGCTCCTTCCCAAAATAGCGGCCTCTTACGCCGCCCAGGAGGCGCAAAAGTTTTCGGGGCAGCAGGTCCGATCCGGTTCCCAGGGCGGAAGCGGAACCGGAGAGCAGAATAATGCCGGCCGAGGGGGCGCCCAGGGCGGAAGCGGGGGAGAAGAACAGGGCGGCGTGCGCCGGCAGGGATCCGGCGGCGGCAGCGCCGCCGGGGATGGCAGGAAAAAGGTTCCGGTCCTGGTGATGGAAAGCGGCAAGCCAGTTTTGCGAATGGTCCAGGTGGGGATCAGCGACAACACCAGCTACGAGGTGGTGGACGGCCTGAAGGAAGGGGACAAGGTGGTTATCGGGAACACCGCCCAGTCCGCCTCCGGAACCACCGGCAGGCAGGGCGCGGGAAGCCAGCCTCTTCCCGTCGGAGGCGGGATCAGGGTCATCAACCGTTGAACAGCGGTGTGAAGAGGTGCGAAATGGAGTCTCTGCCTGTAATTGATCTGAAAGAAATCAGAAAGGTGTATCCCATGGGGGCCGGTCATGTCAACGCCCTGAAGGGCGTCACCGTCTCGGTGTCCGCCGGGGAAATGGTGGCCGTCATGGGACCCTCGGGTTCGGGAAAATCCACCCTGCTCAACATCATCGGCTGCCTGGACAGGCCCACCGGGGGGCGGTACATTCTCGACGGGATAGATGTTTCGGAAATGTCCAAAGAGGAACTGGCCAGGGTCAGGAACAAAAAAATCGGCTTTGTCTTCCAGGGATTCAACCTTCTCAGCCGGGTCACGGCGGCCGCCAACGTGCAGCTTCCCCTTTTGTACGCGGACGGGAAGCCGGACAAAAAGGAGATGGAACGGAGGACCGTGGAAGCCCTGTCCTGGGTGGGGCTGAGAGAATACGGCCACCACCTGCCCAACCAGCTCTCCGGCGGGCAGCAGCAGCGGGTGGCCATAGCCAGGGCCCTGGTCAACAGCCCTTCCATCATCCTGGCCGACGAACCCACCGGGGCCCTGGACACCAGAACCGGCATGGAAGTTATTGACGTGATCCAGCGCCTGAATTTCCAGAAAAAAATCACCGTGATCATAGTTACCCACGAGCCCAACGTGGCCCTGTACTGCCGGAGGATCATCCGGGTGAAGGACGGCCGCATCCAGGAGGACCGGAAGGTGGACCACCCCAGGGTGGCCGCCGAGGACCTGAAAGAAATGCCGGCGGAGGTGGAGGAATGAACCTGGCGGGTAATTTCGGCATAGCCTTAAACGGACTGCGATCGAATAAAATGAGGTCGTTGCTGACCATACTGGGCATAGTCATCGGCGTGGCGGCGGTAATTGTGATGATTGCCGTTGGCCAGGGGGCCAGGGCCCGGATCACCTCCCAGATAGAAAGCATGGGATCAAACTTGCTGATGGTTTTTCCCGAATTCAGCCGGGGGCCGGTCAGGGGCGCCGGGGGAAGCGCCAATACGCTGACCAGGGAGGACGCCGAGGCCATCGCCGGGCTGCCCTACGTGGAAAGAGTGGCGCCCGAGCTTTCCGGCAACGCCACCCTCCGTTATGAAGGCCAGACCTGGACCGCCCAGGTGTCGGGAACCACCCCGGATATGCAGTACATAAAAGACTGGACGCCAGAAAGAGGATCTTTTTTCAGCGACCGGGACATAAGCGACAACGCGATGGTGGCGGTAATCGGCCGCACGGCGGCGGACAACCTTTTCCCCCCGGGGGTCGATCCGGTGGGCAGGAGCATCGGCATTAACAGGCTGAATTTCACGGTGATCGGGGTTTTGCCGGCCAAGGGCGCCTCCATTGGCGGTCAGGAGCAGGACAATGTGGTGTACATACCCATAAGTACCGCCCAGGTGAGGCTTTTCGGGGTGAACAACGTCAGGCTGATCAATGTGCAGGCCGGGAGCGCCGAGAGCATGGCCTTTTTGCAGGATTCCATCACCAACCTGCTGAGAGAGAGGCACCGTATCCCCCAGGGCGGCAGCAACGATTTTAACGTGCGGAATCTGGCGGCGGTGCTGGCCACCGCCGAGGACGCCACCAGGATAATGACCCTTCTGCTGGCCAGCGTGGCCGGGGTCTCGCTGCTGGTGGGCGGCATCGGGATCATGAACATAATGCTGGTGTCGGTAACCGAGAGAACCAGGGAGATCGGGATCCGCATGGCGGTGGGGGCAACGGAATTGTCCATTTTGACCCAGTTCCTGGTGGAGGCGGTCACCCTTTGCCTGCTGGGTGGACTTATCGGAATCGTGATCGGTTTCCTTGGTTCAAAGCTGATTTCCATGGCGGCCGGCTGGCCCACCGCGGTTACCCTGTCCTCGGTGCTGCTGGCGGTTGGATTTTCCGCGGCCGTGGGCATATTCTTCGGCTACTACCCGGCTAAAAAAGCCGCCGGCCTGAACCCCATCGACGCATTAAGGTTTGAGTGAACCCCTAGCCCCCGGTTTTTGCGTTAAACACCCGGCGATCCACGTGAAAGCCGCTGTCCAGGTTTTTCACCGTAATCGAGTCCGCCGCCAGCAGCTTCATGCCGTCGCCCGCCGGGGCGTAATACTGGATCACCACCGAGTACGGAGTCCTGTCCCCTTGCAGCCTGCGCAGCCCGGCCGCCCCGGAGCTGCCCGGGTCGATGAAGATGCTGCCGGCGTCTTCCTCCACCGAAAGCTTGTGGTCGTGGCCGTGGAGGATTACCGGCGCCTTGCCGGCCAACATCCGGGCGATGCGGTGGTTGTGGACGGCCAGTATGTCGGGCCGGCCGGGCTGCCCGGCCAGGGCCTTTTCAATCTGCCCGGCGTACTGTGGAATCATGTGCACTGGGGGAGGTTCGACATCGCCGGTGGCGGACGCGGGGTCCGCAAACCCCATGATGCGCAGGCCTTTTACCGTGACGGCGCTGCCGTCCAGCACGGCGACTCCCGGAATTGACCGCATTTTTTTAATGGTTTCCGGGGAGTCGTGGTTTCCCGGGATAAAAACATAGGGTATCTTTAAGCCGGCCAGTCTTTCCAGGAGCAGGTTCTCCAGGGGTGTCCCGTAGTCGGTGATGTCCCCGGTGTCGATGATCAGGTCGACCCGGAAGAGGCCGGCGATGCGCTGGATGTATACCAGCGCCGCGGGATTGTTGTGGATGTCCGAAACGTGCAGGACCCTTACCAGACCCTCCCTGTCCCCGCTGAAGGGCTGCAGCCGGTCTATCTGGCTGAGCAGCTGGTGAACGTTGTCGGCCACCATCTCCATTTTGCCGCTTAGGGTATCGATCTTGTCCAGGGCCTGGCCGGCCAGGCCGATGGCCCATGGCGCCATCTTCAAAGCGCCGTCCAGTTCGGGGTTTTCGAATTTGCCGGCGTCGTAGGTCAGGCAGGTGCCCATAAGCAGTATGCCCACGGCCAGGGCGGCCCCCAGGGCTCCCTGGAGGAGGCGGGTGTATGGCTTCCGCCACCGGAGAAAAACAGCGAAAGCCCCGCCGGCAGCCGAGAGGAACAGGATTTTAAGGACGAAGAGAACCGCCGCCGCGCGCAGCCCGCCGGTGATGCTGTTTACCAGGGTGGCGCGGCTTTGCTTTTGGTCCAGCATTTTTTGCGCCGACTGGAGGTCGATGCTCTCCAGCCTGACCGTAATCCGCAGCGGGGTGGCGTGGGTATGGGCCTTGACGGCCGCCAGGGGAGGTATCTCCACCACCGTGTATCCGGCCGTGGCCGGCCGGACGCTCAGGCGCACTTTGAAGGCTTCCACCTGGAAATTCTGGTGTCCCAACAGGCTTATGAGAACAAGGGCGCCCGCCAGGGCCGCCAGGTAATGGAACTTACCCCTGAGACCGGTCAGGATGCCTGCTGTTTGGCCGGCCGTTTTAGCTTTGACGGTTTCCACGGCTCACCCCCGGGCATTGGCTGGGCGCCATTGAGCTTATAAAAATGATATCTGCTGCGCCCGGGGAATGCCACTGAAAAATAGTGGTATTGATTCGGAAGTAAGTAACGAGGCCTTAATCCACCCCTGGCCCCGAATTTTCATTATTTCGTGGTGCTGCTTTGGCGGCGTGTGGGTCTGGATTCTGGATTCCGGCAGAATTAGTGTCTTCAGCATGAGGTTATAAGTACTGTATCCTTTCGTCAAACACGGTCAGGGTTTCCAGTCCGTCGTACCGGACCACGAAGGTGTTTTCAATCCCCACCTCGCCGTCCGGGAAGACGAACTTCGGCTCCAGGGCAAAGACCATGCCTTCTTCCAGGGGCACCTTAAAACCCCGGGCCAGGACCGGAAGTTCGTCCAGTTCTATCCCAAGCCCGTGTCCGACAAAGGGCGCGGGATCGGGATAGCCCATGAAGTGGCCGTTCAGCCCGTATTCCGAAGCCATGTTGACGGCCAGATTATAGAGGTCTTCACAAAGCACCCCCGGCCTGGCTTTCTTTTTAATTTCCTCCTGGATGCTCACCGCCGCCTCGTACGCCCTTGCAAACCTGCCGGGCAGCCGGCCCAGGCAGAAGATCCTGGCCTGGTCCACCATGTATCCTTCCCAAACACCCACATAATCAACCATTACCGGCTCATCCCGGCCTATCTTCTTAAAGCCGGCCCCCTGGGGAAAGGACGGGTTGACTCCCGGACCCCCTTCGGGGCTGTCCAGGAAGCTGGGAACCGCCAGGCTGCATCCGGACATCAGGTGCCCGTAGAAAATTTCCTGGTTGAACCCCCTCATTCTGACAAAACCCTGGTGGCCGTGGCGGCGGTAGACCGCCTCCAGCTGTCCCGCCAGTTCCGCTTCCGTAACGCCCTCCCGCAGGAAATCCTTTACCCGGGAGAAAAGGGTGCGGTTGATCCCGGCCGCTTCCCTGATCAGGTCCACTTCGTAGGGCGACTTGACCATCCTGGCCTTGCGGATTAAAGGGCTTACGTCAACTATTTCCGCCGGTGCAAATAGTTTTTGGTACTTCAGGTACATGGCGGCGGGCAGCACGTCCAGCTCGAAGCCGACTACCTTCAGGTTTTTGTGGCCGAAGGCGCCGATCACGCCCGGCAGGTCCCTGAGGTTGTCCAGGGGTATTACTTCATCCAGGGCCGATTCCTCCCGGGCCCTCGGGAAGCTTTTTTTGACCATCAGCACCGGCTTTCCGTCCGCGGGGACAAACAGGTGCGCCCGCTGGACGGTGCCCGTGAAATAAAACAAATCGGCGTTTTGGACGATTACCGCCCCTTCAATCCCCTCCCGCCTCATCAGGTTTTGCAGCCTTGCAGCCCTCAGCTTCAATTCCTCCCCAGGAGTGAATTTCATTCCGCATCCCCCCTGAACAGAGTACACATGCAAGATCCATGGCACTTTTAGCCGCCTGCTTCCACGGCCGTCTTTCTTCACCACCGCCGCCGGGATTTGCCCCGGGGTGGATATGAATACCAGCATATGATAGAATTGATATAAAATACCATTAGCCACCTTATTTTATTGTAGTTGCAGATTGACACCGTATACGGCAATGGACGATTCAGGGAACCCGGGTTGGGGAAAATTAGTTTTGAAAGTCAAACAAGGAGGTCCGGAAGATGGAAATTTTCAGGAACAGGCACGGGATCCGGGCCATGGCGGCCCGGATCATTTTCTTCCTGTTGATGCTGGCGATGCTTTGTCCGGCCCCGGGGTGCGGCGGCCGCGGGGCGGTGCCTTCCCCCGGGCAAAGCCCGCCGCCGGCCGGTCCCGATCCCAAGGAGACCCCGGTGAGGGTAACCCTTTATTTCAGCGACAGCCAGGCCCGCTGGCTGGTTCCCGAGGTGAGGGAAGTCGCCGGAAGCGGTGTTCCGGTTGAGCAAATTGTGGTCAGGGAGCTGATCAGGGGGCCGGCCGTGAAGGGGCTGCAAAGGACCATTCCCGAGGGCACCCGGCTGATTTCCCTGAATGTTGCAAACGGGGTGGCCAGGGTGAATTTCTCCAGGGAATTCCAGGCAAGGCACTGGGGAGGGTCCGCCGGTGAAACCTTTACCATTTACTCGGTGGTCAATTCCCTGACCGAACTGGAAGGGATCAAAAAAGTAGAGTTCCTGGTGGAGGGCAAAAGACTGGAAAGCCTTGCCGGGCACATGGACCTCACCGGTCCCGTGGAACCGGACAGGTCCCTGATCAAGAAATAGTTGTCCGGCTTCCCGGAGGATGATAAAATCTCATTAAAAATCAATCCCCTGGGGAGAATGCATGAATGATTCGCTGATTATCCAATTGGCCCTGCGGATGTCCATGGTGGTGACAATCGCTTTTTTGCTCACCCGGGTCAAGCCCTTCCGGAGGCTGCTGTACAACACCGCCAGCGTGAGGGAGCGCCTGATCCTGACGGTGGTTTTCAGCGCCATTGCCATCTTCGGCACCATTTCCGCCGTTGAGATCCAGGGCGCCCTGGCCAATTCCAGGGTTATCGGCGCTGTCATGGCCGGCCTCCTGGGAGGCCCCCTCATGGGGGCCGGGGCCGGTTTTATCAGCGGCCTGCACCGCTGGTACCTGGGAGGGTTCACAGGTTTTGCCTGCGGCCTGTCAACCTTCACCGAAGGGTTGGTGGCCGGGCTTATACACAAAATCTGCCGGGATAAAAAAATCGGCTGGGAGACGGCTTTCCTGACCGGAATTATCACCGAAAGCATGCAGATGCTGATTATCCTCCTGGTGGCCAGGCCTTTCCCCGCGGCCTTAAACCTGGTGAAAGCGATCAGCGTCCCCATGATCGCGGTCAATTCCCTTGGTATTGCCATTTTCATGATGATCGTCCGCAACGCCCAGGAGGAGGAAGAGAGGATCGGGGCGGTGCAGGCTCAGAAGGTACTGTCCATAGCCAACAAGACCCTGCAGCACCTTAGGCAGGGGCTGAACCGGGAGTCCGCACAAAATGTGGCCGAAGTAATCAAGCAGTCCGTCAACGTGGAGGCCGTGGCCATCACCGATGACCAGAAAATACTGGCCCACGTGGGTGGAGGGTCGGACCACCACCTGCCGGGCCAGTTCATCATGACCCGGGCCACCCGCTGGGTCCTTGAACACGGAACGATCATGGTGGCGGCCAACAAGGATGAAATTCAATGCTCGCATCCACGCTGCACGCTGCGGTCGGCGGTGATCATTCCCCTGTTTTCCGGGGAAAAAAAGGCAGGGGCCCTGAAACTGTATCAGGCCAAGGAAAACAGCGTGTCCAGCCTGGACCTGGAGTTCGCCAAGGGACTCGGCCTGCTGTTCTCCACTCAACTGGAGCTGGCCGAACTGGAGGCCCAGGGCAAGCTTCTCAAGGAAGCCCAGCTAAAGGCGCTGCAGGCCCAGATAAACCCCCACTTTCTTTTCAACTCGCTGAATACCATTGTCTCCTTTTCCCGCCACGACCCGGAAAAGACCAGGGAACTTCTCATTCACCTGGGCGACTTTTTCAGGAAGACCCTTTCCAGGAACCAGGACTTTATCACCATAGCCGAAGAACTGGAGAGGATCGACGCCTACCTGGCCATTGAGCAGGCCCGCAACGGGGCCAGGCTCCAAGTGTTGAGGGATATTGATCCCGGGCTCCTGGAGGTCGCCGTTCCGGCCCTGATCCTGCAGCCCCTGGTGGAAAACTGCGTAAAGCACGGCATACTTCCAAAACCCAGGGGCGGTGCGGTTTTTATCAAGGTGGCCCGGGACGGGGACCGCGCCGTTATCACGGTGGAGGACAACGGCGTTGGCATGGACGCCGCCGGATCCAAAAAATCGAAGGATGTTCTGTTTTCCGGGAAAGGTGCTGGAATAGGCCTGAAAAATGTGGACCAGAGGCTGAAAACCATTTACGGGCAGGAAAACGGACTTAAGATAACCAGCGGCAAAGGCGTTGGAACCAGGTTCGAAATAGCCGTTCCCATCCATTATAATGTCAGGGCGGTAGTATAAAATGGAGAAGATTCCTGTACTGGTGGTGGATGACGAGCCGCCGGCCCAGAGGGAGCTGTGCTACCTGATCAACCAGGTCCAGGGATTTGAAATCGTGGGCGTAGCCGGGTCGGGGGCGGAGGCCCTGGAACTGTTTCAGAGGGTCAGGCCCAGGGCGGTTTTCCTGGACATCCAGATTTACGACATTAACGGGATCAACCTGGCCAAAAGAATGAGGGAGATGGACAACGGGGTGATCATTATTTTCGCCACGGCCCACGACAGGTTCGCGGTTCAGGCCTACGACCTCGCCGCCGTTGACTACATCGTCAAGCCCTACAGCACCGACAGGGTGGCCAGGACCCTGCACCGGGTGGCCACCGCCGTCAGGCTTCGGGAGGAGGATCAAAAATTCAACCGCCTGGTGGAAATGTTAAAGGCTGAAAACGCAGGGCCTGCCAGGATCTGCACTGAATCCGAGGGCAAATGGAGTGTCATCGACAGCCGGGACATTGTCTATGTGGCCGCCGCCAACCGCAAAACCGTCATCAAGCTTACCTGCCAGAAGCTGTGTTCCTCCTATACGCTCCAGGAATTGGAGGAAAAGCTGGACAAAAACAGGTTCCTTAGAGTGCACCGGGCCTTCCTGGTCAACCTTGAGTACGTCAGGGAGGTGATACCCTGGTTCAAGGGCACTTACAAGCTGGTCCTGGGTGACGGCCAAAAGTCAGAGGTTCCCGTAAGCAGAAGCCACGCCAGGCTGCTGAAAGAAAAACTGGGTCTGGTTAAGGCAGGCCCGTCCTGACGGACGGGCCTTTCTTTCACCGTTAATCCTGGTTTCGGAACCTTTCATGCGTTGAAATGAACCTTTCGTGCAGACATGATTGCAGGCAAGGTTTCAAAATAATATCATCTTGGTGGACGGCTGTGCGCCGGCCGGGGAGACAATTGTCTGAAAAATTAAATTACTGGCAAGTATTCGACATAAATATTACTGGCGCCCGGCCGTGCGGCTGCCGGCCGTCCTGTCCGGCAGCGGTATAAGGCCGGGAAACGGCAAATAAAATTCCGGGAGGTGATGCGAAGAGACGGGGAAGATGATTTTTTAAAGGATCCTGTTATGCTTTATTTCTAAGGAGGGAATCAGGTGAACACAGCTATTGTAGTAATCCTGGTGTTTATCGGTTTCGGCCTGGCCTACCGGTTCTACAGCGGGTATATCAAAGGGGTGCTGGGTGAGGACGACTCCAGGCCCACCCCGGCCCATTCCATGAGGGACGACGTGGACTATGCACCGGCCCATCCCCTGGTGCTCTTTTCCCACCATTTTTCATCCATCGCCGGCGCCGGTCCGATCCTTGGGCCCACCATGGCCATGGCCTTCGGATTCATGCCTACCCTTTTCTGGATTTTCCTCGGGACCATCTTCGTGGGGGCCGTTCATGACTATACCTCGCTCTTTATTTCAATGCGGGAGAAGGGCAAGTCCGTGGCCCAGATAGCCTCCACCACCATGGGCAGGGCCGGGTACGGCCTGTTCATACTGTTTACCCTGTTCATGATCGTGCTGGTCACCGCGGCTTTTCTGGGGCTTACAGCCACCGCCCTGTCTTCCCTGGTCCCGGCCAAGGTGCTGGGAGTGGACCCCGCCAGCACTTCCCTGAAGGTAATCACCGACGGCGGAGTCCAAAAGGTGGTCATCGGCGGTATCGCCTCCACCTCGGTGATCATCATCACCCTTTTATCTCCCGTCATGGGCTATCTCTACTACAAGCGGGGAGCAAACGTCTGGGCGGTCACCCTGATGGCCCTTGCCGCGGGTGTGGTTTCCGTACTGATCGGTGTCTCCAACCCGGTAATGTTAAATCCCAAGACCTGGATGATCATTATATCCGTGTACGTTCTTTTCGCCGCCGGCATCCCGGTGTGGGCCGTACTGCAACCCAGGGACTTCACCAACTCGTTCCTGCTCTACATCGGCCTGGCGCTTTTGTTCCTGGCCGCCATCCTGGGCGGGGCGGGGGGTCTGACCATCCAGGCTCCCACCTTTAACATTGCCGAGGGCGCCAAGAAAATGGGCATGATCTGGCCCTTCCTGTTCATCACCGTGGCCTGCGGGGCCATATCCGGATTCCACTCCCTGGTGTCCGGGGGCACCTCCTCCAAGCAGGTCTCCAGGGAGTCCCACGCCCGCAGGATCGGGTACGGCGGGATGATCCTGGAGGGGATTCTGGCCACGCTGGTGCTGGTGGCGGTGGCGACCGGGATCTCTTTTAAGGACTACATGGACATCGTCTGGCCCGCCAAGGGCGCCAACGCCATCCTGGGCTTCTCCCTGGGCATGGGCGGCATACTGAACAAGGCCCTGGGCGTACCCATGTTCATCGGCACCATCTTCGGCATCCTGATGATCGAAGGCTTCATCATCACCACCCTGGACACTGCGGTGCGCCTCAACCGCTACCTGTTCGAGGAACTCTGGTCCCTGATTTTCAAGGAAGTGCCGGGCTTCCTGAAAAACTTCTGGGTCAACTCCGGCCTGTCGGTGTTCCTCATGCTCTACCTGGGATATAACAACTACTACACTGTAATCTGGCCCATCTTCGGTTCGGCCAACCAGCTCCTCTCCGGCCTGGCCCTGATCGCGGTGTCCATGTGGCTGCTGTACCGGGGCAAGCCCAGCTGGTTTACGGTCCTGCCGGCCGTATTCATGATGGCCACCACCATCACCGCCCTCTACAACCTGCTGGTTGGCAAATACATCCCTTCCGGCAACATCCCCCTGGTGATCACCGACCTGGCCCTGATGGTCCTGTCGGCGGGGGTGATTATCCTGTCCATCAAGAAATACACGGACTTCAAAAAATCACCGGCGGGAGTATCCTCCGGAACATAGACCCGGATACCGAAAGGCGCTTTCCGGCAGACCCGGAGGCACCTTTTTCTTCCCTGCAATTTGTATTTTGTATACCCCCTTGACGCCCGCCCCCTGTAATTGGTATTATCGCCACAGGTGATCATTGGTCTAATATTAAAGACAGGGAGGGAAAAAATGGAAGCGATACAGTACGGCCTCGGCCCCGTGGGCAGCCAGATTGCCCGGCTGGGGCTGAGGAGGGGCCTGCGCTATGTGGGGGCGGTGGACACCGACCCGGCCAAGGTGGGCCGGGACATGGGCGAGGTCATCGGCCTTGATGAGAAACTGGGGGTTGCCGTGACGGCGGACCCGGCGGAACTGTTGGCCAAAACCGGGAAGGCGACGGTAATTCACGCCACCGGATCGTCCCTAAGGGCGGTCCTGCCCCAGTTGATTGACCTGTTGAAAGCGGGATGCAGCATCGTTTCCACTTGCGAGGAGCTGAGCTACCCTTATAAGACCCACCCGGAAGAGGCGGCTGTTCTTGATGAAACGGCCCGGAAACACGGCGGGCGGGTTTTGGGAACCGGGGTCAATCCCGGCTTTGTGATGGACATCCTCCCCCTCTGCCTTTCCACGGCCGTCCAGGAACTGTCCGCCCTGCGGGTGGAGAGGGTGGTGGACGCGGCCAAACGCCGCCTGCCCCTGCAGAAAAAGGTGGGGGCGGGCCTGAGCCCGGAGGAATTCAGGGCGGGCGTCGGCGAGGGCTGGATCAGGCACGTGGGGCTGCCGGAGTCGGTGCACATGATTGCC
Source organism: Peptococcaceae bacterium (assembly GCA_023512435.1). Lineage (GTDB taxonomy): Bacteria > Bacillota > Desulfotomaculia > Desulfotomaculales > Desulfocucumaceae > JAILZP01. Next base: position 90,185 of record JAILZP010000005.1, on the reverse strand, counting down.
GCCGGTCTGGGATGGCCGCTGGATCGGGTCGAAGAAACCATTGAACCGGTGATCAGCCGGGAGCGGCTGACCAGCGGTCACGTGCCCGTCGAACCGGGTATGGTGGCCGGGATTCACCAGGTGGCCCGGGGGTTTGTCAACGGTTCCGGGGAAAGGATAACCCTTGATCTGACCATGGCCGTGGATGCCCCGGGGGCGGACAGGGTGATCATAGACGGGGTACCCCCGCTGACCCTGGAGGTCCGGGGAGGGGTGCACGGCGACCTGGGGACCGCCTCGGTGGTGATTAACGCTGTTCACGGCCTGAACAAACTGGAACCCGGTCTGCATACCATGTTGGACCTGATGCGGACCCACTTCGGGCCTTTATCCCGAATATAGAATTCAGAACCCGGAACTCAGACCCCAGAATGAGTTTCATTTCAAAAACAAGAGGTTGGCCAGGTATTATCTGGTACTTGTGACCATATATTTCAAAATAAACGGGAGGGATAGCAATGTTTAAGAACATGCGCCGTTGGTTGTCGGTATTGGTGGCGGTGTTCCTGGCGGCGGCCCTGACGGCCGGCTGCGGCGGGAAGCAGGATCAGAAGAAGGAAGAACCCAAGGCGGACAAGAAGTTTGTGAACATTGCCACCGGAGGCACGGCGGGCGTTTATTACCCGCTGGGCGGGGCCATCGCCGAGATCCTGAATAAGAATATTCCCGGCGTGAACGCCACGGCCCAAAGCACCGGGGCCTCGGTGGCCAATATCAACGCGCTGAAGGACGGGAGCGCCCAGGTGGCCTTCGTGCAGAACGACATCGCCTTCTACGCGGCCAACGGGACCGAAATGTTCAAGGACAAGAAGGTGGACGGGCTGAAGGGCCTGGCCTCCCTGTATCCTGAAACCATCCAGATTGTCACCCTGGAGAAAACCGGGATTAAAGACGTTGCCGGCATGAAAGGCAAGCGGGTTGCGGTGGGGGCCGCCGGAAGCGGCACCGAGGCCAACGCCCGGCAGATCCTGGAGGCCTACGGCATCACCTACAAGGACATTAAGGCCCAGTACCTGTCCTTCGCCGAGGCGGCCAACAACCTTAAGGACGGCAACATCGACGCCGCCTTCGTGACGGCCGGCTTCCCCACGGCGGCCATCCAGGACATCGCGGCCCAGCACAAAATTGTTTTGATCCCGGTGTCCGGCGATTCCGCCGACAGGCTGATGAAGCAGTATCCCTTCTATACCAAGGTGACCATTCCCGCCAGGACCTACACCAACCAGGATACCGACGTGGCGGCGGTGGCGGTGCAGTCCATGCTGGCCGTGACCGACAAGATGGACGCCCAGATGGCCTACGACATCACCAAGGCCATATTCGGCAACCTGGACAGGCTCCAGGCCGCCCACGCCGTGGGCAAGATGATCACCAAGGCTTCGGCCAGGAACGGTATGTCCATCCCGCTCCACCCGGGAGCAGAGAAGTTCTTCAAGGAATAGCATGAAAGTAAAGTCTGGAGGTGGCCGGGCCCCGGAGACCGGGGCCCGGTTGCTATGAAAAAAATTTTTTTTCAGCAGCGGGCCCGGGCGGGCGTTTTTGTGCTTTTGCTCGTAATTCTGGCGTTGTTGTTCCTGGTGCGGCTGCCTTGCCTGGTGGCGGCCGGCCCGGACGGCAGCCCCGTGCTTTGCCTGCCCCTGTACGGCGGACAGGGCTTCAGCCTATACTATGTTCATTCGGTGCAAAGGACCCCGGTCCGGGAGAATTTTCTGCCCGGGCCCGGGGACCAACTGCTGCTTACCTCTGTTGTTTATCACTCCCTTGGGGTGGGACTTCCCTTTTTACCCGGCGAGGGCAGCCTGACCAACCGGGAGGGGCAATTTGTCCTCACGGGCATGAACCGGCTTTTCCCGGAAGTCAGTCTGGGGGTTGAGCCGGTGGCCCGGCAGGCCATTATTCACCGGGACAGGCAGTATGACCTGAACAGCCTTTTCGCCGCCGGGTCCGTGATTCGTCTCCGGATAGTCCGCCTCAGCCCGGCGGCGGTGTTGCGGCAGCGACTTGCAAATGGGAGGGAACTGTTTGACTGAGCGGATTGCGTCCCAAACGGAGGAAATCAATGTTGACGAATTGATGGCCAAATACGACCGTGAGTCCGACTTCCGGCGCCTGACCGGGTTTATTTCCCGGGTGGTGGCGGCCCTTGCCGTGGCCTTTTCCTTATTCCAGCTGTACACGGCCAATTTCGGCACCTTTGACGCCCAGATCCAGCGGGCCGTGCACCTCTCCTTCGCCCTGTCCCTGGTCTATCTTCTCTATCCCGCCAGGCGAAGCTGGCCCCGCAACCGGCTGCACTGGCTTGACGCCGTTCTGGCGGTGCTGGCCGCCGCCACTCCCATATACATTGTCAAGTTCTACCAGGAACTGGTTCTCAGGGCCGGGATAATGACCCCGGCGGATATAGTGGCGGGAACACTGGGGGTTTTCTTCGTCCTGGAGGCTGCCCGGCGGGTGGTGGGATGGCCCATTGTCATCGTGGCAAGCATCTTCCTGGTTTATGCCTTCGCCGGGCCCTACATTCCAGGTATCTTTGCCCACCAGGGTGTAGACCTGGAGCACCTGGTAGGGCACCTTTATTTCACCACCGAAGGTGTTTTCGGCATTCCCCTGGGGGTATCGTCGACCTTTATCTTTCTGTTTATTCTTTTAGCGGCTTTTTTGGACCGGACCGGGATGGGACAGTTTTTTATCGACCTGGCCAATGCCATTGCCGGCTGGGCCGCCGGAGGGCCGGCCAAGGTGGCTGTTCTCTCCAGCGCACTGGAGGGCACGGTTTCCGGGAGTTCGGTGGCCAATACCGTGGGTTCCGGCAGCTTCACCATTCCGATGATGAAAAGCCTTGGCTACCGGCCGGAATTCGCCGGGGCGGTGGAAGCGTCCGCTTCCACCGGGGGGCAGTTGATGCCTCCGATAATGGGGGCGGCGGCCTTTCTGATGATCGAATTCATTAATGTCCCGTACGTTACTATAATTAAGGCGGCGTTGATCCCGGCAATACTTTACTTTACCGGAATCTGGATCGGTGTGCACCTGGAGGCGAAGAAACAAGGACTGCGGGGCATTCCCAGGGAGCAGCTTCCGAGGATTGGAAAACTGTTGCTGGAACGCGGCCACCTGCTAATTCCGCTGATGGCCATCATCTACCTCCTGGTCGAGGGTAAAACGCCCATGTCGGCAGCGCTCTGGGCCATTTACCTGGCCGTGGCCGCCTCTTTCCTGCGCAAGGACACCAGGCTTTCACCGGGGGGCATCATCGGCGGGCTGGAACAGGGGGCCAGGGGCGCTCTGGGCGTGATCATCGCCTGCGCCACCGCCGGGATAATCATCGGGGTGATTACCAAAACCGGCCTGGGCTTGAAGCTGGCCTCGTCCCTGATCGACCTGGCCCAGGGACTCCTGCTGCCCACTCTGTTCTTTACCATGATTACATCCATTATTTTGGGCATGGGAGTTCCCACCACGGCCAACTACGTGATTACCTCAACCATAGCCGCCCCGGCGGTGGTCCAGATGGGCGTACCGGTGTTGGCCGCCCACATGTTTGTCTTTTATTTCGGGATAATAGCCGACGTAACGCCGCCGGTGGCACTGGCGGCTTATGCCGGTGCGGGGATCGCCAGGGGCAACCCCCTGCTTACCGGGATCCAGGCTTCCAAGCTGGCCGTGGCGGCCTTCCTGGTTCCGTACATTTTTGTGCTGTCACCGTCCCTGCTTTTGATTAACGCCACGTTTACGGACGTCCTGCACATGGCGGTAACATCGATAATCGGCATGATTGGCGTGGGGGCGGCGGTTTCCGGCTACCTGATTACCTTTGCCACCCGACTGGAAAGGGTGCTGTTCTTCGCCGGCGGCATCTTGCTGATAGACCCCAATATGCTTACCGACCTGTCCGGCCTGGGCCTTTTGCTTTTGGGATGTCTTATTCAGCACCTGAGGTTGCAAAGACAGAAAAGGGCAACCGGCACCCTTTGATGGGCAGTGCATGTTCAGCATAACACGTCAGCACAGATAAACCATCCCGGATCCGCCCATGATCCCCGGTTCCGGGCCGGGGGCCTTCCGGCCGCTTAGCCTTTCACTACTCCTATGGGCCTTAATTCCAGCAGCACCTCCACCAGGTCGGACTGCTGGTCCATCACCTTTGTTATGTCTTTGTATGCGGCGCTGCATTCCTCGGCGGCGTCCTTTTTGTTCGCCTTGAAGAAGCTTATGTCTTTTTCGCGCATCTCCCGGATCACCGACTCCACGCTGTAGGCCTTCCGGGCGGCGTTCCTGCCCATGGACCGGCCGGCCCCGTGGGAACAGGAAACGAATGATTTCGGATTCTGCAGGCCCCGGCAGATATAGCTGGGGGTGCCCATGGATCCGGGGATGATCACGGTGCCCTCGGCCCTGACCGCGCCCTTCCGGTGGATGATGCGTTCCTCTCCGCCGAACTTTTCCACGGCGGCATAGTTGTGGTGAACGTCTATCTGGGCCAGGCCGGCGGTGCTGATCTTCAGGTGCCTTTCCACGATTTCCAGAATGATCTTCATCATGTGCTCCCGGTTGGCCCTGGCGAAGTCGAGGCAGAACCGCATGGCGGCGAGGTATTCCCTGCCGGGGGGCGAGTCCGCCGGCAGGCCCCATAGCTGCCAGGAGTCCGGCAGGCCGTAGTAATTCCTGTCCCGGGCCAGCCTGTTGTACGCGTCGCAGGTCTTCTTGCCCAGGTTGCGCGATCCGGAATGAAGCATCACCCAGGAGTCTCCGTTGTCGTCCCTCTGCAGCTCGATAAAGTGATTGCCGCCCCCCAGGGTGCCGATCTGGCGCCTGGCGTTGTCAATCTCCTCCCGGATTATCCGGACTTCCGGCACCTTTTTGAACAGGGGGTGGTCCTGGGGGTTCTTGTGCCAGTTGAAGCCTGTGGGGATGCTGCGCTGGATGTCATTGAGGACGGCATCCCTTTTCGCGTACAGCTCTTCGGCCGGGACCGGGAGCCTTACCGCCCGCATGCCGCAGCCGATATCCACTCCCACGGCATTGGGAACGATCACATCCCTGGTGGCCATCACGCCGCCGATGGGCATACCGTAACCGCTGTGAGCGTCCGGCATAAGGGCCACATGGCCGCAGGCGAAGGGCAGGTTGGCCAGGTTACGGGCCTGGGCCATGGCCTCCTCTTCAAGGTCTTCGGCCCAGCAATAGATTTTCAGGCGGCTGCCGCCTATTACGCGCATGGCTTTTCCTCCGTGTTTTTTCCTCCATTATAAAGAAAAACCCTTCACGCCGGAAGCCGTGAAGGGTTTTATGATAACAGGGTTTTTATCAAGGGGCTGTAAACCGGTTCAGTCCTCTTAAGTTACTGAATGTTTTCTATGATCGTGGCCACGCCCTGCCCGCCGCCGCAGCAGGCCGAGACCAGGGCGAACCTCTTGCCGGTCCTCTTCAGCTCGTAAATGGCCTTGACGGTAAGGATGGCCAGGGACCCGGCAATGGGGTGCCCCAGGGCGATGGCGCCGCCGTTGGGATTGAATTTTTCCTGGTCCCGCCAGTCGATGCCCAGCTCGTTGCAGCAGGCTATGGACTGGGAGGCGAAGGCTTCGTTAAGCTCGATGACATCAATCTGGCCGATGGTCATTCCTGCCCTGGCCAGGGCCTTGCGCACCGCCGGCACCGGTCCCATGCCCATGATGTTGGGGTCAACCCCGCCGTACCCGATGGAGACCACCCTGGCCATGGGGGCAATGCCGAGTTCCCGCGCCTTGTCCCCGCTCATGACCACCACGGCCCCGGACCCGTCGTTGATCCCCGAGGAGTTCCCGGCGGTTACCGATCCGTCCTTTTTAAAGGCCGGGCGCAGCTTGGCCAGGGCTTCCCTGGTGGTGCCGAAACGGGGATGCTCGTCGGTGTCGAATATCACCGGGTCTCCCTTTTTCTGGGGGACGGCTACCGGCACGATCTGTTCCTTGAAGCGCCCTTCCTTGATCGCCCTCTCGGCCTTGACCTGGCTTAAATACCCGAACTCGTCCTGCTCCTCCCGGCTGATGCCGTACTTGGCCGCCACGTTTTCTGCCGTGATGCCCATGGGCGGATCGCCTATCTCGGGGATGGACAGGGCCGGCCGGACAAACGGCGGCGGAATCCTGGGAAAAGGTTCGGTGGGCCTTTCCATGATGTAGGGTATGCGGGTCATGCTGTCCACCCCGCCGGCCACGTATATGTCTCCCACGCCGGCCCAGATCTGGGTGGCGGCCAGGTTTACGGCGGTGGAACCGGACCCGCACTGCCTGTCAATGTTGAGGGCCGGAATGGACATGGGCAGGCCCGCCCTTAATGTGACCACCCTGGCCATGCAGCCGAACTGGGCTCCCAGGCAGTGCCCGAAAATCACCTCGTCGATCATCTCAGGGTCTTTTAGGCCGCTTCTCCTGACTGCTTCCTTGACCACCTCGGCGGCGTAAATATCCGGTGAAAGGTGCGCCAGGGCGCCCTTCTCCTTGGCTATGGCGGTCCTGCAGCCGCTTACGATGACAGCTTCCTTCACTCACTTTTCACCTTCCTTGCAATATGGGGATTGTGCAGCTTTATTTCTTGGAATAGTCGTACCATCCCTTGCCGGTCTTTTCTCCCCATTCGCCCTTGATGTATTTCTCCACCACCGCCGGGGAGGGCTTGTACCGGGGATCTCCGGTCTGGCGATACCTTTCCATGGCCATGATGTAGGTGAGGTCGATGCCGGTGAGGTCCATCAGGCGGAAGGCCCCCATGGGGTGTCCCAGGCCGTACATCAGGGCCTTGTCGATGTCTTCCACCGAAGCCACCCCCATGTCGTAGATCCACATGGCTTCCTCGCTGATTGCCCTGACCACCCGGTTGACCAGGAAGCCTTCGACTTCCTTCTTCAGGTGAACCGGCACCTTGTCCAGGGCCTTGCACACCGCCATCACTTTCTGGACGGTTTCATCCGAGGTGTGGGGCCCCTGGACCACTTCCACCAGCTTCATCACCAGGGCGGGGTTGAAGTAGTGCATGTTGCAGACCTTGTCGGGCCTCTTGGTCACATCGGCAATTTTCGAGCTCACGATAAAGGAGCTGTTGGTGGCCAGGATGGCGTGGGGCGGGCAAATTTCGTCCAGTTCCTTGAATACCTTGCGCTTTAAATCCAGTATTTCCAGGATCGCTTCGATGACCAGGTCGGCGTCCCGGGCCGCTTCCTTCAGGTCCGGCGTGAATGAAATGTTGCTCCTGGCGGCTTTGGCCTGTTCCTCGGTCATCTTGCCCTTGGCCACCCTGCCGGCCAGGTAGGAGTTTGCGAAATCCTCGGCCTTTTTGAGGATTTCAGGCTTCACGTCGGTGCATTTCACCTTGAAGCCGGCTATGGCCGCGCCCAGGGCGATCTGGTGCCCCATGTTGCCGGCGCCCACCACGCAGATGTTTTGAATGCCTTCCACTGCCATTTTAAATCCTCCCTTAATTTATAGTTGCTGGATCAACAGGAAAAACGGGCAATAAACCCAATTCCCGATTCCCGTTTCATTCCCTCCTCAAAACGCTTCTTCAGGGATGTCGATGGCCGAAGTGTCGCAATCCTTGACCACCTCGGCTGTCTTAAAGATTTCCGGGACCACGTTTCTGATGTAGAACCTGGCTGACAGGACCTTGCCCTGGTAGAAGGGGTAGTCGAAGTGGCCTTCTCCCAGTTCCTTCATTCTCCGGGCCGCGATGGCGGCCTGCTCCAGCAGCAGGGACCCGCCCCAGAGCATGGCGGTGGCGTGCAGGATCCTGGTGGAGTAGAGGGGGATAATTCTGATGTTTTTCATAAACACGCCGGCGATGAAGGCGTAGATTTCCTTGTAGGCGGCCATGGCCCTGTTCATGATCCGGTATTCCTGTTCCATGCCCTCCAGTTCCTTGTTGCTTTCGATGGAGGCCTCCACTTCGGCCAGCCACTCCTGGAAGACCTTGCCGCCGTCCAGCATCCACTTTCTGCCCAGGAGGTCCAGGGACTGGATGAAGTTGGTGCCCTCCCAGATGGACAGGATCTTGCAATCCCTGGCCGCCTGGGCCACCGGGTACTCTTCGGTGTAGCCGTACCCGCCGTGGATCTGAATGGCCTCGGCGGTGGTGATCCAGGCCATGTCGGAGGGGTAGGCCTTGATCAGCGGGTTGTTGACCTCGATTCTCCTTTCGGCCATTTTCCTTTCCGCGGGGTCATTGCTGTACCTGGCCAGGTCGATGTAGTATGAGTTCTTGCAGAGCATGGCCCGGCAGGCCTCGAGGACGGATTTCTGAAACATCAGCATCCGCCTGACGTCCTCGTGTTCGATGATGCGCACCCTGGGCCCCTTGGGGTTGGTGATGGCTTTCCCCTGGACCCGCTCCTTGGCGTATTGCAGGGACTGGTAATAGGCCGCCTGGGCCACCGACAGGGCCTGCAGGCCGGTTCCCTGGCGGGCGCCGTTCATCATCACAAACATCTGGGCCATGCCTTCCGCCTTGCCGTTTTCATCGGGAGGATTGCCCAGCAGGATGCCGCGGCAGTTGTCGTTTTCGCCGAAGCTCAGCATGGCGGTGGCCGAACCCTTGATGCCCATCTTGTGCTCAATGGCCACGGTGGTTACATCGTTTGGTTCTCCCAGGCTGCCGTCTTCATTGACCCAGATCTTGGGCACGATGAACAGGGATATGCCCTTGGTGCCCGGGGCCGCCCCTTCGCACTTGGCCAGCAGCAGGTGGATGATGTTCTCGGTCAGGTCGTGGTCCCCGCCGGTAATGAAGCACTTGGTCCCTTTAATCTTGTACACCCTGGGGTCTTCTGTGGGGTAAGCCCTGGTGGTGATATCGCCCACGTCGGAACCGCAGCAGGGCTCGGTGAGGCACATGGTGCCGCCCCACTTGCCGGCGTACATGTTCGGGAGAAAGCGCTTTTTGTCCTCTTCCGTGCCGAAGGTGTAAATCAGGTTTGAAGACCCGCCGATCAGCCCGATGTAGGGCATGAAGGCCAGGTTGCCGGCGCTGAAAAACTCTTCCAGGATAAAATGCAGTACCTGGGGCAGCTTGCCCTCCTCCTCGGGGTCGAAGGCCGAAGCTCCGTACCCGTTGTCCTGCATCATTTTAAAAAGGCGGTGGAAGGATGGAGGGGTGGTCACCTTTCCGTTTTCGAACCTGGCCCCGATCCGGTCTCCGTCAATGTTGGTGGGTGCAACCACTTCCCTGGTGAACTTTAGGGCCTGGTCCAGGATCATGTCCACGTCTTCCATGCCGTAAATGTCCTTGAAGGGATCGAAGTTGAAGACTTTTTCCATGTCCAGCCATTCTTTAACGATAAACTTGTGTTCCCGGTTGGAGTAAATAAAATTTCCCGCCAAACAGATTACCTCCTAAAAATTCTATTTTTTTATCCCCAACAACCTGTCTCTCCCTTTATCTATCTACCTCCCAACCCCGATATAATCCAGCCGCATAACAAAGGCCCGTCAAAAAGCGGGGCTTGATTGTTACGGCAGAGATGCCTGGCGGAATTTAACTTGTATAATACTTTGGCAATGCAAATTTTGTGCCTGTTTTCAGGAAATGCCCGACTCCCGTATTGCGGGCTAATGCGCAGCCGTTTTTTCTGTTTGTTTCAAAAAGGGGTATAGTTGTGTTGCGTGTTAAAATAATGAACAAGCGGCTGTTTTGTCCGGAAACGTCCCGGGATTTCTCCGGAAAAAAATAAAAAAACCTCTTGACAGCAGGAAGGAAATATATTATTTTAAAATCAAAGATGGTCAAAGTTAAGTAAGCTGCCGGGAAGTGAAAAATATCTATAGGAGTCTATAGGAGGTGTGTTCCATGTCACTGGTCAGGTGGGATCCGTTCTTTGACCTGGTCAATATCAGGAACTCCATAAACAGGCTTTTTGATGAAGGCTTCCGGTACCCGAGGCATGCCGACGGCTCAAATCTGACCCAAAGCTGGACCTTTCCCGTGGACATAAAGGATACTCCCGACGCCATCGTAATTCACGCTGAAATTCCGGGAATGAGCCGTGAAAACATAAGCCTCAGCTACAGCAACAATGTCCTGACCATCAGGGGAGAACGCAAGAATGAACTCAAGGAGGAAGGGGCCAACTGCATCAGGATTGAGCGCAAGTACGGTTCCTTCAGCCGGTCCTTCTCCCTGGACGTTCCCATCGATGAAGAAGCCATAAAAGCCAGCTACAAAGACGGCATACTGGAAATCAACCTGCCGAAAAAAGATCAGGCCAGGACCAGAGAGATTGAAATAGATGTTAAATAACAGTCAGCCCGTGATCCCGGCGGCAAAAGAAATTAAGAGCGGGTCAAAACCGTGCCCGCTCTCTTTTATTGCCGTACCCCCGGCCCCGAATTTTACATTGGCCTTGGGGAGTCCGTGTTCCGGGGTCCATCGACCGGCAACCGGCAAGGCGGCTACCGGGCGTCCCAACGGCCGCTTTCTCTCAAGCTTGAGGTGATGGCAGCGGCCAGGGACTGCAGCGCCACCTTGTCCACCTTGCCCATTCGCGTGAGCGGCCAGGGTTTGTCCGAAGGCCAGATTTCCACGTGCTGAGGGCGTTTGTAAGAGGCTATTCCCTGGCAGTGCTCCAAGATCTCCTCCTCCGTCAGATCCATCCCCGGCTTCGGCTGTACAAATGCGAATATGCCTTCGTCAAACAAACGGTGCGGCGCTCCCACCACTTCAGCCATGGCCACCTTGGGGTGATCCGCGATAAAGGCCGACACTTCGTCGGGAAAAACGTTGTAGCCCTTCTGCTTGACCATAAACTTGCGTCTGCCGCCCAGGTAAAGGGCGCGGTAGGACCCCATGTTTTTGAAGTATCCCATGTCACCGGTGTACAGGATGCCTTCCCTGGAAACGGTTTTGGCCGTTTCCCCGGGCTGGCCGTAATAGCCCAGGAACACGATGGGAGGGTGATAGCAGATCTCGCCCAGCTCCCCGTCCGGCAGCTCATCGCCGGCTGTCCCGTCTTCGTTCATGGCTTTGCGGACGCTGACCACGGCCACGTCCGGGAAGAAGGTGCCCACCTGGCCGGCCATCTCTTCCACGCTTATTCCCGGCGGGGTAAAGGTGGCAAACCCGGCGTTTTCGGTCATTCCCAGCCCGGTGCCGAAGGCCGGGGCCATTTTGGAAAGCGCGTTTAGGAAGGGAACGTCCGCCGGTGCGCCGGCATAAGCCGCAAACTTAACGCTGGAAAGGTCGTACTTGTCATATTCCGGCAGGGCCCAAAGCATCCGGTACTGGGTTGGGATCATGCCCAGCACGGTGGCCCTCCATTTCTGGACGGCTTCCAGGGTGAGGGCGGGATTGAAAATGCGCAGCAGTATGACGGTGCCCCCCACGTAAAACGTGGTCATGGGGATCTCGCTGGTGCCGGCCACGTGGCTTGCCGGCAGATTGCAGACCATGATCATGTCCCTGCCCCGCAAGCCTATCCCCCGGGACAGCACCTCGTTCTGCGCGATAATGTTCTCGTGGCACAGCACCGCCGGCTTCGGCGCCCCGGTGGTGCCGGTGGTGTATATGATCAGGGCGGCGTCCCGGGTGTTCAGGCCCGCGTATGTTTCCGCCAGCCGCCGGGACAGATCGGCGTCGCTTTTGAGGGCGGACAGCGCTTCGGGTTTAAACAGGTCGTTGAAACTCACTGCTCCTTCAATTATCTCTCCGGGTGCAACGGGGGAAAGCTGTACCAGGTGTTCCACGTAAGGGCAGTTTTCTCTTACTGCCCGGCCCGCCTCGCGGAAGTCGCGGGCCGGAGTGCTGCCGTGGAAAAAGAAGGCCTTGGGCTTTATTTTGTCCAGGTCCCTGACCAGCTCCTGTTCTTTCAGCCGCACGTCGACGGGGGCGGCGATGGCTCCCACCTTGAAGCAGGCGTACATCAGTATCAGGTGTTCCGGGAACATGAGCAGCATGGTGGACACCCGGTCTCCCTTTTTAATGCCCATTTCCAACAGTCTCAGGGCAAACAGGTCGATCAATGCCGCGAATTGGCTGTAAGTGAAGGACCTGCCGTCCTCGTGCTGGATCATGGCCGCCTGGTCTGGAGTCTCAACGGCCCACTTTTCAATGTAGTTGTTCACAAGCTGCAGCTTCCATTCTTTTTCCATCCGTATCCCTCCATCTTTTATTTTTATCATTAGCATCACATTTTGAGTTCTGTGTTCTGAGTTCTGAGTTCTGCCGCCCGCAGGGCGGCATTTTATATGCTTAACCTGGCGTAGCCTTGGCTGATGGCTCTTTGCCCCAGGCCGTTGACGACTTCGAAGTAGAGGTGAACGCCTCTGTCGCCGGCCTTCCGGCCCAAAAGCCGCACCTTTATCCGGCTGTCCGGCATTACCATGCCGGTGAAGCGTCCGCTAATCACCTCCAGCCTGGTGGCCTCTCCCCCCGCTTCACGGTTGACCAGCTGGCGCACGGCGAAGGCCATGGTGGCCGTACCCTGCAGTATGATGCCCGGCAGGCCCGCCGATTTGGCGAAAGCCGGTGATGTGTGGATGGCGAAGACTATGTTGCTGCACCCGTCGTAAACGTAAGGAGCCTCTTTTCCTATGTATATGTCGTCTTCCCAGGCAGGGGCGGCGAAGGACGGTGATCCTCCGGGAGGGGCGGGCAGGCTGTCGGCTCCCCGGCCGCCGTCGTCGCAGGTCACTCCCCGCAGCAGCGCGCCCGCGTATTCGGTGTGAAAGGGTATTCTTTCGGGGTCCGTAACCTGGAATTTGAATACTATTTGCGTCCCCGCGCGGCGGGGGATGACGGCGGCCACCTCCCCTCCCACCAGGAGCCTGTCGCCGGGCCGGATGGGCCGGAAAAATTCTATGTATTCGGTGTAATGCACCATCGTCCGGAACAGTTCCGGAGGACAGGGTGTCTCCAGGTATTCAAAAATGTTTTGCTGCACCGGCCAGGATACCGCCACTGCATACATGGGCGGGGCGATAATCCCTCCTTCCCGCAGGTCGTCGAAGTAGAGCGGGTTCATGTCTCCCACCGAGGCCGCATAGTTGGTGGTTTGGCGCCAGGTCGCCAGGGTGGTGTATTCCTTGAGCCTGGCGCCCACTATGTCCGAACTGATCCTCATGCAATCTCCCCTTTTGCCGGCAGGAATTTAAAAATTCACTCTTCGGATCGTTATTTATGCAATATTGATGCCCCCTTTTGTTTGTTGATTCCGGGCCGGCCTGGGGGGGGGAAACTGTATGATTTGTAAACAACTTTTTGTTTTTACTGTACATATTCCGTACTTTGGATCATTGCCTGTACATTTTTTAAACTGCCGGGGAGGATCTGCCGCCCCGTCCTTGAATTAATTTCATATATTCGAGGCGCGCGGGAGGGGACAGCGGCATGGTTGACCTGCGGCAATGCCTGGAAGACAACATGTACGAAATACTGGACCTCATCCACGATTTTGTGCTGGTCATAGACCACAACGGCAACCTGCTGTACACCAATTCGGCCTACGAGAGGATCATCGGCCTGACCCGGGAGTACGTCAGGGAAAACATACTGGGCAGGCACATCAACACCATGATTTACGACCGGCAACTGCAGGAGAAGATCCTTTCCGGCGGAAAATTGCAGAATTTTCGGTATGTTATTGAAAAGGCCGGCATTGAGGTGGCCGGAAGCGTGTTGCCCATATACCGGGATGGATGTTTCCGGGGGGCCGTGGTGGTGGTCTCCATGACCCAGATCGGTGAACTGTTTGAGTCGCTGGTGGAGTCCAGAGCCAGATACAGGAAGGACCAGATCAGGTTCAAACCCAAAGATATGCTGCCGGAATGCTTCCAAAAGCTGGTGGGCAATAACATAACCTTCGTTAAAACACTGGTAAAGGCCAGTGCCGCGGCCGCGACCAACTCCACCATCCTGCTGGAGGGTGAAAGCGGAGTCGGCAAGGAGTTGCTCGCCCGGGCCATCCACGAGGCCAGCGCCAGGAGAGACGGGCCTTTCATAACCATAAACTGCGCCGCCATCCCCGAGAGCCTGCTGGAAAGCGAGCTGTTCGGTTACGAAACGGGGGCTTTCACCGGCGCCTCCAGAAAGGGTAAGCCCGGACGGTTTGAACTGGCCTCCGGGGGCACACTCTTTCTGGACGAGGTGGGAGATCTTTCCCTGACCATGCAGGCCAAAATACTGAGGGCGTTGCAGTTTCACCAGATTGAGCGGGTGGGGGGGACCCGCAAGATAGACGTGGACGTGAGAATAATCTCCGCCACCAACAAAAACCTGACCCAGCTTACGCGGAAGGGGTTTTTCAGAGAGGACCTGTATTACCGGCTAAACGTCATACCCATCACGTTACCTCCCCTGGCCGAGAGAAAGGACGACATCTACCTGCTGGCCGATCACTTTCTGACCGGACTCTGCAGGGAATACCGCTACGGGTCGATGAGGTTCGCCTCGGACGTGATCATGATCTTTCACGCCTACCACTGGCCGGGCAACGTGAGGGAACTCAGCAACGTCATAGAACACTCCTTTGTGCTGGCCGCAAGCGAGTCCGGCAGCCTGATCACCGCCCGCCACCTGCCGCCGGCGTTACTCCAGGGCGGGACAAAGGAACGGGAGGCCGGGGAGGAGGAATGCGCCCGGCACGAGGCGGAAGACGGTTATGTGAAAATCTCTGTCGCCGGCAGGCAGATGAAAGAATTGATTGAGGAACTGGAGATAAAGGTCATGGAAAAGGCTCTTGAATTCTGCAGCAACAGGTCCGACTTGATCAGGAAACTCGGCTTCAACAGAAGCACATTTTACAAGAAGGCCAAAAAATACAAAATTATTTAGTCAGTGGACTATAACCATGCATTTGGCCGGCACGGTGTCGAAGATCCGGTCCACGTCCGGCTTGTTCAGAAGGATGCAGCCGTAGCTGGGAGGAAGTCCGCTCAAAGCGTGGTCGTGGGCTTCCCCGGGGCGCTGGTGGTGAATCATTATATCCGCGTTCAGCATGATATACCTCACCGGCGAGGTGTCCCGAGGGTTGAATTCCGCCGTGCTCCCCCTTTTCACCTCGTACATGGTGACCTGGGGCACCCTGTCCCCGGGGATGGTCAGCCACCCCTCACAGGATGTCAGGGGCCTGTTTCCCTCGTAAAACCTGACCGTGCATGGATTACCCAGTTTTATGCTAATCCAGCGCAGGTTTCCCAGGTTCGTGGTGCCGTACCAGAATTCCCTGTTCCATTTTTCTCCGTGGACGGAGGTCAGGTTGATGCTGACCCTGTATTTTTGGGCCGGCAGGAACAGTTCCTCCGGTTTGAAAACAGCGTTGTTTCCGGCCACCAAAACCTCCCCGGCCATTCCCTCCACCTTGATTTCGGCCGCCTTCAGTTCCTGGTTGGCCCTGACGTATATCCGGCGGCTCAGCCATATGCTGGGATCAAAGGGGCGCGGGTATATTTCGGCCGCTTCCAGGGCCGGGGCGGTGGTGAAATACAGTTCCCGGCCTTCGCGGGAGATCCCCCCGCCTATACCGCGCAGGCCCCCGGCCACCGAGATTTTGTACCGGGTGCTGTTGTCAAGCCTTTTTTGCGGCGTGAACACCCAGCGGCTGTAGTCGTACCGGGGCCCGTCCCTCCCGGCGCCGGCCTGCTGGGGCGAGAAACTGCCCGGCGCGGTGGAGGACACGTGTTCCCTGAAGCTTTCCGGGTCTACCGGGGTATTGAAGGCCAGGGTCAGCGGCCCGGTGGTGGGAACGTTATCCGGGGGTTCCAGGGCCACGACCCTTGGGTCCATTGTAATCCTGACCTTTTTGTGAGCCGTTACCGTGAATGGGGGCACCAGGGCCGGGGCCTTGTCAAATTTCAGGTTGTATTCCAGCCCGCGGGGGTAACCGGGTTCCCGGATAATTACCTGCATTTTGTTTCTGGAGACCCGGAGGACCTGGTATGTCACCTCCCTTCCGGGCAGGTCGCTGCAGGTGACCGTGAGGTGTCCGGCCGTTTTTCCGTGATTCATGGGGACCAGAAAAGAAACATTGACCCTGAAGTGGTCTTCGGAAGCCCCCCCTATTGCTTCAAACCGGGCGTAATGCCCCAAGATTATCCAGGCGGCCAGAAGGACCGCGGAAGTTATGAAAAACGTCCGGATCTGTTCGCGGGATATTTTGAAAACCATTCCGGGAGCCCTCCACAGGAAATCATTACTATATATTACAAGCGGGCCCTGGTTATGACAGGCAGCCCTCCTGGAAAAACATTCAGGAATGGGCGGCCTGTTTTCCGGGACTCCGTTGGCAATAATATTGCAAGGAAAAGGGTGATTTTTCAGGAAAGTTCCTTGTTCAAAGGCATTGCATGTGATATAATCAGACGCGAAGGGTCCCAAAAAAAGTGGAAAGGTTGTGGTTAAAGTGTTTTTAACCGCCGAATTTTTTTGGAGGCTGTTCGAAGCAACCGGATCTGTCAGCGCGTATATACTGTACAGAAGGCTGGCTTTACATTGAAATATAGCCGTAATGGTGATGACGGGGAGTAGTAGGGAATTGGCTCCTTACAGGGAGGAAGGGCCGTGACTGGAAGCCCTTCCAGGGGACGGCGGTTTCACGAATTCACCCCCGAACCGCAGCTGAAAGTGGAAGATTGGATTTCACCGTAGGTGCAGCCGGGAACTCCCTCCGTTACCGGGGAGCGGACGCGGGCCGGATGGCCTGGTCCGGGTGAGGTGGTTTTGCGAGAAACAACAAGGGTGGTACCGCGAGAAGATTCGTCCCTGGAGGGGCGATTTTTATTTTATAAATTCAAGGAAATAACAATAACCGGGAGTGAGGAAAGGGTTGGAACAGAAACTGCTGCGAATCCAGGCCAGGGCTCTGGAGGAGATGGCCGGGGCGAAAAGCCTGGAGGAACTGAACGAAATTAGAGTCCGCTACCTGGGCAAAAAGGGCGAGCTGACGGGAGTGCTCAGGGGCATGGGGGCCTTAAGCCCCGAAGAGAGGCCCCGCATCGGGCAAATTGCCAACCAGGTGAGGGATAAAATCGAGGAGAAGCTCAACGACAGCACGGCCCGGCTCAAAGACCGGATCAAGAGGGAGAAGCTGGCCGCCGAAAGCCTGGATATCACCCTGCCGGGCACCGTTTTCAACCTTGGCCGGCTGCACCCCCTGACCGTGGTTACCCGCCGGATAGAAGACATATTCCTGGGGCTGGGCTTTTCCATCGCCGAGGGTCCCGAGGTGGAACTGGACTACTACAATTTCGAAGCCCTGAACCTGCCCAAGGACCACCCGGCCAGGGACATGCAGGACACTTTCTTCATAACCCAGGAAGTGCTTTTGCGGACCCACACCTCCCCGGTCCAGGTGAGGACCATGGAGCGCACCGCCCCGGCCCTGCCGGTTAAGATTATCGCCCCCGGCAAGGTGTACAGGCGGGATGACGATGCCACCCACTCACCCATGTTTCACCAGGTGGAGGGGCTGGCCGTGGACCGCAGGATCACCATGGCCGACCTGAGGGGCGTGCTCCAGGTTTTCGCGGAGCAGATGTTCGGGCCGGAAACCAGGACCAGGTTCAGGCCCAGTTACTTCCCGTTCACCGAGCCCAGCGCCGAGGTCGATATTTCCTGCGTCATGTGCGGGGGCAGGGGATGCAGGACCTGTTCCCACACCGGCTGGCTGGAGATCCTGGGGTGCGGCATGGTCCATCCCAGGGTGCTGGAGATGTCCGGCTACAATTCCGGGGAAGTGACCGGGTTTGCCTTCGGCATGGGCGTGGAGAGGATTACCATGCTGAAATACGGCATAGACGATCTCAGGCTGCTTTTTGAGAACGACATGAGATTTCTGCAGCAGTTTTAGAAAGAAGCTACTAGCTACTAGCGGCTAGAAACTAGAAGCTGGCAGCTGGAAACTGGAATCTGGCGGCTATGCTAACACCGATTGTTGGAAGGTCCCAGGCCGCGGGTATCAACTTACAACTTAAAAATTAACCAGCAGCTAGCAGCTAGAAGCTAGCAGCTAATACCGGGAGGAATGTTTAATGCGGGTATCGCTTAAGTGGCTGCGCGAATACGTGGACATAACCGTTCCGCCCCAGGAACTGGCCGAACGCCTGACGCTGGCCGGACTGGCCGTGGAGGGCGTTGAGAGGCCGGGGGAGGGCATCGAGAAGGTATACACCGGCAGGATACTGAGTATCGAACCCCACCCCAATGCGGACAAACTTTCTATTTGCCGGGTGACCTTGGGATCCGGCGAGGATTTTCAGATCGTGACCGGGGCCGCCAACGTCAGGGCGGGCCACGTGGTGCCGGTGGCCCTGGAAGGCGCCCGCCTGGCGGGAGGCCTGGTTATCAGGAAGGCCAGACTGAGGGGGGTGGAGTCCCGGGGCATGCTCTGCTCGGGGCAGGAACTGGGACTGGACACCAGCGTCATGCCTCCGGACCAGGCCCACGGGATAATGCTGCTGGACCCGGATTTGCCCCTGGGAATGGACATAAAGGAAGCCATCGGCCTGGACGACGTGATCCTGGACCTGGACCTGACCCCCAACCGGGGTGACTGCATGTCCATGCTGGGGGTGGCCAGAGAGGTGGCGGTCCTGCTGGGGCAGAAGCTGAACCTGCCGGAAACCCCGGTGGCCGGGGCCGGACCGGGCATTGAGGGCCTGGTCAGGATTGACATAGAGGATCCGGACCTGTGCGGCCGGTACGTGGCAAGGCTTTTCAGAAACGTAAAGATCGGGCCTTCGCCCAGCTGGATGCGGGAAAGGCTGAGGGCCGCCGGCATCAGGCCGATCAGCAATATAGTGGACATCACCAACTACGTTATGCTGGAGATGGGGCAGCCGCTGCACGCCTTCGACTACGACACCCTGAAGGACGGACATATCATTGTCAGGCGGGCCCGCAGGGGCGAGGTCCTGGTCTCCCTGGACGGAAACGAGAGAAAGCTGGCGGAGGATATGCTGGTCATCGCCGACCCCGGCGGTCCGGTGGCGGTGGCGGGGGTAATGGGGGGCCTGGCCACCGAGGTTACTGAAAATACCGCCACGGTACTGCTGGAATCCGCCCATTTCAATCCCGTCAGCATCAGGCGGACTTCCCGGGCACTGGGACTGAGGTCGGAATCATCGTCCAGATTTGAAAAGGGAGTCGATATAACCGGGTGCCGCAGGGCGGCCGACCGGGCGGCCAGGCTTCTGCTGGACATGGCCGCCGGGGAGGCGGCGCCGGGGGCCGTTGATAATTATCCTGGCCATGCTTCTCCCAGGACGGTGATCCTGCGCCCGGAAAGGGTGGAACACGTGCTGGGGGTGGCCGTACCGCGCGGCGAAGTGACCGGCATACTGGCGGGGCTGGAATTTCAGGTGGCTGACAGCGGCGGGGATCTCCTGGTTACCGTTCCCGGGCACCGGGTGGACGTATCCCTGGAGGAGGACCTGATCGAGGAAGTGGCCAGGATTTACGGGTACAACAGGATTCCCTACACCCTGCCCTACGGGGCTTCCACCCGGGGGGTCCGCACTTCCCGGCAGTCCCTTGAGGTTGAGGTGAAGGACTGCCTCGTCGCGCTGGGCCTGCACGAGGTGGTAACCTACAGCTTTACCAGCCCGTCCTTTACGGACAGGACCCTCCTGCCCCAGGACAGCCCGCTGAGGAGCCTGATCCGCCTGCAGAACCCGCTGAGCGAGGAACAGTCTGTGATGAGGACCATGATCCTGCCCGGGCTGCTGGAGGTCCTTTCAAGGAATGCCAGCCGGAGGGTGACCGATCTGGCGATTTTCGAGCTGGGCAGGGTATTCCTGCCTTCCCGGACCGGTCCGCTGCCGGTGGAGAAACCGGTGCTGGCCGCCGCCGCAATGGGGATGTCCCCCGCCGGCTGGAACAGGCCGGGGCAGCCCTATGACTTCTACTACCTCAAGGGCGTACTGGAAACACTTTTCGACAGGGTGTCCCTTGCGGAATATACCCTGGAAAGGGAGACACAAAACAGCCTTTTCCACCCGGGGAAGGCCGCCAGGGTGACGGCCGGGGACTGGGAAATCGGCGTTGTGGGCGAAATCCACCCCGATATCCTGGAGAACTACGACCTTCCTCACAGCGCGGTGGCCATGGAAATAGACTTCCGGGTCCTGGCGGACCTTGCCGGGCGGCCCAGGAAGTACCGCCCCCTGCCCAGGTTCCCGGGAGTGGAAAGGGACCTGGCGTTGGTGGTGCGGAAGGACGTGCCGGCCCGGGACATCATTGGGGTGATCAGAAAATTCGGCGGCCGGCACCTGCGGGAGGTCAGGCTTTTTGACGTTTACCGGGGGAAGCAGGTGAAGGAGGGCTGTCAGAGCATGGCCTTCTCCCTTAGTTTCCGCGCCGACGACAGAACCCTTACCGACCAGGAGGTGAGCGAACAGCTGGCGGCGGTGGCCCGGGCCCTGGCCGGGGAATTCGGCGCCGAACTGAGGAGTTGATTTCCCGGGGACCCGGATATTTTTGCAAACCCCGGGAGGAATTTGTTGGCAGGCGACGAAATTTACCCTCACCGGGGGTGAGGCGATGGCGGAAAAGATAAACCGGGTTGAGGTGGTTATCAACGGTGAAACCTATATCCTGAAGGGGACCGAGACCCCGGAATACATGGAGAGTCTGGCCTCCGACCTGAACAGGAGATTAAGCGAGATACAGGGCATGAATCCCCGGCTCAGCACCTACCAGACTGCGGTCCTGACCGCCCTCAACATCCTGGACGAGTACACCAAGCTCAAGGGGGAACACCAGACCCTGGTGGATCTGCTGGAAGGGGAAACGAGGGAGAAAGCAAAAAAGTGATTGGGAATACAGGGTCGGATTGATCTAAAAAGTAGTGCCCTCTTCGCAAGGAGAGGGCTTTGTGTCGTTGCCGCCGGCGGCGCGGCTAGGCGTGGCCGCGGCAGGGAAAAATAGTAGGGGCGATTCGGGTGCATAATGTTGAAATAGCCTCGGCCTTTAACGAACTGGCCGACCTGATGGAATTGAAAGGAGAGGATTTTTTTAAAATCCGGGCCTACCGCCAGGCGGCCAGGACCATTGCCGGCCTGGAAGAACCGGTGGAGGAGTTGTACCGGAAAAAGACCCTGGCCCGGGTCCCGGGCATTGGTAAAAATATTGCGGCCAAGGTGGGGGAACTGGTTGAAAAGGGGAAGATGGATAAGCTGGAGAAGACCCGGGCCGAAATACCCCGGGGCCTGCTGGAAATAATGGCCCTCCCCGGCATTGGCCCCAAGAGGGCGGCCTTTCTGTACCGGAGCCTGGGAGTGACGAACATGGACGATCTGGAACAGGCCGCCAGGAGCAGGAAGGTAAGGTTTCTCAAAGGTATGGGAGCCAAGACGGAGATGGACATAATCTATAATATAGAGATGATCAGGAACAGGACGGGAAAGTTTCTCCTGTCGGTGGCCCGGGAACTGGCCGGTGAACTGTGCGGTTACCTTGAAGGCATACCCGGGGTGGAGAGGGTGGCCGTGGCCGGAAGCGTCCGGCGGTGGAGGGAAATGGTGGAGGACCTGGACCTCCTGGCCGCCTGCCGGGATTTTGAAGCCGCCCTCAACGCCCTGGCCCGCCACCCGCGGGTAAGGGAGGTCCTGGAACGCAGGGAAAACTACATAAGGACGGTGACCCGGTGGGGGATTCCGGTGGAACTGGTGACGGTGGAACCCGGGGATTTCTGGGCCGCCCTGCTTTGGGAAACGGGCAGCCGGGGCCACCTGGAGGAGTTGGCCCGCCACGCCCTGCGGATCAACCGGGAATTGACCCCGGCGGGGGTAAAAAGCCGGGACGGGGATGCCCGGGCCGGGAAGGCGGCGTCCGAGGAGGACATCTATTCCCTGCTTGGCCTGAGGTACATTCCGCCCGAACTCCGGGAAGGCGCCGGGGAGGTGGAATCCGCCCTGGCCGGGAAACTGCCGGTCCCGGTGGAAACCGGGGACATCCGGGGGGACCTGCACCTGCACTCCCAGTGGAGCGACGGGGCCGCGTCGATAGGAGACATAGTGGAAAGGGCGGTGGAAAAGGGGTACAGCTATGTGGCCATCACCGACCATTCCAAGTCTCTGAAGATCGCCAGGGGCCTTACTCCCGAAAGGCTGGCCGAACAGTATGACTACATAGACAGGCTGAACAGGGAACTGGACGGTATCACGGTGTTGAAGGGGGTCGAGGTGGACATACTGGCCAGGGGAGGGCTGGACCTGGACGACGAAATACTGGAAAAGGCCGACGTGGTGGTGGCCTCGGTGCACAGCGGGTTCAAGCAGGACCGGGAAACCATTACCGCCAGGATAATGGAGGCCGTGGAAAACAGGCACGTGGACATCATCGGGCACCTCACCGGCAGGCTCCTTGGGCACAGGGAAGCCTACGGCCTGGACGTGGAAAGGGTCCTGGAGGAGGCCGGCAAGGCCGGCAAGATCATGGAGATCAACGCCTCTCCGGACAGGCTGGACCTGAATGAGAGGCATGCCAGGATGGCCGTGGATTTCGGCGCCAGGATAGCCATCAACACCGACGCCCACGACTTGAGGCGGATGGACGAAATGGAATACGGCGTGGCCGTGGCCCGCCGGGCCGGGCTGGAGCGCCGCGACATCGTCAATACCCTGGAACTGGACGACCTCATGAAAATACTGAAGGCGTAGGCCGCGGAAGCGGGGTTTCAGACCTTGGGAGAATTCGTTTACGGCAGGCGGGACATTTTGCCCCGGGGTTTTTACGGGAGGGATACCGCCAGGGTGGCCCGGGAGCTGCTGGGCAAGATCCTGGTTCACCATTCAGCCGAAGGGCTGGCCGCGGGAATGATCGTGGAGACCGAGGCATACATCCAGGGTGATCCCGCCTGCCACGCCTTCCGGGGGATTACTCCCCGCAACCGGGCCATGTTCGGTCCCCCGGGCCGCGCATACATCTACTTCACCTATGGGATGCACCACTGCTTCAATGTGGTCACCGCGGCCGAAGGGGTGGGTGAGGCCGTCCTGATCAGGGCACTGGAGCCGCTGGAAGGGATTGATTTAATGCGCAAAAGAAGGGGCCGGTCCAGGCTGCGGGAATTATGCTCAGGCCCGGCCAGGCTGGTCCGGGCCATGGGCATAGAACCCGGAATGTACGGCCATGACCTGACCCGGGAACCCCTGGTCATTGTCAGGGGTGCCGGTATCCCGGAGGAAAAGGTGGCGGTGACCACCAGGGTGGGCATAAATGTGGCCGTCCACCTGCCCCTGAGGTTTTACATAAGGGACAACATTTTTGTGTCGAAGAAATAAAGGAAAGGGGACAAGAGCGGGTGAAAGTGCGGGAGATTTACGACCTGGCGGTGTCCATGGGCATGGAGGCCGACCCCAGGGGAATTGAAAGGGTCAGGGAAGTCCTTGAAAAGGAAAAGAAAAAGTACGGGGAAATGAAGGAAGAGGAGAAAAAGGAGTTCGACCCGGAAAGCCTGACCAATCCGTACAGCGACACCAGGATCCTGGCGGGAGACCCGGACCGGGAGGTCAAAAGGGCGCTGGTGGGCATTGACATGGAGGTGGGGGAGGTCCTTCTGGCCGACCGCCTGACTGAAAAGGGCCGGCCCGTTGACCTGATCCTGTCCCACCACCCGGAAGGAAAGGCCCTGGCCGCGCTGTACAAGGTGATGCACCTGCAGGAGGATATTCTGGCCCAGGCCGGGGTTCCCATAAACGTGGCCGAGGGGATCATGTCCGCCCGGATTGGAGAGGTGAAGCGGACCATCCTGCCCCTGAACCACAACCGGGCGGTGGACGCGGCCAGGCTGCTGGGCTATGCCCTGATGTCGGTGCACACTCCGGCGGACAACCTGGTGACCTCGGCACTGCAGAAGGCCATGGACCTCAAGAAGCCGGAAACGGTGGGCGACGTGCTGAAGATCCTCAAGGAGGAGCCCGAGTATGCCGAGGCGGCCGGCTTCGGTTCCGGCCCCACCGTAATAGTGGGGACCAAGGACCGCCGGGCCGGCAAGGTTATGGTCGACATGACCGGGGGCACCAGCGGGTCGGAGGATGCCTACGGCAAATTGGCCCAGGCCGGAGTGGGCACCCTGATTGTCATGCACATGGGCGAAAAACACCGCAAGGAGGCCGAAAAGAACCATATCAACGTGATTATCGCAGGGCACATGGCCAGCGACTCCATGGGCATGAACATATTTCTGGACAGGCTGGAGGCCGGCGGGGTGGAAATAATTCCCTGCGCCGGGCTGATAAGACATAAAAGAGCCTAACGGGAATGCCTGTCAGGTCAGGAATCCAGAATCCAGCTTACAGCTATTATCGGGGTTGAATAAATGTACGATCAACAAAAGCCGGAGGCTGTTCAAAAAGCTCCAGATGCAAGGCGCGGCAAGGCTCCGAGCGGAGGCGTACTCGGGCGTGCGTCGGAGCGGGTGAGCCACAGGCGCAACGCAGCAGATGGACTTTTTGGGCAGCCTCATAAGCCGGAGCTGCTGGCTCCCGCGGGCAGCTGGGAGGCACTGGTGGCGGCCGTGGAAAACGGCGCCGACGCGGTGTACCTTGGCGGGCGGATGTTCAACGCCAGGCAGTCGGCGGCCAATTTCGACGACGGGGAGCTTTCCCGGGCGGTGGAGTACGCCCACCTGCGGGGGGTCAAAATATACGTCACCGTGAACATACTGATTTCCGACGGTGAAATGGAGGAGGCCCTGGAGTTCCTGTTCAGGCTGCAGAACCTGGGGGCCGACGCCGCCATAATCCAGGACGCCGGGCTGGCGGCCCTGGCCCGCCGGGTTTTGCCGGAACTGCCCCTGCACGCCAGCACCCAGATGACCGCCCACAATACCCCGGCGGTCCGGAAGCTCGTCGAGGACGGCTTTTCCAGGGTGGTCCTGGCCAGGGAAATGAGCCTGGACGGGATCAGGGAGGTTAAAAAAGCTACCGGGGCGGAACTGGAAGCCTTTATTCACGGCGCCCTGTGCATATCCTATTCCGGCCAGTGCCTGCTGTCCAGCATGATCGGCGGCAGGAGCGGCAACCGGGGGCGCTGCGCCCAGCCCTGCAGGATGCAGTATGCCCTCCTGGGCCGGGAAGGGGGACCGGCGGCGGACCCGTCCAGGACCGGGGAGTACCTGCTGAGTCCCAGGGACCTGAATATAAGCGCCCACATACCGGAACTGATCGCCGCCGGGATAGATTCCTTCAAGATCGAAGGGCGCATGAAAAGGCCGGAGTATGTGGCCACGGTGGTCCGGATATACCGCGGCCTGATCGACCGGGCGCTTTCGGGGCGGCCTTACCGGGTCGAAAAAGCGGAGGAGGAGGACCTGGCCCAGATATTCAACCGGGATTTCACCACCGGGTACTTCTTCGGCCGGCAGGGCCGGGAGATGATGAGCTACAAGCGGCCCAACAACCGCGGCGTCCGGCTGGGAAGGGTCCGGGGCACGGACAGGAAGTCGGGTCTTGTGGAGGTTGCCCTGGAGAGGCCCCTGCGGACCGGCGACGGGCTGGAGGTCTGGGTGACCGAAGGGGGCCGGGCGGGATTTACGGTAAATGAGATTTTTGTCCGGGGAAAAAAGGTGGAAAGGGCGGCCGCCGGGGAGGTGGCCGGCCTTTCCGTGCCCGGCCGGGCAAGGCCGGGCGACAGGGTATTCAAGACCCACGACGCGGGCCTGATGGATCGGGCCAGGGAGAGCTTCGCCTCGCCCAGGGGGGCCCGGCGGAAAGTCCCCGTTCATTTTCACGTGCAGGCCGGGCCGGGTTCACCCCTGGTCCTCACCGCCGCCGGCCCCGGCGGGCGCACGGCTTCGGCGGCCACCGGATCCGCGGGCCGGCCCGCCGACAAGAGGCCCCTGGATGAGGATTTCCTTTCGCAACAACTGGGCAGGCTGGGCAACACCCCCTTTGAAATGACAGCCCTGACCTGCGACATCCGGGGCCGGGTGATCTACCCGGTCAGTGAAATAAACCGGGCCCGGAGAGAGGTCCTGGCAGAACTGGAGGAAAAGATCCTGGGGGACCGCCGGAGGCCGCCGGTGGACAGGGATGTATTCCGTTCCAGGCTGGAAAGGGAACTGGGTAAGGTGAGCGTCCGCAGGGAGGCCGCCGGCCGGACCAGGCCGCTGCTGGCGGTCTCGGTGGGAGACATCGGTTCTTTGAAGCGGGCGGTGACCGCGGGGGCCGACGTGGTTTACTTCGGTCCCGGCCAGTTCCGGTCAAAACCCCCGGTGGACAGGGAAAGCCTGGTGCAGGCCGCCGGGATCTGCGCGGGAAACCGGGCCGTGCTGGTCCTGGCCACCCCCAGGATCACCGGGGACTTTGAAATTGAAGAACTGATCGAACTTTTTCAGGGGATCCCGGCGGGGGGAGTGCTGGCCGGAAACCTGGGCCTGCTGGCGGTCCTGGCTGAAAGGATACCCGGCCTCCCGGCGGTGGCCGACTTCGGGTTGAACGCCTTTAACCGGCATACCGTGGAGTACCTTGCCGGTCTGGGGGCGGCCAGGGTGACCCTTTCACCGGAGCTTACCATGGAACAGGTGAGGGAACTGGCCGGGAAGCACCCGGTGGAGGTGCTGGTGCAGGGGGCCCTGGAGTTGATGGTGTCTGAACATTGCCTGCCCGGGGCGGTCCTGGGTGAAGACCCGGCGGGGGGGGCCTGCCGGGCGGTGTGCCGGAAAGGCGGCTACCGGCTGAGGGACCGGACCGGGGCACTTTTCCCGGTGGAAACGGACTGGCACTGCCGGATGCACGTGTTTAACTCCAGGGACCTCTGCCTGGTGGACGACATTCCGGAACTGGCCCTGGCGGGGGTGGACTGCGTGCGCATAGAGGCCCGCCGGGAGACGCCGGAGTATGTTACCCGGACGGTGGAGATATACAGAAAGGCCCTGGACGGGCTTTCGGACGGCGAATCAGGCCGGCCGGACCCGGAGGAGGCCAGGGAAAGGCTGCTGGCCTTAAGCCCCGCGGGGTTGACCAAGGGGCATTTCTACAGGGGAGTGTGATCAGCTGGGGCTGCAGGCGATAAGCTATAGGCTATAAGCGTCAGGCTTATATCGGCCGGTTTATCCCGAAGTTTTTTTCAGTTGCAAAAAAATACCGCTATTTTCAGGTCCGTACGGGTCAATATTTATGTTATTATACTGTGATGAACTTACTTTTTAAAAGTCGCTTTATGCATACGGCATACAGCTGACCGGAAACGGTGGCGGAGGAGGCCCATGGACGAAAAAACCCTTAAAAGGCTGGAATACCACAAGATACTGGACCGGCTGGCCGGGCTGGCCGGATCCCCCCTGGGCCGGGAACTGGCCCTTCAGCTGCGGCCGTCCGACGACATCGAACTGATTAGAAGGCGGCAGTCCGAAACCACCGAGGGCCGGGAACTGATGCGCCTTGACCCGGCCGCCGAGATGGGCGGCTGGTATGACGTTCGGGAACAGGCGCGCCGGGCCCGGCGGGGAGTCGTTCTGGAGCCGGAGGACCTGCTTGCTGTGGGGCGTACCCTTTCCGCCGTGAGAAGGGTTAAAAAATTTTTTCTTGAAAGGACCGGCCGCTACCCTCTCCTGGCCGGGATATCGGAGGGCCTGGGGAATTTCGGCGACCTGGATCAGCGCATCACTTCATCCATTTTGCCCGGCGGGGAGGTGGCCGACAGCGCCTCGCCGGCCCTGGGCCAGATCAGGCGGCAACTGGCCGGCGCCCAGGCCCGGGTCAAGGCCAGGCTGGAGGACATCATCCGCTCGGCAGCCTACCAGAAGTATCTCCAGGACCCCATCGTGACCATCAGGGAAAACCGCTACGTCATACCGGTCAAGCAGGAGTACCGGTCCCAGGTTCCGGGCATCGTCCACGACCAGTCGGCCAGCGGGGCCACCCTTTTCATCGAGCCCATGGCGGTGGTGGAGGCCAACAACGAGGTGCGCCGCCTCCAGGCCGCCGAAAAGCAGGAGATAATCAGGATACTGTCCGAACTCTCGGCGGCGGTGGGCGGGGTTTCCGGGGACCTGCTGGTTTCCCTGGAGGCCCTGGGAAGGCTTGATTTGATCATGGCCCGGGCCCGGTACAGCTTGAGCCTTGACGCCTGGGAGCCGGTGGTCAGGGAGGGCGCCCACCTGGACATAAAAAACGGACGCCACCCCCTGCTGGAGGGCGGGGTGGTGCCCATTTCGGTACACCTGGGGCACCGGTTCGACACCCTGATCATCACCGGCCCCAACACGGGGGGCAAAACGGTGGCCCTCAAAACAATAGGCCTGCTTGTGCTGATGGCCCAGTCAGGGCTGCACGTGCCCGCCGGCGAGGGGACGGTTCTCGGTGTTTTCAGCCGGGTGTTTGCGGACATCGGGGATGAGCAGAGCATTGAGCAGTCCCTGAGCACCTTCTCATCCCACATGAAAAACATTGTGGATATATTGGAGAGAGCCGGGGAAGACAGCCTGGTGCTGCTGGACGAACTGGGCGCGGGGACCGATCCCGCTGAAGGTTCGGCCCTGGCCCAGGCCATCCTGGAAAGGCTGCACTTCGCCGGCGCCAAAACTGTTGCCACCACCCACTACAGCGAGTTGAAAAACTTTGCCTACTCCACTCCCAGGGTGGAGAACGCCAGCGTGGAATTCGACGCGGTTACCTTAAGGCCCGCCTACCGGCTTCTCATCGGCCGGCCCGGACGCAGCAACGCCTTTGAAATAGCCGCCAGGCTTGGATTGGATCCCTCCCTGGTGGAGAGGTCCAGGCAGTTCATGTCCGCCGACCAGGTCAAGGCCGCCGGCCTGTTGGATGATCTGGAGAGGGTCGGGCAGGAGGCCCGGCGGGACCGCGAAGAGGCCGCCCGGCTGCTGGAGGAGGCCCGGCGGCTGGAAGAGCGTCACCGGAAACTTGAGATCGATCTGGCTGAAAAGCGCGAGTCAGTTCTGGCCAGGGCCAGGGAGGAGGCCGGGGCCCTGGTGCGCGGCGCCCGCCGGGAAGCCGAGGAAATGATCAGGGAACTGCGGGAGAAGCTCGCCAGCGAGTCCGCCAGGGACAGGGAGCACGGCATCCGGGAGGCCAGGGAGCGGCTGGCCGCCATGGAAACCAGGACCCGGCCGAAGTCCCGCCGCCCGGAACCCGCCCCGGGGGAGGTCCCCCGGGAGGTGCGCCCCGGCCAGGAGGTGTTTATCCCCCGCTTCAACCAGAAGGGATACGTGGTGGGAACTGCCGGGGACGGCCAGGTCCAGGTCCAGGTGGGGATGGTCAGGGTGGCCGTGCCGCTGTCGGACCTGCGGCAGGTACCGCAGTCCGAACCTGCCGGGGGGGAGACCCATGTGGCAGGCATCATGGCGGCCAAGGCCAGGGAGATATCGACCCGCCTGGACCTGAGGGGAATGACGGCCGATGAGGCCCTGGCCGAGGTGGAAAAGTACCTGGACGACGCCAGCCTGGCCGGGCTGCCCCGGGTTTACATCGTTCACGGGAAAGGCACCGGGGCGCTGAGGGCCGCCGTTCAGGGACGGCTGAAGTCCCACCGCCGGGTGAAGTCCTTCCGCCTGGGCGAGGCGGGTGAGGGCGGCCTGGGCTGCACCGTGGTGGAACTGCAGTAAAAAAGCCGCCCCAGGGGCGGCGCCGCCGTGCCGGCGGCAGAACTCAGAACACAGAACTCAGAACTCAGACCCCCATGCCGCTAAAAGCGGCACCACGGACAATGAAAATACGGCCGGGAGTGCGGCACTGATGGGATTTACCCATAAAGCAGAGCTTTCACTTTTTCTCTCCCTGTCCGTGACAGGATTCTTGCCAAGATGACATATCTCCTGTTCTTCGTTGAATTACCCGGTATGCCTGGATCGGGAATGACAAATGATAAATTAAATATCCTGCAAGGAGTGATGTTATGCCGGTAATGACTTTCAAGGCCACGTCGAGAAAAATGCCCGAAGGGATGGTTGTGGAAAGCGAGGTCCGGGGATTCAAGATCCTGGCGGACGAGCCCGCGGCCCTGGGCGGCACGGACAAGGCCATGAACCCGGTGGAGATGCTGCTTTGCGCCCTCGGGTCCTGCCAGGGCATCGTGGCGGCCTTTTTTGCCAGGGAAGCCGGGGTAGACCTGAAGGGCTTCCGGGTGGACCTGGAAGGCGACCTGGACCCCGCCGGCTTTATGGGCAAGGGTGCGGTAAGGCCGGGCTTTCTGGAGATCCGCTACAAAATGTACTTTAAAACCGACTCACCCAGGGAAAACGTGGAGAAACTGGTGGAGATCCTTGAAAGCAGGTGCCCGGTGGGCGACAGCATTAAAAACGGGGTGAAATTTTCACCAGCCGGGTTCGAGATTGAAAAATAAGAACTTAACCTGTTTTTCCCAGTACATGTTCCGAATGGCCGGGGGAACCCCGGCCAAGCCTTTGTAGCCGGGTTTTGCCGTAGAAATTCAATAAGGATGCTGAACCATGCCTGTAAGAAATGCCTTTCCCGTGGCCGCCGCCTTATTTGTGGCGGTGATTTTCGGTTTTTCTTTTGTCTTTACCAAAGATATCCTGATTTACCTGGATCCCTTTCAGTTGCTGGGGCTGCGCTTTGCCCTGGCCGCACTGGCCATGACCCTCCTGGCGGCGTTCAGGCTGATCAGGCTGAACCTGCAACCGTCCAGCCTGCCGGCCCTGCTCAAAGTTGCGGTGTGGCAGCCGGTGCTGTACTTTGTTTTTGAAACATACGGGGTCAAGCTGACCTCGGCTTCGGAGTCCGGTGTGGTCATCGCCCTTGTCCCGCTGGCGGCAACCGTTCTTTCTGTGTTCATGCTGGGAGAGAAAATAACTCCGGCCCAAGGAGTCTGCGTGTGCGCGGCGGTGGCAGGCGTGGCAATCATGGCCCTGGGCAAAACCACGGCGGATGCCGGCGGCCGGTTCGATCACCTGCTGGGAGTTCTGATGCTCTTCGGCGCCGTAATGGCCGGCGCGTTTTACAGTATTTTCTCCCGCCGGGCGGCGGCCAGCTTCGCCCCGGCGGAGATTACCTTCGTCATGATGTGGCTGGGCGCCCTGGTTTTCAACGCCATTGGACTGACCCAAAGTTTTCTGGCCGGCCGGTTGGATGGTTACGCCGTTTCCCTGCAGTTGCCTCCGGTGATTGGCGGGCTTCTATACCTGGGCCTATTGTCCTCGGTGGCGGCTTTCTTTCTGCTCAATTACGCCTTATCCCGCATGACCGCTTCCCGGACCGCGGTTTTTTTAAATCTCATACCCCTGGTGTCGCTTGCGGCCGGCGTTTTTTTCTACGGCGAGAGGCTGGGACCCCGGCAACTGGCGGGCTGCTTCCTTGTCCTGCTTGGTGTGTGGGGAACGAACTATTTTGCCGGGAAACCTTCCGGAGTGGGCCGGGCCTGCCGTTAAAACCTTAATTCGTGGGCCTTCAGCTGTATAAAGACTGAAAAATGGGCATCCTAAAATAGAGCGCAGTTTTTTCAGGGAAATACAACGGGAGGCGTTATGCGGCGGAAGTTCAAAAGACTGCCGAAACACGTGGGGATCATACCGGACGGGAACAGGAGATGGGCGGTGGAAAACGGCCTGCGGAAACAGGACGGGTACCACAGGGGCCTGGACCCGGGCCTGATGCTGTACGAGATCTGCCTGGAACTGGGCATCCCGGAGCTGACCTTTTACGGCTTTACCCAGGACAACACAAAGAGGCCGGCGGAACAGAGAAAGGCTTTTCAAAAGGCCTGTGTCGACGCCGTGCGGATGCTTTCCAACCGGGACGCGTCCCTGCTGGTGGTGGGCGACCACACCTCCCGGTTCTTTCCCCCCGAGCTGATGGAGTTTACCAGACGGAAAACCTTCGGGGAAGGACGGATCCGGATCAACTTTCTGGTCAACTACGGGTGGAAGTGGGATTTAAAACACCTGCTGGGATCTCTGCCCGCCGGCGGCGGTCGAGGCCCTAACCTGCTGAAAAGGGTGGCCTCCTCCGATGTTTCCAGGGTGGACCTGATTGTGCGCTGGGGCGGCAGGAGAAGGCTCAGCGGCTTTCTCCCGCTGCAGGCCATTTACTCGGATATTTACGTGGTGGACGAAATGTGGCCCGATTTCAAGCCGGATCACTTTTACCGGGCCCTTGAGTGGTATGAGACCCAGGACGTCACCCTGGGCGGATGAACAACGTAGCGCCGGGGACGGACGGATGCAGGGTTGCCCTGAAAGGTCCGGCCCCGGCCGCCCGGGCCGGCCGCTACCGGTGCAGTTTCGCCTGGAAGCGGCGCAGCAGCCAGTACAGCAGCAGAATGTTGTATACGATTCCCGCAGTGACGTACGGCCAGGTTGCCTCACCCGCCCAGGCGGCCCAAAAGGCCTTCGCAGGCCAGAAACTTGGGAGGACGCCCAGAACCGGCTGCCACCCGGAAGGGATAAAGTAGCCTGCCAGCGGGCCAAGCATGAGAATGCCGAACCCCTTCATCAGGGCCAGTCCCTCGACTTTATTGCCGGAGAACGCGGCCAGAAAAACGGCCAGGACCATTGACAGGAGACCGGACACCGGTGCCACCGGCGCAACCCGGGGCAGAAGGGACGGGGGCGTCAGGCCGGTCAGCGGCAGGGAAACCAGGATAAAGACAACACTGAGGATTATGGCCGCAGAAATCCGGTAGTAAAGATAGCTTAGCGCGGAGGCCGGCGTTGCCTGCAGGGCCGTAAGAATGCCGTCATCCCGATCGTCCAGCATCAGGAGGCCGAAGACAACCCCGAACACCATCGGCATCTGCAGAACGATGAAAAAGCTGAGGATCAGCGGGTAGTAGGGTTCCAGCCGGAAATCGTAGCCGGATGCCAGCCGGGCGGTGATGTCCGGCGTAATCAGACGCAGCAGCAGCACCAGCAGCCACGGCAGGAGAACCATGTAGAGAAGCAGGGAATCCCGGCTCACCATGCGCAGGTCGTTCATCCCGTAGGCACGGAACACGCGCACCTCAACCACCCCTCCTTTCAGCCACAATGTGGCGGTCAAAGGCCCGGCGGGCCAGCCATGAGAGAATGCCCACCCAAATGACCTGGTAAATGACGGAGTAGATCAACTCCCAGGTTTCCACCGGTGAAAAGGCGCTCCGGATCAGCAGGAGGGACGCATGCGTCGGAATCAGGTAGAAAAGCGGGCTCTTCCAGTAGCCGAAGTAATGCAGCAGGGGCAGGTTCATAACCAGCAGATAAAGCTGTGACGGGAGGATGTAGGAGCTGATGGACTCGAAGGGGGAAACCGCGATAAAGCTCACCAGCAGAGCTGTCAGCGAAGCGAGGACCACTCCCGGAATCAGCCTGAACATGTCAAATCCGGGCCCATAGCTTACTACGACCACGGCCAGCGTAACGACGAGGGCCAGGACCGTCAGCGTGACCAGTTTTGAGGCCAGATATTCCGCAAAGCGCAGGGGAGTGACAACCACGGCCGACAGGGTGTTTTCCCCCTTTTCAAAAAGGATCATCCCGGCGATGAAATAAAATCCCACAATGCCCAGGTCGGTGAAAACCACCAGGGGCACCGCGATGTCCAGGATCCCCGGGGGCATCTGGCGGATAAGCAGGATCCAGACCGCCGCAACGAAGGCCCCGGCGTAATACAGGCCGTAACGTTTCTGCAGGCGGAAATCATGCCGGATCACAGACATGAGCCGGGTCATGTCAAACTCCTCCCCGTTACTTTTATGAAGATATCCTCCATGGTGGCCTCTTTGGTGTGGATTGTCTCTATTTGCCCTCCGCGCAGCAGGTCCATGAACTCCCGGTTGTCCCCCAGGCCATCCAGAGGGAACTCCCTCCGGGCGACACCGTCCCCGGACCGGTATTCAACCCGTACCCGCCTTTCACCCCATCTAATCTTGAGATTTCTGGGCGAATCTATCAAGGTTATTTCCCCGTCCACTATAAAGGCCACCCGGTCGCAAAGCTCACCGGCCACGGACATATTGTGGGTGGTCAGGAAGACGGTGCATCCGGCCTGTTTTTTCCGGAGGATGATGTCCTTGATCTTACGGGCATTGACCGGGTCCATTCCCGACGTCGGCTCGTCCAGGAACAGCAGGTCCGGCTTGTTGACAAGCGCCCTGGCGAAGTTGAGCCGCATCTGCATCCCCTTGGAAAGCCGGGCTGCCTTGGTGCCGGCATCTTCCAGCAAGCCCACCATTTCAAGCAGTTTCTTCGGATTCTCGGTTTCCACCGAGTACAGGGACCGGAAGAATTCGAGGTTTTCCAAAGCGCTCAGTTTCTTGTAGTGAACGGGGAGTTCGAAGGACACTCCGATGCGCTCATAGTAGTCCCTCCCCCAGGATTTCAAGTCCCTGCCCAGTACCCTGACCTTCCCCAGGTAGCCTTTCAAGAGGCCGGTCATAATTTTCTGGGCTGTGCTCTTGCCGGCGCCGCTGGGTCCCAGGAAGCCGAATATGCTCCCCGCTTCCGCCGAAAAACCGATGTCCTTCACGGCGGGCTTGCCGCTGCCCGGATATGTGAATGTCAGATTGCTTACCTCGATCATTCCGGCAAAGACAGCTCCTTTCTCTTCCGGCCCGTATAAATTCCATATTTCAGGATATCGACGTACTCTTTGAGGTCGTCAATTATTTTGGGCAGTTCCGCCAGGCCGCCGTCCGCCCTTTCCCGGAAGGCTGCGGTGTGTCTCCGGCTGAGGGCCTCCATGGCGGCCAGGACCAGCTGGATCGCCTTTTCATGATTTATGTCTTCGCGAAACATGGATTTATCAATATCTTTTAGAATAAGAGGGACTTGTTTCGAATAGATCCTATTTTGCCTCGCACAGATTTCTTCTTTCAGTTCCCAGGGGGGATCGGTGAAGGCCGAGGCGACCAACCGGTACATCAGGGGGGTCTCCATAAACATTTTTATTTTTATCCCGCTTATTTCCAGCATCCTCTCCAGCAGGTCCGGGGAGAGATCTTTCAGGTGGACCGACAAATACTGCAGGTAGTTTTCCACACAAGCGTCCAGGGTATAGAGGTACAGGTTCTTTTTGTTTCCGAAATAGTGAAACAGGAGACCTTTCGATATCCCGGCCCCTTTGGTGATCCTGTTGGTGGAAGCCTTTGCGTAGCCGTGTTCGGCGAACTCCCTTACGGATGCTTCCAGAACGGCCTTCATTTTTTCTTTCGGTAAAGGTCCGGGCGGCCGGTCCATGCATCATCCCTCCGATCCTTTTTTGACCAGATGGTCAATGATTATTATGACACATTTTTGACCATCTGGTCAATAGCCTGAGGCTAAAAAAAAGAACCGGCTTTTCGCCGGTTCCCCCTTGATTTAACCTCTTTTTTTCCTTCTACGGTTCCAGGATGACCAGATGGTAATTTTTCTTCCCTTTTCTCACCACGATGTATTTATTGAAGAAATTGCCGGCGGCCGATATTTTCAGGCCGGGGTCGGTCCGCCTGGCGTCGTTGACGTATATGGCGCCGCTTTCGATGTCGTTCCTGCCCCGGGACCTGGAGGGGCTCAAGCCGGTCTCCACCACCAGGTCCAGCAGGGTCATGCCGTCTTTTTTGTCTCCCCTCACGCGGGTGGCGGGCACGCCGGATAGGGCTTCCTTAAGCTGGCTTTCGGTCAGGGAGGCCAGTTCACCCTTGAAAAGCGCCCCGGCTATTTTCCGGGCCGTAATGGCTTCGCTTTCGCCGTGCACCAGGGCGGTGACCTCGTAGGCCAGCCTATGCTGGGCCTCCCTTTTCTCCGGGTGTTTGGCCGCGGCTTCTTCCAGACCGGAGACGGTCTCCCGGTCCAGGAAGGTGAAGTACTTGATAAACCTGATCACGTCCTGGTCGCTGACATTTATCCAGAACTGGTAAAACTGATAAGGCGACGTTTTCTTCGCGTCGAGCCAGATCGTCCCGGTTTCGGTTTTGCCGAACTTTTTCCCCTCGGAGGTGGTGATCAGGGGGAAGGTCAGGGCGTAGGCGGTCATCTGCAGGGTGCGCCGGATGTAGTCAATCCCGGCGGTTATGTTGCCCCACTGGTCGCTGCCCCCGATCTGCAGCCTGCAGTTGTAGTTCTTGGCCAGGTAATAGTAGTCGTAAGACTGCAGGATCATGTAGCTGAACTCGGTGTAGGAAATGCCCGCGTCCCTGTTTTCGATCCTCGATTTCACAGAATCCTTGGCCAGCATGGCGTTGACCGAGAAATGCTTGCCGATGTCCCTTAAGTATTCTATTACGTTGAGCTGCGAGATCCAGTCGTAGTTGTTCAACAGCATGGCCGGGCTGGTTTTCGAGTCGAAGTCGAGGAAGCGGGCAAGCTGGCCCTTAATGTTTTCCAGCCACGATTCCACCAATTCCCTGGGATTCAGGGTGCGCTCCGCCGACTTGCCGCTGGGGTCCCCGATCAGTCCGGTGCCGCCTCCGGCCAGGGCGATGGGCCTGTGCCCGGCCCGCTGAAAACGCATCAGCCCCATCAGGGGAAGGAGGTTCCCTATATGCAGGCTGTCCGCCGTGGGGTCGAAGCCGCAGTATAAAACAACCGGTTCATTGGATAAAAGCTGCCTGAGACCTTCGGGGTCCGACAGGTCGTTGATTAAGCCCCTGTATTCCAGGTCGTCCAACAAGTGCATTCTGATCCCCTCTGAAGACTGTTTTTTCCAGGTTGGAAAGGCACAACATAAATATATATTCCTTTTCGGGCGGTGTCAAGCAGGCTTCCCGCCGGCCGGCCCCCCGGCATTTATAAGGTCAGATATTCAAAAAAATATTGTATTATGTATACTTATTAAGAGGGTAACGCCATATTTATGTAGAATACATTGATTAAATAGATAAATGGTTTCTTCACTATTTCTTGAAAAGGGTGACACATATGGGAAGGTTGAGGGGAAGGGAACCGCTGGAGGCCAGGGGGGTGCTGGTTAACCCGCCGCACAGTCTTTTGAGGGAACTGGCAAGATCCGAGGAGAGGACAACAGTATACGGCAGCCCGGGGTACGTATCCAGGGTCAGGAACAGGAGCGCCAAGTTTACATACATAGTTGAGGACGGAGCGCCCCTGGGGGTGGACCAGGCCGGGATATCCCCGGAAAAGGCCCGGGCCATTGCTTCCGAGGTATACGAATATTTGAAGGATGCCGAAGTGATCCGGATAGACCGGCAGATGGGGCTGCACAGTGATTTCAGGCTGCACTGCAGGCTGTACATCACTAAAAAGTACGCCCGCATCCCCCTGAAATGGCAGATCATGCTCTTTGACACCCCGGACCCCGACGGGGAGCCCGACCTGATCAGCATTTATGTTCCCGAATGGAGGGAAAAAATAATTTTCTGCCACCCTGAGGAACGGATCACCTTTATCCTGGGCACGGACTATTTCGGCGAGGCCAAGAAGTCCTTCCTGAGAATGGCCATGTACCTTTGCAAGAAGGACGGGGGCCTCGGCCTCCACGCCGGCAGCAAGGTGCTCAGGGTCCGGAACGGGTCCGGGGAGATAAAAGACGTGGGCTTCATACTTTTCGGGCTGAGCGGCACCGGCAAGACCACCCTGACCATGCACAACCACGGCCTGAAAAAACCGGAGGAAGTGTTCATCAGGCAGGACGACGTGGTCATGATGAGGCCGGACGGGTACTGTTACGGCACCGAGAACGGATTTTACATCAAGACCGAGGGGCTGGACGAAAGCCAGGCCGTGCTGTACCGCGCGGCCACCTCGCCTTCGGCCATTTTTGAGAACGTGATGATTACAGACGAAGGCGAGGTTCTCTTTGACAACAGAGACCTTACTTCCAACGGCAGGGGTGTAATCGTGCGGGGCATGGTGGAGAACACCGGCCGGGAAGTAGACCTGGAAAAGGCCCACAAGATAATTTTTATCACCCGCCGCAATGATATCGTGCCGCCCGTGGCCAGGCTCACCCCCGAGCAGGGGGCCGCCTTCTTCATGCTCGGAGAGTCCATCGAAACCTCGGCGGGGGACCCCGCCAGGGCCGGGCAGTCCAAGCGGGAGGTGGGGACCAATCCCTTTATCATCGGGCCGGAGGCCGAGGAGGGCAACAGGCTGCTGGAGATATTGAAGAACAACCCGGATATGGAGTGCTACCTGCTGAACACCGGGTCGGTGGGAGCCGGCAACGGGTCGGAGGGCAAAAAGATTACCATCGATATTTCCACGGGCATTTTGAGGGAAATCGCCAGGGAGACCATAAGCTGGGAAACCGACCCTGACTGGGGGTACTTCGTGCCGAGGGAGATACCCGGCCTCGACCTGACCCCGTACAGGCCCGAAAGGTATTACCCGAAGGAGGAATACCGGCGGCGGGTGGAACAGCTCAGGCAGGAAAGGAAGCAGTGGCTGGGCAAATACAAGGGACTGAGAAAGGAAATCACGGAAACCATTTAATTAAAAGGGGAGGGTGTCAAGCCTTCCCCTAGGTTTTTCAGCCCGGTTTTAAGTATTGTGAAAAAATCGACTATGGTAACGAACTTCTCATAGTTGAAATTCGCCTTTAAGAGGCGCAGTTGTTGCCATAAACACGCAGTCATAATATATATTAAAAAAAATAAAATTATAATATTAAACCGGTGGAGGTGCCTTTATGCAGAATAAGGTTGATACGGTGGCCGGCTTTATGATACCCCTCACCGACTACTCGACCATTCACAAAAACGCCACCCTGGAGGAAGCCGTAAACCTGATGCACGCCTCGGCCAGGGAAAAGGGTTACCGCTGGGTGCTGGTCCTGGACGACGGCGGTAAAATTACCGGCATCCTGACCCTGCGCGCGGTGTTCGAGGCTCTGGGCACCCTGGCCCCCAGGGCGGGGGGCTGGCTGGGCATTTCCTTCAACCGCCCGGACCTCTTTTTCTGGGAGGGGCTGAAGCTGATCAAGGACACTCCGGTGACCAGGTTTGTCCGCCCGGTGGTGGAAGTTTACGTGATGGAAAGCGACCCCCCGTCCAGGGCGATGGAAGTGATCATGAAGCGCCGCGTCACCATCGTGCCGGTGCTGGACAAAGACCTGAAAGTGGTCGGAATCATCAGGCCGGTGGACCTCCTGCCGTTTATAAAAATGCTGTTTGAAACCCAGCTTGCCTGAAAGCCGTCTTATACATATACTTTCCCGGCCCGGCCTTTGCGGGCCGGGTTTTTCCTTTTACGGGACTATTTTGCCGCCTTGGATGAAGGATTTTAACGGCTGGGAAGGAAATTTACAACAGGAACGTGAAATCCGGCACCGGACGAGTTGAGGGCAGGGACGGCAGATGGGATGGAAAAGGGCGGCGGCCGATTTTATTAATGCCTTGCGGGTGCCCGTTTTTGGGGCGGGTTTCAGGAAGCCGGGCGTTGACGTGGCGGGCCACCCCAACCTGGTGTCCTTTGACGGGGAGAGCGTGTATTTTTTCGGCCTCGGGGAAAAAGAGGCGGCCAGGCTGCTTGACGGAACAACCCTTTTAAACGGGCGCACCGGCTGGCTGGCCTACATGCTGCAGGAAGTATTTTACGATGAACGGGCCGGGGATGAGCTTTACGAGGCGCTGTACGACGGCCTGGACTCCGGGGTGTTGAAAGGCCCCCCGGACCTGTCCCGGGAATCCATTTACCGGTGGCTGGAGGCTGTCGCCCCGGAGGTCGAGAAGATAAAAAGAGAAGTGGTTGGCGGGGCTAGCTTATGATTAGCGGCGGCATATCCGTTTTGCGGGAGGGAATAGACCCGGACCGTTTGCCGCGCCAGGTCGCGGAGGTCCTTGACAGGCTGGAGCGGAACGGTTTCAGGGCCTACCTGGTGGGCGGCGTGGTCAGGGACATGATTATGGGGAGAGGTCCCAAGGATTATGACATCGCCACCAGCGCCACCCCCGCCCAGGTTCGCCAACTGTTCCCGAAGGTTGCGCCCACCGGGGAGAAGCACGGGACGGTCACTGTCTTTAACAACGGGATGGGCATTGAGGTCACCACCCTGCGCAGGGAGGGGAGGTACTCGGACCACCGCCGGCCGGACAGCGTGGAATTTACCCGGAGCCTGAAAGAAGACCTGTCCAGGAGGGACTTTACCATTAATTCCCTGGCCGCCGGCCGGGACGGAACCGTTTATGATTTTTTCGGCGGCCTGGAGGACATTGCGGCAGGCATCATCCGGGCCGTGGGCGACCCGAAAAAAAGGTTCCGGGAGGACGCCCTGCGTATGATGAGGGCGATCAGGTTTTCCTGCCAGACCGGTTTCGCCGTGGAGGAAAGGACCCTGGAATCCATTAGGGTGAACCGGCGGCTGATGGCCAGGGTGTCGGCGGAGAGGGTCCGGGAGGAACTGAACGCCATCCTGGTAAGCGGTCTGCCCCACCGGGGGGTGGCCATGATTTGCGACCTGGGGCTTATGGACTTCATCCTGCCGGAACTGGCGGACTGGGTCCAGGTGGGCAGGGAGGCCGGCAGGGGGGATGTGATCGGGCATACCCTGGATGTTTTGAGGTACACGCCGGCCAGGCTCAATGTCAGGCTGGCCGCCCTTCTTCATGACATCGGCGGCCCGGGCTGCCCCGCCGCCGAAATACTGGAACGGTTGAAATACGACCGCAGGACGATCAAGTCCGTGGCGGCCCTGGTGGCATACTGCCGGGCGGGTATTGTCCGGGAGAGAAAGGAAATAAAAAGGGTGATGGGACGCCTCGGCCCGGAGCATTTCAACGACCTGACCGGGCTTTGGCGGGCTGAAGCCAGGGCCTCCGGAACACCCGGCGGTGAGGCCGTGGTGGAGGGGCTGAAAAGGACGGCGGAGGATATCCTGGAGAAGAAGGAACCCCTCCGGCTGAAGGACCTGGCTGTCAACGGCCATGATCTCAAGGCCCTGGGGATCAGGCCCGGCAGGGAAATGGGCGCCATCCTGAACGGCTTGCTGGAGGCCGTTCTGGAGGACCCCGGGATGAACGAAAAAAACCGGCTGTTGGACCTGGTCCGCCGGCGGAAGACGGGAACTGGGGATCAGGAAGCGACTAGCTACTAGCAACTAGCTGCTAGCGGCTAACGCTGGAAGCTATAATAGCGGCTAAATTGCTGAACTCCAGAGTATCCGGGGAATGCCCCGCAACATTTTTTCCCTCTCCCGGGAGTCCTCCTCCACCAGCCTCCGGATCCGGGGGTCTTTCAGCAGTATTTGCC
Organism: Peptococcaceae bacterium; assembly: GCA_023512435.1. Classification (GTDB taxonomy): domain Bacteria; phylum Bacillota; class Desulfotomaculia; order Desulfotomaculales; family Desulfocucumaceae; genus JAILZP01. Next base: position 49,108 of record JAILZP010000005.1, on the reverse strand, counting down.
AGGCCAGGGCGACGGTGTTGGTGAAATCCCCGCGCAGGGGAACCTTTTTCTCAATCAGGGGACACCTGTAGGGCAGGCGGGCGGTTTCGTGGATGAGGAGGAGGGTCCCGTCCGTCAGAAGGTGCGGCGCCAGGGGAAAAAAGCGGCAGGCAAGGGGCCGGGCCTCCCTGGGGCAGGGAGCGTGGCACTTGATGAAATGGACCGGGTCGGACCAGTTGCCGGGGAAGCCGTGCTCCGCGGGATCGTGGTATTCCCTTGTGTACCAGTCGCCGTCTCCGTTGAAAAGGGCCTCCTCGCCGGGAAAAAGGTAGACTCCCAGGCTGTTTTTCCGGTCGGGCCGGCAGCAGACACTGCCGCAAAGCAGCCCGCAGTCGCCGTCCAGGGGAGTCGCCGCGCGGGTTAAGGCATAGAGATAATTATAATCGGGAGTTTCAATCATCGTAATCATAAGAAAGAAGAAATATGCTTTTTCACCTTCTCGGTCACCGATCTGAAGAACTCCTCCATGTCATCCTCCACCATCTCGGCGGCAGTCCTGATTAATTTGGCCACCTCGGCCACATTGACCCGGATGCGGTGCTTGTAGTACATCTGGTGGTCGTATTTGGCCGCCAGGCTTTCGGCCGTGGTGACGCTCAGGTCGATGTAGGAAGGAAAGTTCGAGATCCGCTGAATGAAAGGAAGGGGGCCGCGCCCGAAAAAGGCGCCCAGGCTTTCGGAAATCTCCTCCACCAGAACGCGGTTGCCGAAGGCCGCGTGCAGGTACCGCCCGTAATCCCCGGCCGCGCTGATCCGCATTTCAATACCCATCTCAACTATGTTGTGGGATTTCCACCAGCCCATTTCTGGGGGGATGTTGCAGGCCCTGACGGTGGCCTCCACCAGGCTGCGCCCCTTTTCAAAACAGTATCCCCGCTCGAAGGGCGGGTTTATTTCATCACCGTAATAGTCAAGGCCGTCGGGGTTCACCCCGTGGGTGATGTTGGCCAGGGCGAAGTCCCGCAGCCGGTCCCTCTCCTTCAGAAATTCAAGTATTTCCAGGCCGCTCCCGTGGGACAAGTCCCTGTGCACCCCGGCGCCGATGGCCATATCCGGGAAAATGCTGCCCAGGACTACGGCGTCATTCATTCTTCCCAGGACCCTTTGGGCAAAATAGACATGGGTTTGCGGGTACATCTGCTTCCCTCCAGGAAAAGGTTGCGGCCTGCGCACGGGAACTAAAAAACAGTCATTTTTATCCGATTTTAACTTATTTCAACCGGCAATTCAATTATGCAAATTCTTGCCGAAAATATATTGACGGTGGTCAAAAATTGCATTATAATCAAACATAAGTTCCGGGAACATATGTACGGTATAAATAATTGTAAAGATTGGGGATGCGTTGCCGTGACCACAGCCCAGCTGACAGGCGGAATTGATCTGAATTTATTGCGGGAATACGGCCATCCGGATAAAAGGAAGGCCGCGGCCGGACGATCCGGGAGAGTTAAGGGGCGGGCCGCCTGCGGTCGGCAGGCGGAATTTATCCGGGTCTGGACGGAAAGAATGGACCGGGCGGACACCCCGGCCGACAAGCTGGCGGGATACGGCCTTTGCGGGCTGACCCTGGCTTACCTGGCGGGGCATGCTATAAAGGCCTTTTTTTAATCCGGTTGTTTCTTCTTGTGTGCCAAAAACAGAAGAGCCGGTAGGCTCTCCGTTGCTTTTAAACAATACAAGTGAAAGCTAATTATCAATACTCCCATTCGAAGGGGGCCACCTCGGGGTGCATCCCCAGGGCTTCCTTCATGGTGGCGGCAATCTCCTCCAGCCTGTCGGGGGTTTTGGCCTCGCAGCGGGCCACCAGGACCGGCTGGGTGTTGGATGCCCTGACCAGGCCCCAACCGTCGCCGAAAAGCACCCTCACACCGTCCACGTCTATTACCTCGTGTTTTTTCCGGAAATAATCCTGCAGCCTTTCCACCACATCGAATTTTGCCTCGTCGGGGCACGGTACCCTGGTTTCCGCCGTCGAGTAATAGCGGGGCAGTTCGGCCACCATGTCCGAGAGGGGCCTGCCGGCGTTTGAAAGCAGCCTTATCAGCCGGCCGGCGGCGTAAAAGGCGTCGTCGTACCCGTAGTACTCATCGGCGAAAAACATGTGGCCGGACATCTCGCCGGTAAAGGGTGCGTTCAGTTCTTTCATTTTGGCCTTGATCAGGGAGTGGCCGGTCCTGTAAAACACCGGCTTGCCGCCCAGTCTGACGACTTCGTCCACCAGGGCCTGGGAGCATTTCACCTCGATTATGGCCGGGGCGCCCGGGTACTTCTGGAGTATTTCACGCCAGAAAATAGCCATCAGCTGGTCGCCCCAGATCACCGTCCCCCTGTCGTCCACCACTCCTATGCGGTCGGCGTCTCCGTCGAAGGCCACGCCCAGGTCGGCCCCCCGGTCCTGTACCAGTTTGATTATGTCGGTGAGGTTTTTCCTCTTCACCGGGTCCGGGTGGTGGTTGGGGAAGGAGGGGTCCGGTTCGCAGTACAGATCCAGCACCTCGCAGCCCAGGGAGGAAATCAGGCCGGCGGCAAAGTAGGAAGCCGTCCCGTTTCCGCAGTCCACGGCCACTTTAAGTTTCCTGGGTCCCGGCTTTATTTTTTCCCTGATCATGGCCATATAGTCCGGAACCGGATCCGCCCTGTCCTCTTCGCCCCTCCCCGTCTCAAAGTCTTCGGCCTCAATGATCCGGCGGAGGTCCTGGATCGCCTCGCCGTAGATGGTTCCCGCCCCCAGGGCGATTTTGAAGCCGTTGTCCTCCGGGGGATTATGGCTTCCGGTAATCATCACGGCCGCCCCGGTGTTGTAATGAACCCTGGAGAAGTAGAGAATGGGGGTGACCACCGTTCCTATGTCCACAACCCTGCACCCGGTGGAAATCAGCCCTTCGGTCAGGGCTTTTTTCAGCCTGGGGGAACTGGTCCGGTTGTCCATGCCCACCAGGACGTCTCTAAGCCCTTTTCGCCTGACCATGGTTCCGAACGCCTTTCCCAGAAGGGAGACCGTTTCATCGGTGAGGTCGCGGCCGGCCACGCCCCGCACGTCGTATTCCCGGAAAATATTAGGGTTTACCCGCATGTTTCTCCTCCTGTGCAGTTTTTTTGCGTTTATTAAATCTGTTTGTTCAGCAAAGGCAAATATTGGTTTTAAATATAGTTTACGTTGCCGCACCGCCAACTCCTGCAAAATTTGAAAAAAACAAATTAATACTGTACTGGTTATTTTTACGTCCGGGAATTTTTTTTATACCTTTTTCTCTTTACAGCTCCGTGGCAGACCTGGTTAAAATATAAAGGAATAAGGTCCCGGCCGTCGAAATGGAGTTTGGGAAGGGGTTTTCCCCCTGGTTGGGAAGGTGTTTTTCGGCATGCGGGCAGATTTGCATGTTCACACCACTGCTTCCGACGGGACTGACAGCCCGGAGGAGGTGGTTGCCCGGGCGGCTTCCATCGGGCTTGGGCTGCTGGCCATAGCCGACCACGATACCCTGGACGGCATTCAGCCGGCGGTGGAAGAAGGGCGCAGGCGAAATGTCGAGGTTATGCCGGCCATAGAACTGGGTACTGAGCACCGTGGACAGGAAATCCACATCCTGGGTTATATGATCGATACCGGCAGCGGCCGCCTGCGGTCCGAACTGGCTTTTTTCCGCGATACCAGGACGGAAAGGGTAACCAGGATGGTGCACCGGCTGAATAAGCTGGGTTTTCCCATCAGTATGCGGAGAGTGATGGAAATTGCGGGACGGGGATCGGTGGGCAGGCCCCACATCGCCAGGGCTATGGTGGAAAAAGGGATCGTGGGATCGGTGGAAGAGGCCTTCGACCGTTACATAGGAGAGGGAAAGCCCGGCTTTGAGCCCAGGCTTAAATGCACCCCGGTCCAGGCCGTTCACATCATCAGGCTTGCCGGCGGGGTGGCCGTGCTGGCGCACCCCGGCCTTTCGCCGGACGACGGCCTCATCCAGGCCCTTATACCCGAAGGACTTCAGGGAATAGAGGTTTATCACCCCTGCCACGCCCCCGAAGTCAGAGAACACTACCTCAGGCTTTGTGAACATTACGGGCTGGTGGCCACCGGAGGGTCGGATTACCACGGAAAGGAAGACAAGAAACACAACCGCCTGGGGGAATGCACGGTATCCCGCCGGGTGGCGGACCGGATCAGGGACCTGGCCCGGGAAAACAGGGTAAAAGCGGGAATCAATCAGGAATCGGGAATTGGGGAGGGAGATCCATGCGGCTGGCCAACCGGATGAAAGGACAGGAAGCGGGTATTTTCAACGAAATGGAGAACCTTAAAAAACTGGTGGAAGCCAGGGGGACCACGGTGATCAACCTGGGGGTGGGGACTCCCGACCGCCCACCGGCCCCACACGTGATAGAGGCCATGCACAGGGCGGTGGACCGGCTGGAGAATTACCGCTACCCCCTGTTGGGCAGGCCGGATTTGTACAGGGCGGCGGCCGGATGGTACCGGCGCAGGTTCGGCGTGGCCCTGGACCCCGAGAGCGAGATACTGGTCCTGATGGGGTCCCAGGACGGACTGGCCCATATTTCCCTGGCCTACGTGGACCCGGGGGATATTGCCCTGGTGCCGGACCCAGGGTACCCCATTTACTCTTTCAGCATAACCATGGCCGGCGGAATCATTTACCCCATGCCCCTGCTGGAAGAAAACGGCTTCCTTCCGGTGGTCTCCTCAATTCCGGAAGAGGTGGCCCGGAAGGCCAAGATGATGTGGATTAACTATCCGAATAATCCGGTGGCGGCTGTGGCCGGCAGGGAATTCTTCGAGGAAGTGGCGGCCTTCGCGAAAAAGTACGACATACTGGTATGCCACGATGTGGCCTATTCCGAGCTTTGTTATGACGGCTTTAAACCGGTGAGCTTCCTGGAGGCCGGGGGGGCCAGGGAGGTGGGCATCGAGTTTTTCTCGCTGTCCAAAACCTACAACATGGCCGGCTGCCGGATCGGTTTCGCCGTGGGCAACCGGGAGGTCATCGCAAACCTTCAGCGGCTGAAGTCCAACGTGGATTACGGGGTGTTTTACGTGGTGCAGGAGGCCGGCCTGGCGGCCCTGGAAGGGGATCAGGCCTGCGTGGAGGAAAACGCCAGGGCCTACCAGAGGCGCAGGGACGTGCTGGTGGAAGGCCTGGCCTCCATCGGCTGGCACATGCCGAAGCCCCGGGCCTCCATGTTTGTATGGGCTCCCCTGCCGCCTGGTTACAGTTCGTCCACCCGGTTCGCGCTGGATCTCCTGGATCGGGCCGGGGTGCTGGTCATTCCCGGAATAGCCTTCGGTTCCAGGGGAGAGGGTTATGTCCGCATTGCCCTGGTGCAGGAGGAGGAGGTCCTGGCAGAGGCCGTAAAACGCATAGCCGGAGCGTACAAATTCGGCCCGGCGGCCGGGAGCCTTGCCACCTGAGCGAAAGGGAGCCGAATGTCTAATTTCACCCCCGGGGGCATATACTATGAGCAAAGACCCGTCCGGGAGGACGGGTCCATTGCCCAACCAGACTCAGGCAGGGGTGAGGACCGGGTGAACTGCGAAAATGACGTAATCTACTTGCGGAGAAGGGTCAGAGAACTGGAGGAAAAGGTGGAGCAGCTGAGGTTGAGCCGCAGGGTGTTAATGAACCTGATCGAGAAGCTGGAAAAGGAGAAGACAAATTTTCAGAACCGCCTGGAAAGGGAGAACAAAAAACTTCTTCATGCCAATTACCGGTACGCCCGCTGGCTGCTGTGCAAAAACCGGCAGATAGTGGAGCTGGAGTCGAAACTGCAGGCGCAACACCCTCGCAATTCCGCAAATTAACTACTTATCCACAAAGATATTCACAGCTGGGGATAATGGAAATATATACCAATTTTCGACATTGCCGGAAGGGAATCCTCTGCCGGCTTTCTCAATACACTTTAACTTAGAGGCTTTTTGGCTTTTTTATGGTATAATATATAACCGGGGCGGTTAATTGTGAGGATTGCTGTTATTGACGGCCAGGGCGGGGGAATAGGAAAGCACATAGTGGAAAAGCTGAGGCGGGAGTTCCCGGAGGATGTTGAAATACTGGCCCTCGGCACCAATGCGCTGGCCACCTCGGTGATGTTGAAGGCCGGGGCCAACGAGGGGGCCACCGGGGAAAACGCCGTCGTATTCAACTCGCCCAGGGTTGATTTAATTCTGGGGCCGGTCAGCATTATGTTTCCAAACGCCATGCTGGGAGAGATGACGCCGGGGATGGCGGCGGCGGTGAGTTCCAGCCCGGCGAAAAAAGTGCTTATCCCGCTTGCCCGCAGCGGGGTGGAAATCGTGGGAGTAAAATCCGAGCCCCTTCCCCACCTGATAGAAGAGCTGATTGCCCGGGTGAGAGACATTGTAAGAGGGGATCGGGGATTGGGGTAAACAGGCAGGAAATTTTATCCCTGCGTGGAAGGTTATACATAAAACACATCGCGAGAATTAAAACCGCCGGGAGATAGGGAATCAGGTGCGATGCCTGAGCGGTCTCCGCCACTGTAACCGGTGAGCCCCCTTCATTATGCCACCCTCCGGGGGAAGGCGAGGGGAAGGCCGTGACCCGGGAGCCAGGAAACCTTGTCCGGAGGGATGAAAGCCTCTTCGCGAGCAAAGAGGGCTTTTGCTAGGGATTCTTCCCCGGTCGAGGGCCGGGGATTTGTATTTCAGCGTTTGTTTCAGGGAGATTTGCCATGGAGAACGGCAAGTTTGTGCTGATTCTGGGCGGGGCCCGGAGCGGCAAAAGTGAATTCGCCGAGCGGACGGCGGCCGGGATGGAAGGGCCGGTCACTTACATAGCCACCCTGTCCCCCGGGGACGGCGAGATGTCCCGCCGGGTGGCCGCCCACAGGGAAAGAAGGCCGGCCGGGTGGGTCACGGTGGAAGAGACGGTGGACGTGCCCCGTAAGGTGGCGGAGATCGGGCAGCAGCCGGGAGTGATATTGATTGACTGTCTGACCGTCTGGATGTCCAACCTTCTCCTGGATGACCGGTTGCCCCGCCCCGGAGCTTCGAGCCGGGAAAAGGAAGACTACATCCTTTCCAGGGTGGCCGAACTGTCTGAGGCGGCGGTCAACTCCAGGGCCAGCGTGCTGGCGGTCTCCAACGAGGTGGGCCTTGGGCTGGTCCCGCCTTACCCCATCGGACGGGTTTTCCGCGATATTTCGGGGCGAGCCAACAGGTACCTGGCCTCGGCGGCGGACGAAGTTTACCTGGTGGTGGCCGGCCTGGCGGTGGAGATTAAATCTTTGGCGGCAGCATGCATGGGGAATCCAGAATCCGGAATCCAGAATCCAGAATAGTGAAGGCATTCCTGCCATTCTTTCATCTTTTGCAGCAGCTGATAGCCATACCGGTAACCAACAACCAACAACCAACAACCGATAACCGATAACCAATAACCAATAATAACAGCTAGCAACTAGTAGCTAGCAGCTAGCAGCTAACAGCTAATTACCGGAGGTAATGTTTGTGGCGAGGACAATAATGATCCAGGGAACCGCCTCCCACGTGGGAAAAAGCGTGCTGGTGGCGGCCCTCTGCCGGATTTTTTACCGGGACGGGTACCGCGTGGCGCCCTTTAAGTCACAGAACATGGCGCTGAATTCTTTTGTCACCAGGGACGGCGGCGAGATGGGGCGGGCCCAGGTGGTGCAGGCCGAGGCGGCCGGCCGCTACCCCGAGGTGGACATGAACCCCGTTTTATTGAAACCCACCGGACAGGCCTCCTCCCAGGTGATTGTGCTGGGCAGGCCGGTGGGGAATTTTTCAGCCTGGGAATACCACAGGGATTTTGCCGGCCGGGCCTGGCAAACCATATGCGGGGCCCTGCGGAGGCTTAAAGAAGATAATGACATCGTGGTCATCGAAGGGGCGGGCAGCCCGGCCGAGGTCAACCTGCAGGCCACCGAGATTGTGAACATGCGGGTGGCCAGGGAGGCGGGGGCGCCCGTGCTGCTGGCCTGCGACATAGACAAGGGGGGCGCCCTGGCGGCCGTCGTGGGCACGCTGGAACTGCTTCAGCCGGAAGACCGGGAACGGGTGGCCGGGATAATCATCAACAAGTTTCGCGGGGACCTTTCCCTGTTCCGGCCGGCCATTGACTTCCTGGAGGATCGAACCGGGAAGCCGGTAGTCGGGGTGGTGCCCTACTTCCAGGGGTTCAGAATCCAGGAGGAGGACACCGTGCACGAGGAAACCCTGAAAAGGTCCGGGGAGGCCCGTGCCCGGGACGTGGAGATCGCGGTCATCCACCTGCCCCATATTTCAAATTTTACCGATTTTGATCCCCTGGAGGACGAACCCGACGTCAACCTGAGGTACGTGGGCAGGGGCACTCCCCTGGGCAGCCCGGACCTGGTCATTTTACCTGGCAGCAAGAACACCATCGAGGACCTGGCCTACCTCAAGCGCACCGGCATAGCCGGGGAAATCATCAAGCGCAGGGAGGCCGGGGCGGCGGTAATTGGAATATGCGGCGGGTTCCAGATGCTGGGCAGGGAACTGCGCGATCCCCTGCGTGCCGAGTCAAGCATTCCGTCCATTGACGGGTTGGGGCTGCTGGATGTGGTCACCACCTTCGCCAGGGAGAAGGTGACCACCCAGGTAAGGGCCGTTGCCTGCGGTCCCGGGCCGGTGCTGGAGGGGACCAGGGGAACCGAGATTACGGGCTATGAGATCCACATGGGCAGGACCGACCCGGGGAGCGGGGCGGCCCCCGTTTTTGAAATCACCCACCGCTTCGGCGAGCCAGGCAACACCCTGGACGGCGCCGCCGCCCCGGACGGCAAGGTCTGGGGGACGTACATACACGGAATTTTCGACCATGCCGGCTTTCGCAGGAAGGTTATAAATTCGCTGAGGGTGATGAAGGGGCTGCCTCCCCTGGAGGAACCGGCCTCCCTGTCGGCCTGGGAGCAGAGGCAGAGGGATTACGACAGGCTGGCCGAGACGGTCCGGGGAAGCCTGGACATGGAAAAAATTTACGGCCTGCTGGGGCTGCCGGCGGGAGGGCGCCGGCCTTGAGCGGACCGGCCTTGGTGGCACTGGCTTTCCTGGTGGACATGGTGGTGGGCGACCCTCCCCGCCTTCCCCACCCGGTGGTCATGATGGGGAAAATGATTTCCGGGCTGGAAAGGGTTTTTTATGCCCCGGGAAAGGCCCGGGGAATGGCGGGCGGCGCCGTGACGGCCCTCATCGTGGTGGCGTCTGCCTATGCGGCCACCGCCGGGCTGATCTACTTCCTGCGGCTGGTTCACCCCTGGCTGGCCGCGGCGGCCGAAATATGGATCATATCCACCACCCTGGCGGCCAGGGGCCTGGCCCAGGCCGCCGGGGAGGTGTTGAGGCCCCTGGCCTCCAACCATCTTGACCTGGCCAGGCGGATGGTGGGCAGGATTGTGGGGCGGGAAACCGGGTCCATGAACGCCCGGGAGGTAACCAGGGCAACCGTGGAATCTGTGGCGGAAAACACAGTGGACGGGGTTATAGCGCCCCTCTTTTACGCCTTTGCCGGCGGGGCGCCGCTGGCCATGGCCTATAAGGCCGTCAACACGCTGGATTCCATGGTGGGGTACAGGAACGAAAGGTACCTGTACTTCGGCCGGTTTTCAGCCAGGCTTGACGACGCGGCCAATTTCCTGCCGGCCAGGATCGGCGGGCTGATGCTGGCGGCGGCCGCCTGGATCACCGGGCGGCGGGCCCGGGGGGCGCTGAGGGCGATGGTCAGGGACGCCCGCCGGCACCCCAGTCCCAACAGCGGTATCCCGGAGGCCGCGGTGGCCGGTGCCCTGGGTGTCCGCCTGGGGGGGCTGAATGTGTACGGGGGAAGGGAATCCTTCCGCAACTACCTGGGAGACGATGTTTGCCCGCTGGCTCCCGATCACATCCGGCAGGCGGTGGACCTGATGTACATGAGTTCATTCCTGGCGCTGGCGGCCGGGGCGGCCGTGCATTTGCTTGCGGGTATGCTTTTCGGGACCGGGGGGTGTGAGTTGTGAAACTGCCCAGAGTGGTTATCGCCGGAACGCACAGCGGATCCGGCAAGACGACGGTGGCCGCCGCCCTGATGCGGGCCCTGGCCCGGTCCGGGATCAAGGTGCAGCCATTCAAGGTGGGGCCGGACTACATCGATCCGGGCTACCACACGGCGGCCACAGGCCGCCACAGCCGTAACCTGGACGCGTGGTTCCTGGGCGATCACGGGGTGCGGGAGATGTTCCTGCGGTCGGCCTCCGGGGCCGATATCTCGGTGGTCGAGGGAGTGATGGGACTTTATGACGGCAGGGGATCGGGCGAAGAAGGGTCCACGGCCCATGTGGCCCGGCTTCTGGATGCCCCGGTGATCCTGGTGCTGGACGCCCGGTCCATGGCCCGCAGCGCCGCCGCCGTGGTGCTGGGGTATAAAAGCTTCGACCCGGCACTGAATTTATGCGGAGTGATCCTCAACCGGGTGGGGTCCGAAAGACATTTCCTTTTATTGAAGGAAGCCATCCAGTCGGCCGCCGGGGTGCCGGTTCTGGGCCGGGTGGCCTTCAACCCGGAAATGGAGCTGCCCGAAAGGCACCTCGGGCTGCTGCCCACCCCTGAAAAGGACGGGCTTGCCGGCCTCCTGGACATAATGGCCCATAAAATCACGGAAGCCCTGAACCTGGAAGACATTATAAGGCTGGCCCGGACGGCCCCCGGCCTTCCCCCGCCGCCTGTCCGGGTGTTTCCGGAGGAGGCCTCCGAACCGCAGGTGAACATCGGGCTGGTCCTGGATCAGGCTTTCAATTTTTATTACCGGGACGGGCTGGACCTGCTGGCCGCCCTGGGCGCCCGGCTTGTACCCTGCTCCGCCCTGGAGGGCGGACTGCCTCCCGGTTTGGACGGATTATACATCGGCGGCGGTTTTCCGGAGATGTTTGCGGAGGTTATCGCGGAAAACCTGGAGTTCATCGGGGGGGTCAGGAGTGAGTTCGGGCGGGGGATGCCCGTATATGCCGAGTGCGGGGGAATGATGTTCCTGTCCCGGAGCATTGCAGGCTTCGACGGCCGGGAGTACCCCATGGCCGGGATCATTCCCGGAAAGACCGTGATGCTCGGGAAGAGGGCCGGCCTGGGCTACGTCACCGCCCTGGCGCTTAAGGACAGTATTCTGGCCCCCGCCGGCCGGCGGATCAGGGGGCACGAGTTCCACTACTCGGTGCTTCAGGGACTTGACGGCGCGGATCACGCATACAGCCTGGAGCGGGAAGGGGAGGAACCCCGGCTTGACGGCTACGCCTCCGGGGGCCTGCTGGCCTCGTACCTGCATATTCACTTCGCCGGCTGCCCGGAGGAGGCCCGCCGCTTCATCCGGGCCTGCAGGCAGTTCCGGAAAAAGCGAATTGACAATAAGTAAAACCTTAATCCAGATCTCAGACCCTCATGCCGCCAAAGTACAATGATCAATGAAAATTCGGGGCCGGGGGCGGATTAAAGCCTCGCTACCCGGTCCTCCGGCTGAACCGGCTCTATGCTCGTCGCTTACGGTCTGCCGACCGCCTGCGTACGTGCGTCCATGCACTACTCGGCTGCGGCTGCATCCTGCAGCCCGCCCGGCATCCCGTACGCTCCGTCGCCAAGAGCCGGATATCAGCCTCCGGAATATCCGCTCGGCTTTGAAATCCACCCCCTGCGTAAACTCCGGCATATTGTTTTTCAGAGTAGGCCCTAATACCCCAAAAAGTACAATGAACAATGAAAATTCGGGGCCGGGGGTGCGTTAAACTGGTCGTCGTCCGTCAGTCGAAGTACTGCCGGTTTTAATTCTGGATTCCGGCTTCTGTCTTCTGGATTCCGACGGAATAAGCTCTTCAGAATCAATTATTTCGGGGGTATTTCATTTGCACAGCCTTGTTTTCGCCCTGCAGCACCTGACCCGCCTTCCCCTGCCGCAGGTCCCCTTCGATGAGAGGCGGCTGGGCCGGTCCGGGATGTTTTTTCCCCTGGCGGGATTGATTCTCGGGGGGATCCTGATTGCTCTGGACTGGCTGGCCGGGGTCCTTTTTCCTCCCGCCGCCAGGGCGGCCGTTGTCGTGGCGGGGCTGGCGGCGCTTACCGGCGGCATTCACCTGGACGGCTTCATGGACACCGTGGACGGGGTGTTCAGCGGCAGGCCCAGGGAAAGAAAGCTGGAAATAATGAGGGACAGCCGGGTGGGGGCCTTCGGCGCCCTGGCCGTGTTTTGCCTGCTGCTGTTAAAATATGCGCTCCTGACGGGGCTTGCCGGGACCGGCGGCTTTCCGGCCCTGATCATGATGGCTGTTTTCGGCCGGTGGGCCATGACTTACGCCCTGGCCAGGTTCCCTTACGCCAGGGAGGAGGGATTGGGCAAGCTTTTTTCAAGGCATACGGGAAGTTTCGAGCTGGCGTTGGCTTCCCTCACGGCCCTGGTTGCGGCCGCCGGGTCGGGCGGCGCGGGCGGGGTGATCATTTTCTTTGCCACCGCTGTTTTAGCTCACCTTCTCTGCGCCTATTTCAATAAAATGCTGGGGGGGCTCACCGGGGACACCTACGGGGCGCTGAACGAGGCGCTGGAGGTTTTTGTCCTGGCCCTGTACCTGCCCCTCCGGGAACGTGCCCCTTTCCTCTTTCTTTTTTGAAGAAGGAAAAAGAGGGACGATCATCAAATAAACTGATTAGCGTTTCCAATTTCCGGTTCCCGATTCCGGTTTTAGCGAGGTGCAGGTATTGAGCTGCCGGGTATTTTTAATCAGGCACGGGGAAACCCTCTGGAATACTGAGATGAGATTCCAGGGCCACGTGGATGTCCCTCTTTCGGAAAAGGGCATGGAACAGGCCAGGGCCCTGGCCGTGCGCCTGTCCGCCCATAAAATTTCAGCGGTGTACAGCAGCGACCTCGGCCGGGCGGTGGAAACCGCCCGCCGGATAGCAGAGCCCAGGGGCCTGGAGGTTATCACCCTGCCGGCCTTGAGGGAAATGAACTTCGGCCTCTGGGAAGGCCTCACTTTCAAGGAAATCAGGGAAAAATACGGTGAAACCATCAGGCAGTGGTGGGCCAACCCCCTGGGAATGAACGTTCCCGGCGGCGAAAGCCTGTCCGACCTGGTGGCCAGGGTGATCCCGGCGGTCAGGGAGATAGTGGAAAAACACAGGGGAGAAAAGGTGGCCGTGGTATGTCACGGCGGGCCGGTGCGTTGCCTGGTGGGAACGGTATTGAACATGGACCTGAACAAGTACTGGAAAATCCGCCAGGATAACGCGGCTCTGAACATACTGGATTTTTCCGGCTGGGAAAACGGCATAGTCGCCCTGCTGAACGACCGCAGCCACCTGCCCGGAGACCTCGAGATGCCGTACTGGGCCAACCGGTACGTGGAGAAAAAAGAAGCGTGACGCCGGAGACTTCTTGTCGGGGGGTGGCCGGGTGACCGCGAACCGGTTCTCCAAAAACAGGCTGGTGATTACATTTTTGCTGGTCACGGGGGTCTTTGTCCTTCTTCTCTTCCGTCTGTCCTGGCTTCAACTGGTGCAGGGGAAAGAGCTGGAAAGGAAAGCCGCGGACGTCAGGGCCAAGGAGGAGGTCCTGGAGCCCAGGAGGGGCATCATTTACGACCGCAACCGCGTAGAGCTGGTGGGCAATTACCCGGTTAAGTCGGTTTATGCCAATCCGGACATTTTTTCCGTCCAGGTGAAGGTTGAAGAGGGCGGGAACAGGGAGGAAAAGGTAAAGGCCGTGAAGGACAAGGTGGTCGGGCAGATGGCCGCCGTCCTGGAATTGAACGAGGCGGATCTTCTCAAGATAATTGACTCCCGGCAGCCCTTCGCCTGGATTAAGCACCGGGTGGATTATGAAACCTGCCGCAGGCTGGAAGATATCCTCAAGGAGTACAAGGTCAGGGGAATAAGTTTTGTAGACGGGACCAGGCGGTCCTACCCCCAGGGCACCATGGCCAGCCACGTGCTGGGCTTCGTGGGCATGGACCCGTCGGCCAGGGGCGGGCTGGAAAAAAGTTATGACAGCGAACTGTCCGGAACTCCGGGCCGCCTGCTTACGGAAATAGACGCCGGGGGACGCGAGCTTCCCCAGGCCAGGTCCCTGTACATCCCCCCCGTCCCGGGCAAGAATCTCATCCTGACCATAGACCACACGGTCCAGTACTACGTGGAGCGGGAACTGGACAAGATCCAGGACAAGTACAAGCCCTCAAGGGCAACGATTATCGTGATGGATCCGGCCAACGGGGAGATCCTGGCCATGGGTGCCAGGCCCACTTACGACCCGGCCAGGTACACTTCTTATCCCCAGCAGGTCTGGGACTTTAACCCGGCCATCCATCTAAACTATGAACCCGGTTCCACCCTGAAAATGTTCGTGGCGGCCATGGCTCTGGAGGAAGGTGTGGTGACGGAGGGGGACCGGTTTTACGACCCGGGTTATATAACCGTTTCCGGCAAAAAAATCAGATGCTGGGATCTGGCGGGCCACAAGGACGAATCCTTCGCCGAGGGGATTCAGAACTCGTGCAACCCGGTCTTTGTCCAGGTTGGGCTGAAATCCGGCAAGGCACTGCTTTACAAGTACATCAGAGGCTTCGGGTTCGGGCAGCCCACCGGGGTGGACCTGCCGGGGGAGGAAGCAGGCCTGGTGATTCCCGAGAACCGGGCCAGCGAACTTGACACGGCCACCATGGCCATAGGGCAGTCTATCGCGGTGACACCCATCCAGCTGGTTGCCGCGGTCTCGGCCCTGGCCAACGGCGGCCGCCTGGTCAGGCCGCACCTGGTCCGGGCGGTGGAAGACCCGGAAAGCAAAGAGGTAAAAAATATCGAAACCAGGGTGGTCAGGCAGGTGGTCTCCAAAAGCACCGCCGGCCAGATGAACAGGCTTCTTCAGAAGGTGGTTATGGAAGGCACCGCCAAGAAGGGCTACGTGGAAGGCTACGCGGTGGCCGCGAAGACCGGGACCGCCGAGGTTCCCGGCCAAAAGGGGTACGATCAGGGCAGGTACGTCTCGTCGTTTGCCGGCTTCGCGCCGGCGGAAGACCCCAGGATCGCCGTGCTGGTGGTGGTGGAGGACCCGAAGGGGCCGCTCTACCACGGTGGAGACGTGGCCGCCCCGGTGTTCCAGACCCTGGGCCGGGACATCCTGCACTACCTCAATGTCCCTGAAAATCCCGCCCAGCCCAAGCCCAAGGCCTTTCAAAACACCGGCAACGAGAAGCCCTCCAAGCCCTCTGCGGGCGGGCTGATCAGGGTGCCCAACGTAATCGGCTTTCCGGTGAAGGAGGCCGGGAAATTCCTGGAGGAAACCGGATTCCGCCCCGAGGCGTCCGGAAAGGAGGGGCTGGTGACGGCACAGAGCCCCGCCGGGGGCAGCTACCTGAAGGGAGGGGCGGCGGTAAGTATAAAGGCCTCCCCGGTAAATAAAGCAAGCCCGCCGGCCGATGTCCTGGTGCCCGACCTGCGGGGGCTGACCATCCGGAGGGCGGGATTCATCTTGCATGATCTGGGCCTTGGTTTCAGCGCGGCGGGGAGCGGCCTGGCGGTGGGCCAAAATCCTCCCCCGGGAGCCAGGGCCCCCAGGGGAACCCTGGTGACGGTTGATTTCGCCCCGCCCTGACAAGGAGAGCCGGCTCCCTGCGGACGGTGCCGCTTTCCGGCGGCTCCGGGGTGTTTTTGTCCCTACAATATTGATGTGAAGGTAATAATCGGTTATAATAAGGGTTAGTAAAATAAAGCACTATCGTGTTGGCCCTTTGCGGGACAAGGGGTTTCAAGGACCTTGACTTACCGGGGTGGGTGGTCGCTGTGACCTTGCCCCTTTTTTGTTGAAAAAACGGGAAACAGAAAAATTTTAACAGGGTCCCGGTGGTGAGGTCGTCGACCTTATATTTTGTAAAAATGAGCGGGGGTGGGAGGAGATTAAAGTGCCCGGAAAGTTTTCCATACTTGAAATAATTGGCAAGGAGGGGCGGATTGTTGTCTGAACAGCATCAGGTAATTTTTGCCACCGCGGTGTTTTTGATTTCTTACGCGGTGATCGTCTCCGAAAAAGTCCACCGGGCGGTGGTGGCCCTGGTTGGGGCCGCCCTGATCGCCCTTTTCAAGATCATGACCCCGGAGCAGGCCGTCGAGGCCATAGACTTCAACACCATCGGCCTGCTGGTGGGAATGATGATCATCGTGGGGGTGACAAGGCAGACCGGCGTCTTCGAGTACCTGGCCATCAAGGCCGCCAAAAGGTCGGGCGGGCACCCCCTGAAGATAATGGCCGCCCTGGGCCTGGTGACGGCGGTGCTTTCGGCGTTTCTGGACAACGTTACCACGGTTCTCCTGATTGTTCCGGTGACCTTTGCCATCGCCCAAAAACTGAGGATCAGCCCCCTGCCCTTTCTCATCGTCGAGATTTTGACCTCGAACATAGGGGGCACGGCCACCCTCATCGGGGACCCGCCCAACATCATGATCGGCAGCGCCACCAAGCTGGGGTTCATGGACTTCGTGATCAACCTGACGCCGGTCATCGCGGTCGTATACATCCTGACCGTATTCCTGCTCAGGATTATTTACAGGAAACAGCTGGTGGCCGACCCCGCTTTGCAGAAAAGCATCATGGACTTAAATGAAAACGACGAGATAAAGGACCCGGCGCTGCTCAGGAAATGCCTGATCATTCTTTTTCTGACCATATCCGGCTTTGTCCTGCACCAGTTCGTCCACCTGGAGTCCTCGGTGATCGCCCTGAGCGGCGCCAGCCTCCTGCTCCTGATTACCAGGGAGGACCCGGAGCACGCCCTGCACGCGGTGGAGTGGCCGGTAATATTCTTCTTCGTCGGGCTGTTCATTATTGTCGGGGCGCTGGAGCACGTGGGGGTGATTGAAGCGGTGGCCAGGTTCTCGCTTAAGATTACCGGCGGGGAGGTGGTTTCCACCGGGATCCTGATCCTGTGGATCTCCGCCATCGCTTCGGCCTTCGTGGACAACATCCCCTTCGTGGCCACCATGATCCCGCTGATTCAGGACATGGGCAGGCTGGGGGGAATCGAAAACCTCAACTTCCTATGGTGGTCCCTGTCCCTGGGCGCCTGCCTGGGCGGCAACGGCACCGTCATCGGCGCTTCGGCCAATGTGGTGGTTATCGGGATGGCGGAAAAGAGGGGTACTCACATCAGCTTCATAGGTTTTATGAAGGTGGCCTTTCCCCTCATGATCATGTCCATCGTGGTGTCCATGGCCTACCTCCTCTTCTGGCTCTACTTCCCCGGCGCAGTGTCCCTCCTGGGCACGCTGGCCGCCGCTGTCATCATCTTCCTGGCCCTGGCGCCGCTGACCAAGCGCCTGGAAGGGGGAGCGAAGGAGGCCGGGCGGGCCGCAGCGGGTCCCAGGCTGTAAGAATAAGGGTGGAAGAAAAGCGAGCGTGCGGGAGCCCTGCTTCCTGCCTCCCGGCGGGGGACAGGGCTCCGGCTGTTTGAAAAAGGTTCTTCGTGATATAATCAATAAACGAAAGGTTCGTGATAACCGAGGAGGTGCGCCCGTGTTCATTGTGGACCGCTTTGAAAACGACTGGGCTGTGATTGAGCATGACGGGAAAACTTTTAACCTGCCCCGGGTTTTGGTCCCGCCGGAGGCCGCGGAGGGAGACGTTGTGGTCATAAGCGTAACCGTTGACGCCGGGGCCACCGCCGGCCTGAAGAGGGAAGTCAGGGCCCTGGCCGATGAATTGTTCAAGGACTGAGGTCCGGGATGAAGAAACTGCTTGCCTTCATTTTTGCTGCAGCTCTTCTGGCCGGCTGCGCCGGGGACAGGCCGGAAATCCTGCCGGAAGGGGAGGGCAACCTGAAGGTTCACTTCCTGGACGTCGGGCAGGGAGACTGCATCCTGGTCCAGTTCCCGGACGGGCGAAACATGCTGGTGGATGCCGGTAAGAACGACAGCGCCGGAGTTATAGTCGGCTACCTGAAAAAGGCCGGGGTAAAAAAGCTTGACTTTGTGGTGGGCACCCATCCCCACGAAGATCATATCGGGTCCCTTGATGTGGTATTAAAAACATTCCCGGCCGGTGAGGTTTTTATGCCCAGGGTCACCACCAATACCAGGACGTTCCGGGACGTTCTGGAGACCGTGAAAGACAGGGGGCTTACCATAACCACGGCCAGGGCCGGGGTCAGCATACTGAAATCCGGCAGCATCTCGGTGGATATTGTGGCTCCCCGCGGGACTCAATACGAGTCCCTGAACAACTACTCGGCGGTGATTAAAATCACGTACGGGCGGGTAAGCTTTCTTTTAGCCGGTGACGCCGAGGAGCAGTCGGAAGCGGAAATGCTGGCCGCCGGCGCCGCCGGTCTCAAGGCCGATGTTCTCAAGGTCGGCCACCACGGCAGCAGGACGTCAACCTCCACCCCCTTCCTGAAGGCGGTTGCCCCCAGATACGCGGTTATCAGCCTGGCGGCGGACAACGAGTATCAATACCCGCACGGGGTTACCCTTGATAAACTGAAAAAAACCGGTGCACGTATATTGAGGACGGACGAGAAGGGAACGATAGTTTTCACCACCGACGGGGAAAAAATCACTTTTGCCACGGCCCGGTGAACGCGGGGCCTTTTTTGCGGGGTTAAGCCGGGTTTCACCGCTGACAGGCAAAAATTGCCTTTTCGTCGGAAATCTTGTCATAAAGGATTTGTAAATGGTAAACTAAATAGGATAATTAAAGGCTTGGTTCCAAAAAATACTTTTCCCGGATGGGTGATGTGATGCCTTCTTACAAAAGCGCCAAAAATTTTTGGATCCTGGCCGCCCTGCTCCTGATCGGGGGGTTGGCGGGAAGCGCTGCAACCGACGCGCTGGGGCCGCATGTTCCTTTTTTGAAGTCAGCGGCCAGAATAGGTTTTGATCCTGTCACCCTGGACCTGCGTTTCATGACCCTGACCCTGGGCTTTAGAATGGGGCTGGGGGTTCTTACGGCCCTGGGCCTGATTATCGGGTACTGGGTGTACAGGAAATTGTAGAGAATGCAGGAGACAGTGGACAGGAGACAGGAGCGAACGGGCAAGGTCGGGTGAGGGTAATTTCATTTTTGACCAGCAATAAACCATATGTTTTTATACTCCTGCCTCCTGTATTCTGTCTCCTATAATAGGGGGTTGATTTGTTGCCGCCAATATACCTGGCCTCGGCTTCCCCCAGGCGGAGGGAGCTGCTGGAACAGCTGGGTCTGCCCTTCACTGTGGTGGTCAGAAGCGTTGACGAAAACATTGCCGGACCTCTGCCTCCCGGCAGGATGGTGGAAGTGCTTGCCGAGAAAAAGGCCCGGAAAGTGGCCGTGGAGCTGGACCGGGGGCTGGTAATAGGATCGGATACGGTTGTGGTCTGGCGGGACCGGGTTCTCGGAAAACCGGGAAGCAGGAAGGAAGCCCTGGAGATGCTGGCCTGTCTGCAGGGAGACGATCACAGCGTATACTCCGGCTTGGCCGTTATCGACGTTGAAACCGGGGCAGTTCACGTGTCTCACGAGCGCACCAGGGTTTTTTTCAGGCCCGCCGCTAAGGATGAGCTTGAAATGTACGTCGATACCGGGGAGCCCATGGACAAGGCCGGCGGGTATGCAGTCCAGGGCCTGGGGGCGGTTTTTGTATCCCGCATCGAGGGTTGTTATTCCAACGTGGTCGGACTGCCGCTGGCCAGGCTGGCCCGGGTGCTGAAGGAATTCGGGGTGGACGTGTTAAGTATTAACTCAGGGGCATGCAAATAGGGTCGAGCTGCTAGCGACTAGCAGCTGGGAGCTAGAGGCCGAAGGTTAATTTTTCCAACCTCATTTCCGGGTGGCCGGTGCGTATATCATATTCGGGTAAAGGTAAAAGGTTGTTAATATGGGTTACCACACTAAAATGAAGGACATGCCTGCGGACCAGAGGCCCAGGGAGAGGTTGATCAGAGAAGGGGCCCGGGTTTTGAGCGATCCTGAACTGCTGGCCATACTGCTGCGCACGGGTTCTTCAGACAAGAGCGCGGTGGAGTTGGCCACAGAAGTTTTGAGCCGGTTTTCAGGGCTTAAGAACCTTGTCCAGGCAGGGGTTGAAGAATTAAGCGAGATAAAGGGAATGGGGCCGGCAAAAGCCTCCCAGTTGAAGGCCGCCCTCGAGATCGGCAGGAGGCTGGCCTCGGTTTCGGAAAGCGACCGGCCCACCATCAGGGGACCTCAAGACGCGGCGGCCCTGGTCATGGAAGAGATGCGCCACCTGGACAGGGAGCACTTTTGCGCGTTGCTGCTGAACACTAAACACCAGGTGCTGGCAAAGGAAACAATCTCCGTCGGGACCCTCAACTCCTCCGTGGTGCACCCCAGGGAACTTTTTAAAACAGCTGTAAAAAGGAGCGCCCAGGCCGTAATACTGGTTCACAACCACCCCAGCGGCGATCCCGCACCCAGCAGGGAGGACAGGGAGATAACCCGGCGGCTGCAGGATGCCGGGTCGATACTCGGGATAGAAGTCTTAGATCACATCGTCATTGGGGATAATAAATTTGTCAGCTTTAGGGACAAAGGTATGTTATAATTTTACGGGTAATATCAGATGTGCAGGAAAGGGGACAAAAAATGAGGTTGGGGCTGTTCTCAAGAGACATGGGCATAGATCTGGGAACCGCAAATTCCCTGGTATATCTTAAAGGAAAGGGAATAGTACTGAGGGAACCCTCGGTGGTGGCTATACAGAAGGATTCCGGCCAGGTCCTGGCCGTCGGGGAAGAGGCCAAGCAGATGATCGGCCGCACCCCCGGAAACATTATCGCCATCAGGCCGATGAAGGACGGGGTTATTGCCGATTTTGACGTGACCCAGAGCATGATCAAGTATTTCATAAAAAAAGCCCTGCGGGGAAAAACCTTTCTGGTTCATCCCCGGGTGGTGGTTTCGGTGCCTTCCGGGGTGACCGCCGTGGAGGAAAGGGCGGTGCGGGAGGCGGCCATGCAGGCGGGGGCCAGGGAGGCTTACCTGATTGAGGAGCCCATGGCGGCGGCAATCGGGTCGGGACTGCCGGTGCATGAGCCCACCGGAAACATGGTGGTGGACATAGGCGGCGGTACAACCGAAGTGGCGGTGATATCCCTGGGCGGGATAGTCACCAGCCGGTCCATCCGTATCGCCGGGGACGAGATGGACGAGGCCATCGCCCATCACGTGAAGAAGACCTATAATTTAATGATTGGCGAGAGGACTTCCGAGGAGATAAAAATCGAGATCGGCACGGCTTATCCCCCGGCGCACAATGAGGTAATGGACATACGGGGAAGGGACCTGGTCACCGGCCTTCCCAAGACCGTGCAGATCACTTCCGAGGAGGTCTTCAAGGCCCTTTCGGAGCCTGTTTCATCGATTCTGGAGGCCATCAAGGCGACCCTGGAGATAACGCCGCCGGAGCTGGCCGCCGATATCATGGACAGGGGAATATTCATGGCCGGAGGGGGTTCCCTGCTCAGGGGACTTGACCGGCTGGTAAGCGAGAACACGGGAATGCCCGTACATCTGGCGGACGAGCCTCTGCTGGCGGTTGCCTACGGCACCGGGAGGGTTCTTGAAAACATTGACATGCTCAAGAAGGTTTTGATTAACCCGCGCAAGATGTCAAGGTAGGAATTGGGAATCGGGGATTAGGAATTGGGAATCGGGAAAACAATTTCCTGGTGATTTGATGAACATCCGGATATAAAATATTTATAAGCGGTCCAGGTTAAGGTCAAACATGGCAGGCTTAAGGCCGGACGGAACCGCGGCCTGCCCGGGGTGATGTTGTGATTGGCAGAAACAACACCAGAAAGATCGTCCTTTTGGGTGTACTGGTTATTTTCATGCTTACATTGATGAACTACACCAGGTTTGGCCGGATCGGCGTTTCCCCGATGGAAACCGCGCTCAAAGACCTGTTCGCCCCTGTTCAGGGTCTGGTTATGAACCTGGGGCACCGCTTAAGAGGGCTGGTGTCCTTTCCTTTTGCACTTGTCAACATGGCTGACGAAAACCAGTTGATGAGAAAGAGAATCACCGAACTGGAGGGACGTCTGAGGCAGTACGGGGAGCTTCAGTCCGAGAACGAGAGGTTAAAAAAGCTCCTGGATTTTAAGACCGTTGTAGCCCCGGTAATGGGATACGACCTTGCCGCGGCCTCCGTTATCGGCCGGGAGCCGGGCAACTGGTTCGGTATAATCACCATAAACAAGGGTGCCGGCGACGGCCTCAAGCCCAACATGGTGGTTGTGAACGACCAGGGCCTGATAGGCAGGATTACATCGGTATCATCACATACCGCCGAGGTGCTCCTGATCACCGATCCCCGCAGCGGAGTGGCCGCGCTGATCCAGGAAAACAGGGCCCCGGGCATGGTGGAGGGGGTGGCCAGTTCCCCGGGCAGGGTAAGGATGGTGCATGTTCCCATCGGAACCCAGGTAAACAAGGGGCAGGTGGTGGTCACCTCCGGCTTTGGAAGCTTGTACCCGAAAGGCATTCCCGTAGGGCAGGTTATGGAGGCCGACCGGGAGCCCTCGGGTTTGTTCATGAGCGCGATGATTCTCCCTTTTGTGGATTTCAACCGGCTGGAGGAAGTCATGGTTATTACCGGGACCCGTTCACCCCAGGGGGAGGCCAAGACAGCCCAACTGCCTTATCCCTGGGGGGAGGGTAAAACCGACCTGAGAGGGCGATCACCGGGAGCAATCAGGGCCAATGAGCGGTATGGAGTGGCTGGACGGTGAGATTTTACATTCTGGTTTTGATGATCATCATAGCCCTGTTGATCCAGGTAACCCTGCTTAATTTTATTTCCATCTGGGGTGTTAAACCTGACCTTGTGCTGATCATTGTTACTTTCGATGCATTTTTAAGAGGATCCAGGGAAGGCGCCCTGATCGGGTTTTTAGGCGGCCTTTTCGAGGACCTGGCGGTGGGCAGCTATATAGGGATGAACGCTCTTTCCATGATGGCCGCGGGCTACCTGGCAGGTCTGACCGAATCCAGGCTTTACAAGGAAAGTTCCCTGATCGTTGCCTTCCTGGTCTGGGTTTCTTCATTTACGGCCCAGCTGATAAATTACATCCTCCTTTCCATGATGGAGGTTTATATTGCCCCCGGGGTGGCCTTCTTTAACGTTATCATGCCAACGGCCGCCTACACCGCCCTGTTGGCCCTGCTGTTCTACCGCAGGTTTTTACGGTCCAACAACAAGGGACTGCTGTACACTGATAAGATCTGAATGACTGTCACTATCGACTGTGGGAATTCAGGACTCAGAACTCAGAATTCAGAATAAAAATTGGAATTGAGGTATTTTCAAGGTAGTGTTCATGGCCGCAACTGGCCACCTGCGACGCATGAAAACACCTCATTCTGGGTTTTCTCATTCTGGATTCTGGCTTCTGGATTCTGGATTCCGACAGTACTTCAAGGCGGGAAAGCCGCCAATCCCCGCTCGTAGGAAGGACATGGAGTTGGATAAAAAAGCCGTTGAAAAAAAGATGAAGATATTCACCTGCGTGCTGGCCGCTGTCTTTTTACTGCTTCTCACCAGGCTGGGTTTCATGCAGATCGTGGAGGCCGGCCGTTACCGCACCCTGGCCACCCAAAACCACCAGCGCCTGATCACGGTTCAGGCTCCCAGGGGTGAGATTATCGACCGGAACGGCGTGCGCCTGGTGGTAAACAAGCCTGTTTACACGGTTTCCCTGGTTTACCTGGGGCTGGAGGATTCGGGGCGGACCGTCGATCTCCTGGCCGGTCTGCTGGAAGGAGATGTCAGCCTGAAGGGGTTGGCGGCCCAGCAGATCCGGCAGGACATCGAGGAAAAGATCAAAGGCCACCAGCGCCTGTACGAACCGGTGCGGGTGGCGGTGAACGTATCCCAGGAGACCGTAAACAAAATTGAAGAGCGGCGCATGGAACTCCCCGGGGTGATTATCGACGTGGAACCGGTCCGGTACTACCCCTTTGGAGATCTCCTGGGCGAGGTGCTGGGATATGTCCGGGAGATAACCGCCGAACAGCTGAATTCTCACCGGGATGAAGGTTATCAGATGGGAGATTCCTTCGGGCAGACGGGGCTGGAGTACACTTACGAGAGCTACCTGCGCGGCAGGAACGGGGCCAGGCAGGTGGAGGTGGACGCCCACGGGCACCCGGTCAGGGACCTGGGCTTCAAGTCGCCGGTACCGGGCAACAGCCTGGTAACCACCATTGACCACCGGGTTCAGAGGGCCGCCCAGGACGCGGTTGCCTGGGCGGTGGAACAGACCAGGAACGGCATTGCCAAGGTCCCGCCGGGTACGCCCATCACCGGGGCCGCCGTGGTGATTGACGTGAACACGGGCGAGGTGCTGGCCATGGTCTCCATCCCGTCGTACGACCTGAATATTTTTTCGCAGCCGCTGCAGGCCCGGAAGTACAATGAGCTGCTGAAAGCCGGCGCCCTGCGCAACCACGCCATACAAACACCCTACACCCCGGGTTCAACCTTTAAAATGGCCACCCTGACCGCCCTGCTGGAGGGCAAGGTGGTGGATCCCAAGACCACCATACAGGATCCCGGCTACTACAAGTACAAGAAGGACTGGAAGCCGGGCGGACACGGGGTTGTGGACGCCGTCGGGGCCATCAAGAACTCCTGCGACACCTACTTCTACCATTTCGGCAGTATGGCCGGCCCGGAATTGATCGGCAAATACGCCGCGGAATACGGCCTGGGCCAGCTTACCGGGATTGACCTGCCGGGAGAAGAGAAGGGCACGGTGGCGTCCAGGGAACTAAAGAAAAAAATCTGGGCCGGAAACGACTGGGAGTCCGAGTGGCGTGAGTACGACAGCATGGATATGGCCATAGGCCAGCAGGAGAACAAGTTCACCGCCGTTCAACTGGCCAACTATGTGGCTGCCATTGCCAACGGGGGCACAATTTACCGCCCTCACCTGGTGAAAAAGGTGGTCAGTCCCGACGGCGCCGATCTGAAGAGCTTCAAGCCGGAGGTTGTCAGGAAAGTCAACGTGTCCAGGGAAACCCTCGACATTGTCAGGGAAGGGATGCGCCAGGTGGCCACGGGGGATGGCACCGGATCCGCGGCCTTCTGGGGCGCCCCGTACCGCGTGGCCGCCAAGACAGGGACGGCCGAGGTGGGGGACAAGGCCCAGAATTCCCACGCCCTTTATGTCGCCTACGCCCCTTATGAAAAGCCCGAGGTGGCGGTTTCGGTAATCATAGAGTACGGGTACAAGGGAAGCTCCCTGGGAGGTCCCGTGGCCAGGAAGATCCTGGATGCCTATTTTCAGGCCAAAAAGGAGGACGCCGGGGAGATCAGGAAGGAACAGGCGCCGGGTGCCGGCCAGGCGGCGTCTCCCGCGGGGCAGGGCCAGCCGGGCGCGGTCCAGCCCCAGGTGCGGCAGGGCGGCGGCGCCAGTCCGCCCGCAGGGCAGGAGGGGGCGGTCCAGAATCGCACCCAGCCGCAGAATAGCGGCGGGACCGGCGGCACCCCGGGGCAGGGCGGCACACCCACGCCGGGACAGGGCGGTACGGGCCGGAATACCAGCGGTACGGATGCAAATACCGGAGGCGGGCAGGGGGGTATTACACCCCCGGCTTCTCCGGGAAGCGGCGGGGGCGTCCCGCCCGGCCGGCTGCCTGTTCAGCCGCCCACCGGTGGAAACACCGGGGGGCCCGGCCCGGGAACGTAAACCGGTATATTTTGATCAGCCGCAGAAAACACGGGGGACGCGGTGTAAATAAAATCAGCTGCCCCGGTGAGCTCTGTGGCTTTATTTATTCAATGCCCGGCGGAAATCAACGGACATTTAAGGTTTTCTTTAGCAGGATTTGGTTATTGCCTGTAGAATTCATTAACAGCCAGTTAACGAGGTGAGGCAGGTTGGACGACCGGAGAAGGAACACCGGCAGGCAAATGCTTGACGAGATCGAGGGTGATGAAAATACCATCCTGATCAGGCGGACGCTCAGGTCGGGGCAAAAATTTTACTACAACGGGAATGTCGTGGTTATGGGCGATGTCAATCCGGGCGCCGAAGTGGTGGCCACGGGCAACGTCATAGTCATGGGACAGATGAGGGGGATGGTCCACGCCGGGGCCGAAGGAGACGAGTCGGCCACGGTCATGGCGTTCCGCCTGCAGCCCACCCAGCTGAGGATAGCGAATCACATCACCCGACCTCCGGATGGAGAAGTGGCTGACAGCTCCGCACCGGAGATAGCCAGGATAAAAAACGGCGTGGTGACCATTGAAAACTATCCTGCCAGAACATGATAAGGACTGATCTCATCAAGGGAGGACATTTTATGGGCGAAGTAATCGTTGTTACCTCAGGGAAAGGCGGAGTGGGCAAAACCACCACCACCGCCAATTTGGGAACCGGGCTTGCCCAATTGGGATACAAGGTTGCCCTGGTGGATGCCGACATCGGCCTGCGCAACCTGGATGTGGTTTTAGGCCTGGAAAACAGGATAGTCTACGATATTACGGATGTTACCGGCGGGCACTGCCGCTTGCGCCAGGCTTTGATCAAGGACAAGCGTTACGAGGGGCTGTTTCTTCTGCCGGCCGCCCAGACCAAGGACAAAACGGCCGTTTCCCCGGACCAGATGAAGGTCCTGTGCGGGGACCTGAGCCAGGAGTTTGACTATGTTATTATCGACTGTCCCGCGGGCATAGAGCAGGGATTCAGGAACGCCATCGCCGGCGCCGACAAAGCCATCGTGGTGACCACTCCGGAAGTTTCCGCCGTGAGGGACGCCGACCGGATCATAGGGCTGCTGGAAGCCGCCGAGCTGAGGGAACCCAAGCTGATCATCAACCGTGTCCGGCAAAAGATGGTGGCGGCCGGGGACATGATGAATATCGACGACATTATTGACATTCTTGCCATCGACCTGCTGGGAGTGGTTCCGGAGGATGAAATGGTGATCATCACCACCAACCGCGGCGAGGCGGTCATTCAGGATGACCGGTCCCGTTCCGGCATGGCCTTCAGGAACATAGTGCGCCGCATAACCGGCGAGCAGGTTCCCCTTCTTAACCTGGAGGAAGGCGGGCTGTTCAGTAAGATTCGCCGGTTTATCGGTCTTAAATAAGGCTAAGGGGTGAAAATCAGTGCTCGATTTCATTACCCGGATATTCAACAGGGACAGCGGCGCCAGTAAAAATATAGCCAAGGAAAGGCTCAGGCTGGTCCTGGTGCACGACCGGGCCAGCGTTTCGCCGCAGCTTTTGCAGACCCTCAAGGAGGACCTGATCAAGGTCATCTCAAATTACATGGTGATTGATGAAGACGCCCTGGAGGTAAACCTGGAAAACAGCGAAAACCAGGTGGCCTTAATCGCCAATATACCGATTAAAAGCATGAAAAGGCATGCGGATGTCATTTGATGGTTTAAAAAATACCGGAGATAATGTAAAATGGGCAGGGGGAACCCGCCTGTTTTTTTGTCGGTACAGCCATAGTTGTGTATCTTTTGCTTAATATCCCTGCCATAATTAACATATCGATAAAGCCGGCTATAAGATATATAATTTATTATTGAGATTACTGCAACATTCCGGCCTTCAACCTCCGGATGGAAGGGGCTGCCACTTGTACAGGCGTGTGATTAAAAACCTGGATTATCCACTGTTGGGGACAACTGCGCTGCTTCTTCTTTTCAGCTTAATTACAATCGGCAGCGCCACCCTGGAGTTTACCGATTCTTCCATTGAACAAATACAGGGGATGAACTTTTTTTTACGGCTCCTGCACATGGACTACTATTTTGTGGTCAGGCAGGTGGCCTGGATTTTCCTGGGCCTGATTGTTGCGGCAGTTCTTATTTACATCGACTACGAGGACCTGGCCAAATACTCCAGGCACCTCTACCTGATCAACCTGGCCATGCTGACGGCGGTGATATTTTTGGGGACTTCGGCCCTGGGGGCCCAGAGGTGGATTTATATCGGCCCCTTTTCTTTTCAGCCCTCGGAATTTTCCAAGCTGATTATAATCATCACCTTCGCCGACTTCCTGGCCAAGCGCCAGGGCAGGTTAAACAGCCTCCGGGAACTGATCCCGTGTTTTGTTTACGTCGGGATTCCCGTGCTGCTCATTTTAAAGCAGCCGGACCTGGGGACATCCCTTGTTTTTATCGCCATGATGTTCGGCATGCTGTTCGCGGCCGGGGCCAGGCCGGCCATCCTGGCGGGTATAATCGCCCTGGGGCTGGTGATGTCTTTTTCGGTATATGAAATTCACGGCTACCTGCATAATTCAGATGTGCGGATGATGGAGAAAATAGCCCAGGTGAGCAAGGCGGCCGGTGGAAACGACATCTCCCTGATCAACAACGGGGAACTGCGCAGGGAGATTGAGAAAAAGGGATATTCCCTGAACGCCGGAGACCTCAACGAGTACCTCGACCTGCTGAAAAAAGAACACCAGCGGGTCCGGAGCCGCCATGAGGCCTTCCATAAGTTCACCCTGCAGGAATACCAGATGACCAGGCTGACCATATTTATGAATCCCGAAAGCGACCTCCTGGGGGCCGGTTACCACGTGTGGCAGTCCCGGATTGCCATCGGGTCCGGAGGGCTGACCGGAAAAGGGCTGCTCAAGGGAACCCAGAGCCACTACACCTTCCTGCCCATTCGGCACACCGACTTTATCTTTTCGGTGGTGGGCGAGGAATTTGGATTTGTAGGCGTAACGGCTCTTCTGTTCCTGTTTTACATTCTTCTCTACCGTGGAGTCAGGATCGTGGTCATGGCCAGGGACACCTACGGAATGCTGTTGGCGGCGGGCATTGTTTCCATGTTTGCCTTCCACATTATAGTAAACATCGGCATGACCGCCGGCGTGATGCCGGTGACCGGCATTCCCCTGGCCCTTTTCAGCTATGGTGGGAGCAACATGATCATGAACCTGGCCGCCCTGGGGCTGCTGTTAAACGTGTACGTGAGAAGGCAGAAGCTGATTTTCTAAAGGGCCGGATCAGACCCTGAGCCTGTAAAAGGCAAGCGCCAGCACAACCAGCAGGAACAGGCCCGCGCCGATGAAAAAGTTTCTCCTGTCCTTCCCGGCCTGCTTCCTGTCCCTCAGCAGCTGCTTTTTTTCCGGGGACACGTAATCAACCGATTTAAGCTTCTTCTTTCTGTCCGGGTCGAACCGGTAAACCCTGGAACGCTTCCCGCCGCTTTTCATCTCCGGGCTTATTTCAATTCCTTCAGTATGGTCACTTCCGAGGGAGAGGCCAGCAGCTCCTTGAACTTTTCAGAAGCGGCCCTGTAGTGCGGGGTCCGGCGGTGGTTGTCCAGGGCCTCCTGGCTGGCATACTGCTCGAAAAAGACTATCTCCGCGGGGTCCTTTACCGATACGTGAGGTATGTACGCAAGACAGTCCTTTTCATTTTCCCTCACCGCATGCGCCAGCCGGACGCACTCCTCGGCCAGCAGGTTTTCCTTCCCGGGCCGGGCCTTGAGCTTTGCCACCAGGCTGATCATTATAACCAATCCTTTCTAAAATATTTTTATAACCGCTAAAAAATACTTTAAAGCCATATCTTCCTCAAGTCAACCATGAGAGGCCCCAATCCCCCAACCCCCAATTATTAACATCAGTGTCATATTTGACCATTCCAATAAATATATATTCAATAACTTTACCAGTGATTTAAGGGGGGATTTCCTTGTTCCGGGGCGGAAAGAACAAAAAATCACAGACGCTGCGGGAATTTTATCAAAATAAAAAATACGACCAGGATTACAACTGGATTGACTATTACCGGCCCAACAGGCGGAAGGGCAGCTACGGCTGGGGGGACGTTCCGGGACGGGAGGGGGGGGCGGGCAGGCGGACATTTTACCGGGTGGCGGCCGTGCTGTCAATCCTGGCCGTTCTTCTGGCGGTCAGAGGGATTAACCACCCGGTGGGGGAGGACATCAGGGGGGGGCTGCGTTACGTTCTTACCACCGACTGGAACGTCCGGCCGGCCCTGGAGAAGGCGGTCAAGTTCGGGCTCCAGATGGCCGGGGTGGACAGCCATCTGGACAGCGGCATGCCCCAGGAGGGGATGAAGGAAGCCATGGGCAAGTCCGGCCTTCCCGGGGAAATGCTGATCCCGGTGTCGGGGAAGGTGGTCCGGCCCTACGGGTGGAGCAATGACTCCATGGACGGTATGGAAAGGTTTCACCACGGCATTGATATAGCGGCCGGCCCCGGGACGCCGGTGAAGGCTGTATTGTCCGGGAGGGTGGAGAAGATAGCCTCCAGTCCCCAGTACGGCCAGTACATCCAGATCAACCACGGGGAAGGAGTGTTCACCCTGTATGCCTGTATCAACAAGATCAGGGTCAAAGAGGGACAGGAGGTCAGGGCCGGGGAAGTCATCGCCGAGGTGGCCGGGTCCGGCGATTTCAAAGAGGGAGGCCTGCACTTCGAACTGAGGGAGAACGGCAGCCTGGTGGATCCCCTGAGCAGGCTAGAGTTCCCGCCGGTGAGATAGGGGGGCTGGTTGCCTTTGAAAATAGGCAGGTTCTTTGGAATAAACATCTACCTGAATCCGTTTTTCCTGGCCCTTCTGGGCCTGTTTTTTGTGGCCGGGATACTGGACAAGGGTTTGATAGCCTTCGGAGTGGTGCTGGTCCACGAATTTGCCCATGCCCTGGCGGCCAGAAGACTGGGGGTGACGGTGGCCGACGTGGAACTGCTGCCTTTCGGCGGGGTTACCAGGATGAGCGGGGAGATGCCCGTGCATCCCCGGAAAGAGATTTTCATCGCCGCCGCGGGTCCGGCGGGCAACCTGGCCCTTTTCCTGGCCGGCACGGCCTGTAAAAATTACGGACTCTGGGATGATACCCTGGGCCCTTTTTTCCTGCAGTGCAACATGGTCATAGCGGCCTTCAACACCCTTCCGGCTTTGCCCCTGGACGGGGGGCGGGTGTACAGGGCTTACCTGGCCGGTAAAATAGGTCTTAAAAACGCCACTTACCGGGCAGCCGGCCTGGGACAGGCATTGGCCGTACTGGTCATTCTGGCCGGGGCGGCGGGCCTGGCCTTTGGCTGGTCGGGCCTGGATATCCTGATTACCGGGCTTTTTCTTTTTTACGCCGCGACCAGGGAGCGGGCAGCCGCGCCTTACCTTTTCATGCGCCACATGATGCAGAAAAAAGACGACCTCTTGCAGGAAGGGGTAATCCCCGCGGTTATGCTGGCGGCCCGGGAGGACACCCCCTTGGGGGAGGTGGTCCGGCACTTTATGCCGCAGAGATTCCACTTTGTGGCGGTTTTTTCAGATACCCTTGAATTCAGAGGAGTCCTGACCGAAGAGAAGATTGTGGAGGGGCTGTTCAATTTCGGCCTCGATCACCCGGTGGGCCGCCTTGAAGGGCTGGTCAGGTAACTGAACAACCCTGGCATGGATTCATGTTAATGAGGTAATACTCTTAATATGGAAGGCCGGAGAATTTTTGACGGCGGCCTTAAAGGGGGTGACGGTTTGGAAACGAAGGTGGCCATTTTTGTTGATTACGAAAACCTTTTCTACAGCATGCACAACAAGTTTCAGGCCCAGCCCGACCCCATGGAATTCATCAGGATAGCCCGCCAGTACGGCCAGATAATCACCGCCAGGGCTTACGGAGACTTTGAAAAAAACCCGTACATAAAAAACGAGGTGCCCAAACTGCGGGCGGCCAGTTTCGAGGTGGTGCACACCAGGGTCGAGATGGTGGGGGGGAGGGAGAAATCGTACACCGATTTTAAAATAGTGGAGGACCTGTTTGTTTTTAAAGAGGAAAACAGGGATGTGGAAAACATCGTCCTTGCCACCGGGGACGGCCACTTCTCCAATATCGTGGCCAGGATGAAGATCAGGGACGGCAAGCGGGTGATTGTGGTGGGCGTGAAGGGGTCCATCAGCCGCGAGCTGCAGATGGCGGCGGGAAGGGACAACGTGGTGGAAATTACCGGGTTCCGTTGCGCAGTGGACCCCGAGGATTTAAAGCGGTTCATTCTTGCCCAGGAGGAACGCTACAGGTACCTGACCTTTATCAGGACCGCCCAGGCCTATCTTGAAAAAATGAAAATACCCGGGGAATACAGGAGCTGCTGTCTCAGGAAAATAATCGTGGCCATGAACGGGCTGATCAATGAAGGATACCTGGAACAGGTGAGGGTAATGAGAAATGATGTGCCTGTGAACGTCATCAAAGTGGCCGGACAAAAGAACATGGAGAACTACGGTTAGTATACCTTGAAAATACTCATTCTGAAGGCCTTATTTTGTCGGAATCCAGAATCCGGAATCCAGAATGAGAAAAGCCCGGAATCCGGGTGTTTTCATGCCTGCGTCAAGCGGGCGGGAGTTGGGGGTTTTAAAACTTATCGCAGGTAAATTCCGGGATGTGTAGAAGAAATATAAAAACGGGCAAGTGTTTTCCTGCCGCAGTCCCGCATGCCGGCGGGACCGGCCGGGGAGGGGTGTTTTGTCCTCTTTGAGACAGCGCAACTACGGTGAAGAACTGGAAAGACTCCTGGACCGCGTCCAAAAACCCGCCCGGTACGCCGGGGGCGAGTGGAACTCAATCCGCAAGGACTGGGATGAAACGGGGGTTAAAGTAGCCTTTGCCTTTCCCGATGTCTACGAGGTGGGCATGTCCCACCTGGGGCTCCAAATCCTCTATCACACCGTCAACCGGCGGCCCGACGCCCTCATGGAAAGGGTCTTTGCGCCCTGGAAGGACATGGAGGGGCTGATGCGGGATCACGGACTTCCCCTCTTAACCCTGGAGTCCAGGAGGCCTGTGTCCGATTTTGACATCCTGGCCTTTACACTGCAGTATGAAATGAGCTTTACCAACATTCTCAACATGCTGGACCTGGCCGGCATACCCCTGCGGTCTTCAGCCCGCAGCCCGGGGCACCCTCTGGTCATAGCCGGAGGCCCCTGCGCCTTCAACCCGGAACCCCTGGCCGACTTTATCGACGCTTTCGCCATCGGCGAAGGGGAAGAGCTTATTAATGACATCATCGACGCATACAGAGCCGGCCGGGGCCGGGACCGGGAACGGCTGCTGAGGAAACTGGCCGGGATCGGCGGGGTGTACGTGCCTGCCTTTTACCGGGTGCGGTACAACGATGACGGGACGGTCCAATCGGTAAAGCCCGTGGCGGAGGGGATCCCCGAACGAATTACCAAGAGGCTGATTACGGGCTTTGACCGGTCGGACTTCCCGGTCAACCCCATCGTCCCGAACATGGGGGTGGTGCACGACCGGATCATGCTGGAGGTGATGAGGGGGTGCACCAGGGGCTGCAGGTTCTGCCAGGCTGGTTCCATCTACCGCCCGGTGCGGGAAAAATCCCCGGAAACCCTTATCGATCAGGCCTTCCGGTTGGTAAAAAACACCGGTTACGACGAGATATCCCTGGTGTCCCTCAGTTCCGCCGATTACACGGGCTTAAAACCCCTGGTGAAAGGCCTGCTGGACAGGGTGGAGGGCATGGGGGTGGGCGTGTCTCTCCCGTCGCTGAGAGCCGACGCCTTTTCGGTGGACCTGGCCAGGGAAGTGCAGAGGGTGCGCCGGTCCAGCCTGACCTTCGCCCCCGAGGCGGGAACCCAGCGCCTGCGGGACGTGATCAACAAGGGAGTGACCGAGAAAGACCTGGTTGAGGCGGTTTCGGCCGCCTTCGGCGCCGGCTGGCAGGCAGTGAAGCTCTACTTCATGATCGGGCTGCCCGCCGAAACCCGTGAGGACCTGGACGGAATAGCCGGACTGGCCCGCCTGGTGCTGAAAAAGGGGGAAGAGGCCGGCGTAGGCAGGGGCCGTTTGAGGGTGACGGTGAGCGTCTCCTCCTTCGTGCCCAAGTCCCACACCCCCTTCCAGTGGGAACCGATGAACACGCTGGAGGAAATAAGGGACAAGCAGAAGTACCTGAAGGGACTTTTAAAAGATAAGAGGGTCTCCTTCAAATGGCACGATCCCGAGGTGAGCTTCCTGGAGGGGGTTCTGTCCAGGGGCGACCGGAGGCTTTCAGCCGCCCTGGAGAGGGCCTGGCGGCTCGGCAGCCGCTTTGACGGGTGGTCCGAGTGCTTTGACTTCAAGACCTGGCAAAAAGCCTTTGAGGAAACCGGCACAGACCCGGGGTGGTATGCCCACCGCCGGTACAGCCATGAAGATGTTTTGCCCTGGGACCACATAGACGCGGGGCTGAGCAAGGCCTTCCTGGTCAGGGAGCACAGACGGGCCATGTCGGCCCTTCCCACGCCGGACTGCCGGGGGGGCAAATGTCCGGCCTGCGGGGTCTGCAACGGCATGGGAGCGAAGCCCGAGATTATCGCCGGCGGAGGTGACGGCCGTGCCCAGGTACCGGATCAGATACTCTAAGGAGGGCGCCGCCAGGTTCATGTCCCATCTGGACCTGGCCAGAACCTTCGAGCGGGTCCTGCGCAGGGCGGGGCTCCCGGTCACCCTGAGCAGGGGCTTCAATCCCCATTCCAGGCTGGCCTTCGGCTTTCCGCTGCCGGTGGGGGTTGCCGGCCTGGAAGAGTACGTGGATATGGATCTGGACCGGGACATTTCCCCGGCCGAAATTATCCGTTCCATCAACTCCGCCATGCCCCCGGGCCTGAAGGCTACCGGGTCGTGCCGGCTGGAGGAACGGGCTCCCGCCCTGATGTCCGAGGTGGAACGTTCCACCTACCTTGTCCGGTTTGACCGGGGGGACGCGCCGGATTTGGAGACGGTGCGGCAGTGCCTTGAACGCGTAATGGGTCTGCCGGAGGTGCCCGTTGCCCGCCGCAAAAAGGACGGGCCGCCGGTGCCGTTCGACATCCGCCCCGGTATACTGTCCCTGTCGGCCAGGGAAGAGGACGGCCGGATGGTGGTGGAAATGGAACTGATGGCCGGCAGCAGCCTCAATGTCCGCCCCGGAGAGGTAATCCAGGCCCTCGGGGAGCGGTGCGGCATTTTTGGCGGGAACTGCCGGCCGGAGATAACCAGGACGGGCAGCCGGGGGCGGGGAGGAAAAGAGCTTTTCGGCTGCTGTTCAGGCCGGGTGGAAAAATGTTAAAATATTGATGCCTGCCCGGTCTTATGGTGCAATTTATGCAGGTTGAAGGATGGTTCCTATGCTGAAAGAAATAGTGATTAACGTCAGTGACGAGGAGACCAGGGTTGCCGTCCTGGAGGACAGGGTTCCGGTTGAACTGTACATTGAAAGGTCGGTCACCCAGAGGCTGGTGGGAAACATCTACAAGGGCAGGGTGGAGAATGTCCTGCCGGGGATGCAGGCCGCCTTCGTGGACATAGGCCTGGACAAGAACGCTTTTCTTTACGTGGAGGATGCCCTGCCGGCCAGGTCCCCGGACGGCCACGGCCAGGGGTCGGTGTTGGGGACGAACATCTGCGATGTGCTAAAACAGGGGCAGGAGGTCATCGTCCAGATCGTCAAGGAGCCCATCGGCACCAAGGGCCCCCGGGTGACCACCCACCTGACCCTGCCCGGCCGCTACCTGGTGATCATGCCCACCGTGGACTACATTGGCATTTCCCGGCGGATAGAGAACGACAGGGAACGGGAACGGCTCAAGGAGCTGGCTTCCAGGGTAAAGCCCGAAAAAATGGGGGTTATTGTCAGGACGGCGGCCGAAGGGGTGGACGAGGAAGAACTGCGCCAGGACATAAACATCCTCACCAAGATCTGGCGCAAGATCCAGCACCGGGCGTCCCACGGCCAGGTGCCCAACCTGCTGCACCGGGACCTGGAGCTAATCCAGAGGATCATGAGGGACGTCTTCACCGAGGACGTTGACCGTCTGACCATAGATTCCCGCCCCGAGTACGAAAAGATAATGGATCTCCTGGACATCACCGGGCCCAGGCTGAAATTCAGGATTTTCCTCGACGAGAGGGACAATATCTTCGGGGACTACGGTATCGATCAGGAGCTGGAAAAGGCGCTGAAGCGCAAGGTCTGGCTCAAGTGCGGGGGGTATATAGTCATCGACCAGGCTGAGGCCCTGACCGCCGTGGACGTGAACACCGGAAAATTCGTGGGCACCACCAACCTTGAGGATACGGTGCTGCGCACCAACCTGGACGCGGCCGTGGAAATCGCCCGCCAGCTGAGGCTGAGGAACTTAGGCGGGATCATCATCGTGGACTTCATCGACATGCAGAAGGAGGATCACCGGCAGCAGGTCCTCCAGGTGCTGGAAGAGGAAATCAGGAAGGACAAGACCAAGACCAACATCCTGGGCATCACCCAGCTGGGCCTGGTGGAAATGACCCGCAAGAAGGTGCGGCCCAGCCTCAGCGAGGTTATGCAGAGGCCCTGCCCATACTGCGAGGGGAGGGGCAAGGTGTTGTCCGAGGAGACCGTGGGCATTCACTTTAAGAACTACATCAGCCAGCTAGCCCGCCAGACAGCGGCCGACACCATCCTGGTGGAGGCCAACCCCCTGGTGGCCGCCAGGCTCATCGGCAGCGGCGGGGCCAACCTGAGGGAACTGGAGCAGCGAACCGGCAAAACCCTTTATATCAGGGGTTCCCAGGGCCAGCACATCGAGTCGGTGAACGTGAAGCCCCTCCACAACCAGGACGACATCCGGGCCAACACCCTGCCGGTCCAGCAGGGGCAGGTGCTGGAGGTAAAGATCGAGGAGCCCCACATCACCAACGTAAACGACGGCATAGCCAGGGTCGACGGCTTCATCCTGGACATCGAGGGCGCCGGATCCCTGGTGGGGGAAACCGTCCCGGTGGAAGTGTCCAGGGTTTACCGCACTTACGCCAAGGCCCGGATTGTGAAATAGCGCCGGGGCCCGGCCGAGGGAACAGAT
Source organism: Peptococcaceae bacterium (assembly GCA_023512435.1). Taxonomy (GTDB): domain Bacteria; phylum Bacillota; class Desulfotomaculia; order Desulfotomaculales; family Desulfocucumaceae; genus JAILZP01. The sequence continues at coordinate 12,212 of JAILZP010000005.1, read as the reverse complement.
CGTTTCCGGCGGCCCGGGGGTTGAGGGAGGGCGACGGGTCTCACAAGTCCGGGCCGCCGCTCCTGTTTCACCCCCGGCGTGGTTCGGTTCACCGGTTCCTTTCCAGCACCCTGCGCCACTCTTCCTTTTCCAGGAAGCTCCCCTCCACGTTGGACTCCATTTCCAGGAACATCCCGTAGGGCACCGAAAACGACAGGATGTCCTTCTCCACGTGCTTCCTGGCCGAAACGTCGGTGAGGCCTATAATCGCCCTGGGATTTCCGGATTCGCCCTCCCTGTACGGGAATATGCCGATGCTGTGGCAGCCCGCGCAGAAGGGGGCCGCCACGTTTTCGTTGGTCTCCCGGGCGTAGTTGGCCAGGACCACCAGGGCCGAAAGCTGGTCCGGGCCCACCAGGAAAACCACCACCCTGGGCGTTTCACCCTCCCGCAGTTTGTCCAGGGGTTTGAAGACCACGTACTCTGCGGGAACGTCCGTCATCGGCAGGGAGTCGATGAACTTTCTGGCCAGATCGGGGGTTTTGACATAGCCCTCCCCGTGTTCAATGGCGGGCATGTTTCTCACAATGTTCCGGCCCGTTTCGGTGGCGGAGAATTCCTTGTTGCCGGTTGATAAGAAAAACTCTATTCCGGCCGGGAAATTGACGTACTGGTTGCCGAAGCCGAGCCCGACGCCCCCGCCCAGGCAGCCGAAGGTCTTCCGGTCAAAGACTGCGGTTCTCCCCTTGGCCGCGGCGTTGAGCATGGAAACCACGCAGCCCCACCGGCCTTCTTTAAACTGCAGGGCGTCCTGGGGCTTGTCGTTGGTCAGGACCACCGCCACGGGCGAATATCGCATCCCGATGGCCTTTGCAATTTTGCTCTCCACAAAAACCCCTCCTTGGATTTTGCTTGAATTGTCCGGAAGTTTCCGCGCTTAAACCCGGTTTTTTTCGAGTATGAACATTTAAGGGTCCGTTAAATTACCTCCCCGGGATTGCTTCATGGCCGGCGGTGACTGATCCTTCCTTTTTCCCCTGCCCAGGAGGAGGGAGGCGGGAATGGCCGCAGCCACGAATATGGCAGCCACGACAAAGGTGTCGTCAATGGCCATAATAAGTGACTGCTTTGCGGCTATCCCGTTGATCAGCGCCAGGGCGGTTTCCTGTCCGGAACCCGGCCCGGTGGCGGCCGCTGCGGCCAGCATCCCCCCAAGCTGTTTTACCATCAGCGGGGCCAGGGGCGATCCTGCCGAGACCGACTCCCTCAGGTGGGCAAAATGGAGGGCCTGTCTGCTCTGCATCACGGCGGTGAGAATGGCAACGCCGAATGACGCGGCCACCTGCCGGCAAACGTTGTTTAACGCCGAAGCCCTGCTGACATTCTGCTGCGGGATGGTAACCATTCCGGCGGTGGTCATGGGCATCATGGCCAGCCCCATGCCCAGTGACCGGACTGCCGCCACCACGGTGATGTAGGCGGTGGTGGAATCGCAGCTCAGGTTCCTGAATTCCCAGGTTCCCAAGGCCAGGACGGCAAGGCCTGCCAGCGTAATCAAGCGGGCGCCGATACGGTCGAACAGCGCCCCGCTGATGGGCATCATGACCGCTGTCACCAGCGCGGCGGGCATAAGCATGAGGCCCGTTTCCATGGCCGACCTGCCCATTAGATTTTGGGTAAAGAGCGGGATTAAAAATACACCGCCGAAAAGGCCGATGGTGATCAGGCTGCCTCCGAAAACGCTGACCGAAAAGATGAAGTTTTTGAAGATCCTCAAATCAAGCATGGGTTCGGGTATGTTCAGCTCAATAAGTACGAACAGCGCCAGCAGGAAAAAGGATGCCGTCAGCAACGTCACTATGTAATAAGAATCCCACCCCTCCTTTTGGCCCTGGCTCAGCGCCAATAGAAGGGTGAAGCACCCCAGGGCCGAGGTGACGAACCCCCAAATGTCAAATTTTTGTCCTCTTTTCACTTCGGTATCGTTTAAAATCATGCTTCCCAGCAAAATTCCCAGTATCCCGACCGGGATATTTACCGTGAATAAAAACCGCCAGTCAAGGTGTTCAACAATATAGCCCCCCAGGGTGGGGCCGATGGCCGGGGCGGTGACCGCCGCCATGCCCCAAAACCCGAGGGCCGTCCCGATCATGTTCCTGGGCACGATTTTGTACACGATGACCATGCTTAGCGGCATGATTGCCCCGCCGCCGATGCCCTGGACGATCCTGGCCGCGATCATGGAGTTGTTGTTCCAGGCAAGACCGCACAGCACGGATCCGGCCGTGAAAACGGAAAGGGAGGCCAGGTACGCCCTTTTAGTGCCGTAGGTGTCCCCAAGGTAGCCTGTAACCGGTATAACAACACCCGAGGACAGCATGTACGCCGTCAGCACCCACTGAATCTCGTCCGCCGGCACTCCGAATATGGCCATCATCTTCGGGAGGGCCACATTGACCGAGCTGTTGTTCAGGATAGCGGCGAAAGCTCCAAGCACAACCACAAACAGGGGAAGCCAAAAAGACCCGTTGTTGTTTTCGCTGTTGCTTTTCATTTGGTTGATTTTCCATTTACATATTTATTATTTTTGATGGTTAATTATTTTTATAATAATATTATATATAGTAATGCATTAAGTCCAGGGAAAAAATTGGAGCAGGCCCGGTAATTCTTTGGGATTAATCTTGCAATTATTAAAATTAACAGTTGACAAAAAGGAACCCGGCAGGCTAATATAACCAGTAACGGAATACTTGTAAAAGTGATGACGGGGAAAAGTAGGTCGGAAGACCACCCTCCAGGGAGAAGGCGCCGGCGACTGGAAGCGCTTTCAGGGCAGGACCGTCTGAAGTTCTCCCCCGAACTTTGAGGCTGAACCCCTTTGTATAAAGCGGCAAGTAGGCCGAAACGGGTTTCCCCCGTTACAGGGAAGGGGTATAAGGAGCAAAGCTCCCGTACCTTGGAAAGAGCCGGGCCTGAAAAGCCAAGTAGGGTGGTACCGCGAGCCGTTCGTCCCTATGGGATTAGCGGCTTTTATTTTTGGGCAGGCCTTGCCGGCGGGAGAAGCGCAGCCTGTGCCCCGTGGAGTGGGTTTCGTTGAAACCAATCAGGGTGGTACCGCGGAAAAAAATTCCGTCCCTTTGCGGGGGCGGCTTTTTTTTGCTTTCATGACCCCATACTTATAAGGAGGTGAGAATATGCTTGGGATTCCCGACCCGCAGATATGGCTGGTTTATCTGCTCTGCATCGGGGCAAGCGCACTTTGTGTGGTCTACGGCCTGATCAACTGGAACCGGGATGCTTGATTTTACCGGTGCCTCAGCCACTGTGCGTTTAAAAGGAGGGATTTTGATGAGCGGGACCATGGTCAAAATCCATCAATCCGGGAGTCACCTGGTAATCAGGACGGCGGGCCCGGGTGCCGCCTCCCGGCGGGACTTCTACCTGTCCTTGAAGGCGTGGAGACAGCTGGACGGGGACGGTGGCCGGGCCGTGGAACGTGACGGCAACAGCTTTGCCGACCTCCGGGTGATCAGGTCCCTTGACTTGATCTGCATTGATTTTTTCTGGCTGAACGCCATGGAAGGCGGTGTCCGCGGCCGGCAGGAGACCGTTTGTCTGACCTTCTCCCAGGTCCGGGCCTGGGTGAGGGCCGGCGCGCGGGGAACCTACCGGCAGATATCGGTCAATCCATCTGCTCCAAACCGGGTTGTTATAGATTAATGAAGAACGGGGGAACGGTTTCATGAATAAAGCAATTCTACTCACTATTATGGGATTATACCTGGCCGTCACCATAGGGCTTGGTTACCTGGCCTACAGGCGGACCAGGACCACCGGCGACTACCTCATCGCCGGGGGCAATGCCCATCCCTTCCTGATGGCCATGGCTTACGGTTCCACATTTATCAGCACCTCGGCCATCGTGGGTTTCGGAGGCGCGGCGGGCGTTTACGGGATGTCGCTTTTGTGGCTGACCTTCTGCAACATATTTGTCGGCATATTCCTGGCCTTCGTGCTGTACGGCAAGAAAACAACAGTGGTGGGCAGGGAGCTTTCCGCCAAAACCTTCCCGGACCTGCTGGGCAAGAGATACGATTCCGTGTTTATCCAGCGCTTTGCCGGGGCCGTGATCATGTTGGCCATGCCTCTCTACGCCGCCGCGGTGATGATCGGGGCGGCCAGGTTCATCCAGGAAACACTGGGAATCGACTACACCGCCGCCCTGCTGGTATTCGCGGTAATAGTGGCGGCCTACGTGATGACCGGCGGGCTGAAGGGCATCCTCTACACCGATGCCTTCCAGGGTTCAATAATGTTTGCCGGCATGGGGCTGCTGCTCCTGTTCACCTACGGCAAGCTGGGAGGCGTGACGGCCGCGCACCAGGCCCTGACCGGCCTGGCTTCCAAGGTCCCGGCCAGCCTTGCGGCCAAGGGCCACCTGGGCTGGACCGCCATGCCCGCCCTGGGGTCCGAGATCTGGTGGATAGTCGTTTCCACCCTGGTGCTGGGCGTGGGGGTCGGCGTGCTGGCCCAGCCCCAGCTGGTGACCCGCTACCTGACGGTAAGCGGCCCCCGGGAGATAAACCGGGCGGTGGTGGTGGGCGGCGTGTTCATCATCATGATGACCGGGGTGGCCTTCGTGGTGGGCGCCCTCTCCAACGTCTACTTCATGCAGGAAACGGGCAAGATATCCCTCGCCGCCACGGTGAACCCGGCGGTGGCGGGAAGCGTGCCCAACGTCGACCTGATTATACCCATGTATATCAATAATGCCATGCCCCAGTGGTTTTCCTACCTGTTCATGATCACGCTGATGGCGGCGGCCATGTCCACCCTGAGCGGGCAGTTCCATGCCATCGGGTCGTCTCTGGGGTATGACCTGGTCAAGAACAGTTCGCTGAGGCTGAACCGTTCCTGCATAATTGTGGCGCTGCTGGTCACCCTCTGGATTTCGCTAAAACTGCCGGTGAGCATCATTGCCACCGCCACCGCCATATTCTTCGGCATCTGCGCGGCCACGTTCCTGCCAGCCTACACCGCGGCCCTATACTGGAAGGGCGCCAGCAGGGCCGGCGTGATAGCCAGCATGATTACGGGGCTCTCGGTCAGCCTTTTCATGCTGCTGTTCACCCACGGGAAGGAATCTTCCCTGCTGGGCCTCTGCCAGTACATTTTCGGCAAGCCTTCCCTGGCGGGCTTTCCCTGGGTGGTGGTGGACCCCATCGTGATTGCCCTTCCCGTTTCCACGGTGGTGATGGTGGCGGTGAGCCTGGCCACCGGGCCGGCGGCGGACGTAAGGGCGGCAAAGCCGGCCGGGGCCGCAAAATAACATATTTCGGATTCGGGATTCCCGGGCCGGCGTCTGCCGGCCCGCGCTTTTCAAAGGCTTTCCTTGACAAATTTGCGTGATGTGTTAATATATTTTATTGTAGGCTCCAGTTCAGCCAAACCACCGCTCGGGAAGGGTTTTAAACCGTCTGCGGGCAACGGCCCTGACGTACCTGGTCCCGGCGAGTCCTGAATGCAGGGGAGGTTTATCATGTACGCGTTAATTGAGACCGGCGGGAAGCAGTACAAGGTGCGGGAGGGGGACACCCTTTTTGTCGAACTGCTTCACCGGGAACCCGGCGAGACCGTGGAAGTGGACAAGGTGCTGGCGGTTGAGAAGGACGGCCGCCTGCAAGTCGGAACGCCCACGGTGGAAGGGGCCAGGGTGACCCTGAAAGTGGTCCGCCACGGCCGGGGCAAAAAAATCATCGTCTTCAAGTACAAGGCCAAAAAGAATTACCGGCGCAAGACCGGCCACCGCCAGCCGTATTCCGAGGTGACGGTGGAGAAAATAGCGATTGGCGACTAGCTGTCAGCACAGGTAATCAGGCCATGGAAGCTGACAGGGCCTGTAGCGTCAACTGGCTGCTGGAAGCTGGAAGCCGGTACGGAGGTGAATTAAGCATGGCACATAAGAAAGGTGTGGGAAGTTCCAGGAACGGCCGGGATTCAAGGCCGAAAATGCTGGGTATAAAGAGTTCCGACGGACAGTTTGTCACCGCCGGGTCGATCATCGTGCGCCAGCGGGGGACCAGGATTCACCCGGGCCGGAATGTCGGCAGGGGCGGGGACGACACCCTGTTTGCCAAGATAGACGGGGTGGTTGAATTCAAAACCAGGGGCGACGACAAGAAGGAAGTCAGCGTGGTGCCCAGGGTGGAAGTAATGTAATCAAATATCATAAACCCGGAACCGGAAAGGCTCCGGGTTTTTTGTCGCTGTGCCGGTCAAAAGTCTTTCCGGACCGGCCCTTCTCCAAAGGGAATGCATAAATCATTCTGGATTCTGGATTCCACCGCCATTTACGGCGGCTTTTTTAACTTCCGGACGTGCGCCTGAGGGGGGAGGCCTTCCCGGACCGGGCCTCCACCACTTGGTCCCATTCCTCCTGGCTCAGGGGACGGTCAAAGCTGCGCAGCTGGGCCAGTTCAAACCCGTGTTTTTCGGCCAGCTGCCGCAGGTAGATCATGTTCTCCAGGGACAGGTGGGAGCCCAGGCTCATGTCGGTATAGTGGTGCTCCAGGGCCAGCATCATGGTCTCGGCCATGCAGGCGTAGGCCAGCCCCGGCTCAAAGCCGAAGTTCCATCCCAGGGAGGGCCGCCCGGGCACCGCCACTATCCCGCCGTCGATGACCAGCACGTCCGGCCGCAGCTTCCGCAGGGCAGGGCGGACATTGGGCGGCCTGGAGATGTCGCAGATGATGGCACCGTGCGCCACCAGGCCGGGGCTGATCAGATCCTCCACGCTGCTGGTGGCCGTTATCACCACCTGGGCCTGGGGAAGGGCCTGGCCTGGGTCGGTGGTCACCGCCAGGAGCCCTCTTTTTTCCAGTTCATCGGACACTGCCTGCCAGTTGTCCTGTGGGGCATCCGGGTCCGGCAGGTTCATGCCGGTTAAAAACCGGCCGAGGCTTGATTGCGGCGGCACCCAGCCGGACTTGATCCGCCCGGCCAGGTGCCGGCAGATGTCGGCCCCCACCCGGCGCAGGCGGCGGGAACTGGCCTGGGGGTGGCGGGCGCTGCCCACCAGGATTATCCTTTGCACCTCCTCGGCCAGGAGAATGGCCAGGGCTCTCCCGATGGACCCGGTGGCCCCCACCACCGCCGCCGCGGACCGGCCCAGGTCGGCGGAGAGCCTCCGGGCGGCAAGCTTGACGGCCTCAATGCCTGCCACCACGGTGTAGCTGTTGCCGGTGGTCAGGGGCAGGAACCGCCCCTGGAGCATGGTGCCGCTGCGGGATACCACCGAGGTGTAGGCGCCCAGCCCCACCAGGCGGGCTCCTCTTTCCAGCGCCAGCCCGAGGGCCTTTTCCAGCGCCTCCAGAATCTTCTCCGGGGCCATTTCAAGCATCTCCCGGGCGGTGTAGGGTACGGTGATAAACTCCCCGTAGGCCCGGTAACCGGCCCTGGATTCCACCACGGTACGCCCGATGACGAAGGGATCAAGGATCTCGGCGGCCATGTCCGCCAACTGCTGAAGTTTTTCGGCGGGCAGGCCGGTGAGGCTGGAGTCGAACTGGTAGTAATTGTCCAGGTCCAGGGGGTGAATCAGGAAGGCAAAGCGCCCTTCCCGGCGATCCCCCGATGGCCGGTGAAGGTTCCACGGGTGGTTTGCGGCCCCGGACCGGGGACGGTGGGCGGGCCGCCGGTCGAGGTCCAGTACCGGCTGCAGGATGGCGGCGGTGTTGCCGGCATCCAGCAGGGCCAGGACATTTTCCAGGGCTCCCAGCGCCGCCCTGCATTCCTCCCGGTTTACGGTGAGCGGCGGCTCAAGGCGGATCACCCTGTTGCCGTTGAGGGTGGGCGCCACCCTCAGCCCCTCAATGTTCAAAAGGCAGCTTGAGATCAGCGGGGTCAGGCTCTCCTGTTCCGAAAGGACACTTAAAAAGCAGTCCGGAAAATCCTCCCGGGACATTCCAAATTCCAGGCCCAGCATGTAGCCCCGGCCCCGCACCGATTTAAGCACCCTTGGGAAGCGCCGCTGCAGCCCGGCCAGTTCCCGGCGCAGGAATTCGCCGTTGTCGCGCACCTGGCGGATAAGGGCCCGGCCGTCCCTGGTAAGGATGTCCAGCACCTTTAATCCCACCCGGCAGCCCAGGGTGTTGGCGGCGAATGTGGACGAGTGGCGGTCCCCGAATTCCCTGGTGTAAGCTTCGGCGGTGCTCAGGCAGGCCCCGATGGGGAACAGTCCCCCTCCCAGGGCCTTGGCCAGCAGCAGCAGGTCGGGTGCCAGGCCCTCCTCCTCGCAGGCGAATAGTTTGCCGGTGCGGCCCAGGCCGGTCTGGATTTCGTCCACTATAAACAGAACCCCGTGCCGGCGGCATAATTCCATCGCTCCCGGCAGGTAGCCGGGGGGAGGCACCACGATGCCGCCTTCACCCTGGATGGGCTCCACTATGAAGGCGGCGTAATCCGGCCCGTTGGCCTCCAGTTCCTCCTCCAGGGAAGCCAGGTCGCCGTAAGGAATGGACTTGAAGCCCGGCACCGGGGCGCCGAAGGGCGCCTGGTAGTATTCCCGGCCGGTGGCCGACAGCGCCCCGAGGGTTTTGCCGTGGAAGCTGTTGGCGGCGCTCAGGATGCCCATCCTGCCGGTGGCCGCCCGGGCCATCTTGATGGCCGCCTCCACGGCCTCGGCACCGCTGTTGGTGAAGGTCACGTACCTGAGGCTGCCCGGCGCCAGTTCAACCAGCCGCCGGGCCAGTTCACCGGCGGCCTCCAGGGCCGAAGGCTGGATGAAGCTGGGCAGGGCGCCGGCGCGGACTTCCTCCAGGGCCTCCCAGATCTCCGGGGGATTGAAGCCGAAGGGCAGGGCGCCGTACGCCGCGATGAAATCCAGGTAGCGGTTGCCCCCGGCGTCGTACAGATAGTGTCCTTCCCCGCGGGTGAAAACCTTGTCCATGCGGACCAGTTCCAGGAGCTTGCCCAGGTGGGGGTTGACATACTCGGTAAAGTTGTGCATCAGGAAAAACTCCTTGTTTAATGTTCGGCAATTCCGTTTTATTATTGGCAGCCGATACCGGGATTATAGCCCTAGCCTGTTTTTGCCGGGCCCGCTCCCGGCCGGGGGTTCGATTCTCCGGCGGAGGTCCGGCCGCTGATCTTAAGCTCCCGGATCAGCTGCCGGAGCTGTTCCGGGTTCACCCAGCGGTCTTCGGTGATGGGGGAGATGCCTATTTCCCAGCTGATCACCCGGGATCCCAGGATGGCCTCGGCCATCCTGATGCGCATGTCCGATCCGATGAAGATCACCGAGTCATAGTTCTTGAGCTGGGAAATCAGGGACATGAAATGGTTGACCAGCTCGGCCCCGCTCTTTTCCTCCACGAAGCGGAGGCGTTCCTTCTCGTTCATGAGCAGGATGAAATCCACCCCCCCTTCCCGGGCCACCCGGTTCAGTTCGCCGGCGTTGGCCACCGGGAACCCCACCAGGGCCACCTGGGATCCTTTGCGGATTTCTCCCAGGCTCTCCAGGCGTGAAATCAGGGTCCGGTCCACCCCCAGGCGGTCGGCCACTTCTTGCTGGGACAGCCCGGCCTGGCGCAGGTCGAGGATCTGGTCCACCGTCCTGTGAATCCTGTCCGGATTCAGCACCTTGTCTCCGATTCTGATTACGTTCATAAGCCTCTCCTTTGTGCACAAGATTGTGCTCATGGTTATTTTACCAGCTGCCACCCGATATTACAAGTTATTTCCGGTTTCCGCCGGCGGTAAAAGCCGGCGCTCAAAAAAACTAAGCAACCCTTTGCAGGGTTGCTTAAGAGTGGCCCAGTGATAGCAGGTCCGGGTAAATGTTGCGGCTTAGGTCCGGTAGGTTTTCCCAGCAGGTTACCCGCCGTTGCCGCGCGGGCGGTTTCCCTTTAAAACCCCTCCGGGCGCGGGCCCGGGACCGGATTGCCACTGAGTCCGCACTGCAATCCCCGGACTGCCCCATCCTATTGATGGACAGCCTAGAAGTTTTCCTTGACGGTAAATCCCTTTACTAGCCTCTTTTGCAGCCTGCGGTTTCAGAAGCGGCTTGTCTCCGGAAGCCGGAAGGACGCTTCATTCCCCGCAGCCACTTCAAGGCGGGCTACACTGCACGCAGCGTCTACCACATGCAGGTTCACACCCCGGTTGTAAGCTTCTTTTCGGCCTGCAAGCCGGGTCTCCACGGAAGCAGGGACGTCATACATGCCTTTGTATTTAGCCCTGCATCCTTAACTCCCAGCACCAGCCCCCGATGGCGTCGAAAGCCAGCACCAGGAACTTCATCGATGTGCCCTTGGCGGATTTTTAGCCCCGCCTTCGTAAAGGGACGCCCGACTAGGATACTGCATCACTGATTATTTAACTATTTGGAACTTAAATTTTAGCATCTTCCGGACAGGTTGTAAAAGCCCGTTTAGTTCCAAAATGGTCCGGATTTTGAGAAAGCAGGGGCTCCACCAGGTAATCCGCATAAAATTGGCTTATTTCTTGCATTGTCATCGGCCCGTCCTCCGAATACCACCGTCCGATCCAGTTCGCCGCCCCCATGATCAGGTTGATCACCACCTTAACCGGAACCTCCCGGAATACGCCCCTTTTTATTCCGTCCCTGATGATGCCGGCAATTATGTTTTCATACCTGTCCCTTTTCCCGATGATGATTTCCGAGTATTTTTCCTCCAGTTCGTAGTCGCTGCCCAGGGTGACCGTGATCAGGTTGAATTCGCTCATCAGGGTTTCGATGTGCCCCTTGATTACCTCCTTCAGCATGAGGTCCGGCGGGAGACCGGAATCCTTTATTTTTTGGAGGTTTTCCAGCAGCAGGTTCATGGCCAGGTCGTGGCACTGGAAGAGAAGGTCCTGCTTGCTGTTGATGTAATAATATATACTCCCCTTGGTGTATTTTAATTCCCGGGCGATTTCCTCGATGGTGGCGTCGTGGTATCCCTTTTCGCTGAACAGCTTGGCCGCCGCTTTGACTATGTTGAGCCTTCTCTCGGCCGCTCTTTCTTCTCTGAAGCTCATGATCCTCCTCCTTTACTGTTATATTTGCCGCAACTCGAAAAGATCCTGTCGGAGGCGGCTGGATTTAACCGTTCGGTTTCCTTTTTTAACCGCACGGCAAAATGTTTTGACCGGTGGCGTCCGGGGGTATTTCATTTCTACGAAAATGATCTTACAATACATATAGTCAAAGTTCAACCCATGAGTCAAATTATAAATACATGTATATTTTTTATACATATGTTTGGCGAAACAACTAATGAACCTGCCGGGAAGGGGGGAGAGTATGGAATATCAGCAGGTGACCTTCGGTCAGGAGGGCCGGGTACGGGTGGTGTACATGAACCGGCCGGGGAAAAGAAACGCCCTCAGTGAGAGGATGGCCTCGGAACTGATTGCGGCCCTGGGTGAGGCCGAGGCCGACCCGGGCGTGGGGGCGGTGGTGCTGACCGGGATGGGGGAAGCGTTCTGCGCCGGGGCCGACCTGGGGGACTTCGCCGCCACGGCTTCAAAGACCGCGCCGGTGCTGCACCGGGAAGGAGAGGCCTCCACCGAACTGTTCAGGATGGGGATCAAAATGACCAAGCCCCTCATCGCGGCGGTAAACGGGCATGCCATGGGCGGGGGCTGCGGGCTGGCGGCCATGTGCCACCTGGCGGTGGCCAGCGATAAGGCCAGGTTTGGAACGCCGGAAATAAAGGTTGGAATTTTTCCCTTTGTGATCCTGCCGCTGTTGATCAGGGCCGTGGGGCCCCGCCGGGCGCTGGAGATGGCCCTGACCGGGCGATCCCTGGACGCCGGGGAGGCCCTGGAGATGGGCCTGGTGAACATGGTGCTGCCGGCAAAGGAACTGTACCCGGGAGTTCTCAGGCTGGCCTCGGAAGTGGCCGGGAGGAGTCCCCTGGTGCTGAGGCTGGGGCTCAACGCCTTCAACACCTCCATGGACATGGAAATAGGAAAGGCTTTCACCTTCCTGAACACCCTGCGGGTGATAGATTTTATGAGCGAGGACCTGAGGGAGGGGGCCATGGCCTTCATCGAGAAAAGGGCGCCGGAGTGGAAGGGGAAGTGATTAGGCTTATACTGACGGTATCTTTTGTCAGAATCCAGAATCCAGAATGAAATGACTTTTTGGGTCAAGCTTAAGATAAAAGCCGGTCTTCAGCATGAATTAAAGGGGTGGGTTAGTTGAAGAGTGTTCGCATCGGGGC
>JAILZP010000027.1 GCA_023512435.1 Peptococcaceae bacterium | reverse complement strand
TAGTGCATGGACGCACGTACGCAGGCGGTCGGCAGACCGTAAGCGACGAGCATAGAGCCGGTTCAGCCGGAGGACCGAGTAGCGAGGCTTTAATCCACCTCCGGCCCCGAATTTTCATTTTTCAATGGTGCCGCATTCTTGCGGCATGGGTGTCTGGATTCCGGCAGGATAAGGTTTTTGAGTATAAGGTAATGGGGGGGTGGGTTAGTTGAAGAGTGTTCGCATCGGGGCCGGGCAGGGCTTCTGGGGGGATTCGCCCTTTCCGGCCCTGGACGTGGCGCAGTCCGGCAACGTCAGGTACATTGCCTGCGACGCCCTGGCCGAGCTGACCCTGGCCATCCTGCAGAAGGCCAGGCAGAAGGACCCGGCCAAGGGTTACGTGGAGGACATGTTCTTCAATGTTCTGCTGGCGCCCTGCCGGGAAAGGGGAATAAAGATTCTGACCAACGCCGGCGGGATTAATCCTCCCGGCGCCGGAAGGGCGGTGTGCGACCTGGCCCGCAGGATGGGGCTGAAGGGTTTGAAAATAGCCGTGATTACCGGAGACGACATACTGCCAAGGATCGGGGAACTCCGGTCCATGGGGGTGGACCTTTCCGACATGGAGAGCGGGGAGGACATCGCCGCCATCGAGGACAGGATTGTTTTCGCCAACGTCTACCTGGGGGCAAAGCCCATGGTGGACGCCCTGGAGATGGGGGCCGACGTGGTCATTGCCGGCCGCACCTCTGACCCGGCCCAGTTCCTGGCGCCCATGGTCTTTGAACTTGGCTGGCGTTGGGATGACTGGGACCGCCTGGCGGCCGGAATTCTCCTGGGCCACCTGATGGAGTGTTCGGCCCAGAGCACCGGGGGGAACTTCAGCGGCGACTGGTGGAACATTCCGGGCATGGAAAGGATAGGCTACCCCGTGGCCGAGGTGTATGAAAACGGGGATGCCGTGCTGACCAAGCCCGGGGGCACCGGCGGGCGGGTCGACCTGATGACCGTGAAGGAGCAGATGCTGTACGAGGTCCACGACCCCGCGGCCTATGTCACCCCCGACGTGGTGGCCGACTTTACCTCGGCCCGGCTGGAGGAGGACGGCCCGGACCGGGTAAGGATCACCTGCGTGAGGGGCAGGCCCAGGCCGGCAACGCTTAAGGCCTCCATCGGATACAGCGACGGCTGGCTGGGCGAGGCTGTGATCCGTTACTCCTGGCCCCACGCCATGAAAAAGGCCCGCAAGGCAGATGAAATCCTGAGAAAGCAGTTTGCCGCCCTGGGGCTGCGGTTCGAGGAGATTCTGACGGAGTATATCGGCTACAATTCCCTTTCCGGGCCCCTGGCCTGGGGGGACGGCGAGGACCTGAACGAGGTGGGTCTGAGGATTGCGGTGCGCACCAGGAACAAGCTGGATGCCGCCAGGATGCCCCGGCTTCTTCCGCCCCTGGCCCTGAACGGGCCGCCAACGGCCGGCGCCGGCGCCGGCGGGGGAATGCCCAGGCCCCGGGAACTGATCGGGCTCTGGTCGGCCCTGGTGCCCAGGGAAGAGGTGGAGAAACAGGTAAAAATAGACATGCTGGAGGTGGATTGAGGTGCCCAGGGTGCTTCTCCTGGAATTGGCCCACGCCCGGTCCGGCGACAAGGGCGACACGGTGAACATAGGCCTTTTCCCTTACCGGGACGAGGACTACCAGCTGATCAAAGAACAGGTGACCGCCGGGAGGGTGAAGGAACACTTCAGGGGGATGGTGGAGGGTGAAGTGATCCGCTACGAGGTTCCCAACATCAAGGCCTTTAACTTCGTCCTGAAGGGTGCGCTGAACGGGGGGGCGTCCAGGTCGCTGCGCAGCGACAACCTCGGCAAGTGCTTCGGGGCCAACCTGCTCCGCATGTACATAGACATCTAATTACAGGCCCGCATACCGCGAATGAGGCACCAAGACAATGAAAACCCGGGGCGCTGTTCTTGTGCCCTGTGGCTTAATAAAGCTTATAGCTTGCAGCTTAAAGCATACAGCCATTCTCATAGCAGCAAGGCTTTCAACTATTAACACAGGGGTGAATTGAAGAAATGGCAGAAAGTCCCAAGAGGCTGGAAATAAGGGCCCCCATTGCCGGCGTTTTTTACCGCAGGCCTTCGCCCGAAGACCCGCCCTACGTGGAAGTGGGCGACACGGTGAAAAAGAAGCAGGTCCTGTGCCTTTTGGAGACCATGAAGGTTTTCCAAAAGATTAAGTCCCCCGCCGACGGAAAGGTCGTTGAAATCGTGGCCCGTAACGAGGACCCGGTGGCCGACGGCGGCCTGCTGATGGTTCTGGAAACCGATTGAGGATGAGGAATGTCCGGTATGTTTAAAAAAGTTCTGGTGGCAAACAGGGGAGAAATTGCGGTGCGCATAATCAGGGCCTGCCGGGATCTGGGGCTGAAAACCGCGGCCGTCTTTTCCGAGGCCGACCGGCAGAGCCTGCACGCCGCCCTGGCCGACGAAGGGGTGTGCCTGGCCGGATTCAAGCCGGCGGACACATACCTGAACATGGACAAAATACTCCGGGCGGCAAGGGAAACCGGCGCCCAGGCTATCCACCCGGGCTACGGCTACCTGGCGGAAAATGAAAAGTTTGCCGCCCGGTGCCGGGAGGAGGGTTTTGTTTTCATCGGCCCCAGTCCGGAAAACATCCGCCTGGCTGGAAACAAGCTCATGGCCAGGGAAATGGCGGCCGCCGCCGGCGTCCCGGTAATCCCCGGGAGTGCCCGGGGGGTTGTTTCGCGGGATGAGGCACTGGCCATAGCAGCCGAAACCGGCTACCCGGTCATGATCAAGGCCAGCGCCGGGGGGGGCGGGCGGGGCATGCGCATCTGCTCCGGCCCGGAGGAGCTTAAAGAGGAATTTTCCATCGCCAGGGCCGAAGCGGCGGCGGCCTTCGGGAACGACACCCTCTACATTGAAAGGTACCTGCAAAACCCAAGGCACATCGAATTTCAAATACTGGGCGACAGTTCCGGCAGGGTTGTCCACCTGGGAGATCGCGAATGCTCGGTGCAGAGAAGGTACCAGAAGCTGCTGGAGGAGGCCCCCTCCCCCGCCCTGGACGGGGTGCTGAGGGAAAAAATGGGCGCGGCTGCCCTGAAGGTGGCCCAGTCGATGAACTATTTCAACGCCGGGACGGTTGAGTTTATCCTGGATGAAAAGAAAAATTTTTACTTCATGGAAATTAACTCGCGGATCCAGGTGGAGCACCCGGTAACGGAGATGGTGACAGGGATTGACCTGGTGAAGGAGCAGATCAGGCTGTCCGCGGGGGAGTGCCTGGATTACGACTTTTCTTCGGTGCCCGGAAGGGGATGGGCGATAGAGTGCAGGATAAACGCGGAAGACCCGGAAAATTCATTTTTGCCCTCACCGGGCACGGTGGAACGCTACCGCCCCCCCGGAGGTTTCGGCGTCAGGCTGGACACCCACGTGTACCAGGGGTACAGTATTCCGCCCTATTACGATTCTCTCCTGGCCAAACTCATTGCCTGGGGGCCGGACAGAAAATCGGCCATAAGCGTCATGTCCAGAGCTTTGCGGGAATTTGTGATTGAGCCGGTCAAAACCACCATTCCGCTGCACAGGAGGATGCTGGCGGACAAATCGTTTGCGGATGGAGATTATGACACGGGATTTGTCAGAAAATTCATTCCCGTGGATGAGGATGAAGATTGAAAAGAGGGATCTGACTTGGGTAAATGGATGGACAGTTACCTGGAGAAACTCAGCCGGCTTCGCGAGGAAAACCTGGCCGGGGGAGGGGGGGACCGGGCCGCCCTGCAGCGGCAGTTGGGCAAGCTCACGGCCAGGGAGAGGATAGCCCTCCTGGCCGACCCCGGCAGTTTTGAGGAAATAGGGTCCGCGGTGAGGGACACCCGGCCCCCTTTTGACGGAAAATCCAGGCCCAGCCCCGGGGACGGGGTCGTTATGGGCCTGGCCCGGATAAACGGCCGGCAGGTTGTGCTTTACGCCCTGGATTTTACGGTGATGTCTGGATCTCTGGGCGACCAGGCGGCGTGGAAGCTGGTGGACCTGGTAAAAATGGCCGGCCGGCTGAGGGTGCCCCTGATCGGGATATTTGACTCCGCAGGGGAAAGGCTGAGCATGAAGGACGGCGACGTTGGTTTCAACGGCATTGCCCAGCTGATCAGGCAGTACTGCCTGTACTCGGGCGTTATTCCGAAGATTCACCTGCTCCTGGGGCCTTGTACCGGCCTGGCGGCCTACCTGCAGGTTTTGTCCGACTTCCTGATCATGAACAGGAACACCGCTTTCCTGTGGCTGGGCGGCAGGGTTGAATCCCCCGGGGCCGGGTCGGCCCGGTTCCACATGGAGAAAAGCGGACAGTGCGACCTGATTGCCGGCAGCGACGAGGAGGCCGTTGAAATGGCCAGGACCCTGATCGGCTACCTTCCCCAGAACTGCTGGGAGAAGCCGCCCCATGCCGGAACCGGCGACGACCCCATGAGAAGGGAGGAGAGCCTGCCCTGGGTTTTGCCGGACAACCCCAAGTTTACCTACGATATCCACGAGGTGATTGAAAAAATAGTCGATGACGGAGAGTTTTTTGAGCTCAAGGCCGAATACGCGCCGCACCTGGTCACCGGCTTCGCCCGGTTCGGGGGCAGGGCGGCCGGCATTGTGGCCAGCAACCCAGAGGAGCTGAGCGGCATTTTTGAGCCCGATTCCTCGGATAAATACGACCGCTTTATGAATATCCTGGATTGTTTCAACATTCCCCTGGTCACCCTGGTGGACACCACCGCCTTCGTGCCCGGCGACAAGTGGGAGAAGCTGGGCGTAATCCGGCACGGGGCGAAACTGCTGCACAATTACGCAAACCTTACCTGCCCCAAGGTCACCGTGGTTCTGAGGCGTTCCTACGGGGGGGGGAACATCGTCATGGGCTGCTCGAGGATGTTTCCGGACTTCGTCTACGGCTGGCCGACCATGGAGTTTGCCCCCACCGGCCCGGAAACGGTGGTGCACGCCGTATTCAACAAAGAGCTGGCCGAGGCCAGGGAGAGGGGAAATTACCGGGAGGTTTTCGATTTTTACTTAAATATTTTGAAAGAAATGTTCAGCGTGTTTCATATGGGCAGTCACTGGACCACTTATTACACGGTGCACGAGATTATCGATCCCAGGGACACGCGGCCCAAAATAATCAGGGCGCTGGAGGCCGCCGGGAACAAGCACGAGGAGCTTCCCGGGAGGAAGCGGTCGATAAAGCCGGCATAGGAGGTGGAATACCGTGGGCAGGGTGATGGACGAAGCAATACAAAGGCTGAAAGACATAAGGCGGAAAAATTTGACCGGCGGCGGGATTGAGGCCGTGGAAAGGCAGCACTCCAGGGGTAAAATGACGGCCCGGGAGAGAATAGAGTGCCTCATGGACCCCGGCACTTTTTCCGAGCTTGGTTCCTGCGTCCAGGCCACCGGCCGGCGCATCGACGGCAAAAAATCGGACGCCCCGTGCGACGGCGCGGTTGTCGGAACGGGGATGGTGGACGGCCGCCCGGTGGCTGTTTATGCCAGCGATTTCACCGTGTACGGCGGGTCGATAGGAACCCAGCACCTGATGAAGTGCGCCAGGCTTCTCGACATGGCCGCCGCCTGGGGCATCCCCATGGTCTGGCTGCTGGACTCGGCCGGGGGGAGGCTGGGCTACCAGGACGTCCCGGTGGCGGGAGTGGACTGGTATTTTGCCCTGGAATCGCGCTACTCCGGGGTAATCCCCCAGATCAACGTGCTGATGGGGCCCTGTATCGCCGGGCAGGCGTACGCTCCGGCCCTCTGCGACTTTCTTCTGATGAGCAGGGGGACGGGATACCTGTGGCTGGGCGGCCCGCGGATGACGGAGGCGGCCACCTCGGAAAGGATCGGGGACGACGTGGGCGGCGCCGATTACCACATGATGTACAGCGGCACCTGCGACGTGGTGGGCGACAGCGACCGGGAAACCATAGAGAGCGCCAGGGCCCTGCTCGGCTATCTCCCTTCCAACTGGCGGGAGAAGCCGCCCCGCAGGGAGACCTCCGACGACCCCCGCCGGCCGGTGGAAGAACTGGCCCGCCTGGTTCCCGACGACTACAACCTCGGGTATGACATGCACGAAGTGATTAAGCTTCTGGTTGACGACGGACATTATTACGAGATTAAAAAAGATTACGCCAAAAACCTGATTACCTGTTTTTGCCGCTTCAACGGGGAGGTTGCGGGGCTGGTGGCCAACAACCCCAAGGAGCCGGGAAGCATCCTGGAGATTGATTCCTGCGACAAGTATTACCGCTTTTTGCAGGTGCTGGACGCCTACAACATACCGCTGGTCACCCTGGTTGACACGCCTCCCTTCGTGCCGGGAGAGGACCAGGAAGCCAGGGGACTCTTAAGGCATGGGGGCAAAATACTGGATGTATACGCCACGGCCACCATTCCCAAGGTCAGCGTGGTGATCAGGGAGGCCTACGGCGACGCCGGAAGCATAATTATGGGCGGGGTGAAAGGAATGGGGGTCGACCTCTGCTACGCCTGGCCCATTGCCAGGTTTGCCGTGGAATGTTCCGAAACGGATTACAGAAAGGTGTATGGGAGAGGCATCGAAGAGGATGCCTACACGGGATACCTGAACCGGGCCAGGGAAAGGCTGGACGTGTTCGAGGCGGCCAAAAGCTGGACCGCCCAGGTGGTGGACGAGGTGATCGAACCCGGGGAGACCAGGAAAAAAATTATAGAAGCGCTCCGGATAACCGCCAACAAAAATGAAAAACTTCCGCCCAGGGCCAAAATGCACGGCAGCTCTCCAACCTGATTTCAGTTAGCGGCAAGCAATTAGCGACTAGGACTAGCGACCAGCGACTAGCTGCTAGAAGCTGACATCCAGAAGCTAGAAGCCAGAAGCTAAAAGCTAGCAGCAGGGCGCTAACAGCTAACGGCTATTTTTTGGGAAGGAGGATTCCCATTGAAATACTCCGTATTCACCGAAGAACACCAGGCGGTGCGAAGGACCATAAGAAAGTTTGTGGAGACCGAAATCGCCCCCCACGTGGAGGAGTGGGAAAGGGAGGGGTATTTTGCCGACTGGGTTTTCCCGCGCATGGGGGAACTGGGATTCCTGTCCCTGCGCTATCCGGAGAAGTACGGCGGCGCCGGCGGCGATTACTTCATGGGCATCGTGCTGGCCGAGGAACTGGCCCGCTGCGGCTGCGGATCTCTGGCCATGGCGGTGGCGGTGCAGACCGACATGGCCACGCCGCCCATAATGCAGTTCGGCACCGGGGAACAGATCAAAAAGTACCTGGTCCCGGCCCTCAGGGGCGAGAAGGTGGCCTGCCTGGGCATCACCGAGCCCAACGCCGGATCGGACGTTGCCTCGATTCAAACCAGGGCGGTGCGGGACGGGGACCACTGGGTCATCAACGGCAGGAAGATTTTCATCACCAACGGCGTCAGGGCGGACTTCATCACCCTGGTGGCCAAGACCGACCCCGACCGGGGCTACAACGGCGTGTCCCTTTTCCTGGTGGATAAGGACACTCCCGGCTTCACGGTGACCAGGAAACTGGAAAAGGTGGGCATGCGGTCCTCGGACACGGCGGAACTGCTGTTCGAGGACTGCCGGGTGCCGGCGGAAAACCTGCTGGGGGTGGAGAACCGGGGATTTCACCAGATCATGTGGGAGCTGCAGGGGGAGCGACTGATGGGGATGGCCTGCGCCGTGTCCGGCGCCCAGAGGACCTTTGAAAAGGCGCTGGAGTACGCCCGCCGGCGCACCCAGTTTGGAAGGCCGCTGGTCAAGTTTCAGGTCATCGCCCACAGGCTGGCCGAAATGGCCACCGAAATCGAGGCGGCCAGGCAGCTGGTCTATTCCACGGCCAGAAAATTTGCCGCCGGGGAGTACCCGGTGAAGGAGATCTCCATCGCCAAACTGGTATGCGCCCAGGTGAGCCACCGGGTGGCCGACGCCGCGCTGCAGATCCACGGCGGGTACGGGTACATGATGGAGTACGAAGTGCAGCGGTCGTGGCGGGATTCCAGGCTGAACCGGATCGGCGGCGGCACGGACGAGATTATGAAGGAAGTGATTGCGAAGGCTTTGGGGCTGTGAAAATGGGTCAGAATCCAGAATTCAGAATCCAGAATCCAGAATCCAGAATGAAAGGCCGGGTACTTGGGTGCGTTTAAAAGTTGCATATAGGAAATGCCCTGATAATTCTGAATTCTGACTCCTGTCTTCTGAATTCTGACGGGATATATTGTCAGGATAAGGAGGATTGATTATGGCCCACTGGCTGTTCAGGGAGGAGCACGATATGCTGCGCAGGAGCGTGCGCAGCTGGGTGGAAAAGGAGATCAAGCCCCGCGTGGAAGAGTGGGAGGAAAAGGGGGAGTTTCCCCGGGAGGTTTTTGCCAGGGCAGGAGAACTGGGGTTTCTGGGGCTTACCTATCCTGAGGAATACGGCGGCAGCGGAGTGGATTACCTGGCGGGGGCCGTGTTTATCGAGGAACTGGCCCGCTGCGGTTCGGGCGGGGTGCAGGCCGGCCTCGGGGCCAGCGTCTGCTTGGCAGGACCGCATATTTACAGGTTCGGCAGCGAGGAATTGAAAAGGAGGTTTTTGCCGCCCACCATCAGCGGCGAGAAAATAGGGGCCCTGGGCATCACCGAGCCCAACGCCGGGTCGGACGTGGCTTCCATACAGACTGTGGCCCGGGACGCCGGGGACCACTACGTGGTCAACGGAAGCAAAATATTCATCACCAACGGCGTGCGGGCGGACTATGTGGTGACCGCCGTCAAGACCGACCCCGGGGCCGGCCACAGGGGCATCAGCCTTTTGGTCATCGAAAAGGGAACGCCGGGATTCAGCGTGGCCAAGAAGCTGGATAAGCTGGGGTGGGGGGCGTCGGACACCGGCGAGCTGATCTTTGAGGACTGCCCGGTGCCCAAGGCAAACCTGGTGGGCGAGGAAAACGCCGGCTTCTACTACATAATGCAGAACTTCGCCTGGGAAAGGCTGATCATGGCCCTGGGGGCGGTGTCGGGCGCCCAGCTGGCCATGGAGGAGGCCATCAATTACTCCCACCAGAGGGTCCAGTTCGGCAGGCCCCTGGCCAAGTTCCAGGCGACCAGGCACAAGATAGCCGACATGGCGGCCCTGATCGAGACCGCCCGCTGCCTGACTTACCATGCCCTGTCGCTGTTCGTGGCCGGGGAGGACGCGGTCACGGCGGTGGCCATGGCCAAGATATACGCCTGCGAGGCGGCCAACCGGGTCACCGACGAGGCGGTGCAGATCCACGGCGGCTACGGGTACATGATGGAGTACCCCGTCCAGCGCTACTGGCGGGACGCCAGGATAGGCACCATCGGCGGCGGAACAACCGAGATCATGAAGGAGATAATCGCCGACAGAATGATTAGGTGATGATGAAAAAAGGAAACGGGGGGTATAAAGTGCTGGACAGGTATTTCGAAGAACTGGAGGTGGGCATGCGGGCGGTCTCCAGGGGACGGACCATAACCGAGGCCGACATAGTCAATTTTGCCGCCTTCAGCGGGGACTGGTATCCGCTGCATACGGACAGGGAGTTTGCCGCCGGCACCATGTTCGGCCGGCGTATAGCCCACGGTATGCTGGTGATGAGCGTGGCCACAGGCCTGGTGCCGATGAAGCCCGGCGTGGTGGTTGCCTTTTACGGCATGGACAAGGTGCGGTTCACCGCTCCCACCTTTATCGGGGACACCCTCAGGGTGGAAGCCGAGCTGATTGAAAAGCAGGACAAGGGCGCCTTCGGGGTAATCACCGTCAGGCAGGAAATAAAAAACCAGCGCAACGAGGTATGCAGCACTGCCATTTTGAAGGCGGCAATAAACAAAAAGCCCCAATAAGCGTTTTGGGCAGGTTGCGACTGCAAGGATAGTCATAATGATTCGGCTATCCTTGTTATATAAGGCCAACATTCAGAAAAGTCAGAATAAAAGAACAAGAGGCCCTTATGAATGGAGGTGAGAGAGGCCAAGAGGCTTGTGACCTGACCAAAAGCGGTGAAACGGCGGCGGGGGCAACATGGTCATCCAATCTGATAAATGAAGAGGAGGATGTGTATGGATCCCAAACTAAGCCATAACCTTATCCACCGGGTGGCGGTGGGCGACATCCTGCGCCGGTCTGCCGGACGCCGGCCCCACAAGGAGGCCGTGGTTGAATACCGGGGCGGGGAGAGGAAAAGTCTCACCTTTCACCAGCTGAACGGGGCCTGCAACCGCTTTGCCAGGGCAGTGCGCGGCCTGGGCCTGCGGAAGGGGGACCGGGTGGCCGCCATCTGCCTCAACTCCACCGAGTACGTGATTTCGCTGTACGGCCTGGCCAAGGGGGGTTTTGTCTCTGTCCCGGTGAACCCCGGCCTGAACCCCCGGGAACTGGCCTATGTCCTGAACCACTCCGAGGCAAAGGCCCTGATTGTCGACGACGCCTTTGTCCCCCTGCTGGCCAAGCACCTGGACCACGTTCCAAACATCAAGCACTTTATCTCCCTCCCGGTTTCCGGCCAGCAGCCCCAGGATCCCTTTGTGGACTTCAACGATTTTATCGCCGGGGCGGATGGGGCCGAGATCGAGGATGTAATCATCGAAGACAGGGACATCCTCCAGATCATGTACACCAGCGGCACCACCGCCATGCCCAAGGGGGTCATGATTTCCAACCTGAATGTCTACGTTGCGGCCTTGCAGAACACCATCGAGTTGAAAATCGACCAGGACAGCGTGGTTACCACCATGATGCCCATTTTCCACTGCGCCCAGCACACCCTGCTGACCACCGCCCTCCTGGCGTGCTCCAAGTCGGTTGTCATCAGGAGCTTTGATCCGGAGGGGCTGATGAAAACCATCCAGGCCGAAAGGGTCACCTGGCTCTTTGCCCTGCCCATGATGTACCGCTACCTGTTGGACCACCCGGCCGTGAACAACTACGACCTGTCCAGCCTGCAGACCTGCCTCTATGCCATGACGCCCATGGACCGGCGCACCCTGGAGGACGCCCGGAAAAGGATCAACGCCACCTTTATATTGGGTACCGGACAGACCGAGGCCTATCCCGCCACCAACTACTTCAATCCCGGCTGGTATCCGGAAAAGGAGGGCAATATCTGGGGCATGTCCTCGCCCGGTTACGACACTGCGGTGGTGGACGACGACGGGAACATCCTGCCGCCGGAACAGGTGGGCGAGATTGTATGGCGTGGGCCCGGAGTCATGGAGGGATACTTTAAGGATCCGGAGGCCACCGGACAGGCCGGGAAATTCGGCTGGCACCACTCCGGGGACCTGGGCTATGTGGACCGGGACGGCATGCTGGTCTTCGTGGACCGCAAGAAGGACATGATCAAGACCGGCGGTGAAAACGTGCCCTCGATCAAGGTGGAGGCCGCTATCCTGGCCCATCCCAAGGTGGAGGCCGCCGCCGTCATCGGGCTGCCCCACCCGCACTGGGCCGAGGCGGTCACCGCCGTGGTGGTGCCCCGGAAGGGCAGCGGCCTCACCGGGGATGAGGTGATCAACTGGTGCAGGCAGGAACTGGGCGGGTTCCAGGTGCCTAAATCGGTGATTTTCGTTGACGACCTGCCCCGCACCAGCACCGGCAAAGTCAAGAAGCACGAGCTCAGAAAACAGTTTGCCGGGCATTACAGTTAAATCGTCGAGACGGTTTTATAAAGCTGGGCCGTCCCATAGGTATTGCCTGGGACGGCCCAGCGTCGTTAAATCCGCCCCTTTTCCCGGGCGATGCGGAGGAACTGTTCCTGCTTGCTTTCGGGAGGTGTGTGCAAGACCGGCCGGCGTGACATGGTCAGCGCCCCGGTGGGGCAGGCAGCCGAACACACGCCGCAGCCGATGCAGATTTTTTCGTTCACGGCCGGAGTCTGTTCCCCTTCCATGGCGATGGCCCCTATATGGCAGCTTTCCGCGCAGGTCCCGCAGCCGGTGCACTGGTCCGGGTCCGGGGAGGGGATGAAATTGCTCGGGTGGACGGCGTTCACCCCCGCCTTGATGGCTTTCATCACCTGGCAGCAGCAGCCGCAGCAGTGGCATATGTAGGCGGGGTTCTTAAGCACATTGTCGCCCAGGTGCACCAGGCCCAGCTCTTCCGTCCGGTCCAGCACCCGCAGCAGGTCGTCCACCGTGGCGGGCCGGCCCATTCCGCGGCTGATCAGCCATTTGGCGGCGTTGCCCAAGGAGGTGCAGACATCCTCCACCGGCGCGTCGCAGGCCGTTCCCAGGTGGCTGGCCTTATGGCGGCATGAGCACATGGAAAGCGCCCCCCCTCCGGACTGGCGGATAATTTCGGAGGCCCTCTCATAGCTCAACACCTCTGTTTCCACGGCGGCCGGGATGAGTTTTTCATATACCAGGGTGTGAAACATCTTGGTGCCGCCGCCGAAAATCTCTTCCTTTACCCCGTCGCTGTGAAAGTACCTGTCGAACAGTCCGGCCAGTTCCTTCATGTTTATGTCGTCCCTTACCCGCATGAAGGTGTATTCAAAAAAACCCACCACCATCGGGGCCAGCATGTAGTATGTGCCGTCCCGGCGGGGCAGGTCCAGCACCAGCCCTTTCCGGGCCATGCCCTCCAGGGTTGTTTTCAGTTCGTCCTCTTTTATTCCGGTAACCTGGGCGATTTTGTCAATGGTCATGGGCAAAAGGGGAAATTTTCCGCCGACCAGGGCCTCACTTTCTGTGTACAGGCGGTGCAGTATCTCCATCAGGATCTCGTTTACCGGTGCGCCCACGGGATTTTTGTTCAGGCGATCGGCCAGCGCCCGGTAGACTTCCTCCTTGGCGTTAAACAGATGGCCCATTTTAGTAATGCCTCCTTTCCAAAATTTAAGTAGTTTTATAATAACATAATAATAAATAACATGTAAACATAAACTTAATGCGCCTGCGACATTCCGGGGCCGGGGTGCGGCTTCAATTCCTTCATAAATTTCCGCCACCCATTTTGAGAAATTTGCGATAAAATAAGGGTATGGTTCTAAATCCTTAACCGGTTGACTGTTTTCCTTCCGGCTTGCCGTCCCTTGATATTCCACGTTGTTGAAGGATTTTGACGGACTCCATCGAACTTAACACTTTTATAGCTGTATTCATAATCTTAGTATTATTTAACGAGAGAAGAGATGGTATCATGTGGGGTCATGTTTTTCTCGGCCTGGTGGGGGGCATGGGGCTGCTGCTGTACGGCATGCAGATCCTCAGCGAAGGACTGCAGAAAATAGCCGGCGCCCGGCTGCGCACCATTATGAGCACCCTGACCCACAACCGGATCAGCGCGCTGGCGGTGGGGGCGTCGGTTACCATTCTGTTCCAGAGCAGCACGGCCACCACAGTGATCCTGGTGGGGCTTACCAGCGCGGGCATTATGACCTTAAAACAGACCCTGGGAGTTATCCTGGGGGCCGACATAGGCACCACGGTGACGGCCCAGCTGATCGCCCTCAAGGTCACCGAGATTGCCCTGCCCATAGTCGGGCTGGGCGCCAGCATCATATTTTTCACCAAGCGGGAGCGCTTTCGCCGCTACGGCCAGGTCCTGATGGGCTTCGGGCTCCTTTTCCTGGGCCTTAAAATAATGTCCGAGGTCATGTATCCGCTGCGGGAAGACCCCTTTTTCCCGCAGTTGATGGCCCAGATGGGCGACCGGCCGGTCCTGGCCATGATCCTGGCGGCACTGTTTACCTTTTTAATTCACAGCAGCGCGGCGTCGGTGGGCATCATAATGGTTTTGGGCATGCAGCACCTGATTACCCTGCACGCGGCGATTTACCTGCTTTTCGGGGCGAACATAGGCACTTCCTTTACCGCCGTCCTTTCCAGCCTGGGTTCTCCCCGGCCGGCACAGAGGGTGGCCACCGCCCACCTGCTGTTCAAGGTGGCCGGGGTGATCCTTTTCCTGCCCTTCGTAACCCCCTTTGCCGGGCTCATGGAGAGGATAACCTCCTCAGTGGGATACCAGGTGGCCAACGTGCACACATTTTTCAACATCGCCATAGCGATCCTTTTCATTCCCTTCATCACCCAGTTCGAAATACTGCTGTCCAGGCTTTTGCCGGACAGGAAGGAGTCCAGGGAGACATTCCGCCCCCGCTACCTGGACATCAAGCTGATCAATACTCCGGCCATCGCCCTGGGCCTGGCCACCAAGGAGATCAACCGGACATTCGACTATGTTTTCGATATGACCAAGGACATCGCCGGGATTCTGGAGAAGAACGATGTTTCGCTGCTCAACCAGGTGGCCAAGAAGGAGGAGCGGGTGGATATACTTTTTAAGGAAATAAGCGAGTACCTGACCAATGTTTTGCGTCAGCCGCACTCCAGGCAGGAATTCATTAAATGCATGGGCCTGATCAACATCGTCAACGACCTGGAACATATCGGCGACATCATCGAAAAAAACGTGACCTATCTGGCCCAGTGCAAGATAGACGGCCAGTGCAATTTTTCCGAGGAGGGCTGGGACGAGATATCCATCATGCACAAGAGGGTCTGCGAACTCATGCAGATGACCAACACCGCCTTCGTCACCAGCAACCGCGAACTGGCCGAGAAGGCATACAGACTGCAGCCCGAGATTACCAAGATGGAAAGGCACCTGCGGGTCCTGCACATCCACCGGCTGCGGGTGGGCAGCGGTTCGGAGGAGGCCGGGGCGGTTCATCTGGATTTAATCAACGCCTTCCTGCGCATCAGCGAGCACGTGCGCAATATAGCCTGGGAAGTGGCCAACGAGGGAATGGACCTCACGGCCAGCGGGGAAAGGGTGGTCATGCAGGAGGAATAAACCGGCCCGGTATTTGGATAATTTTATTATTATCTTATTGATTTTTAATTGTATTTTAAGGTTTTTTCGCCATACTGTCAGTATCAAACATAAGAACGGGGAGGTTTGTGCCATGTGTACCAAGAAAGAGAGAAGAAAAGCGGGGATATTCATTATTGCCGCTTTCGTAGTCGGGGTCCTGGTTGCCGGGGCGGCTTTTTACCTGTTTCCGGTCATCCCTTCCATGGCCACAACCCAGCCCGGGGCGGGTGATCCGGTTAACCCTGTCGGAACAGGCCTGATTGCGGACATTGTGGACAAAACCAGCCCGGCGGTGGTTATGATTGAGACCACGATTGAATCCAGGGGGCGGTTTATTGACCCGTTTTTCAACGACCCCTTTTTCAGGCAGTTTTTCGGGAACAGGATACCTGATACCGGTCCCAGGTACACCACGGGAATGGGGTCGGGCTTCATCATCAGCAAGGACGGCTATATTCTCACCAACGAGCATGTGATCAGCGGCGCAACGAAAATCGAGGTGACCATGGCGGGCAGGGATAAGCCTGTTCCAGCCACCCTGGTGGGGTCGGACTTTGAGCTGGACCTGGCGGTACTGAAAATTAACGCGGGCAACGACCTGCCCTACCTTGAACTGGGGGATTCCGACAATGTCAGGGTGGGTGAATGGGCCATCGCCATCGGCAACCCCCAGGGGCTTGACCACACCGTCACCGTGGGTGTGATCAGCGCCAAGGGGCGCCCGATCACGGTACAGGACAGGCAGTACAAAAATCTCCTCCAGACCGACGCCTCAATCAACCCGGGGAACAGCGGAGGGCCGCTCTTGAACACCCGGGGGCAGGTTATCGGCATCAACACCGCGGTGAGCGCCTCGGCCCAGGGCATCGGGTTCGCCATCCCCACCAGCACCGTGAAGCCGGTGCTGGACTCCCTTATCAACCAGGGCAAGATTACCCGCCCCTGGCTGGGAGTGTACATTCAGTCGCTGAACAAGGAAATAGCCCAGAGTTTGAAGCTGGACCGGTCCGAAGGGGCGGTGGTCACCTCGGTGGTGGAGGGTGGTCCGGCGGACAATGCGGGGATCACCCACGGGGATGTTATCGTTGAAATCAACAACAACAAGGTGGCCAACGCCGGGGACCTGACCGACCTGGTGGGCAAAATGCAGCCGGGCCAGAAGGCGGTGGTGGGTATCTACCGGGGGGGCAAAAAAATGTCGATAGACGTGACCATCGGCGAGAAGGGCAAAGTGGACTGATCCCCGAAGAACAGGTTCTCGAGGCCGTCGAGTCTAAAAACAGGCAATGAATCAAATGCTCCTTGAAGAATCAGGGAGTACTTTTTTGTATTGTCCATGGCAGGAGACCTCATGATGGTCTATTGCAGATTTTAAAGGGCTAGCAGCTAGCAGCTAGAAGCTATGGCTTATTTTCAATCGGGGTGACTGCAGTGACCATACTGATTATTGACGACGACCCCAGGATCACCGCCCTTCTCAAAAGGGCCCTGGCCTTCGAGGGGTATAACCCGGTGGTGGCGGACACCGGCGCCGAAGGTTTGAAGCGGGCCCTTGCGGAGAGCCCGGACCTGGTGGTGCTGGACATAATGATGCCGGGGATGGACGGCTGGGAGGTCTGCCGGCGGATCAGGGCCGAAAGTGACGTTCCGGTGCTGATGCTCACCGCCCGGGATGACGTGGCCGACCGGGTCAAGGGGCTGGACCTGGGAGCGGACGATTACCTGGTAAAGCCCTTTGCCCTGGAGGAGTTCCTTGCCAGAGTAAGGGCCCTGCTGCGCCGGCAAAAAGCCGCCGAAGGCGCCCGCACCCTGGCCTTCGCGGATTTGACCCTGAACACCGGCACCAGGGAAGTGTTCCGGGGAAACCGGGAGGTCAGGCTGACCGCCAGGGAGTTTGATTTGCTTTTATTGTTCATGGAGCACCCCAGGCAGGTGCTGACCCGGGACATGCTTATGGAGAAGGTGTGGGGCTTCGACTACAGCGGAGAGTCCAACGTGCTGGAGGTGTACGTGGGCATGCTCAGGCAGAAACTGGAAGAGGCGGGGGAGAAAAGACTGATCCATACCGTCAGGGGAGTGGGGTATGTCCTGAAGGAGATGCCCTCCGCCTGAAATTATTCCGGCGGGTGAAAACTGATGTCCGTTAAATTAAGGCTCACATTGCTTTTTACCGGTGTGCTTGGACTGACCCTGGTGATCTTCGGCCTTCTGGTCTATTTTACCATGTACAGGGCTTTAAGCCTGGAGGTTGACCGCGGCATTTCCGCCATGGCCGCTTCGGTGGTCAAGTCGATCAAGGTTTCAAAGTCATTTTTTGATTTGCACCAGATAATTTTGCCGGACGTGGACGTCTTTTCCTCCCCGGGCACTTATCTGCAGGTGGTGGACACCGGGGGCAGGCTGGTTGCCCGGTCGGGCAATCTCGGTCCCCAGTCCCTGCCCATGAGTGAGGATACCCTCAGGACGGCTGCCGGAGGCCGGGGGTTCTTTGAAAATGTCCGTTACGGCCGGCAGGCCATCAGAATCTATAACCAGCCCCTGGTGCTGGACGAACAGGTTATCGGCATCCTGCAGGTGGGCCGTTCTCTTTCCCAGGTGGACATGGTTTTGAGCCGCCTCAGGCTGATGATCTTTCTCGGCGGCCTGGTTACCGTTCTTTCCGCCGGCCTGCTGGGATGGTCCCTGGCCAGGGTGGCCCTCAAGCCCATTGAAAAGATCATCGAGGCGGCGGCCTCCATTCAGAGGGGCAGCGACCTGAAAAAACGCATAGATTACCGGGGACCGAAGGACGAACTGCACACCCTGGCCGGAACCCTGAACGAAATGCTGGAGAGGCTGGAAAACATGTACCGGCAGCTGGAGGAGATAAACGAGTCCCAGAAAAGGTTCGTGGCCGACGCCTCCCACGAGCTGCGCACTCCCCTGACCACCATCCGGGGCAACGCGGAATTATTGATCAGGATGGGCGACTGCGACCCGGCGGTCAGGTCCGAAGCCCTGGCCGATATCGCCGGGGAGGCCGAAAGGCTTACCGGGCTGGTCTCCAACCTTTTGTGCCTGGCCCGGGCGGATGCCGGACAGGGAGTGGAAACCGGCCGGATACCCCTGGCCGGCCTGATGGGCCGGGTGGTCCAGGGAATGAAGTTTCTCACCCGCAGGGAAATTATTGTCCAGGGCGTGGAGGGTCTTCCGGAAGATCTCCTGGTTGATGTTAACCCCGACCTGATCATCCAGGCCGTGAATATCCTGCTGGACAACGCCCTCAAGTATACCCCGGAAGAGGGTGAAATCCGCCTGGGGGTTGTCCTGGGAGAAGCCGCCCTGGGGCTGGGGGAAGAGGGTTTCCCGGAAGGGACAGAACCAATCCGGATCAAACCTGGCTTCGTGGCCATATATGTAAGGGACGGGGGGCCGGGCATCCCCGAGGAGGAACGTCGGGAGATATTCAAGCGTTTTTACAGGGGAAAGGCTGTCCGGGGGACCAGCGGGTCGGGGCTGGGACTTTCCATTGCCCAGTGGATCGTGCAGAAGCACGGGGGGCGGATAGAACTGGCCAGCCGCCCCGGGGCCGGCAGCCTGTTCGCTCTGGTATTGCCCCTGGCGGGCTCAGCCTGGCCGGCCGCATTTTGAGTTCTGAGTCCTGGGTTCTGAGTTCCTCCCGCCGGGCGTTATTTCACTTATCGCCAGGGATTGAAGATCTGGTTCAGCACCCAGCTCACCAGGCTGGTGATAATAGCTCCCCAGAAGGCCCCCCCAAAGCTGTACACGTGGAATCCGGGCACCAGGAACGCGGCCAGGGCAAAAGCCAGGGCGTTTACCACGAAAATGAACAGGCCCAGGGTGACCACGGTAAGGGGAAAGGTCAGTACAATGAGGAGCGGCCGGATCAGGGTGTTTACCGCCCCCAGCACCAAGGAAGCTATCAGCGCCCAGAACAGCCCCGAGATGCGGATGCCGTCCAGCAGCCAGTCGGCCGCCAGGAGGGCCACCGCGTTTATGGCCAGAGACAAAAGCCACATCATTTGTTTTCCCTCCATGTCTAATTTCTCATTCTATGGCGAAACGCCCGATCCCTTCCACTGTGCCAAGATGAGGGCTAAAATTTAGGTTTCGTTGGTAACAATTGTTTTTTTACTGGCATAATATGTCAGAAAAAGGGGAAATCGATATGGGTTACGGAACAGGCCCGGCTCCGGCTCAGAAGGGGCATGTGCACCAGTACAGCGGTAAAATTTTTTTTAAATTCGGGAGCCAGATCCCTTACCAGGGGAAATCCAGTCCGGCATTCGGCGCAGTGGACCGGCACACGCACACGCTGAGCGGCACCATAAGCTTGAGCCGGGGCCAAGTATGCAAGTATGAGGTTGTGACCGGGCCGGGGATTCCCTCCGGCCAGGGCCAGCACGCCCACCGCTATTCCGGGGTGGCCAGAGCCACAGGCGGGGGGCCCCGGGAGTACTGGTTGTCCGGTGTGACCATGCCGGCCAAAAACGACGCTTAAAACCGGAGAGGCCAACGGAACCGGCATAAAAAAGACATCCGTTAAAGGGTGTCTTTTGTATTCATGGGACGGACATTGCCTTAACTGTTTCGCAACTGTAAAATAATACTGAAACCGGCGGAGCACTGTAGGAGGAGTATATGGCAAAACCGGGGAGGTGTGCGGCGGCCGCCTGGTGGCCGTTCTCGAGGGAGGGTAAGCCCTGGGCGGGCTGGCCCGGTGCAACGGTGGAGATACTGCGGTCCTTCATCCAGGCACCTTATTGAATCCGCCTGGCCGTGATCTGGTAGAGGTCTCCTTCGTGGGTCCCCCGGGGCTGGTAGTCAAAGCCCTCTTCCCTGATCATTTCCATGATGCGGCCGGCCTGGTGGGCGTCTGCGGCTTCCATGACAATGGTTACCTGTTCGCCTGCTTTGACCCGGGACAGTGTATTCCTCACTTTTTCCACGGCCTGCCGGTCGACAGACGGTTCGATGCGAATGGTGACGTCTCCCAAAAGAATCCCTCCGGTAACACAGAATTTAATGTATTTTTTTCCGCCTTCCCCGGAATTTATGTAATAAGTTTTTTATTCATTTCCGGGAAAATTAAGTTAGCCGGGATAATCAGCATAAAGGAGCGGCGATGGGAAAGAAGGATTTCAGGAAGTGGGCCCTGGCCAAAGTAAAGAGGGCGATGGTTGATTACGGTATGATTGCCGGCGGGGACAGGGTGGCGGTGGGGCTGTCCGGAGGCAAGGACAGCGGGGTTCTTTTGTATGCCCTGGAAGCGGTCAGGCGGACGACCCCCGTTGAATTCGACATATTCGGCATCTTCCTGGACCTGGGGTTCGGCATGGACATCGCCCCCCTGGAGGAGTTCTGCCGGGGACTGGGGATACCCTTCAGGTGTGAGGCCACCGACATCGGCAAGATCGTTTTTGACGTCAGGAACGAGAAAAACCCCTGCGCCCTTTGTTCCACCCTGAGAAGGGGGGCGCTGAACGAACTGGCCCTGGAACTGGGATGCAACAAGGTGGCCCTGGGCCACCACCTGGACGACGTGGTGGACACGTTTTTCATGAGCCTTTTATATAACGGCCGGTTCAGGACCTTTTCCCCCAACACCTTTCTGGACCGGACCGGCCTTTACATGATCAGGCCCCTGGTCTACCTCGGCCAGGAAACCGTAAGGGAACTGGCCGCCCTGGAGAAGGTCCCCGTGTCTGAAAATCCCTGCCCGGCCAGCGGGTTCACCAAGCGTCAGGAGGTGAAGAAACTGGTGGCCGGGCTCAGGTCAAGGTATCCCGACCTAAGGGAGAAGGTGCTTTCAGCCTTGCAGACGGCGGACCTGGAAAACCTGTGGCCAAGGGCGCTGCCGAAAATTGGGAATTAGGAATTATGGAATTGGGCGGTTTCTCCAGTCCCCAATTCCCAATTCTATACTGCGGATGATTTTCGCCCTGTCCTCTTCACTCAGGGGCCTTCCGTCTTTCCGGCGAATCGTCCCATCCGTTCCGGATTGCGGTCCCGAATTCTGAATTCTTGCAGATTATATTAAATTTCTAATAGTACCATTTTGAACAAACTCGCCAACTGCTTATTTACTTGATAAAACAACGGAAGTATAATTTAGGCAACGGAAGGTGTTTATTTTTGATAATCCTGCGTTTTTAAGCGTAAGCGGGGTGGGTCGATGAGCATCAAGAACTTCTATGACGCCGGATCGGTGGCCGTCATCGGGGCCTCCCGGACACCGGGGAAAATAAGCAACGCCATTGTCAGGAACCTGATTTCGTCCGGGTACCGCGGCAATATCTACCCGATTAATCCCAAAGAAAGTGAAATCGAGAACTTAAAGGCTTATCCCTCAGTGGCGGACCTTCCGGAAAAGGTGGACGTGGCGGTAATCGCCGTTCCCGCGGCCAGGGTGCTGGAGGTTGCCGCGGAATGCGGTGAAAACGGGGTCAAAAACCTGGTTACCATCACGGCCGGATTCAAGGAAACAGGCCGGGAAGGCCTGGAGGTGGAGAAAAAGCTGCTGGCCCTCTGCCGGCAGTACGGCATGAGAATGCTGGGCCCCAACTGCGCCGGCATGATGGATACCCACGTGCCTATAAACACATCCTTTGCCATGGGTTTTCCCCAGAAGGGGGACATTGCCTTTTTCTCCCAGAGCGGGGCCATGATGGTGGCCATCCTGGATTGGAGCCGCGAGGCCGGGATTGGGCTGTCAAAGGTGGTCAGCCTGGGAAACAAGGCCGATCTTTCGGAAATAGATTTCATCGAGGAAGCCGCCGACGACCCGTATACCAGGGTAATCCTGTGCTACATAGAGGATGTCACCGACGGCCCCCGCTTTCTGGATGTGGCCGGCCGGGCCGCAAGAAAAAAACCGGTAATCATATACAAGTCCGGGACCAGCCAGGCAGGTGCCCTGGCCGCCTCGTCCCATACCGGGGCCCTGGCCGGAAGCGACCTGGCCTACGACATAGCCTTCAGGCAGTGCGGGGTGATCCGGGCCAGGACCATCACCGATCTTTTCGACCTGGCCGTCAGTTTTGCCAGGTCGCCGGCGCCCGGGGGGCCCAGGGTGGCCATAGTGACCAATTCGGGAGGGCCCGGCATTATTGCCTCCGACAACGTGGAGGCCAGGGGACTGACCATGGCCAGGTTCGGCAAGGAGACCCTGGACGCCCTGAGGGAGGGCCTCCCGGCCGAGGCCGGCATTTACAACCCGGTGGACGTGCTGGGGGACGCCATGGACGACCGGTACAGGTTCGCCCTGGATAAGGTGTGCGCCGACCCCAATGTTGACAGCGTGGTGGTCATCGTCACTCCCACGGCCACCAACAAGCCGTTGGAGACCTCCCGGGCAGTCATCGAGATGAAGGAAAAATACCCCCACAAGGGATTTTTCGGGGCCTACATCGGTGGTTCAGCCCTGGCCGAGGCCAAGGAGGTCCTGAACAGGTCCGGAATACCGTGTTTCACCTTTCCCGAGCCGGTCATCGCCTCCATCAGCCAGATGGTCAGGTACGACCAGTACAGGAACTCCCCGGAGAACCAGCGGGATCTTGAGTTTGAGGACATTGACAGGAAGGCGGTTAAGGCTGTTTTTTACGACGTTTTGAGGGACAACCGCCTGGTCCTGCTGGGCAGCGAGGCGTCAGAGGTGGCCCGGGCTTACGGCATACCGGCGGCGCCCGTCTCCCTGGCCGTCACTCCCGGGGAGGCGGTGGAAGAGGCTGAGAAACTGGGATACCCGGTAGTGATCAAGGTGGCTTCCCCGAAGATACTGCACAAGACCGACGTGGGCGGGGTGAAGTTGGGCCTCGGGTCGCCGGAGGAGGTATATAACGCCTTCCTGGAGGTGATGGAGAACTCCCAGCGCTTAATGCCCCAGGCGGTTGTATACGGGGTTGAGGTGCAGAAGATGATGCCCAGGGGGGCCGAGCTGATCATCGGCATGACCAGGGACGTGCAGTTCGGCCCCATGATCGCGGTGGGACTGGGCGGCATCTACGTGAACCTGATCAAGGACGTGTCTTTCCGGTTGGCCCGGGGTCTCTCCCGGCAGGAAATTGAAAAGATGATCACCGAGACCAGGGCTTATACCCTCCTGAGGGGTTACCGGGGCGAAAAGCCAAAGGATTTGAACGCCCTGATGGATGCGGTGGGGCGGCTGGCCCGCCTGGCGCTGGATTTCCCGGAAATAACCGAGGTTGATGTCAACCCGGTGTTTGCCTACGAGGAAGGTTTGAGCGCCCTGGATGTTAAAATAACCATTTCGGTTTCGTGAGGTGAAAAGAATGAAAAACCTGTATGTCATCGGTTATCCGGGCAGCGGCAAGACCATGGTGGCCCTGGGGCTGGCACTGAAGTTCCGGCAGGAAGGAAAAAAGGTTTCCTATTTCAAGCCGGTGGGAATTCCCATGCGGGCCAGCGGCCAGGAGGACGAGGACGCCGTCCTGATGAAGGAAATCCTCGGCCTGGAAAACCCGATCAGCGACATAGTGCCCTTCAGGGCCGGGCAGTCATACCTTTCAGGGGACAGGAAGGAGGAGTTGGCGGAAGCCGTTGTCGGTTCCTACCAGAGGGTGGCCCGGGGCGCGGACATTGTAATTATAGACGGCGCAGTAAAGCCCTACATATACAAAAGCTGGGGCATGGACGACATTTCGCTGGCCCGGTTAATCGGGGCCAGGGTGCTGATCACCGTGAAAATAGAAAACGACTTCAGCGTGGACCAGACACTGTTTTTAAACGAGTACCTGCTGGCCAGGGGTGTTCCCCTGGTGGGCAACCTGTTCAACAACATTCCCTGGCCCATGTTATCCAAGACAAAGGGAGTTTTCGTCCCCATCCTGGAAGACCGCGGGTTCAGGACCCTGGGCGTGATTCCCAGGCGGCCCGAAATAGCGGCGCCCACGGTGGAGGAGTTTTACAACGAGCTGGGCGGGGAGATCCTGGCCGGGCGCAAACGGTTGCACCTGCTGGTGGAGGATATCATGGTGGGCGCCATGACCCTGGAAGGCGCCATCAGGTACCTGCGGCGGTCCACCGACAAGGCCGTGGTGCTGGGCGGAGACAGGGCCGACCTGGCGCTGGCCGCCCTGGAAACCAGCACTTCGGCGCTGATCCTGACCGGGGGGCTTTACCCGGACGTCAAGGTGCTGGCCAGGGCCGAGGAAAAGGGCGTACCGGTGATCCTGGTGCATTATGACACCTATACCACCGTCGAAAAACTTTCCAAGGTGACCAGGCACATAACGCCGGGTGATCAGGCAGGAATCAGGATAACCCTTGAGAATATAGAGGAATATTGCGACTGGCGGGCAATTCTGGAAGAACTGGAAGGCTAGCCCGGCCGAGTTTGTGATCACCCAAAGCCTTTTTCGATCTGGCCTGCCGCAATTATTGATCAGGGCTGTTATTCTGAATTCCGGGCTGCGCTGAAGGGAGGGCAAGATTTTTTTAATTTTCGTTAATTTCTATGTATTGACAGCCTGTCCGGATTAATCATATACTTAACTAAGCAAACTTTTCATGTGGTAAAATATATGGAGTGGGCCTTTGAAATGCCTTTGGCAAAAGATGGAAAAACCGCAGGAGGGGTGCCGGGGATTTGAAACCTGGTGTCCTTTTTTGCTTTCGCGTTCTGTATCCCGCGGGAAGCGGGCAATTCGACACAAACGGTGTTGGAGGTCTGGTTATGAAAGCAAGGACGGTACTTTTAACAGCCCTTATAATTTTACTGGCTTTGTCAGCGGGTTGCGGCGGCGGGGGAGGCGCGTCCGCCGGGGGTGAGGGCGCCCGGGGCGGAAACGCGGTGTCCGTGGCCGTCGCTCCGGTGGAAGAGACGGACATAAAAGAGATTAAGTTTTTTAACGGCCAGGTCCAGCCCCTTCAGTCGGCGGTCTTGGCTCCCAAGGTGGCTGGAAGGGTGGCCTCGGTGGCGGTGCGCATCGGGGACCGGGTGAAGCGTGGTGATGTCCTGTTCCAGCTGGACACCTCGGAACTATCCGCCCAGGTCCGGACCCAGGAAGCCGACCTGGCCCTGAACAGGGCAAGGCTGGAGATGGCCCGGAAGAACAGGGAGTATTACCGGAACATGCTGGATAATTATAAAAAACTGTATGAAGCCGGGGCTGTTTCAAAAGACAAGTATGACGAAACGGCCCTCAAGTACGACCAGGCCATGTCGGAAGAGTATGAGGCTTCGGTGGCCAGGAGCGAGTCCTCCCTGAACTACCAGCAAAGCCTTCTGGAGGGGGCCACGGTCAGGTCTCCCATGGACGGGGTGGTTTCCTTCGTCAATGTGGAGGCGGGGCAAAACGTGACCACGGCCACCCAGGCCGTGGGCGTGGTGGATATAAGCACCGTGAAAATAAAGATATTTGTGGGGGACCAGCATATCAACCGGCTGGCCAGGGGGCAGCAGGTGGAGGTGGACATCCCGGACGTGGGGACCGCCCCATTCACGGGGACGGTGGGCGCTTTGAGCCCCGCAGTTGATTCGGTTGCCAAAGGCTACCCGGTGGAGATTGATCTGCCCAATCCCGACGGTCAGATCAAGCAGGGCATGTTCGCCAGGGTGAGGGTGGCCGTCAGGGAAAGCAAAAAGGCCCTGGTAGTGCCGGCGGACGCGGTGGTGAACAGGCCCGAGGGCAAGTACGTTTTTGTCGTGCGGGACGGCAAGGCCAAGGAATGCAAGGTGGAGACAGGCATTGTCCAGGACGGCAGGGTGGAGGTGACGGCGGGCGGACTGAAACCCGGCGACCTGGTGGTTACCGTGGGCCACCAGTCCCTGGTGGACGGCATGGCGGTGAGAGTGAGCCAGGACGGCAAGCGGGGGTCCCAGGGGGAAAAGCCCGGAACCGGGAAGGGACCGGATAATGCCGCTGAAAAACCGGCCGGAGAGAAGGCCGGCAACGCCCCGGAAGCAGCCGGGACCCGGGGAGGTAGCGGCAGATGAAGATTACCGATTTCTCGGTGGAACGCCCGGTAACAATGGTCATGGTCATCATCGGCCTGCTGGTGCTGGGGTTCACAGCCCTGAATTATTTGTCCATCGACCTGCTGCCGGAAATCACCAACCCCACCCTGACGGTTTCGGCTTCCTATCCGGGGGCCGGCCCGGAAGAGGTGGAAAAGGACGTGGCCCGGGTGATCGAGGCCGCGGTGGGAACAATCAGCAACGTGGAGAAGATTACCTCCAACAGCCAGGTGGGGTCTTGCCAGGTAAGGGTGCAGTTTGCCTGGGGAACCGATATGGACACCGCCCAGGCCGACGTCAGGGCGAGGCTTGAGCTGTACAAGCGACGGCTGCCGGACTCGGTGGAGAACCTGGCGGTGTACAAGTTCGACACTTCCATGATGCCCATCATGTCGGTCTCCGTTTCGGGACCCCGGGACAAGTATTCCCTGATGCGGATGGTGGAGGACAACATCCAGCCGGCCCTGGAGAGGGTGCCCGGGGTTGCCGGGGTTTCAGTGGGCGGCGGGCTGACCAGGGAGATCCAGGTCCGGCTTGACCCCGGCAGGCTGCAGCAGTACGGGCTGACAGTGACCCAACTGATCCAGACCCTCCAGGGCGAGAACGTGGACGTGTCCGGCGGGGTTTTGCCCCGGGGCCGGAAGGACTTCGTGGTCAGGGGCCTTGGCCGGTACAATTCGTTGGACGACTTGAAATCGCTGCCGGTGATGCTCCCCGGGGGAGGCAGCATCCGCCTGGGGGAACTGGCCGAGGTGGAGGACACCTTTGCCGCCGTGTCCAGTTATGCCCTGTTAAACGACAAGCCGGCCGTCTACATATCCATCAATAAGCAGAGCGGGTCAAACACCGTGGACGTGGCCAACCGCGTCAAGCGGGAATTGGAGAAATTGAAAAAGGAACTTCCCGGCGATCTGGAGTTTGCCACCGGCTTTGACCAGTCCAAAACGGTGGAGGATTCCATCAACGATATCACCCGCAGCATAATCCTGGGAAGCGGCCTTGCGATACTGGTCCTCCTGGTGTTTTTGAGGAACCTGCGCACCACCGTGGTCATCGCCACCTCCATTCCATTTGCGGTAATCACGGCCTTTGCCCTGATGTATTTCAACAACATGACCCTGAACATGATGTCCATGGCCGGCCTTTCCCTGGGCGTGGGGCACATGGTGGACTATTCCATAGTGGTGCTGGAGAGCATTTACCGGCACCGGCAGAAAGGCCTTCCGGTAAAGGAAGCCGCCAAGGAGGGAACCCGGGAGGTGGGCATGGCCGTTACCGCCTCGGCCCTGACGGTGGCCGTGGTCTTCCTGCCCATGGTATTTGTAAGGGGCCTGGCCGGGCAGTTGTTCAAGCAGTTTGCCCTTACCGTGGCCTTTTCCCAGCTGGCCGCCCTCTTCGTTGCCCTGACCCTGGTTCCCCTGATTTGCTCCCGGTTTCTCCATAAGACCGAAAGTCTCGGCGAGGGAAAAAGCTGGTGGAACAGGGCCTTCAGGAAGAGCGAGGACTGGTACGCCGGCCTGGACGAGGGCTACCGCCGGTTGCTCAGGTGGTCCCTTGACAGGAGGCTCAAGGTTGTGGCCGTGGCGGCCCTGGTAACCCTCGGCAGCCTGGGGCTGGTGAGGTTTATCGGTACCGAGTTCATGCCTTCCCAGGATGCCGGACAGATCAATGTCAATATTGAAATGCCCGTGGCCACCACCCTGGAGGAGACCGGCAAGGTGGCGGAAGAGATCCGGAAAAGGGTTCTGCAGATCCCCGAGGTGGAGTCCGTGATTACCAGCGTGGGCGGCGGGGGCGGCCCCATGGGGTCGGGCGGGGGCGACCGGGCCCAGTTCAACATAAGGCTGAAGGATGACCGCAAGCGATCAACGGACGAGGTGATGAACGAACTGAGGGGCAAGACGGCGGGCATACCAGGCGCCACGGTCAGGATTTCGGCCAGCTCCGGCACGGCCATGCTCAGCAGGGCCTTCACCGGCAGGGCTATTGAGATAACCCTGAAGGGGAACGACCTGGATACCCTGAGAAATCTGGCGGAAGAAATGAAAAAGGCTGTGGAGGAAGTGCCTGGCACCCACCA
Source organism: Peptococcaceae bacterium (assembly GCA_023512435.1). GTDB lineage: Bacteria > Bacillota > Desulfotomaculia > Desulfotomaculales > Desulfocucumaceae > JAILZP01. The sequence continues at coordinate 10,966 of JAILZP010000027.1, read as the reverse complement.
CGTGGGCCACAGCATGTCCATCGGCAGGCCGGAGCTGCAAATGCGCTTCAACCGCGACAAGCTTGCCCACTACGGTATCTCATCGTCCCAGCTGGCGCAGGTGATCAGGGTCGCCGGCGAAGGCCAGGTTGTCACCACCCTGGACCAGGGGGGGACCCTGACCGATGTCAGGCTGATTCTTGATCCCGAGTTGAAAAAGGACGCCAATGCCGTCACGAGCCTGAGTTTCACGGGCCAGAACGGGGCCAGGATTCCCATCGCCGAGGTGGTGGACATGGTGGAGGGCGAGGGCCCCCGCAACGTGCAGAGGGCAGACAACTCCAGGGTGGCCTATATTTACGGGGACTACTCGGGGCGGGACTTGGGCAGCGTGATCGCGGAAATCGAGAAAAAACTGGGCGCCATACCGCTCCCGCCCGGCTACAGCTTTGTTATTGGAGGCCAGAGCCAGGACATGGCGCAGTCGTTCGGCGACCTGGGGCCGGCCCTGGTGCTGGCCATACTGCTGGTTTACATGGTCATGGCCGGGCAGTTTGAATCCCTGCTCTATCCCTTTGCCATCATGTTCTCCATCCCCGTCTCCGTCACCGGGGTGGTTTTGAGCCTGGTGCTGACCGGCAGGGCTTTCAGCGTGCCCGCCTTTATCGGGCTGATCATGATGTGCGGAATAGTGGTGAACAACGCCATCGTGCTCATAGACTACATCAAGCAGTTGAAAAGCGGGGGCCTGGCCCGGGACGAGGCCATAGTCCGGGCGGGGCCGGTAAGGCTGAGGCCCATACTGATGACGGCCTTCACCACCATGTTTGCCATGCTGCCCCTGGCTCTGGGCATGGGAGAAGGCACGGAACTTCAGGCGCCCATGGCCACGGTGGTGATCGGGGGCCTGCTGGTTTCCACCGCCCTCACCCTGGTGGTGGTGCCGGTGGTGTACACCATTTTTGACGACCTGGGCCGCAGGGCCGTGGACCTCTACCGGGCCTGGAAGCTGAAGGCCGGGGGTTGACCGGCCAGCCTGTTGACAGTTTAATCTTCCGGTCGTAGACTTAACTTTGGTTGAAGAAAGTGCGGATTGAGATCACACAGTCAGGAGGGGACCTTATGAAGGTGGGGAGGATGATTCCGGCGCTGCTGGCGTTGGCCTTCTTTTTTGTTCAAGGCTGTGCCGGCAAAGATCCCGGGGTGCGGGTGGTGACTGAAAGAGTGAGTACGGGCGCGCCTGCCGGTGCCGATTACATTACGGGAAAAATCGAGGCCCTGGACTCGGCCACCATTTTCCCCAAGGTGGGCGGGAAGGTTGCGGAGGTCTTGGTGGATGTAGGCAGCCGGGTAAAAGCCGGTCAGGCGCTGATGAGAATCGACATGCCGGATGTGGGGGCCGCGCGGGACCAGCTGAGAGCCGCGGTTGACGAAGCCGAGGCCGCGGTAAAAAAGGCCCGGATCGACCTGGAAACCGCGGAGGAAAATTATAACCGCGGCCTGTCCCTGTACAACAGCGGGGCTTTATCCAAGGCCGACTTCGACAACAAGTATGCCGTTCCCTACGAACTGGCCAGGATCCAGGCCGAAGAAACCGCTCCCCACAAGCTTGCCCAGGCCAGGGCCGCCCTCCAGTCCGCGGAGGCGAACTACTCCAACAGCGTGATCACCTCTCCCATAGACGGAGAGGTCACCGCCAGGCAGATCAACCCGGGCGAGGTCTGTTCGCCCGGCAAACCCGTCTTTTTCGTGGCCGACCTGTCCAGGGTGGTGGTGGTGGCCTATGTGGATGAGAGGAAAGTCAATTCGCTCAAAGTCGGGCAGAAAGTGGCGGTGAAGGTGGACCCGGTGGACAGGATGCTGGAGGCCGAAGTCAGGAACATATCTCACACCCTTGACCCGGCGGCCAAGGGGTACCAGGTGAAGTTCCTGGTGGCCGGTGCCGGCCTGCCCATAAAGCCCGGAATGTTCGCCCGGGTCTACACCGGCGGGGAGCCGGCAAAGCGGTTCGTCGTTCCCAAGTCTGCGCTGGTTGAGGAAATGGGCGTCTACCGGGTGTTTGTCTACGATGGGGGAAAGGTGACCAAGGTTCCGGTGCAGGTTGACAAAATAAGCGACAATTACGTGGTGGTGGGGAACGGCCTCAGCGAAGGCCAGGAACTGGTGGTTTACAGCAGCTCCAGGCTGGAGGACGGAATGGCCGTCAGCGTAAGGTAGGCCGGGCGTTCCGTTAACTGGCTGCTAGCGGCTGGCAGCTGGCAGCTAGTAACTGGAAGCCAACAGCTAAAAAATCAGCTAGAAGCTAGCAGCCAGAAGCTAGCAGCTAAACAGGGTGGGTTAACCGTGAAACAGAAGAAGAACATTTTTATCGTCCTGGCCTTGATGGTTATTTCCCTTCTGGGCGTTACATTTTACTACTGGTACAACAACACCTATTACGTGAGGACCGAGGACGCCAGGGTGGACGGCGCCGTTGTCAGGATAAGCCCCCAGGTGACGGGGAAGATAATCAGCGTCAACGTGGAAGAGGGTGACAGGGTGGTGGCCGGCCAGGCGCTGGCCAGGCTGGACGACACCCTGCTGGCGCCGGGGACCAATCCCGACCTGGCCGTGGTCAGGGCGCCGCAGGACGGGGTGATCATCAAGAAAATAGGCAGCGCCGGGGAAATCGCCGCCCCGGGTCAGCCCCTGCTGATGATGGTGGACCCGTACAGCCTTTATGTGACCGCCAACGTGGAGGAAACAAAGCTCAGCAGGGTCAGGCCGGGACAGAAGGTGGACGTGTGGGTGGACGCCATACCCGGGCAAAAATTCAACGGCCGGGTGGAAAAGGTGGGGGAGGCTTCCCTGTCGACATTTTCGCTGTTGCCGGCCGCCAACACTTCCGCCAACTTCACCAAGGTGGTGCAGAGAATCCCGGTCAAGATCGTGGTTGAGGACTTCAGGGGCCACCAGTTTCTCCACGGTACCAACGTGTATGTAAAAATTCACATCAAGTAGGTGTTTGGCTGATGAGTGACCGTCCCTTTTCCTGGGCGGCGCTGTTGGTGCTGGTGCTGGGGGCCTTTATGTCCATCCTGGACGGCAGCATAGTCAACGTCGCCCTGCCCAGGCTGATGGCCATATTTGGCGTCGACCCGGAAGAAATACAATGGGTGATGACCGCCTACCTGCTCGCCTCAGGGGTGGTGGTGCCCGTGACGGGCTACCTGGGGGACAGGTTCGGGTATAAAAAAGTATATATATACTCCCTGGCGGCCTTCACGGTGGGGTCCGCCCTTTGCGGGGCGGCCTGGAGCAACAACTCCCTGATTGCCTTCCGGGTGGTCCAGGCCATCGGCGGGGGAATGCTCATCCCGCTCAGCATGTCCATCATCTTCAGAATGGTGCCCAGGCACAACATGGGCATGGCTATGGGGGTGTGGGGAATCGCCGCCACCATGGCTCCGGCCGTGGGCCCCACCCTGGGCGGCTACCTGGTGGACCATTACAGCTGGCACCTCATATTCACCATCAATATACCGGTGGGAGTCATAGCAGTCATCCTGTCCTATATTTTTGTCGAAGAAACGCCGGTAATAAAGGGCCTGAAGTTTGACGTTCCCGGCGCCGCGCTTTGCTGCACCGGGCTTTTCTGCCTCCTGCTGGCCTTAAGCCAGGGGCAGGACAAGGGGTGGACCTCCCAGTACATTATCACCCTGTTCGTGGCGGCCGGCTTCTGCCTGCTGATCTTCGGCCTGTGGGAGCTGTACGTTCCGCACCCCATGCTGGATATCAGGCTTTTTAAAAACAGGGCGTTCGCCGCCAGCATCGCGGCCATCGGATCGACCTCCATCGCCATGTTCGCCGCCATATTTCTGATTCCCCTGTACTGCCAGAGCCTCCAGGGCCTCACCCCCATGCAGACCGGCCTGCTGCTCATGCCCATGGCCCTGGCCATGGGATTCATGATGCCCATCAGCGGCAAGCTGTTCGACAAGATCGGGGCCCTCCCCCTGGGCCTGGCGGGGCTGGTCATAGCCGGCGCCCTCACCTACAAGCTGAGCTTTATCTCCCTGGACACCAGCTTCCGCCAGCTCCAGGCCATCCTGGTGGTCAGGGCCGTGGGCCTGGGGCTGTGCATGATGCCCATATCCACCGCCGGCATGAACACCATTCCGCCGGCCCTGGTGGGCCGGGCGTCGGCAATAAACAACCTGGTCCGGCAGATCTCGGCCTCCCTGGGGATTGCCTACATGACCTACATAATGATGGACCGGCAGGCCCACCATGCGGCCTGGATGGCGGACGGGATAAGCTGGACCTCCCCGGCGGCGGTGGACACCTACCGGCGGCTGAGCGCCGTGGCGTCTTCGGCCTTCGGGCCGGGAACCGGCGACTCCGCGGCCTTAGGCTACATGAACATGATGGTGCAGAAGCAGGCCATGGTGCAGGGCATAGGCGACGCCATGCTGGTGGGCGCCCTGATGGCCTTCATGACCATTCCGCTGCTGTTTTTCCTGAGCAAGAAGAAGGTTGAGGAAACCAGGAAAAAGGAGATGGCCCGTTACGCCCGCATGACGGGAACAGGCCCCGCGGGGCCGCTTCCCAGTACCGTTTCGGAATAACAGGGATTTTGCCTTGAAAATCCCCGGCAAACTGCCCTGCCGGGGCTTTTACCGCCTCGGAGCCATTATTTTCCGCCGTCCATTCCAGATAAGCGCCAGGTCCCGGATCGTCACGTTTCCGAATATCAGGCCGCCCGGAATGCCGCCGGCGCTGCTTTCATCCCTTACCGGAATAGCGGCATAGGCGCAGGGTGAGACCTCCCCGCCTGCGGAAACAAAGACTGCCCGCATGACGTTTTCGGTGCATACCTGCCTTCTTCTGCCGCCGTATCTTGCCTGGCAGTGTATATCCAGGCCGGCCTCGCGGCCCTTGGTTACCGTATGGTCAATGACGGCTGTTAGCCGCTGCAACTGGCCATTTTCCCGGGGGATCAGGGTTTCATTTTCCAGGGAAGGGGAGGGGACGTAGTCGAGGGTGCTTATTACCACCTGATTCACACCGAGTCCTGCAAGCAGGCCGGGGAGGCCGGGGAGTTCGTCCAGACCGGACCGAAGCAACATGTAGGCTATGTTGACAGCGGGCTTATGCGAACCAACCCTCTTTTTTTCCCGGTCAATCAGTCTGATGGCGTGCAGAACTTTCTCCAGCGCGGTTCCGGCGCGGATTAAATCGTTTTTACCGCCGGTTCCGGCCAGGGATATGGCGATTACGTCTATGCCGCTTGAAACAATCTGCTTTGCTGTTTTTTGGTTTACCAGCATGCCGTTGGTGGTGGTTCCCACGCGGCACCCTTCCTTCCCGGCCATGGCCACCATGCTGAAAAAATCCGGATGCAGAAGGGGTTCGCCCCAGCCCTGCAGGAAGACAAGGCCGGTTCTCCTGAAATAAGGCAGCATTTTGCTGAATGTGGCAACCGGCATGTTCCGGTTCAGCCATCTATCCCCGAACACGGTGCGGGGGCAGTATACACAACGGGCATTACAATGTGAGGTCACTTCCACCTGTATCCATCGTTTTCTTACGGACAGAGGCAACTTGATACTTCAGGCGTTGCCGGTATTCCTTGGCTCGTCCCACGGTTTTTGCCTCCTTAAGATACTTTTAAGCCGGCCTCGTCGCAGGTTGTACCTGGCCAAGGATTCCCTGCCCCGAGTTGAGATTGCCAGGTCATTTAAATCGTCGATGACCACCTGGGCTCGCCGCAGACGTTGCCAATCACTGACCAGCATCCGAAACTCTTTCAAGCGATCCTTATCATATTGACCAACATTCGTGATCGGTAACCATAAATTGGATTTGCGGGATGTCATGTGCACTCTTGATAACGAAACTTCCTGCCATATCATGCTATATTATGGGTATTTATGGTTATTTTGGCCTGTAGAAACTATTAATATCGGACTTGTTTACCCCAAATAATTGCCTCAAAGATGTACGTTTCTATTAGGTGGCTGTAAAAATATGGTTAACCGAACACCAATGTATTGACCAAGTACGCTTACGGTTACCCGTTTTACTTTACTTCTCCAACGATAGGTGTATACTACATGGATGTAACGAACGCCTCTAATCATGTAGGAACGAACATACATACCGTTAATTTAATCCATCATATCACGGTAGAATAAGTTATAGAAAAGGCTTTCGAGTTGGCCGGTAAGGATACTGACATAATCATGTTGCTGCGGTTGGCTTTCCTGGAGAGTAAGAAACGGCGGGATTTCTGGCGGCGTTATCCGGTGAATGGTTTGTATGTGCTGAGTGAGCGCCCTTCCTTAATGGGTGGCAAAACCGATGCGGCGGCTTATGCCTGGTTTATTTGGAATGGAAGTGAAAAGCAGGTAGTGAAAATGTCTGAAAGGGTGAATCTGGTGTCTAACACCATAATATAACAGCCCATATAAGTATTGTCTGATATACCAATATAATGTAAAATAATACTTGTACTACTAAATAAAAAGGCTTAACCGAACACCAATGGTTAGGCTCACATTTGACAACCCGAATCTGGGAAGCCGCATAAATACTGAACTTTTTTAGGTACAAAAAAGACGTTTGTCAACATTCAGTAATGGTAACTGAAGTGTATAAGGTAGATTTGCTCTGGTATCATAAGATTAATGCACATACCGGTGATAGATACCATGAGCCATGGGATAGCGTGTACTTTAACGATGTAAGATTTATAAGAGTTTCAGGGACATAAAAAAGGTGCACTCAGATTGTGGGAACAATTTTGTTCCCACAATCTATCAACAAAGAATAGGAGGGAACCAAAAATAAAAATTACCCTAAAAAAAGCATCAATAACTGTATTTATGGTTTTTATTATAGTCTTTGTGGCATGGCAGTTAGCTATTTTTAAGCAGTCTAAATATCCTGCAACACCAGAAGAAGTGATTAGGGCATACTTAATTGCTCACGGTGAAGGCAATTTAGATGCCATGAAGCTGTATTTGACAGAAAGAAAGAAAGAGGAAATTGACAGACCGAACGTACTTCGCCCAACGGAACCAATATATAAGTCTTTGACCATTAAAGAGATAAAGGAGGATAAGCAGTATGAAGAAATGAAAAATATTGATTTATCTTCTAAAAGAATTTATTGGGTGGAATGGTACACTGAATTAACTGAATATGGCAATAAACATTATACTCGCACAAACGGGGAAATGTCTTGGTACTTCTTTTTAATTAAAGATTCATTATCACAATGGAAAATTGATGACTGGGGTTATTAGTATATATTATTTCTTCCGTCTTCTTAGCAATCAAGATGTATATAATCAACAGCATTATCATCCATGTTGTGCTTATTCCTGTAATACCGCATGGTTGTATTTGGATCACTGTGCCTTGCGGCTGTCTGTACTTGGTGTAACTGCGCCCCGCCATCAATAGCCAGGGTGACAAAGGTATGCCGTAGGGAGTGGGGAGTAATATTTGTTGTAATCCCCGCCTTGGTAATGTGCTTCTCCACGATGCGCCACACGGCCTGGGTACTCATCGGTCTGCCGTACTGGTTGAGGAATACCGTGTCGCTGTCGTGGTGGTTACAGTATTCAAATATGGCGGCATAGGTTTTCGGCTGTATCTTTATTTTCTCCGTTTTCCCTCCCTTTCCTTCCACTGCCAATCCGACATGGCTGCCCTCCTGAAAAAAATCCGACTTTTTTATGGAAACCACTTCTGAACGGCGCAGTCCGCCGGTTATCAATAATAGGAGCAGTGCGTAATCCCGCCTGCCGGTAAGCGTATTCCTGTCCGGCTGCCGCAATAGCAGCTCCGCTTCCTGCCGGGTTAAACCGGCGGTATGGCTGTCATTGCCTACCTTCGGCGATCTAGCAAGTTTGCTTGAAGCGGGGTTGTACCGCATCATCCCGATGGAGCAGAAGTAGTTGAACATAGAGCGCAGCGCGCTCATTTTCCTCGCCACGGTAGCCTTTGAATAATTGGCCAGGAGAAAATTCCGGTAGATCACCACCTGATCCAGTGTGACATTCCTGATTTGGTCGAGGCTGATTTCTTCCATGCCGCCGACGCCAAAGAAGCCGCACAGGTCGGCAGCGTAGGCGCGCCTGGTGTGATCAGACAGCTGACCTGCCAGGAATGTGTCTAATTTGTTCGCTGTTGCCGGCAACACTGCCTACACCTCCCTGAATCCAGCATACCACCCGAAAATCTTACAGTAAAGGAATGAATATCAGTGCTACAGTTCACATATATGCAGTTATTTGTGCTGTTGTTGGTCAACACAATAATAGCTGCATTACTAATGATCATTGGTATCGATGTCGGATACAAGCTGGTCAACAACAAAAAGCCGATCAAGGGAAGCATCATTCAAGACTTTGCCTTGCCGAAAGAGTTGCAGCCCAGATCAATCCTTGAAGATGACGAAAACGAAAACCAATTTCTACGTTAACTTATGGATCAAGAGTTAAAACAGCTGATCGAACTTGCGCAGGCAAAGTTTGAACTGGAGAAGCGGGAGAAGGCAGAGCTTGGCTCAAAAGACTTATACATCTTCGACAAGTACATCCTCGGCTACGATCTGATGCAGCCCCAGCCCCACCGGGAATTATGCGACGTCGTAATGGATCGCGGGAAAAAGAGGAAGCTGATCATGCTTCCCCGTGGGTCGTTCAAGTCGTCAGTGGTGACAATCGGCTACCCGTTATGGCGTCTGGAGAAAAATCCCAATCTGAGAATACTGATAGACAACGAGACATTCAGCAATTCCAAGGCATTTTTGGCAGAAGCGAAGGGGATGCTGGACAACCCGGAAATCCTTTCGATCTACCCCCACCTTGAACCAAATAAAAAGATCAACAATGGCTGGACGGAAGACAGCGTAATATTAAGAGCGCGTACCCGCCACCGGAAAGAGCCGAATCTGAGCTGCGCCGGGATTGACAACACGAAAGTAGGCATGCACTACGACATAATCATCATGGACGACGTGGTTTCCACCAAGAACGTCACCACCCCGGAGCAGATGAAACAGGTAATCGACCACTACCGTCTCATCCTCTCCCTGTTAGAGCCGAACGGCGAACTGATCATCATCGGAACGCGCTACCACGTCGGCGATCTCTACGGTCACATCCTCGAAAACGAATCCTCCACCTTCGATATCCTGGTCAGGCCAGCCATATCCCCTGATGGCGAACTGTTCTTCCCCTCCAGGCTGACCAGGGAGTTTCTTTCCCAGCAGCGCGAATCCCAGGGCAGCTACATCTTTGAATGCCAGTACATGCTTAACCCCACGGCGGAAGACAACGTAGACTTCAAGAAATCATGGCTGCAATACTGGGACGGCGAGTTCAAAGACGGCAAGATCACCATTAATTGGTGTTCCAACCCTGCCGTTAAAACGCCTGTCACTCTGCCGGTCAACGTGTTTACCACCGTCGATCCCGCCAGCAGCAAAAAGAAGGGCAGCGACTACACCACGGCGGTAGTCAACGGGGTAACGCCTGACAATAAATGGTTTATCCTCGACATGGTGAGGGATAAATTGAATCCCACCGAGCGGGTTGATCTGGTATTTAAACTGCACAAACAGTACAAGGCGGTCAAGACAGGCTACGAAACCGTCGGCTTCCAGGAATCCGACAAGCACTACATCAAGAAGCGGATGTTCGAGGAAAACTACTTCTTCAGCATAGAGGAATTGCAGACAAAACAACAGCGCAAGGAAGACAGAATCCGTGGCATGATCCCGAGATGGGAAAACCACGGAGTTTTTTTGCCCCGGAGATGCATGCACAAAACCTGTGAAGGCAAGGAAGCCAACATGGTCACTGCCTTCGAGGATGAATATTTTTTCTTCCCTGGATCGAAGCACGACGATCTGCTGGACGCTATGGCGTACCAGGAGAGAATAGCCTTCCCGCCATACGGAGGCAGCGGATTTTCACCGGGGGCTGTGGACGGCGGAAAGTACCACCACTATGACGATGAGGAAAACGAACACTTAAAAGACACGGGCTGGTTTGATTAAAGAAAAAGGCTGAAAAAAAGAAAAACCCTGGAGTAGGGTTTTGCCATGGAACTTCAACTACTCCAGGTGTTTTCTTTATTTCTTTTCTCCGTAGTATCCGCCGCCCATGCCGCTTCCAAAGACAAGCAGGATAAGGATTAAGAAAAGGATGAAGCTGGAATCAGTACCGCCTCCGCCGCTGCCTCCAAAACCAAAACCCATATTGAGATTCCTCCTTTCGCTTTTTACATGCTATGGAATTAAAGGGAAAAGTGTTCATGTTAACGCCGTTAGAAAAAACAAGGGAACAACCTTTATTTACGAGGGGTGAAATCAGATATTGGGCAGCCTTACAGATATATTTGACAGGGCTAAAGAGGCATTAGGTAAGCCTCTTTTTAAAGTTAATGGGGAAAAAGATCAGAAGCTTGTTGACTTGGTTGACAGGGATTACGAGAGGGCAAAATCCGGCAGGCAGCAGTACATCGACGAAATGATCGAGCTTAACCGGTTTTACATAGGCGACCACTGGCGCAACCTGCGGAGCCAGAAAGCAAAGCAGGTCAGACCGAACAGTGTTGATAACTTTGTTTTTTCCATCATTGAAGGTATGGTATCTGATTTTTCCAACGAGCCGGATATTCTTTGCAGGCCGACCGAGCCGGGGGATGAGGAAAACGCCAAGGCCATGACCGAGCTTTGCAGATATATCCTGAACAAAAACAAATTCAAGGACGAGCAGGCCAAGGCTTTGAGGAACTTCTTCAAGTACGGAATATTTGCCTTGCAAGTCTACTGGGACACCGCCTGGCAGGGGGGAAGGGGAGGCAACCGGTGGATAGGGGACATAAGGGTGGTTGCCCGCAACCCAGGGGAAATGTTCCCCGACCCGCGCTGCCGGGATCACATCCAAAGCGCTGAATACGTGGTTGTCGCCGTTCCCCGCACCATCGA
>JAILZP010000072.1 GCA_023512435.1 Peptococcaceae bacterium | reverse complement strand
TGGCAGGTAAGAGCCATCTATAGCTTAACCGATTTTTCCGGGAATACCCATTTACACAAAATAATTTACACTCCCTGCGTGCAGCAACTTGGATTGCACTCAAAAAATATACTCTGATTCACTCAGGAAGCCCTAAAATTGAAATCAATTCCCGCCGAAAACTTTCATATTCCTGACTTCCGTTAACAAGTAAGTTACTTATTGCGTAAAATCTGTTAGTGCTTGGTGATCTCAGACGGGCCGTTTTTTCGTCAACTGGAACACCTATTATAGTCCATCGCATTACACCGCTTGCAGACAGTTTTAAGTGACTTTTTTCCGCTTCTCCTAACCGATTATGAATGTTAGAAGGGTCTGTGCCGCCTTTAACTTCTATAGCCAATAAGTGGCGATGCTGATTTCCAGAAAATTCACTTATAAGAACATCAGGGTCTGAGCCTAATTTTATCGTCACATATCTTCCGGCGGCATTTACAAACTTGATTTCGTTTCTCTTTTCCTGGAGTCCTCTTAATTGTTTTTCTTTAATAATGTCTACGATTAATTCACGAATAACAGAAACCGCTTTTTGACCTATAATCACTCGGTAACTCCCATCTAACTGTGATCCAAGCGTTATTAACGAAAGTTCGTGAAATAACTCCTCTGTTATATTTTCCTTGCTGCTAATCCCGCTTAACAGATACTCTCCAGCCCTAATTAAAGACTTGCAAAGTTCTTCCGCTTCTCTGTACAAAACGGTGGAGATTTCACCTTTTTCTATTTTAATCCATTTATCAAGTCCTTTTCTGCCATATTCCTTTTGTGAAATTCCTAAAACAAGGCGATAATAACCGGAAACAGCAGGTTTCTTTTTAATTACGCATGGAACTGGAAAAAGGATCTCTCCACGCAAGCCATAGGCTCCTAATTTATTTAGGGCGTTTCCGCTGACTAGCTCATGAAGTTCATGGTCAATGATCCGGACACCTACCATTTCCACGGTCTCTCTTAAGGCATCACGTAGTGTCCTTCCCCTTTCAGATTTTAAACGACTAATTACCCACAACTGTTTATTCGGAATTAAAGCGGCATCTACCACAATCAAACCCCCGTTTCGTTACAGCCTTATAATTTTTGCGAAAGGAGCCAATCTCTTTTCGGCCATGGTGCAAAATTCTTTGTTAAGTTCTATCCCAATAAAGTTCCTCTTGTACTTTAATGCCACCAAGCCCGTCGTACCTGATCCAAAAAAAGGATCAAGCACATAATCTTTTTGTCTTGAGCCGGCCAATATACACGGTGTTATCAAAGCAGTGGGGAATGTGGCAAAATGAGCTTCCGGGTAAGGCTCGGTATTTACAGCCCAGACCGACCGTTTATTCCTCAATCCTTTTCCAGATGCCGCCGATTCAAGTATTGACTGATAGTCGTAGTAATAATGTTCACTTTTGCTTAGCAAAAACAAGTATTCATGTGCTATTGTGGGCCTGTCCTTGACACTTTCCGGTAGGGCGTTTGGTTTATACCAGATAATGTCCGCCCTTAAATACCAACCGTCTTCCTGCAGCTTAAAGGCCAATCGCCAAGGCAAACCTAAAAGGTCTTTGGGTTTCAGACCAACGGGAGTAGGGGGACGGAAAGGTAATCCTCTTACTACACAGCCATTGTCAGTTTTTTTGTCAGGCGCGCGATAGGTTCTCCCTCCGCTCGTGTATCCGTCGCCAATATTCAACCAAAAAGTACCGTCAGATTTGAGAACACGTTTAACCTCCCTAAAAACTTCAATAAGTTTCATTAAGTATTCGGTGATATCCATTTCTGTACCTATTTGGTTTGGTATTCCATAATCTCTAAGTCCCCAGTAAGGAGGTGATGTAATACAGGTCTGAATGCTTTCTTCAGGTAATTGTTTTAAGGCCATTAATGCGTCTCCCGTTATTATATAGGATGATTCTTTATTTAAATTAGCAAGGTTGGCCGAAGATCCGACGTATACAGTAAAATTATTTCCTTTCTCCTCGTCTATAAAAGTTTCAAATAATGGTACAAATATAGTCGGCTCTCTAGGTTCCATAACTATCTTCACCCCATATATTCTTCTTTGTCACAATCGTTAGTGTATCAAATTCGCTGTTTTCCTCCTTTTCCCTTTTTAAAAAATACTCTTCTTTGGCTGTTTCCGGGTGTTTGGCTTTACGGGAACACCCACAGTCTTAGAAAGAATTTTCAGTCGCCTGCACTAAAAGACGTCATATAAAATATGGACCATCACTAAGGTCCCTGGAACTCAAGGGTTATTGCCGCCGGGATTGCTGGGGTTTTCCGGTGGCCTAAATGCCGCCTGCGCACCTCCCCCCACGGCTAATCTTCCCGGCCGCCGGCACCGGGGATCAGGACCAAATCGTGGGCCTGTATGGCGCGGGTGGATTTTTCAACCACGTCCAGGGCATCTATATCGGCACCGGTCGAGGCGCCAAGCTCCTTGAATTTGCGGGCGCTCACCAGGACCCTGCTTTCCAGGGTTCCGACGGCCCTGTTATACGCTTCGACGGAACGGTCCAGGCCTTTTTTAATTTCAGTGAAGTGGGCGGCAAGATTTTTTATCCGGTCATACAACTGTTTGCCCAGGTCGCTTATGTATTGAGCGTTTTCCGCAATCTGTTCCTGCCTCCACCCGTAGGCCACCGCGCGCAGCAGGGCAATCAGCGTTGTGGGGGTTGAAAGGATCACCCTCTGGTCCACGCCGAACTCGATCAACCCCGGGTCCTGTTCAAGGGCCGCGCTGAAGAATGTCTCGCCGGGCAGGAACAGAACCACAAACTCCGGTGAGGGGCTGAACTGGTCCCAGTATGATTTGTTTGACAGTTTCGCCAGGTGGGTGCGTACCTGGCGCGCGTGATCCTTAAGCCTCGCCGCCCTCGTTTCCTCGTCCTGGGCTTCCAATGCTTCAAGGTAAGCCATGATCGGCACCTTCGAGTCAATTACTATGTTTTTATTATTGGGCAGCCTTACGATCATGTCAGGGCGGAGGCGGCCGCCCTCCGTATCAACGGATTCCTGCTGCACAAAATCACAGTACTCTACCATTCCGGCCATTTCCACGACGCGCTTAAGCTGGATTTCACCCCACCTTCCGCGAACCGTGGGAGCGCGGAGGGCCTTGACCAGATTTGCGGTTTCGGTTTGAAGCTGAACCTGGGTCTGAGAAAGCGACTTTACTTGTTCTGTAAGGCTCGCGTAGGCTTCCAGCCGGGCCTTCTCCAAATCCTGGAGTTTTACGTCAACTTTTTCCAGTGTTTCCTTCACCGGTTTAACAAGATCGTCAACGGCTTTTTGCCTTGCCTCCAGGTCAGTCTTGGCGCTCTCATGGAATTTCTCCAGTGCGGTTTTGGCCAGCTCCAGAAACGACTGGTTGTTGCTCTTCAGCGCCTCCGCGGAAAGGGCCTTGAAGGCATCGGAAAGTTTCTGCTGCGCTTCGTTCAGGATGGCCAGTTTCTCTTCGGCAGATCTTCGTTCTTTTTCCAGGGTCGTTTCCAGCTGCGATATTTTAGCCGTCTGATCGCTGTTGACTCTTTGCAGGGCATTGATGGCCGATTCCAGTTCGGGAATCCGTTTGCTGTTTTCCTCCGCCGCCGACTTCAGCCTGGATTCGGACTCAAGCTTTTTTCTCAGGTCTTCGTTGACGGTTTCCAATTTGACAATAGAGTCCTTTAATTCGCTTATCTGGTTCTCTCTGGCCAGGAGCCTCTCATTCAAGGCAGCCCGCTCCGCTTCAGCCTCACCTTTTGCCTGGTGGTACGAGTGCTGAATTTTTGTTCTGGTTACAAGCCATGTGGCAATAACACCAATCAGAAGACCAAGAATCAACATCGCCGCTTCCATTAATCACCACCCCCATTACAATCATTATAACAAAGTAAGGTTTCGTCTCACAAAATCCTTCCTTCATATTTTGGCGTCCCCCGAAACTTCCGGCCGGAAGGCCCGGTCCGCAAGCTGATTTACCGGCTGAACGGGCTTCTTCTTGCTATTCTTTGTAACAATTTCCTTTATTGACAATATTATATAATTTAAAAGGGGGTTTTTGATTTGACTGCTGAAAATCAATCATCCGATCCCAAGGTTCAGTCCTCGCCGGCTAATGATTACCAGTATTGCCACCTTCACGACCACACCGGGCTGACCACCTGCCAAGACGGCCATTGCCATATTCATCCCGGGGTTACAAGCATTCCGATCCGCCAGGAAGGCACCCACATTCATGAAATCATCGGGGCGACCACCTATGTAGACGGCCATTATCACACATACCGGACTTTCACCGGCCCGGCCGTCCACCTGCCCGGAGGGTTCCACACCCATTACGTGTCGTTCACCACCAGTTTTGTTGACGGTCATGTCCATAATGTTATGGGTTATGTGATGGCCACGCCGTCAGAAAAAAATGATCCGGGCCAGCAATGAAATGTTTATCCTGGGCCTCCGGATAAAAGAAAAGAGCCCTGAGGCTCCTGTGGTGCAGCCGTTATGCCGGCTGTTTGAAAGTGACTCAATTCCCCGCTCTTTCGGCCCTGTCGGACAGCAGCCTGCCTATGGGGCCTTTTTCGTCGATGTAGTTGATTATTTTCTGGTAGGGTATTTCAAACTCGGGGATCCCCACGTAGTAAGGGGTATACTCGTAAACCTGGAAATAAATGACCAGGTTTTTCGGGGTCAGGTAAAAGTCCTGGTTTGCGGTGATGCCCCTGAATTCGTTGATCATGGGCAAATCCCTTTCCCTGAACTGTTCCCTGATGATCATGTTCAGGGTGAACAGGTAGTCGGTGCCCCGCCGGAAAAGGTCCTTTAAGGTGTAAACCTTCCCGGTCTTTAAATCAGCGGTGACCGAGTCCGCCATGGTCAGGCCGTGGGCGGCCTGTTCGGGAAAAATGTAGTTCTCAAGCCTGACGCTGAGGACGCCTTTCTTGTTGACGGTTACCCTGTAGGTCCCGGTCATGTCGAATTTTTCTATTCCGGCCGAATCCGGCCACCGGCGCTGCCTGGCAATCAGTCCGCGCACCCGTTCCCCGATGGCCCGGTTGATTCTCTCCTGCGCCTCCGGGTCCGGCAGCCCGGCCACCTGGGGATAAACTATATCCATGCCGTTCTGACGAATTCTTTTCTCCACTATCCGGGCGCTGATCCCGTCCTGGGACATTTAACCGGCCTCCTAAAAGCATTATTTTAAGCATGCTATTCCGGCGGCCGGATTTTTGTTACGGCGCCTGTTCACTTTAAGAAAACGTACCTCTCAAGGCTGCGGATCCAGGGGGACCAGGACGAGTTTTCGCCGGTGTTTTCGTCCGCCGCCCTGGCAAAGGCGTCCACCACGGTGTCCAGCATGTCCAGGATGTGGATGACCGCGGCCTCCATGAATTTGGGCCTTTTCGGGGACTGCCACTCGTAAAGGCCGTGGTGGCTGGTGATGATGTGCAGTATCTTGATGCGGAGGTTTTCGGGAAAGGGGTCTCCTTCCAACTGCCGGATCCTCCGGTCCACCTCACTGACGCCCATCACTATGTGCCCCAGCAGCCGGCCCTGGTCGGTGAAGTCGATCAACCGGTCGCACCTGTATTCCTCAACCTTTCCGATATCGTGCAGGATTGCGCCGGCCAGCAGCAAGTCCCGGTCCAGCCTGGGATAAAGCCTCACCGCCGCCGCGGCGGCCCTGGCCACGTTCAGGGTGTGCTCCAGCAGCCCGCCCAGGTATGCCTGGTGGTTGGCCTTGGCCGCCGGGACGGTGCAAAAGCGTTCCCTCCATTCCCCGTCGTTGAAAAAATCAAACAGCAGTGCCCTGAGGTGGGCGTTCTCCACTGAGTCTATCATGCCCTTCAGTTCGTTCAGCATCTGCTTGGTGTCCCCCGGAGCGACGGGCAAAAACTCCCTGGGGTCGAATTCGCTTTCCCGGCACACCCGGTACGAACCGATGTAAACCTGCAGCGACCCGTTGAACTCCCTGACTTCACCTTTAATTTCCAGCACATCGCCTGCGTTTATGGCGCTGTTGGCCTCGTCGCCCCTCTCCCAGATCTTTGCCTCCACCTGTCCGCTGCTGTCTCCCAGGATCAGGGACAGAAAATTGCCGGGTTTTCCTTTGTAAGGGGTGAGCCTTTTAGACTTTACCACAAAGCTGGAAGCCAGCCTCATCCCGTTCTTGAGGTCCGCCACCGCGACTCTTGCCAAATGGGTTCCTCCCCGCCAAATTTTTTACGCAGATCACACCCTGAGCATTCTCAGGCGGAGGGCGCAGGCCTTTTCCTCCACGTCCTCGATACAGCCGATTATCTCCGGGCAGAGATAGCTGCACACCGCCACCTCGGGGCCCACCTTTTCCCGTTCCATTATTTTTTTAATTTCTTCGGCATACTTTTCCCTGAAATGGTTTTCCAGGCCGCATCTGCTCTCCATCTTCAGACCCCCAGGCTAACGGCCGCTAACCTATTAATGCCGGCAGCGGTCGGTCAATAATCGCCAGACAAAGAACTGATTAATATTTATAAAATTAACAACTAACAGCTAACGGCCAGCAGCCTGCTGCTTACGGCTTACCGCTAACAGTTTACAGTTCAACTTTCGCAGTACGAAATTTTCAGCCGTTCCTTGAAAAACAAGGGAAGAGACGAAATAAAAAGTTCTAAAA
>JAILZP010000004.1 GCA_023512435.1 Peptococcaceae bacterium | reverse complement strand
CACATGCTCCACCGCTTGTGCGGGCCCCCGTCAATTCCTTTGAGTTTCAACCTTGCGGCCGTACTCCCCAGGCGGGGTGCTTATTGTGTTAACTACGGCACAGAAGGGGTCGATACCTCCTACACCTAGCACCCATCGTTTACGGCGTGGACTACCGGGGTATCTAATCCCGTTTGCTCCCCACGCTTTCGCGCCTCAGCGTCAGGGGTAGGCCAGGGAGCCGCCTTCGCCACTGGTGTTCCTCCCGATATCTACGCATTTCACCGCTACACCGGGAATTCCACTCCCCTCTCCTGCCCTCAAGCCCAATGGTTTCAGAGGCCGCCCCGCGGTTGAGCCGCGGTATTTCACCCCTGACTTCTTGAGCCGCCTGCACGCCCTTTACGCCCAGTAATTCCGGACAACGCTCGCCCCCTACGTTTTACCGCGGCTGCTGGCACGTAGTTAGCCGGGGCTTCCTCCTCAGGTACCGTCACTTTCTTCTTCCCTGAAGACAGAGTTTTACAACCCGAAGGCCTTCGTCACTCACGCGGCGTTGCTCCGTCAGGCTTTCGCCCATTGCGGAAGATTCCCCACTGCTGCCTCCCGTAGGAGTCTGGGCCGTGTCTCAGTCCCAGTGTGGCCGGCCACCCTCTCAGGCCGGCTACCCATCGTTGCCTTGGTGGGCCGTTACCCCACCAACTAGCTAATGGGACGCGGACCCATCCGTGAGCGGGTTTCCCCTTTCTTCCCCCATCCATGCGGCCAGGGGAACGTATCCGGTATTAGCTCCAGTTTCCCGGAGTTATCCCGGCCTCACGGGCAGGTTATCCACGCGTTACTCACCCGTCCGCCACTATTCGGACGTCAGTCGTCAGGCATCAGTCGTCAGAATACTCGCCTTCCTTACGAGCCTTTTAACCCGTAATTCCCGCTTTCATTCCGACGTCCGACGTCTGACGACCGACGTCCGAACCGTTCGACTTGCATGTGTTAAGCACGCCGCCAGCGTTCGTCCTGAGCCAGGATCAAACTCTCCATAAATAGCTTCTAGCGGCTAGCATCTAGCGGCTAGCGGCTAATTTTATGAAAAGCTGATTCGCTCTCTACCGAGTACTCCTCTTCTCCCCGCCGGTCCCCCCGGCGGCTTGACGAGGTCTGGCTTCTTACTTCCATCTCCACTGTTTAGTTTTCAAGGACCGCGCCGCCGGCCTTTACGGTCGGCAGCATTAATAATATTAGCACACTGGCCAGCCGGTGTCAACTTCGATTCTGCCTTTTTTATCCGGCTGGAGCCGTTTTTTTTGCCGGCGTTTTTTCCGCCGGCAATTTCTTAGTTTATCATCCCTTCCGCCCAAGGTCAACAGGTTTCTTTTTCCTTCTTTTCCTGTTCCGGGGCGCTGCCCCGCGAGCGGCATTTGTTATGTTATCACAACGGGGGATACCCTGTCACCAGGTAAATTACACCAACAAAACTCTCAACTGTCATCGATTGGCTGCATGGCGTCAGCTTTGCGGCATGTGCAACCGCCCCTAATCCCCAATTCCAGACGGGAAAGAAATACATACAAGACAGTGGCCAATTTTGGCCGGTCAGTCCCTTGGCTTCATCAGGGGGAAGAGGATGACGTCCCTGATGGACGGCGAGTTGGTCAGCAGCATGACCAGCCTGTCGATGCCGATGCCCAGCCCGCCGGCCGGCGGCATGCCGTACTCCAGGGCGTTTATGTAGTCCTCGTCCATCATGTGGGCCTCGTCGTCACCGGACTTCCTCTTTTCAACCTGCTTTAAAAACCTGGCCTTCTGGTCAAGAGGGTCATTGAGCTCCGAAAAGGCGTTGGCCATCTCCCGGCCGCAGATGAAGAGTTCGAACCGGTAGGTAAGCTCCGGCTGGTCCTTCTTCCGCTTGGCCAGGGGAGACACCTCCAGAGGAAAATCCATGATAAAGGTGGGCTGAACCAGATGAGGCTCAACCTTTTCTTCAAATACCGTGTACAGGATGGTCCCCCAGGAATCAGCGGGCTGCACTTCCAGGCCCAGATTTTTGGCCTCCCGGTATGCCCCGCCCTCCTTCAGTCCGTCAAAGTCCAGGCCGGTATACTGCTTTACGGCCTCCAGCATGGTCATTCTTTTCCAGGGAGGGGCAAGGTTGATTTCGGCGCCTTCGTACACCACGGAAGTGGATCCCAGAACCTCCCGGGCCGTGGAGGAAATAAGCTCCTCGGTCAGGTCCATCATGTCCCCGTAGTCGGCGTAGGCCTGGTAAAGCTCCAGCATGGTGAATTCCGGGTTGTGCTTGGTGGATATGCCCTCATTGCGAAAATTCCTGTTGATTTCGTATACTTTTTCGAATCCTCCCACCAGCAGCCGCTTCAGGTAAAGTTCCGGGGCAATCCTGAGGTAGAGGTTCATGTCCAGGGCGTTGTGGTGGGTGATAAACGGCCTGGCGGTGGCGCCCCCGGCGATGGGGTGCATCATGGGAGTCTCCACTTCCAGGAAACCCTTCCGGTCCAGGAACCTTCTCATGTAGTGGATGATCCTGCTCCTAAGCACGAAGGTGTCCCTCGCCTGGGGGTTGACGATCAGGTCCACGTACCGCTGGCGGTAGCGCAGTTCCACGTCCCTCAGCCCGTGCCATTTTTCAGGCAGCGGGCGCAGGCACTTGGACAGCAGGGTCACCTCCGCCGCCGATACCGTGACCTCACCCATCCTGGTCCTGAAAACCGTGCCCCTGACCCCGATAATGTCCCCGATATCCAGCTTCAGGAAGAAATCATAACCTTCCTGCCCCAGGTCGTTGAGCCTCACGTAAACCTGGATCCGGCCCGAACCGTCCTGTATGTGGGCGAAGCTGGCCTTTCCCATCACCCTCTTGGCCATTATCCTCCCGGCCACGGTTACCTCCCGGCCGTCGAAGGACTCGAAGCCGGCGGTGATTTC
Organism: Peptococcaceae bacterium; assembly: GCA_023512435.1. Lineage (GTDB taxonomy): Bacteria > Bacillota > Desulfotomaculia > Desulfotomaculales > Desulfocucumaceae > JAILZP01. The sequence goes on along the minus strand of JAILZP010000004.1, from coordinate 130,084 downwards.
CCGGGCCGAATTCGACCTTACATATTTTTGGCCGAAGGGATCTATTCCCCTTTCCCTCAGTTCGGCCAGCTTTTCGCGCCGGACCTGCATCAGTTCGTTTAAGTCCTCTCCCTGCCCGTCCGGTATAATGTCTTCCTTTTCAATTTTTATCCCCGGCATATTCCGATCCTCTGCTTTTCACGTAATTATCTCAGGATATCAACTATTTCATACTTGAGCACGCCGGCAGGGACGGTCACCTCAACCACGCTCCCCTTGGGTTTGCCGATGATGGCCCTCCCCACCGGGGACTCGTTGGAAATTTTTCTGTTGGCGGGATCGGCCTCCACGGATCCCACGATGGTGTACTCCAACTGTTCGTTGAATTCCAAATCCCTGAGCACCACCGTGGATCCCAGGGTCACCTGGTCGGTGCCGATATTCTCGTCATCAATTATTTTGGCGTTGCGGAGCATTTTTTCCAGGGTCAGGATTCTGCCCTCGATCCAGGCCTGTTCGTTCTTGGCGTCCTCGTACTCCGAGTTCTCGGTGATATCTCCAAATTCTATGGCCTGCTTGATCCGCTCGGCAACATCCCTGCGCTTCACCGACTTGTAACGCTCCAGCTCTTCCTCGAGTTTTTTCAGCCCTTCCACCGTCAGCAGGACCTCTTTTTCCTTCATGGTGTTTCTCCTTATACGTGATATAATTGATCGTCAACAACCCAAAACCCACAAAACAATAATATGTTTTTTGCGCTATATTATTCAAAAACGGCCCGTTTAATCCGGGGAAAAAACCCCCAAACTACAGCTAGGCACTGCAAGGCAAAGCCTTGCAGTGCCGATCTTTTTTGACCTGACCTTCCCACACATTATAAGGAGTGAAATGCGATTTTGTCAAGGCATTATTGGATCAAGCGGTCCGAATTACACGGCCTGCAGTCTTTTTGCGGCATTGATCTTTATTTTCTCCACTTCCGCCGGGGCCAGGAAGCGGCCGTAACTTTTAAAGCCGGCCAGTTTAAAACCGTGTTTTTTGGCCAGGGCGGCTATCTTCTCCACCTGCCTGACCGTGGCCGGACCGCCCGGTGAAAAATCACCGCAGTTTCCCTCCAGGGCCAGGATCATTGTCTCGGCCATTGCCGGGCAGGCCGTCCCGGGCGGAAGAACCGGGTCAAAGCTGTAACAAACATCTCCGGGCACTTTCACCACCCCGCCCTCCATTACCAGCACGTCGTCCCTCGGCCGGACCGGCCGGACGGCGGGCCGGCGGGGGCCGGCCAGGAGGCAGACAACAGTACCGGGGGCCAAATCCTCCAGTCCGGCGACCATTCCTTCCCGCCCGGCGGCCACAACGGCCACGTCAGCCACCCGCAGGGCCTTTCCGGCATCGTCCGTTATGCCGGCCGAGAGCCCGGTGTCAAAAAAAATTTTACCGGCCGCCTCCTCCAGCCCTCTCTTTTCCCCGCCCGCCAGGGTCATTTTTTTTACATCCCTGGCCAACAGCAGGGCGCAAACCCTGCCTGCCGATTCCGCGGCCCCGATAACCACGGCCCGGACATCCTTAAGACTGTGCCCCATCAGGAGGGCGGCCTTTTTCACCCCCTCCAGGGCCGCGGCAACGGTGTAGCTGTTTCCGGTGGTTACCGCAATTTTTAAACTGTTTTCCAGGACCAGCTTGGCCTTCCCCGCCGGGAACGGAAGGTTTCCCAGGCCGATAACCCCCGCCCCCAGCCTTTCTGCCTTTCTGCCGGCCTGGAGGATGCGCCTGGCAACCAGCCTTTCCGGCAAGGCCAGCATTTGCCTGTCAGTCAGGGGAACGGCCACAATCCAGCCCCGGGCCTCCCCGCGGGGGGATTTGATTCCCGTGATATCGGCAACCTTCAAGGGAGGCGCCAGCCTCAACACGCCCTCCACCACCGGGCCGGGCAAGCACCCGGCCAGGTTGAATCTGCGGGTTATGTCCGCCGCTTCCGGGGGATTGATGATGAAGGCGAACTTTCCCACTGCGGGTCCCACCTCCCGGGCATAACCCCGATTAGGTCCTTTTTAGTGGAATTTTATGCCTGATCCGTCCTTTTAATACTGCAACATCCGGCTGATAATGCAGATCATTTCCTCCCTGGTTTCGGCATGGTTGATCTCCTGCCTGGTCCTGGCCGCCCCGGGCATTCCTTTCAAGTACCAGGCGGCGTGCTTGCGCATCTCCCTTACCCCCGTGTACTCGCCTTTCAGCCGGACCAGCAGGTCCAGGTGCCGCAGGGCGGTGGAAATCCTTTCCTCCAGGGTGGGCGGGGGAAGTATTTCACCCGTTTCCAGGAAGTGAATAATCCGGGTAAAAATCCAGGGGTTTCCCATGGCCGCCCTGCCCACCATCACCCCGTCGCACCCGGTTTCATCCATCATCCGCCGGGCGTCCAGGGGTTCCCTGACATCCCCGTTTCCAATCACCGGGATGCCGACCGCTTTTTTGACCTCCCTGATAATGTTCCAGTCGGCCCGGCCGCTGTAAAACTGGGACCGGGTGCGGCCGTGCACCGTTACGGCGGAAACCCCGGCCTTCTCCATCAATACCGCCAGTTCCACCGCGTTCACCTGGTCCTCGTCCCATCCCTTTCTCATCTTCACGGTAACCGGAATGCCGGAGGCGGTCACCACCGCCCTGGCCAGATCATAGGCCAGCCGCGGATTCCTCATCAGGGCCGCCCCCTCCCCGTTCCGCACAATTTTTGGAGTGGGGCAGCCCATGTTTATGTCAATCAGCTGGGGCTTCCTGGCGGCCACCATGGAAGCCGCCTTCTCCATGTACCGGGGGTTGCTCCCGAAAATCTGCACCGCCAGGGGCCCCGGCTCCCCGTCTATGTCAAGAATGCTGCCGGTCCTGGAGCTGCCGTAAATTAAGGCCTGGTCGCTCACCATTTCGGTATGGACCAGGCCGCATCCGGCTTCTCTGGCAAGAGTGCGGAAAGCCCTGTCGGTGACCCCCGCCATGGGGGCGGCAATCACCGGGTTGGACAACTTTACACCACCGATATCCATGTCCCGCTACCCCTGGTTCCTTTCATATATTATCCGCAGCCCGGCAAGGGTCAGCAGCGGGTCCACCCTGTCGATGGACCGGGCCTCCCGGGCTATGAGTTCGGCCATGTCCCCGGTGGCCACCACCTGCGGGCTGCCCGGCAGTTCCTTTTTCATCCGGGAAACGATGGCGTCCACCTGGCCGGCGAAACCGTAAATGATCCCGGACTGCATGCTGTTGACCGTGTTTTTACCGATCACCGAAGGCGGCTTGACCAGCTCAACCCTGGGGAGCTTGGCCGCCCTGGCAAAAAGGGCCTCGGTGGAGATCCCGATGCCGGGCGCGATGGCCCCGCCCAGGTATTCTCCCCTGGCGGTTATGGCGCAAAAGGTGGTGGCTGTGCCGAAGTCCACGATAATCAGCGGGCCCCCGTATAATTCATACCCCGCCACGGCGTTCACTATGCGGTCGGCCCCCACCTCCCGCGGGTTCTCAAACTTGATCTGGATGCCGGTTTTTATCCCCGGCCCAACCACCAGGGGCGGAAAGCCGAAGTACTTTTTGGCCGTCAGGTCCAGGGTGGGCATCAGGGGAGGGACCACCGAAGAAATGATGATCCCCTCAATCATCTTGAATGTGAGTCCCGACCCTTCAAAAAGGGCCTTCAGCAGGACGGCGTACTCGTCGGCGGTGCGCCGGGTAGAGGTGGAAATGCGCCAGTGCTCCACCAGGTTTTTCCCCTCGTAAACCCCCAGCACTGTATTGGTGTTCCCAACGTCGAAAACCAGGATCATGATTCGCTCCACCTCTCTCCCAAGCATTTTATCAGAGGGAGTGCTGATTTGCAATAACACCGGGGTCCCGGGAAATTCAGCCGTTGCGGGCCCGGTTCCGCCGGGATTTAAATCAGGTTACAAAGAAAACCGCCAGGAAAACAGCCGCCGAAAAGATCAAAATGCCCCAATCGACCGGGGTGGCTTTAAAAACGGCTTTGGTGCGTTTTTCGGAATAGCACCTGGCTTCCATGGCCAGGGCCAGGTCGTCGGCCTTCTTAAAGGTTTGAAATAAAAGGGGAAAAGCCAGGAAGATTATCCGCTTCACCGGATTTTTCCTCCTCTCCACGCAGCGGGCCTTTTGGGCGTTCAGTATTTCACCGGCCTGGCTGAAAATCAGGGGGATCAGCACGAAGACCAGGTTGATCATGGTGGCCACCCTGGCTTCGGGGATAAATGGAACCGGGCGGAGGAACCACTCAACGGCCTTTCCGAGTAACGAGAGGGGGGTGGTCCCGGCAAGCACGACGCATAAAATGATAATCAGCAGGAGCTTCCCGGCGAAGGTCAGTCCCGAAGTCACTCCTTCCACGGTCAGTCCCGGCAGCGGGACGCTTTGAACCGGCTGTCCAGGCACGCTGAAAGAGTGGACGAGAAACACAAGCAGGATCAGAAAGGCAAAAAATCTCAATTCCCTCAGCAGTGCCGCAACGGGCAGCTTTGATCCAAGGAGGGCGGCCGCAAAGACACCGGCCAGGATGCCGAAATCCGCCCAGGTGGAAGCGAAACTGGCGGTGACGCTCAGCAACACCATGCACCCCAGCTTGATTCTGCAGTCCATGCGATGAATAACGGAATCTTTGTGCATGTAATGGAAAACGTTCAACTGATCCATGTCATTGTCTCCACCGGCCTGTTGCCGTACGGCTGCCTGACCCCGTACCGACCCACCCTGCCCAAAACCTCGCCCGGCGGTCCGTCCTCCGCCACCTCGCCCCCGTGCATGACGATGAGCCTGTCGGCGTGGGCCAGAACCTTTTCCAGTTCGTGGGTCACCATGATTATGGTATGTCCCTTCCTGTGAAGGGAAAGGACCTGGTTCAGCACCTGGACCACGCCGGGATAATCCAGCCCGGTAAACGGTTCGTCAAATACAATGATCCTGGGCTTCATGGCAAGAACCCCCGCCACGGCCAGCCTTCGCTTCTGTCCGCCGGAAAGCAGATGGGGCCTCCGGTTGGCCAGATGACTCAAACCCACTGATTCAAGGGTTTCTTTTACCGTGGCGGCAACCTCTTCGGGGGACAGGCCCAGGTTTTCCGGACCGAAGGCGACATCCTCGGCAACGGTCTGGCCGACTATCTGGCTGTCGGAATCCTGGAAGATGATCCCCACTTGCGTTCTGGCCCGCACAAGGTTCTTGGTTATGGGCTCCCCTTCCAAAAGCACTTCCCCCCTGGTGGGCATTAGCAGTCCGTTGAAATGCCTCACCAGCACAGTCTTGCCCGAACCGTTGGCCCCCGCGATCACCGCAAATTCCCCTTCCCGGAACGATAAATTAATATCTTTGACCGCCTCGGTGCCGTCCGGAAAGATTTTTGTCAAATGCCGGGTTTCCAGGATAATCATCGTTCACTCCCGCATGCCGGAACGGCTGCTGATGATCTGAGTGAACCTGGGGCGGAGAAACTGCGCCAGTCCCAGCGCCGCGATAATTTTCACCGCCGTCCCGGGCATGAAAGGAATCATCCCAAGGGCCAGCGCCTTCCCCCAGGTTATGTTCAATACCGCTTTAAGCCAGGGCACGCCCAGTGCGTACAGGACAACATTGCCCGCAATCAATGCCGCCAGGTCTTTAATGACCGAAGGTCTTCCCTTGCCCGCGATCAGTCCCACCACAAGAACGCAGGCCAGAAAGCCGGCTAAAAAACCCCCGGTGGGCCCGAAAAGGACGGCCAGACCCGCCTTCCCCCCGGCGAAAACCGGAAGCCCCAGGGCGCCCAGGAAGATAAACAGCCCGATGGCGGTTAATCCCCAGGCCGGTCCCAGAAAAAGTCCGGCGAGCATTACAAAAAAGTCCGAAAGAACAAGCGGCACCGGACTGAACGGCACCGGAAAGCTGATATACCCCCCTACTATGACCAGGGCGGTGAATAATGAAGCGTAGACTGTCATGCGCAGGTTGACCGGCTGGCTGCCGTTCATTTTCAACTGCTCCTTTCTATACGTATACTCTTTCAATTTGTCAACTGTTGAGTGTTTTGCGGTTAACAATGTGCCGATAAAAAACCTATATCCTGAGACTCACCTCCCCGGCCAGGAAACGGCGCCGGGAGCCGTCCTTCAAACGAAGAACGAGGGCCCCTCCGGGATCGACATCCTCGGCCCATCCTTCCCAGGACTCCCCTGCGCTTTTTACCAGCACAGGGCGGTCCAGGGTGACGCACCTTTTCTTCCATTCATCCAGTACCGGTTCAAAGCCCGTGTCAAGCCAGACCCGGTAATAATGTTCAAACTCCCGGAGATACTGCCTCAAAAGGGCCGCCCTGGAGACCTCCCCGCCCTTTACCGCCCGGAGGGAGGTGGCTATGTCCCTTACCTCCGCGGGAAAACTTTCCTGGGGTATGTTCACGTTTATGCCCGTGCCCACCACAAGGAAGTTTACCCTCTCCATTTCGGCGCTCATTTCGGTGAGGATGCCGCAGATCTTCCTGCCGTCCGCCAGGATGTCGTTGGGCCACTTTATGCCCGGCGACACCCCGGCCGTTTTCTCCATCGCCGAGGCCGCGGCCACGGCGGCAAGCAAAGTCACCGGAGAGGCTTCCGCGGGTGCGATGCCCGGGCGCAGCACCAGGGAGCACCAGATGCCCGTGCCCCGGGGAGAAAACCATCCCTTTCCCTGCCTGCCCTTTCCGCCGGTCTGCTCCTCGGCCACCACCAGAGTGCCGTGCGGAGCTCCCCCGGAAGCCAGGGACCTGGCCTCCCGGTTGGTGGAATCGATGCTGTCGTAATAATACACCGTTCTGCCCAGAAATTCCGTGTCCAGCCCGTGGGCTATTTCCTGCCCGTAGAGGCGGTCGGGAATCCCCACCAGCCTGTACCCGCACCTGGGCACGGCGTCGATGAGGTAGCCCTCCCCCTGCAGGGCCCGGATGTGCTTCCAGACCGCGGTCCTGGACACGCCCATTTTCCTGCAGATCTCTTCACCGGAGACGAAATTCGGCTGGTATTCTTTTAAAAAGGCCAGGATGTCTGTTTTTTTCAACCTTGCTCACCATTTAAAGGTAATATGCCCATATACATATTACGACCGGCCGGCTCTTTTGTCAACCGCGCATTTATGCATGGTTGACATATGGGGCGGAGTTAGAAAACTCCATACAGGAACCTACTATTTCCGGCCTTTCAGGGCTTCGTACACCTCCCGGTGGAGGAGGGTGTCCACGCTCAGTTCCCTGCCCATTCCTTGATTTTGGCCAGGTGTTCCCCCCTGGCCACGAAGTACACCTGGTGGGCGCCGGAAGGCACATAGGCCCTGGCCAGCTTGCCCCCGAAATAACCCCCTATTCCTCCCATGCCGATTATGGCGATCTTCAATTGAATCCCTCCCAAATAGCTGCATTGAAGGATATAAGCTTTAAGCTTCAGGCTATTGGTACAGGTTATTGATTGGTTAGTCCATTATGCTACAGGGGGCAGAATTCTTTATAGCATATAGCTTACTGCTTATAGCTTATAACCTTATAGGCAGGGGCTTCATTTCACCCACATCCAGGCTTATGTCCAGGGCTTTGACCGAGTGGGTGAGGCTCCCCACCGAGATGAAGTCGACGCCGGTTTTGGCCACGGCCAGTATGGTTTCTTCGTTTACGCCGCCGGACGCCTCCAGCAGCGCCCTGCCGCCCACCAGTTCCACGGCCTTTTTCATTGCCTCCGGGGGCATATTGTCCAGCATGATTATGTCGGCGCCGGCCCGGACGGCCTCCTCCACCCCTTCCAGGCTTTCCACCTCCACCTCCACGCTCATGGAGAAAGGCGCCTTTGATCTCGCCCTGGCAATGGCCCCGGCGATGCTTCCGGCCACCTTGATATGGTTGTCCTTGATCAGAACGGCGTCGTACAGCCCGAATCTGTGGTTGAAGCCCCCGCCCACCCTGACCGCGTACTTTTCCAGCAGCCTGATGCCGGGAGTGGTCTTCCGGGTATCCACCAGCCTGGCCTTCTCGCCGGCTATGAGTTCCGACAGGCGGGCCGTCCGGGTGGCGATGCCGGACATCCTCTGGAGAAAATTAAGGGCCACCCGTTCACCGGTCAGTATTGCCCTGGCGTCCCCTTCCACCATGGCCATCAGCTGTCCGGCGGCCACCCTGTCTCCATCCCTCACCCTTGGCTGAAAGGAAATATCCGGGCACAACTGAAGAAAAACCTCGGCGGCCACATCAAGGCCGGCCGCCACGCCGGGTTCCTTGGCCCTGATGAAGCCTATGGTGACGTAATTCTCCGGCACTATGCTCCCGGTTGTGATGTCCCCGGTCCCGATATCCTCCCTCAGCGCCCGTTTCACAATGTCCTTCAGAAGCGCGGGATCAAGTTCCATGTATCAAAACCCCCTGAAGCGTCCTCCACCCCTATTTTTTCAGTATAATATGTTTCCGCCAGTAATCCAACGTTTCGGGAAAATCCAGGCGGTAATGGCTGCCCCTGCTCTCGGTGCGGATCAAGGCGAAAAGGGCAATCAGGCCGCCCACTTCCAGCATGTTTCTTGCTTCCATTTCCAGGGGCCCCGCAGCCTCCGTTTTTTTAAGGTAATCGTACCGGCTGAAAAAGGACAGCGCCCTGGTCAGGCCCTGGGCGGTCCTGACCGGCCCCACGTACTGGTTCATGACAGCCCTCAGTCCGGCAAGCATTCCCTGGTGGTCCGCCTGTCCCCGTCCGAGCCGGGAGCAGGAAAACTCCAGATCCTTTTCCGGGCGGCCCAGCCTGTACTTCTTCACGCATTCCACGATCCTGCGGCCGAAGACCAGCCCGTCCAGCAGGGAATTGCTGGCCAGGCGGTTTGCGCCGTGCACCCCGGGACAGGCCGCCTCCCCGCAGGCATAAAGGCCCCGGATGCTTGTCTCCCCGTTCAAATTGGTCTTGATCCCTCCCATCAGGTAATGGGCCGCCGGGGCCACGGGTATGGGGTCCCGGGTGATGTCCAGCCCGTACCCGGCGCAGGTTCTCCCAATGGTGGGAAACCTTTCCCTGACCAGGTCGGGAGGCAAGTGGGAGAGGTCCAGGAACACTTTTTCCGAGGCCGTGTTCGCCAGTTCGGTAAGTATGGCCCGGACCACGACATCCCGGGGAGCCAGCTCGGCAAGTTCGTGGTACCTGGGCATAAAGCGATCCCCGTAACGGTTGATCAGGTACGCCCCCTCTCCACGCACCGCCTCGCTAATGAGAAACCTCGGGGCTCCCGGAAGGCTCAGCACGGTGGGGTGAAACTGGATGAACTCCATGTCCATGATCTCGGCGCCGGCCCTGAAGGCCATGGCAATCCCGTCTCCGGTGGCCACCTCGGGATTGGTGTTGTGCTCGTACAGCATACCCATGCCGCCGGTGGCGATAATAACGGCGGCCCCCCGGTAAACCTTCAGCTTCCCGGTCCCGCGGTTGTATACCAGGACCCCGTGGCAGGCGTTTTGGTGGACCAGCAGGTCAACGGCCATGTGGTTTTCCAGCACCAGGACATTGCCGTCCTCCCTGACCCGCCGGGTCAGGGCCCCCTGTATCTCGGCCCCGGTGGCGTCCCCGCTGGCGTGCAGGATGCGGCGCCGGCTGTGGGCGCCTTCCCTGGTAAGGGCCAGTTCCCCGTCCTTCCGGTCAAACCGGGCGCCCAGATCCATGAGGTCCCGCACCCTGTCCGGACCCTCGTTGACCAGGATCTTCACGGCGTCCCGGTCGCAAAGGCCGGCCCCCGCCGCAAGCGTGTCGGTGAAATGCAAATCCGGGGAATCGGTTGTGTCCAGGGCCGCCGCGATCCCCCCCTGGGCCTTGTCCGTGTTGCTGTCGTCTATGGCCCGCTTGGTGATCACCACGACCCTTTTCCCAAGCCTTCCGGCCGTCAGGGCAGTATACAACCCGGCGATGCCGCTCCCGATAATCACGTAGTCCCAATGCTCCCGGGGCAGCTGCCGGGTGTCGAAGTTTACCAGGTAATCAGGTGTCATCCTGTGTTTCCTCCCGCGGGGAACCATTCAGTCTTGCGACTGACGACTAACTAAGCTGGTGGTGTTTCTCAATTCCGACGTCTGACGACCGACCACTGACAGCTACTTTATGGCCAGCATGCGCTCAAGGGATTTAAGGGCCTTTTCCCTGACGTCCGGCGGCACCGTAATCCGCGGTTCCAGAGTGGCCAGGGCCCGGCGCACCTTTTCCAGGGTGGTGGCCTTCATGTTGGGGCAGCAAAGCTTGTTTGAAGCCGGGTAAAACTCCTTGCCCGGATACCTCTTCCTGAACTGGTGAAGTATTCCCGTCTCGGTGCAGACTATAAACTCCCGGGCCGGGCTCTCCCCGGCAAATTTCAGCATGCCCGAGGTGCTGGCCACGGCGTCGGCAAGGTCCGCCACCTCCGGCCGGCACTCGGGGTGCACCAGGACCAGGGCTTCGGGATGTTTTGCCTTGACCTTCAGCACATCGCTCCGGGTCAGCTTGTGGTGGGTGTTGCAGAAACCTTCCCAGACCGTCATGTTGTTCCTGGCGGTTTTGCCGGCCACGTACCTGCCCAGGTTTTTATCGGGTATGAAAAGTATGGGCTTGTCCCCGGGGATTGAATTCACCACTTTGACCGCGTTTGCCGAGGTGCAGGCAATATCGCTTTCAGCCTTCACCACGGCGCTGGTGTTCACATAGCAGACCACCACGGCGCCGGGCGTCCGGCTTTTCGCGGCCCTGAGGGCCTCCGCGTCCACCATGTCCGCCATGGGGCAGCCGGCGTTCTTTTCGGGCAGCAGGACCACCTTGTCCGGCGAAAGAATGGCGGCGCTCTCAGCCATAAAATGAACGCCGCAGAAAACAATGACCTCGGCGTCCGTGGCTGCGGCCTTCCTGGAAAGCTCGAGGGAGTCCCCGACAAAATCCGCTACTTCCTGTATTTCCGGCCTCTGGTAAAAGTGGCTCAAAATCACGGCCTTTCTCTTTTCTTTCAGAGTCCTGATTTCCCCGGAAAGCCCGTCTGTTTTTTCCGTTGGCAAGTTTTAAGCACCTTCTCGACGGCGGTATACAAATATAAAGTATTCTAACCAGGCAACTCTTCCATTGTCAAGGTGATTTGCTTAAGACCCCGTATCTCCGTGGCTTTCGCCCCTCCGCACCTCCCGGACCCGGTTCCGGCCGTCCACCATCACCACCGTGGGGCGGTGGGAGGCGGCTTCCTCCCTGGTCATCACGGCGTAAGAAATGATGATCACGCTGTCGCCCGGCTGAACAAGGCGGGCCGCCGCACCGTTCAGGCAGATCATCCCCGATCCCGGATCGCCCGGTATGGCGTAAGTTTCCAGCCTGGCTCCGTTGTTTATGTTGACCACCTGTACCTTCTCATTGGACAGTATGTCGGCGGCCTCCATCAGGTCGCGGTCGATGGTGATGCTGCCCATGTAGTTAAGGTTGGCCTCGGTGACAACCGCCCGGTGAATTTTTGATTTAAACATGGTGATCAACACGGCCTACACCTCCAGTACGATGTTGTCAATCAGGCGGGTTTTGCCGAACCTTACGGCCAGGGCCAAAAGCGCCGGGGAATCCAGCCGTTCGACTTCCTTCAGGTCCGGCAGCGACCTTATCTCCACGTAGTCTATACCGGCCCCCTTCAGCCCGGACAACCTTTCCCTGACCATCCCCGCCAGCGTGCGGGCGTCCCTTTCCCCGCCGGAAACGGCCCGGGCGGCCTCCTTCAGGCTTTCGTACAGGACCGGGGCTTCCGCCCTCTGTTCCGGGGTCAGGTAAACGTTCCTGGAACTCATGGCCAGGCCGTCTTCCTCCCTCACGGTGGGCACCGTTACAATCTCCACCGGCATGTTCAGGTCCTCCACCATTCTTTTAATCACCAGGGCCTGCTGGGCGTCTTTCTGGCCGAAGTAGGCGCGGTCCGGCTGGACTATGTTGAACAGCTTGGTCACCACCGTGGCCACCCCCCGGAAATGTCCGGGCCTGGACTTGCCGCAGAGGCAGCCGGTAAGGCCTTCCACTTCCACGTGGGTGCAAAAACCTCCGGGATACATTTCCTCCACCGGGGGATGAAACAGGGCGTCCACCCGGCATTCTTCCAGCATCCTGCAATCCCGGTCAAAATCCCTGGGATACTCGGCGTAATCCTCCCTTGGTCCGAACTGAAGGGGATTCACAAAAATACTGGCCACCACCGTCCCGCATTCCCGGCGGGCCCTCTCCGCCAGGGCCGCATGCCCCCGGTGCAGGTAGCCCATGGTGGGGACAAATCCCACGGTTTTGCCCTGGCCCTTCTTTTCTCTTACGAAATCCCTGATCCGGTCTATCTTTTCAAATATCAACACTTTCTGGCCACCCCCCTTCCGTGAACGGAGAACTTCCCCGCCTTCAGTAACAAAAAAGCCTCCCGGTGCCAACCGAAAGGCTTTATTCACAAAAATTTTCCTCCACCGTCTCGGTCCTTCCCGGCTCCAAGCGGACACTATATTAAATTGCCGGTCCCGCTGCTTTGGTTTAAGGTACGGTTCCCTTCGGGGATACCCTCCTGAAATGAATTTTACCACATACATTCGCAAATCTCAACGATTTTTCCGATTGAGTATACCCGCCGGCCTCCCGGGGACGGGCTGCGTGGTCACCCGGATAATCAACTTTTCACTTTTTTGGTATTCACCGCCGGCTTCGGTCTGAAAAAACTGGCAATCAGCAGCAACACGGGGATTCCAATCTCAACGGTCAAGGCGTATGGAGGAAATATATTGTCCAGAAAATCTATTAAATCTAAGACATTGTCGAACATCAGAACAGACAGCGCCAGAGTGATTACGCCCACCGGAATAATCAACGGCTGATAAGTGCGCAGGTTCAGCCACTGGGCTATGCTCAAAACGCTGCAATACTGTAAAACGGCAATTTTGAGAAATATGCTGACAATAATCAGCCCCATGAATATCGCATCCAGCCGTTCAATAAAATTAGCGATACTGATCCATTGGATCAAGCTGAAATGCGGAAGCAGCAGTTCTTTTCTCAACTCCCCGAAGACAGCGGTTGACAGTGACTCTATCTGCAGCCCTATCGCGCCGACCAGTAAAATTGCCAGAACGGAACTTTTTCTTGCCGCCCGGGACCGGTTTAAAAAAGGAACCAGCATGAGCATGGTCACCAGCTCTCCCGCGTAGCTAACCGGAGTCATGGTCGCCCTGATCACGGGCAAAACACCGTTGTCGAACACCGGAAGCAGGTTTTTGAAATCCGCTTCCTTGAACACAAGAATAATTACCAGGGTGATGGAAAAAAACAATACCGGGAACAAAGCCTCGCTTACCCTGCCCAGAACCTCCAGGCCTGATTTCAGGGTAAAGCTGGTCATCAAAATCATTACGCCGCCCACCACGACTACCGGAGTCTTGGGCATGACGGTGACAATAAATTCCGCCAGCTCCCGGATTGTAATGGCATTGGTGGTGACAAACCACCAGATCAAGACCAGCCCCACCGCTTTACCCCCGGTTTTCCCCAGGATGTCTTGCGAATACTGGATAACCGTCTGTTCCGGAAACTTGAGGCCCAGATTTGAAAGCACCAATGCCATGGGCAGTCCTCCGATTGCAAAAAAGACAGCAACCAGCCAGGCATCCTGTACCACGTGCCTGCTGATGGTGACGGGCAAAAAGAGTATGCCCGTGGACACAATGGTCCACACCATCAAAAAGGTCAGCTGGGTTCCTGAAATTTTCCCGCCCTCCACGCTTTTGCCCCTCCCCTTTGCGCCCGCTTGCCGGATGCCCGCCGCCGGGAGAATCCAAATATATCCTTCCCCCGGGTTAAAATTATTTTTCCTTTGATAGTATTGTCTGTTAATTCAGCGGGATCATACCTTTTTAAGGTTTCCCCGGCCTGAATGGGCATGTAATAAAGACCTTCCGGCCCCAAATTGACCCGTCCTCTTTTAAGTGATAGATTGATATTTAAAGTTTGTCTGAAAGAGGACGCCGGAATGGAGATCATCCGCATTTCCCCCTCCGGCAGGGTAACGGTGCGGGCCGGAAGGGTTTTTGACGGGCGCTCCCTGATTCCGGGGGAAGGCACCGATATAGTGGTGTCCGGCGGAGTCATCGGGGAAGTGCGCCCATCCCCTCCGGACCCCCCCCCGGAGCTGTCTGGAGCGGTGAAAATACTGGACCTCAGGGAATACACGGTGCTGCCCGGCCTGGTGGACTGCCACGTTCACCTGGCCCTGGACGGCGACGACTTCAATAAATCGCTGGAACTCTGGGATCATAAGGATGAACTGGCGGAGAGGATCGTGGCGGACCTGGAGAGGACCCTGGCCGCCGGCATCGTGGCGGTGCGGGACGGCGGCGACCGGGAAAGCATCGGCCTGGAGGCAAGGGACCTGGCCGCCCGGGGGGTTGTGCCGGGCCCCCGCATCCTGGCGTCCGGCGCGGCCCTTCGCAAAAAGGGAAGGTACGGGTCTTTCCTGGGCCCAGGCCTGCCGGACGGGCCTCCCGCGGATGCCGTTGAAAAAATGGCCCGCCGGGGGGTGGACCAGATCAAGGTGCTGGTGTCGGGCGTGGTCAGCTTCAAAAATTACGGCCGGGTGGGACCCGTCCAGTTTTCGGAAGGGGAACTGGCCGGGATAGTTTCCGCCGCCCGCCGCCGGGGCCTCAAGGTGATGGCCCACGCCAGTTCGGACGAGGCCGTCCGGATGGCGGTGCGGGCCGGGGCGGACAGCCTGGAGCACGGTTATTTCATCAGTGATCAGTCCCTGGAACTCCTGGCCGGAGCTGGGATTCCCTGGGTGCCCACCCTGGCCCCGGTGGCCAGTCAGGCCAGGGGAAGGCACGCTGCCCGGCATTCCCGTCAGGATAGGGAAGTAATTGAACGGACTTGCCAAAGGCAGATGAGAATGGTGAAAAAAGCCGCCGGAATGGGTATCCGCATCGGGGCGGGCACGGACGCCGGGGCCGCCGGGGTAAGGCACGGGGAGGGCTATATGGACGAAATTCTTCTCCTGGAGGAGGCCGGCCTTTCCCGGGAGGAAATCCTCAGGGCGGCCACCAGCAGCGGGGCTTCAATCCTGGGCCTGGAAAAAGAAATGGGCATGGTGGGGCCGGGGTTCAGGCCTTACCTCATCGCGGTGCGGGGCAATCCCCTGGACGACCTGCGTCATCTCGCCAATGTCGCATATATGATCCTGCCCTCCGCTGGATAAGATAATCCCGGGGGGTTTTTGATGGTTTTTATACCAAGGCGGGTGCTTTTTGAAAAGGATGCCCTGAACTACCCGCTGGGGCAAGAACTGTACCGGCGGTTCGTCCGGGAGGGAGTCCCCGTCCGGCTGGCGGGCAGCCACAACCGGATTACCGGCATTCCCGGAAAAACTCCCGGGGAGGCCTACCTGGAAGCCAAGCGGACCCTGGTGGTGGGGGTCAGGCGGACCCTGAAATTTGAAACCTGCCGGCCATCGGCCCACTACCAGCTTCCCCTGGCCACCAGCTGCAGCGGCAGGTGCGAATACTGCTACCTGCAGACCACCCTGGGCAACCGGCCCTACCTCCGCGTCTATGTGAACGTGGACGAAATACTTGAAGCCGCCGGGGGATACATCAGGGACCGTGCGCCGGAAATCACCCTTTTCGAGGGGGCGGCCACCTCGGACCCCGTCCCGGTGGAAAGATACACCGGGTCCCTGAAAAAAGCCGTGGAGTTTTTCGGCCGCCAGGAACTGGGCCGCTTCCGCTTCGTCACCAAGTTCACCGATGTCGATTCCCTGCTGGACGCCGATCACCGGGGGCACACCAGGTTCCGGTTCAGCATCAACACCGGCCGGGTGATCAGTAAGTACGAGCACAACACCCCGGGCCTCCAGGAGCGCCTGGAGGCGGCCAAAAAAGTATCCGGGGCCGGCTACCCCCTGGGGTTCATCATCGCCCCGATCATGGTCTACCCGGGCTGGGAAGGCGAGTACCGGGACCTCCTGGCCCAACTCCGGAAGACCCTGGGCCCCGCCGCCGAAAGGGACATAACCTTTGAATTAATCAGCCACCGCTTCACCGCCAGGGCCAAAAGAAGAATCCTGGAGGTGTTCCCCGCCACCACCCTGCCCATGGAGGAGGAGACCAGAAAATTCAAGTACGGCCAGTTCGGCTACGGCAAGTACGTTTACCCGGAGGAGACCATGGAACTCATCGGCAGCCTGTTCAGGGACGCCCTGGCCGGGACCTTCCCCGGGGCCGGGGTGGAGTACCTTGTTTGAGTATGATTTACATAAGAAAGAACAAGCGGAACCCTGATTGTATACTGTATATATCTCTCTCAATCCATTGTTTTTTCCGGGTCAGGAATATATATTTTATATAAGACGGCAATGGGGCCATCTCTTCGTGATGCGGCCCCATTTAATAATTTTGGGAAGTGATCGATAATGCTGATGGATTCGGATTTTGAAGAAATCAAAATTCACCTGAAGAGGGCCTGCGACCAGTGCCTGCTGACCAAGCGCCACTGCGAGGCCTGCAATGTGGACCGGCTTTTGGGGATTATCGAGAGCATTGAACAAAATTGCTACAAGCCCACGTATTTGATATCCCTGGAAGATCTGGCCGCACTGACCAGGCCCGGGTCACCGGATCACCCCGTTGTTGTTGAAAAATGGAAAAATATTATTCATCAAAACCTCCCGGGCCGGCCGGGCGGCGCGTCACCACCGGTAGAATGAGAGATGCGCCCGTTAATACAAAAATTTTTCCGCCCCGTCCGGCGGATTTTTATTTTTTTCAGGGGATTGTGAAATATGGTGATATAATAAAGTGAAATACTGTGAAAAGAAACACCGCCCCGCCGGGGTCCATAGGGGGCTGGGGAAATGTTCATGCCAATTTCCGGGGTCACCGTGTCAGCGGCGCCCTTAATCATCACCGGCTTCTTCGCTGGGGTAATCGGCGGATTTTTCGGCATCGGCGGCGCTTTTATGGTCACCCCCGCCCTGAACATATTCGGTTTTCCAATCGCTTACGCCGTGGGCACCGACATGGCCCACATGGTCGGGAAATCCATCATCTCCACCTTCCGGCACTGGAAATTGGGGCATGTGGACGTGATGCTGGGGTCGCTGATGATTATCGGCACCACCGCCGGCGTGGAACTGGGCGCCAGGACGGTCGCCCGGCTGACCGAAATGGGTGTGGCGGACCCGGTTATCCGGCACGTGTACACCATTGTCCTGACTTCCCTGGGACTTTACATGCTGTGGCAGTACTTCTCCGCCAACCGGAGAAGCATGCTGGAATTCAGGATCGTAAAGGACGTGGCCGGCAACAGGCTGACCGGTTACCTGCAGTCGCTGAAACTGCCCCCGGTGGTTCACCTGAAAAGAAGCGGATTCAGCATTTCGATCTGGATTATTCTGCTGGTGGGCCTGTTAACGGGATACCTGGCCGGTTTCCTGGGGGTCGGGGGCGGCTTTGTAAGGGTTCCCGCCCTGATGTTTGTGATCGGAATGCCGATGAAGCTGGCGGTGGGCACCGACCTTTTTGAGATTATCATCAGCAGCACATACGGCGCTTTTACGTATGCGATCAAAGGACTGGTGGATCTGTACGGCGCCATGATCATGCTGATGGGGGCGGCCGTGGGGGCCCAGATAGGAACCATCGCCACCCGTTACGTTTTCGGGATCAGGATGAGGCTGTACTTTGCCTGCTGTATCCTTGGCACGGCCGCCAGCGTGGTGGCAAAGCAGATGTCATATTATGAAGGGCAGGCCTACCTGGCCGGCATGAGAGCCCAACTGGCCGCCCAGGGCATGGATGCCGGTAAAATCGCCGGCATCCTGGGAGACCGGGACCAGGTTCAGGCCATGCTGGCCGCCAACCCCACCTGGCAGCAACTGGCGGAGTCCGAAAGAATCCTGAACGCCATCAGCGAGGGCATCATGCTGATCATGGCCGCCGGTTTGAGCCTCCTGATCATTTCACTGTGCCTCCGCGGCATTGTAGTGGAAAGGAAAAAAGGGGTAATTTTGGGGGGATAGATCTTTTTAAGATGTGTGCCGTCCCTCCACCAGGGGTCCGTACAGTTCCGGCCTCCGGCAGTCCAGGTAAAAGCTGTCCCGCATGGACTTCGACTTTTTCATCCGGATGGTGTTGATCAGGTCCGGGTCCAGGTCGGCCACCAGCATCCCCTCGCCCCGGCCGAAGCTCTCGGCCACCGGGTTTCCCCTGGGGTCGATGACCAGCGCCCCCCCGCAAAACTGCTGGCCCGCGCCGTTACCCCCCACCAGGTTGCAGGCCGCCACATACACGGAATTGTCATAGGCCCTGGCCGCCATGTATTTCATCCAGATGCCCCGGCGGTCCCCCACGATTACCGGGGATGCGTGGGGTGAGAAGATGATCTCGGCCCCCTTCAGGGAAAGTATGGCCGACACCTCCGGGAAGTGCATGTCCCAGCAGATCTCTATGCCGAAGCGGGCCTTTCCGGTGCTGAAAACCGGGAGTTCGTCCCCGGCGGTGAAAAAAGCCTCCTCGCTCCTGCCCAGGTGGGTCTTGCGGTATTTCTGCACCGATCCGTCCGGAAACAAAACCAGTTGAGTAATGTAAGGCTTTTGGCTCCCCGAAGCCTCGGCCAGTCCCACCAGGACGGTGACTCCCTCTTTCCGGGCGGCCTCGCCGATCCGGCCGGTAATTTCACCGGGCGCCTCAACGGCGGTCAGACGCGCCCTGTCCCGGCTGTAGCCCTGGAGGCACATCTCCGGAAAACAGATGATGTCCACTCCCCGGGCCCCGGCCCGGGCAATGTATTCCCCGATTTTTTTCAGGTTTTTATCCAGCGCCCCCAGTTCCGACCGCATCTGGACCAGGGCCAGGCGTGTTTTCTCCATGACAGTCACCCTTAAAGCTACCAGCTGCCAGCTTATAGCTGTCAGCCTTTGGGCTGTATGCTGTATGCTTCAGGCTGTATGCTCATATCCTCTCGCTTACCGCCTATCGCCTATCGCTTGTAGCCGGTTCCCAATTCCAGGCTTTATCAGGGCCGGCCGGGAGTATCTCTCTATGCGCTGGGATTTTGCCAGGTCGGCGGCCAGGCTGGACGCCCTGCGGCCCCCGGGCAGCACCAGGTCCGGGCGGAGGTCGGCCAGGGGAACCACCACGAAGGCCCTCTCCGCCAGCCTGGGGTGGGGTATTTCCAGGTCCGGCGCCTTTACGGTTTTTTCACCGTAAAGAAGAATATCCAGGTCAATAACCCGGGGGCCCCAGCGGACGGTCCGTTCCCTGCCCATTATATTTTCAATGTCCATCAGGGCTGCCAGCAGTTGGTGAGGCGAGAGATCGGTTTCAACCAGCGCCACGGTGTTTAGAAACCAGTCCTGGTCAAGGAATCCCACCGGGTCCGTCCGGTAAAGGGGGGCCAGCCCCGCCACCGCCATCCCCCCGCCTCTCTCCATCAATTCAAGCGCCCGGCGTATATTTTCCTCTTTCCGGCCCATGTTTGATCCCAGACCGATAAAAACACCCTCCGGCAATAATCTCAGACCTTTCATTTACCAATAGACTTCAGTAGGGCTGTCAGAAGCGAGTCCGGCGCGAAAGCGCCGGCGGGGCGGAGCGGAGGCGTATCGGGAATACGTTGAGCACCGTACCGCCGGCGCTGACAAAGCCGGGCGAAGCTTATCACAGCCCGTATCTTGACCTGGTAATTTCCACCGCCATATATTCAAACAGCCCCTGGACAGGCGCCGAAGGCTTTTTCACCTTAACCTTGACCTTCTTCACCCGGCTGAACCTTTCCAGCACCAGGGAGGCAATGTTCCCGGCCACCGCTTCGATCAGTCTGCAGGACCTGCCGGCGACCACCTCTTCCACCAGGCCGAACACATCGGCGTAGCTGACCGTGAAGTTCATGTCGTCCGTTGCGCCCGCGGCTTCAAGGTCCAGGTAAATCTCCAGGTCAACCTCGAAGACCTGCCCCAGTTCCCTCTCCTGGGGAAGGACCCCGTGGCGGCCGAAGAACCTCATGCCTTTCATTATTATCTTATCCATCCGGGCAGCCCTCCGCCGGCCCTGTCCGCACCATGGCGTCGGTCATGCGGGCCACCCTGACCATTTCCCTGACATCGTGAACCCTTACGATGTCCACCCCGGAGGCAATTCCCAGGGCCACCGTGGCGGCCGTCCCCTCCACCCTCTGGTCCACGGGCAGGTCCAGGGTCTTGCCGATCATGGACTTCCTGGAAGTGCCCAGCAGCACCGGCAGCCCGAGGCAGTCCAGCTCCTTGAGCCTCCGCATAACCTCCAGGTTTTGTTCCACGGTCTTGCCGAAACCGATGCCCGGGTCGATGATGATCCTGTCCCTGCTTATTCCGGCCTCCCGGGCCAGGGCCAGGCTCCCCCGGAAGTATTCCACCATGTCCCCCATCAGGTCGCGGTATTCGGTGCCGTGCTGATTGTGCATGATGATCAGGGGCGCGCCGTAACGGGCCGCCACCCGGGCCATTTCCGGGTCGCCGCGCAGCGCCCACTGGTCGTTAATGATGTGGGCCCCCTCCTCCATGGCCCGGGCGGCCACGGATGCCTTGGTGGTATCCACCGACACCGGGATGTCCAGTTCCCTAACCAGCCTGGTCAGCACCGGCAGTATCCTTCTCAGTTCTTCCCCGGCGTCTACGGCCCGGTATCCCGGACGGGTGGATTCCCCTCCCAGGTCAATGATGTCGGCCCCCTCCTCCTGCATCCGCAGGGCGTGTTCCACCGCCCTGCCCGGGTCGTGAAACCTGCCGCCGTCGGAAAAGGAATCGGGGGTAACGTTAAGAATGCCCATCACCAGGGTGCGGAATCCGATGGGCAGGGTTTTCCCCCGGCAATCAAGGCGGAAGGGCCGGCGTCCTTCCAGGGCGCAAAGCACCTCCCTGATCTGGCCGGCTACGGCCGGCAGCCCGAAGGGCTGCATCTTCAGTTTGACGGTCATGGCCTCGATTTGCTTAACCGTGCCCATGACCAGAACATCGCTTTTTTCAGCCGAACAGTCGATGACGCCCCGGGCCACGGCGGCGTCGCCGCCCTTGCCCAGCATTTCCTGCTTGATGATATTGGCCTGCCTGGGAGACAGTCCGGTTATTTTCAATACCCTGTGGACGGCCTTGGGGGCCATCCAGCGCACTCCGGCCCCGTCCGCCCCAACCCCGGCGATTTCCCTTTTGGCCTGATCCCTGTTCAGTATGACCACGTTTCTGACACCCACGGGAACACCACCTCTTTATCGGAATTGGGAATTGGGAATCGGGAATTGGGGACTGGAGGTTGCATAACCGCTAATGGCGGAACCAATCCCCAATCCCTAACCCCTAACTCCCAATTTCCGCTTTTTTTCCTTCAGGCTCTCCATGTAATCGTATTTATAGCATTCCGCCCTGGCCTCACAGGTCCCGCAGGGCCTGGAGAGGTCATCGGCCCGGCTGATTACCCGGCCCAGATAGCTTGTCCCGGGCCCGGCCCGGCGGTGCTCCCCGATGGCCCTGGCAACAATCCTGATCTCGTCCGGCGTGAAACCGGCCCTCTCCAGTACGGCCCTGGCCATCCTGGACCCCGCCAGGGCGTGGTCTTCCCCGGTGTCGTACTGCCGCCAGCGGCCCATATCGTGCAGCAGCCCGGCGGCGAAAATGACTTCCCGCGCCTGGTCCGGGCCGGACAATCCTTCGGCTTTAACGAAATTTTCGATGCCTCCGGTTTCCTTGATTATTTTATAACTGATCCGGGATACCAGGATCATGTGCTGCAAGTCATGCCGGCAGAACACCCTGCCCTTTTCCCGGAGGCTGTTCAGCGACAGGCATTCCAGGTAAAGGGGATCCGCCTTGATTTTTTCCAGCCTGTCCAACCCGCCACCCCCGTGAAAAAAGGCCTGTCCTAATTATACACCAACAGGCCCGGCCTACAATAAATTTATCCGTGTTCCCCGGTTCCCCGACCCCGGTTCCCCTTCTTACACCGTCCTTTTCCGCGCATTTCCGGCCATGTCGGCCAGCAGGCGTCTTAATATCTTGCCCGACCCGGTGCGGGGAAGCTCCTTCATAAATTCTATCTCGCTGGGGCACTGGCAGGGAGGCATTTTATCCCTGGCCCAGGCCAGGATATCCCTTTCGCTGACCCGGTTCTCGTATTCCCTTTTCAGAACCACGTAGGCCTTCACCGCTTCGCCCAGTACCGGGTCCGGCCTTCCCACCACGGCCACCTCGGCAACGGCCGGATGCTGATACAGGTGATCCTCAACCTCGGACGGAAAAACCCCGCACCCTGAAACCAGGATCATTTCCTTTTTTCGCCCCAGGATGTAGATGTACCCGTCACTGTCCATGCGGGCCACATCACCGGTGTAGAGCCATCCTTCCCTGATCACCTCGGCGGTTTGCACGGGCCGCCCCCAGTAGCCCGCCATGACCTGGGGCCCCTTCACCAGCAGTTCTCCCGGCTCACCCGGGGCAACTTCCCTTCCCTGGCCGCCGAGGTCCACAATTTTTACGTCGGTGTTAATGACGGGTATTCCCACCGACCCCTCCCTGGGGTGTTTGAAGGGGTTGATGGTGATCTGGGAAATTGTTTCGCTCAGGCCGTAGCCCACAATCAGCCGGCACCCGGTAATCTCCTCGAATTTCTGCACGACCTTGCCGGGAACCGGGGCGCCCCCGGTGGAACAGGCCTTGAGGGAAGTAAGGTCGTACCTGTTGACCTCGGGATGGTTCACCACGGCAATGTTCATGGCGGCTATGCTCACCCAGTGGGTGCACCTGTATTTTTCTATCGCCTTCATCACCGACTCGGTATCAAACTTGGCCAGCAGCACAATGGTCCCGCCCATGTACAGGGGGGTGTTCATGCTGTGGACGAGACCGGTGGCGTGGAAGAGAGGCAGCACCGCCAGGTGGGTCCCTCCTTGGGCTCCTTTCCACAGGGCCGAGCAGATGGTATTGGCCATTATGTTGCTGTGGGTGATCATGGCGCCCACGGGAATGCGGGTGGTCCCGGACGTATAGATCAGCAGGGCCAGGTCCCGGTTCATGTCTATTTCAACCGGGGGAGGCGTTCCTTCCCGGTTAAGGGCCGGGGACATTTCCACCGTATCCGGGTAAAACTGCCTGGGAACCTCCAGGGATGCCGGCAGGGGCAGTTCCGGGTCGATGGGAAGAAAATCCCTGTGCCCCGTGACGATGACATTTTTAATTTTGGCCTTTTTCCTTACCGGGTGCAGGACCGGGTAGAGGCTGTCCAGCAGGATGATGGTCCCGGCCCCCGAGTCGGCCAGTTCGTACGCCAGCTCGTGATCGTTGAACAGGGGGTTGGCGGGCACGGCCACGGCGCCTATTTTCCACGCGCCGCAGAGAGAAATTATGAACTGGGGGCAGTTGTCCATAAAAACACTCACCCGGTCGCCCTTTTTCACCCCGCAGCCGGCCAGGAAGGAAGCGAAGTTATCGACCATCCGGTTGAATTCCCCGTAGCTTATCTTTTTCCCGTAAAAATTAAGGGCAATCCGGTCGCTGTTTTCGGTGCCGTATTTTTTCACGTATTCCATCAGGGGTATCCGGGGATATTCCATCACCCTGGGTACCCCCGAAGGCCAGTATTTATACCATATCCTTTCCATCTGGCGACCTCCGCATCTTCACCGCGCCGGCGCTTGAACTCTCAACGGGCTTTTCTTTCACTCAGCAGTTCCAGGAAGGCATCCACCCGGGTCCTGGTGGGACCCTCGGCAAAGGCCCTGGGGTCGGTCATGTCTGCCTCGATGATCAGGACCGGCACTCCCAGTTCGTTCTGGACCCGGCGGGCCAGCCCCAGCTGGCCGAGGGAGTACGTCTTGCAGCTGCGGTTGGAATGCAGAATCAGCCCCTCCACTCCGTACTCCCGGATCATGTCGGCCATTTGCCCGAACCGCAGGTCAAGGTCTATGTTCAGCAGGGCCATGGAATAACTGCGCACCAGGCTGTCAAACAAGTCCCCGGAACCGGACTGGTCGAACTGGTAAACCCCCCAGGCGCTGGTGTAGGTTTCCCCGACGAACACCCCGCCCCGGGAATGAATATAGTCGTAAAACTGGAAATTGTACCAGATAGCTATGTTGTCCCACATCAAGCGGTACCTGTCTTCTTCCAGGACCCCCACGCCTCTTGCCACCCTGTCCGCCAGCTCATCCCTCATTTCCCGGTAAAAATCCACGCAGGCGGCGGTCCCCCTCAGGGTCACAATGGGAAACATGCAGGTAAACATGTCCAGGGCGCTCACCGGGCAGGGCGAGGCCTTTCTTAGCAACTGGATTTCACGCCACAGGGCTGTTCCCTGGTTGGAGCGGCCGATTACCTCCATGAACCTGTCCATGTTGAATTCCCTGCCGGTGTGCCGCTCCAGGAACCCGATCATCTCCATAATCTGTTCCCTGACGTACCGGACCTGGTGACCGGTCAGGCCCCCCTGCACAAAGGGGGTGTCCAGGACGAAGAGAGGGCAGTTGTAATACCTGGCCACGGCCTCCCACCACTTGATCACGGTGTGGCAAATGTTCCTGGCCGTGAGGATCATGTCGGGAGCTGGAAGCCCGTTCAGGGGGCCCGCATTTTCATACATTGAACCCAGTGTGCACCTGGCGTAAGAGCACAGGTCCTGGGAGTAGCCCCGGGCCTCGGCCATCTGGCAGAGTTCGCCGGAAACCTTCCTGGACCCGCACAAGGTGCCGTAGTTTTCTGGGTAAAAGGGGATTACATCCATGGCATAAACCAATTCCACCGGAAAACCGCTGGTGATCCAGGCCAGGGGCCGCCCCTGCTGCTTGGCCATGACGCACTCCATGTAGTATTCCACACCGATGTTTTTCAGCTTTCTGGCGCATTCCAGGCGCCTGCCGGGGGATTTTTCAGCATTCATCAGCGGCCACCTCCCAACATTTCCACGAAGGCCTCCACCCTGGTGGACAGCTGCCCCTCCGCCAGGCGCCCCGGCTCTATCTCCAGCAGGAGAACGGGTATTCCCCGGCCGGTGATCATGTCCCTGAGGGCGGGGTAGTCAAAGGCGTGGGGTTCGCAGAACTTCTGAAGCACCACCACCGCCCCCTGAATTTTAAAATCGTCTATGACCCGGTTGATGTGGTCCAGCCGCCGGTCCACCGGGTGCTTGGTGGGGCACGGGATCCGGCCGAGGTAGCGGCGGGCCAGGGCGTCCAGGGGATCTTCCCCGTCAGCCATGTTTACCGGCACGGAAAAGTACCTGGCGCCGGTGCAAAGGTCGTCCCCCACCACCAGGGCGCCCGCGGACTCGATAATCCTGATCAGCGCCGGGTTGTCGATGACCGACCCGATCACCATCAGGCGGGCCCGGCCGGTATCCTTCTCATCGCCGATTCCGCCGGCCAGGGCGTTTCTGATTTTTTCCAGCCTCTCCCGGAGTTCCTCCCTGTCCATGCAGACCGCGGCATTGACTATGCCCAGGCATTCCTCGCCGGTCAAGGCCGGCCCGGAAGCTTTCCGGAAGTCCCAGATCCGGATCAGCAGTTCCCTGTTGGCGTCAGCCAGGGCTACGGCCCCCTTCAGGCTTTCCAAACCGGGCGGGCGGCCGGCAAACCCGGCCAGGGCATTATATAAAAGCTCCAGTTCCCGCCGGTAAAAAACAAACTGGGGATCGCCCTCCACCCGCAGGGGCATGTTCAGGAAGTGATAAAAAAAGCCCTCTTTTTTATTGGCGCGGATTATTTCCGACACCGCCCTGAGAGAATCGCAGGTGCAGGGAAAAATGATCCCGTCCAGGTAGTCAAGGCGGTCCCTGACCAACTGGTCCAGGCAGCTCCTGGCAAAGGCGCAGGCAAAGTTCTGCAGGTGCGCGTCCACCGGCCCGGCCGGATCCGGCAGGTCGGCCATTATTCTGACCGGGTGCATCCCCGCGGCCAGGATCAGTTCTTCCGGGGTATAGCTGCAGAAATAGCCGATAATTTTTTTGCCGCCCCTCTTAATCTCCCGCATCCGTTCATGCCTTTCCTGGACAAACCCGGCCATGTCCTTGATCAATTCCCTGCCACCGGGCAGCGCCATAAATCTCCCTCCCTCGCCTGCTTATCCGCCGGACTGGGGACTGGGAAATGGGAACCGTCAAACCGTCTCTCAGTTTTAAATTTGACAAAGCCCCCCTGATTCCCAATTCCCAATTCCCGTTTTACAAAGCAATAGTCATACCACATAAATTAATTAACCCCCGCCGGGGTCATTGGTCTTTTTTTTAAAGCAGCTTTCAGGGTATATTCCCGGGTTCGGTCCTGTTGATTGTTATATTATTAAACGGCGGTTCAAGACTTTAACGGGCATAAGCTCTCATCCCGTGTTCTCCTTGTCCGGAACGTGGATGTCCAGCTCCTTCAACTTTTTCCACAGGGTGGTCCGGCTGACACCCAGTATCCTGGCCATTTCGCCCTTACCCCCGGTAATCATGCCGCTGACCTGGGCCAGAATCTGCCGCTCCATGTCCATCATGTTCCCCAGCTCGATGATTATGTGTTCTCCACTGTGCCTTTTAGCCGGTGTATCATAACCAACCAGTTTGCCCAGAAGGTTATGGAAGGTGGCATGGGTTTTGATATTTTCCTCGCCCAGGGCCACGTATCTTTCAACGAAGCCTTCCAGTTCCCTGATGTTCCCCGGCCACATGTATTTTTTCAGGTTTTCCAGCAGGTTTTCGGTGATGTTGAAGGCTTCCAGCTTCCCCGGGCCGGCCAGCCTCTCAAAAAAATACCTGAACAGGGCCGGAACGTCTTCCAGCCTTGCCCGCAGCGGCGGTATGTGAAGGTTGAGCACATTCAGGCGGTAGTAAAGGTCGGCCCTGAATTTTCCCTCGTCCACCAGGGCCCCGATGTTCCTGTTGGTGGCGCTCAGTACCCGGACGTCAACCGGAATCAGCCTCTGGCCCCCCACCGGCATAACCTCTTTTTCCTGGAGCACTCTCAAAAGCCGGGCCTGCAGTCCCAGGCTCAGGTCCCCTATTTCATCCAGAAATATGGTCCCCCCGTGGGCCAGGGTAAACAGCCCCTGCTTGCCGCCCCTGCGGGCGCCGGTAAAAGCCCCCTCCTCATAGCCGAAAAGCTCGCTTTCCAGCAGGTTTTCCGGCAGGGCGGCGCAGTTTACCGCCACAAAGGGCCCGTCCCGGCGGGCACTCTCGTTGTGCAGGCTCTGGGCAAACAGCTCCTTGCCCGTCCCGCTTTCACCGGTAATCAGCACCGCTGCCTCCGATCTCGCGTATTTCCTGCATTCCCTTACGGCTTCCTCGATCATGGCGCTTTTACCGATAATGTCCGAAAACCTGAACTTGGCCACCAGGCCGTGACAGGCGGATCCCTGCTTTGTTTTTTTGGCGTCGGACTTGCGGATTTTGCCCGCAGTCTGGAAAACGATGACCAGTCCTGCTTCTTTTTTACCCGCCCTTACCGGGATCCTGCTCACCCCCACGGGGGTATCGCCAAAATTCAACATCTGTCCCCGCACGGCGGTGCCGTTGCCGTAAAGCGCCTTAATCACGGCACTGGATCCGCACAGTTCCTCTATATTGACTCCCCGCACCTCGCTGTGCCGGAGGCCCGTGATCCTTTCCGCGGCAGGGTTGAAGGCGGTTACCAACCCTTTTTCGTTGACGGCAATGATACCGTCATTGACAGTCTCAATGGCGGTCTCCAGGGACCTGAAAAAAAAGTTTTCCCGGGTGCCTGAAACACTCATCTCGCTACCGCCTCGCTTTGTGTTCCTTCCCTCACTTAAAATACTTTAAACGCTTAAATTTTCTTGCCGTCCTTCCAGCGGTGACAGTTGAAGGGCCTCCCGTCGCCGTTAATTCTGATAACGTCGGGGTGTTTGCAGGTGGGGCACGTCAGTTCGGAAAAATTTGGCCCCCGGCTGCACTCCTGTTCCCACTGGTGGCCGCAGCCCCGGCAGCGGTAGAGGCGAACGGTCACCCGGAAATTTCCCCCCTCCACCTTGATCGCCCTTCCGTTTATCAGGGCTTCGGCAATCTTTTGCCGGGCCGAGGAAAGAATCCTGTGGTAGGTGGGCCGGGATATCCCCATCTTTTCGGCGCAGGCTTCCTGTTCAAGGCCTATCAGATCCTTTAGCCGGACGGCTTCCAGTTCTTCCACCGAAAGGACCACCTCGGTAAGCTCCCTTATCGGGACACCGGCCGGCTTAAAATATGTCAGCTGGGGCAGAAACTCAACCATTCTGCACTTCGGGGGTCTCGACATGCCTGCACGCTCCTATCCTTTAAAGTTTACTAATTTTTTGTAAAATTGCTTTTATTATTTTCCGGACCCCGGTAAAAATTCTTCCGGTTATGTTTGACCCGCCCTGCGCACCCTTCCCGGACCCGCCGCCGCTTTATTTTTAACATTCTTTAATTATTCTTTTATTAAATCCGTATTCCTCCTTAAAAGCGCCTTCTCCTCTAAAAAATAGAAAACCTCCGGCTGCCGGGGCGCCGCATGCTTCTAAGCAAGGGAAAGGGGCTCCTTTTAAGAAGCCCCTCAAAAACCGAAGCCGGAACGCAGCAGATGGACTTTTTGGTGCAGCCTCGTCTGTTCTTTTTAGAACAGGCCCAATACCTTGCCGGTGTCGGTATCCACGTCTATCCTCCGGAAGGCCGGGTCGGAACTGGTGCCGGGCATCAGGCTGATGGTGCCGGTCATGGGGCACAGGAACTTGGCGCCGGCAAAGATCAGCACATCGCGGACCGGCAGGATCCAGCCCTTGGGCACACCCTTGGCCTCCGGCATGTGGGAAAGCGACAGGTGGGTTTTCACCATCATGGTGGCGAAGTCCTTGTATTCGGGGTTCTCTTCGAAAGCCTTGGCCTTGGCTTCGGCCTCCGGAGTCCAGGAAACCCCGTCGGCGCCGTAGACTTCCTTGGCGATTATCTCCACCCGCTTGCGCAAAGGCAGGTCCAGCGGGTAGAGGAACTTGAAGTCCACTTTGTCGTTGCAGGCGTCGATGACTGCGTCCGCCAGCTCCAGGGCGCCCTCCCCGCCCTTGAGCCAGTGCTCGGACAGCGCGCAACGGGCCCCGGCGGATTCGGCGGCCCTGCGGACCGCGGCGATCTCGTCCTTGGTGTCGGTGTGGAAGGCGTTGATGCAGACCACCGGGTTGATGCCGGCCTTTCTGACCACGTTGATGTGGTGGATGAGGTTCTCGCAGCCCTTTTCCACCAGCCCGACGTTCTCCTTGGTGTACTCCTCGGGCAGGGGCCGGCCGGCCACCACCTTGGGTCCGCCGCCGTGCATCTTCAGTGCCCTGATGGTGGCGGTAATCACCGACACGTTGGGGGTGAGCCCGCTGAAGCGGCACTTCACGTTCCAGAACTTCTCGAAGCCGATGTCGGCGGCGAATCCGCTCTCGGTGACGTTGTAGTCGAACATCTTCAGGGCAATGCGGTCGGCGATGATGGAGGACTGGCCGATGGCGATGTTGGCGAAGGGACCGGCGTGCACCAGTACGGGCTGGTATTCCACCGTGCTCATCAGGGTCGGGTTGATGGCGTTGCGCATAAAGGCGGTCATGGCGCCGGCCACTTCCAGGTCGGAGGTGGTCACCGGATTGCCCTTCTTGTCGTAGGCCACGATGATCTTGCCGATTCTTTCCCGCATGTCCTTGAGGTCATTGGCCACGGCCAGGATGGCCATGATCTCCGAGCTCACGGCAATGCCGAACTTGGACTGCATCATGTAGCCGTCCATCTTCCCGCCGATGCCGATGATGATGTTGCGCAGGGCCTGGGCGCAGAAGTCAATGATCCAGCCCATCTCCACCCTGGTGGGGTCGATGTCCAGACGCCTCAAGTTGCGCTTGGCCAGCTCGGCGTCGTCATAGTTTCTTTCGTGCTGCATCCTGGCGGTGAGGGCCACCATGGCCAGGTTGTGGGCGTTCATGATGTCGTTGATGTCCCCGGTAAGGCCCAGGGAAAACTCGGTCATGGGAATGGCCAGAGCGTTTCCGCCGCCGGCGGCGGTACCCTTGACGTTCATGGTGGGTCCGCCCGAGGGCTGGCGGATGGCCGCTCCCACGTTTTTGCCCCTCTTGCCCAGGCCCTCCACCAGGCCCATGGTGGTGGTGGTTTTGCCTTCACCCAGCGGAGTGGGGGTAATGGCGGTGACGTTTATGTACTTGCCGTCGGGCCTGTCCTTAAGACGCTCAATAATTTTCATGAAGTCCAGCTTGCAGATCCGGCCGTAAGGGATAACCTCGTCCTTCTGCAGGCCCAGCCTCTCCCGCCACTCATCGGGAGACGGCATATTCACCTCCGCCGCCTCGGCTATTTCATAGTCCTTCATTTTGGTTGCATCGTAGGCCATCTTTTCCCTCTCCTTTTCTCAAAATTAAATTCCTGGGGCTGTCTTTCTTTTAAAATGATTTATTTAGCCGTCCCGAACTTACCTCCTTTATTTATAATTTTTGTAACTTAGGGCATTCCTATCCGTCCAAATTCGCTTCAGGAACGCCATAAATTTCTTTTTTGAACGGAGTACAAAAAAATATTCTATTAAAATGATCAATTTTCCTTCCCGGTCACTTATTACCTGCTGAAATTTTCTTTCCGGCGGCCCGATCCAAAAATTTCTGCTCCGGAACTATATAACGCTCGTGGATGCCCGTGCCCACCACCTCCGCCTCGTCCCGGGCCTCCACCCTGAACACCAGGCGCTTGCCGTCCACCTCCACCAGTTCGGATACGGCCACCACCTTCATTCCGACGGGCGTTGCCGCCAGGTGCCGGACATCCACCCGGGTGCCCACCGTGGTCATCCCGCTTTCCAGAAGGGGATCCACCGAGGAAAGGGCGGCTTTCTCCATCAGCCCGATCATGGCAGGGGTGGCAAAGACGGACACCCCTCCGCTGCCGTAGGCCACGGCCGTGTTTGACGGGTCCACGGTGACAGAGGCCTCTCCTATAATACCCGGCTTTAGTTGCGTCATACCGACCATCCTTTCTTGGAAAGACAGATTCTTCAACCATTGTCAAATTCCTTCAGGCCTTTCCTGAAAATGCAAAAACGGCCCCTTACCGGCCGTCAGCGTAAATCATCGGTGTACACTCCTGCCACCGGCGGCTTATTCATATATCCACCTGTCTACGTCCCGTCCGTAGTCCACCAATTCCTCGGGCCGGAAAAAGATGCTTATTTCCCTGTCCGCGCTGTCCTTGGAATCCGACCCGTGAATTATATTTCTCCCCACATCCATCCCGTAAGTGGCCCGGATGGTGCCCGGGGCCGCCTTCAGGGGGTTGGTGGCGCCCATCATTTCCCTGGCGGTGGATATGGCGTCCTTCCCCTCCACCACCATGGCCACCACCGGCCCCGAGGTGATGTAATCCACCAGGGGCCCGAAGAAGGGTTTGCCCGCGTGCTCCGCGTAATGCCTCTCGGCCATTTCCCGGGAGATTTTAAGCATCTTCAGGCCCAATATTTTAAGCCCCTTCTTTTCAAAGCGGGAAATAATCTCCCCGATCAGCCCTCTCTGAACCCCGTCGGGCTTGATCATCAGATAGGTCCTTTCCATCGCGGCAGTCCTCCTGTACAATAGCAGCTAGCTTCTAGCTCCTAGCTACTAGCTGCTAGCTATTAGCCTTTAGCTGTTAGTTGCCACCTGCTGGCTGCCAACCGCTACTTGCTAGCCGCCAGCGGCTAGTTGCCAATTGTTCCCATTTCCCAATTCCCATTTTATATTTTTCCCTTTTCCACGCCGCACTGCCTCATCAAATCTTCAAATTCCGCGGCCTCGATGGTTTCCTTCTCCATCAGCACCTGGGCGATGCGGTGCAGGGTGTCCATGTGCTTTTCCAGAAGCTCCCTGGACCGGTTGTAATTCTTTTCAATTATATTTTTTACTTCCTTGTCGATGGCGGCCGCCACTTCTTCACCGTAGTTCCTGTCCCTGGCCAGGTCCCGGCCCAGGAACACCGTTTCCTGCTTGCGGCCCAGGGTCATGGGCCCCAGGGCGTCACTCATGCCGTACTCCATAATCATGCGCCTGACGGTCTCGGTGGCCCTTTCCAGGTCGTTCTGGGCGCCGGTGCTGATCTCCTGCAGCACGATGGCCTCGGCCACCCTCCCGGCCAGAAGCATGGTCACCTGGTCCATCAGCATCGACCTGGTCATGTAGTAGCGGTCTTCCTTAGGCAGCAGCAGGGTGTAACCCCCGGCCCGGCCCCTGGGAATGATGGAAACCTTGTGCACCGGGTCGGTGTTGGGCAGCAGGTACCCCACCAGGGCGTGGCCGGCCTCGTGGTATGACACCAGCCTCTTTTCCTTTTCGCTGATCACCTTCGATTTCTTTTCCGGACCGGCTATTACCCGCTCAATGGAACTCTCCAGCTCGGACATGCCTATTTCGTTCTTGTCAAACCTGGCGGCCAGAAGAGCGGCCTCGTTCACCATGTTGGCCAGGTCGGCCCCGGTGAAGCCAGGGGTCCTCCGGGCCAGCACCTCAAGGTCCACATCCGGCGCCAGGGGCTTCCCCCTGATGTGCACCTTCAGGATTTCCTTACGGCCGGTGAGGTCGGGCACATCCACCACCACCTGGCGGTCAAACCGCCCCGGCCGCAACAGAGCCGGGTCCAGGATGTCCGGCCGGTTGGTGGCGGCAATGATGATTATGCCCTCGTTGGGGGCGAATCCGTCCATCTCCACAAGCAGCTGGTTCAGGGTCTGCTCCCGCTCGTCATGGCCGCCCCCCAGGCCGGCGCCCCTCTGCCGGCCGACGGCGTCAATCTCATCTATGAAAACAATGCAGGGAGCATTTTTCTTCGCCTGCTCGAAGAGGTCACGCACCCTGGAGGCGCCGACCCCGACGAACATCTCCACAAAGTCCGACCCGCTGATGGTGAAAAAGGGAACCCCCGCTTCACCGGCCACGGCCCTGGCCAGCAGGGTCTTTCCCGTTCCCGGGGGGCCGAAAAGGAGCACCCCCTTGGGGATCTTGGCCCCCAGTTCATTGAACTTCTTCGGGTTTTTCAAATACTCCACTATTTCGGCCAGTTCCTCCTTGACCTCGTCGGCCCCGGCCACGTCATTAAAGGTGACCTTTTTCTTTTCATCGGAAACCATCCGGGCGCGGCTCTTGCCGAAGGACATGACCCTGTTGCCGCCGCCCTGGGTTTGCTGCATGAGAAAGAAGAACAGCAGCACGAAGATCAGTATCGGCAGCAGGCTGGTAATTATACCGGTCCACCACCCCGGCTGGGGAGGCGGTTCAAACTCGTACTGAACCCCCTTCGCCTCCAGCAGTCCCTGGAGCCTCGGGTCCGGCTGGGGGCCCAGGGATTCAATTTTGGTCCCGTCCTTTCTCTCACCCAGTATATGAATGGTGTTTTCTCCGGCCTGAATGGTGACCTTTGCTATCTCGCCTTTATTCACCATATTGATGAACTGGTCGTATCGCACCTTGTCCGGTGTGGCAGCCTGAGGTGAAGTATACTTGATCAGAGCGATGATGACCAGGACTATCAGCAGGTAAATACTAAGGTTTTTCAGGACCTTGTTCAACAACGGCCACTCCTCTCTGCCACCTTACGAAAGAACCCATAATGAGTATTTTATCACAGGGATTTTTCCCTTTCAATAATTAAATGTTAATATTTAATCTAACCCTCCAGCAATTCCAGGCGCAGGCACACCCTGGTCTTTCCGGTTACCTTCCAGGGATCCCCAGGCCTGTATCCGGCCACCCATACAATATCATTTCCACTGGCGACAATGGGTATTGCGTCCCTCTGCTCCCTGGGCACTTTCAGGTCGATAAAAAACTTCTTCAGCTTGACTTTTCCGCCCGCACCCAGGGGGAAAAACACGTCCCCATCCCGGCGCCTGCGCACAAACAACGGCCCCTGCAGGCTCTCCAGGTCCAGCACCGCCTGGTCCCGCGAAAACCGGCGGGGGTCCCCCACCTTGGACGCATCCAGAATTTCCGCCAGGATGCTGCGGTTGATTTCAGGAACCGGGGTCAGGCCCGGGACCCGGAGTGATCGCTGGTAAAAGGGCACCGGTCTAATGCCCCTGTTTCTAATCATTTCCAGAAACCGGCGTCTTTTAACCAGATCAATCCCGCCGGGAAGTTCGATTTTTCCCCGAAAATGATCACCGCGGGCCATTTCCAGCGCCCTGTCTATCTGTTCAAAGGCGGGGTACCCGCCGTCCCCGGCCAGGGTGCGGTAACCAGCCAGGATCATCCGCCTCCTGACGGCCACAGGCTGGCAGTTTACCTTTTCAATGGAGAGGGTTATTTTTCCTTCCTCCCTGGACATGACGGCATCTTCCAGGGCGATCCGGGCGGCCTCATCCAGGTATTCATCCTCGGCCCTGACGATTTCGGCCAGCCGGTTCAGGGAATTTACCACCGCAGGGTTATATTTTTCCTCCAGCAGCGGCATTAATTCCAACCTCACCCGGTTTCTCAGGTAAACCGTCTTTAAATTGGAGGAATCCACCCGGTAGGGAATGCCAAATTCCCGGCAGTACTCATCTATCTGTTTCTTTCTGGTTTCCAGCAGGGGGCGAATGTAAATCCCCTCCCGGGCCGGCGGCATGCCGCCCAAGCCCTTAAGGCCGGTCCCCCTGATCAGGTTTATTAAAACCGTTTCAGCCTGGTCGTCGGCATGATGCCCCAGGGCCACCCTGACCGCTCCCAGCCTGGCGGCAGCATCCCGGTAGAACCGGTAGCGGACCTCCCTGGCCCCCTGCTGGGGTGAAAGCCTGTGTTTTTCAATATATTCCGGCACATTCACCCTTTCCATGACAAAAGGCACCTGCCACTGACGGGCCAGGCTTTCCACCAGCCGCGCATCGGCTTCGGCCTCTTCGCCCCGGAACATGTGGTCCAGGTGACCGGCATAAAGCCTGCACTGCAAGTCGTCTTTAAGCCTGTTCAGCAGGTGAAGCAGGGCCAGTGAATCGGGTCCCCCGGAAACGCCGACCAGGATTGTATCCCCCGGTGAGATCATCCCGTGCTTGTCGATTGTGGACTTTACCTGGGACAATAAATCCAAACCAGCACCACCCGGGAAAAAATTCCTGCCGAAAGACACATATTCCACAAAGGGACAAAAATATCCTTCCCCTCTCAATGAAAAGCCGCCCTGCGGGCGGCGCAGCCGTGCCGGAGGCGGAACCCAGAACACAGAACTCAGAATGAAAACACCTTGACGGAGTGTACGGAGGGGGTGGATTTCGAAGCCGAGCGGATGTTCCGGAGGCTGATTGCCGGCTCTGGAGATGGAGCGTTTAGCGGTATATAAGCACCCTAATCCCGGATTTTCTTATTCTGGATTCTGGATTCCGACAGGTCAAGACCGTCAGAATGAGGTTTTTTACCGCGGCAGTTCCACCACCCTTTCCTTTTCCAGCCTGATCACCACCACCGCCATATCATCCTTCACTCCCGGCTCATCCCCGCTTCCGGCCTGGGCCAGCTTCAGCAGCAGCTCGGCCATTTCACCGGGTTCCAGTCCGTTCAGCTCCTCCAGGACGCCGGTTATCCATTCCTCCCTGTCCCGGGAGCCCCCGCAGGCATCCAGCACTCCGTCGGTCAGCATGACAATCACGTCCCTGGAGGTCAATTTTTTTTCGGTGACACTTACCTCTATGTCGCTTAATATCCCCACCGGCAGGGAACTGGCCCGGATGGACCTGACCCTCCCCCCCCGGATCAGAAAGGTGGGCGGGGCTGCTATCTTCATGAACTCGGCCTGGCCGCTATAAAGGTTGATTACCGCCATATCCACGGTGGCGAAGGATTCGTCGGAACCCTTCAAGGCCAGAACCGAGTTGACCGACTTTATGGCCGTCTCCATTTCGATCCCGGCTTCCAGCATCATCCTCACCGCCCTGATTACCGACCAGCTTTCCCTGGCGGCGGCCTCCCCGCTTCCCATCCCGTCGCTGAGGATGGCGGCAAATTTTCCGTCTTTCAGCTGCATGAATTCATAGGCATCCCCGGAAACCGTGCTTCCCTCCCTGGCGGCCCCGGCCGCGCCAACCTCCACCCTGTACTGCGGGCCCTGGTAAAGGCGAAACCTGCATATCCCCTCCCTCAGCGACCCCTGGCAAACGCAGCCGGTGGCGGAGAAGAACTGCCCCAGCAAATCGGAAGCCAACGGCGCCACCCTGTACCGGCAGTCCAGCTCTCCCTTGCAGGACTTCATGGTAACCCTTATTTCGCGCCGCCCTTCGGCCTGCGAAACCCTTATTTCCCTCACCGGAAGGCCCAGTTGCCTGAGCTTATCCTTCAGGGCCGTGTCGGTGTCGCCGCCGGCGTATTGATCAAAGTTGAATGTCCCTGCCAGGTTGTCGATTGCCGCGGAGACACCCCTCAACTGGTCTCCCACAAGGCTTTTGCCGGCCAAAAACTTGTTGTGCCAGTATCTGCTCACCTTAAAGGCGTCGTACAGGCAGGCGGCCGTTGTAACCAGCTCCCTGGGCCGGGTGCAGCGCACCTTCAATTCATCAGGAATATCGCTGACCTTCACCCGCCCGTACACTTCCGACATGGTGAACATTTCCAGCATATTCTGGTAGGTCCGGTAATAATCCTTCTCCCAGCAAACTGCAGACATCCCGCAGCCCTGACAGACTTTTTTGGCAATCTCCGCCATTAGCTGCTTTATACCCTGTTCACTTTCTTTTTTTTCTGCCACCGCCGTGTTTTCGCCAAATACCCTGGCCAGTTCCCGGAAAATGGAGGAATATTCCCTCAGCTTGTCCCTGAAGGAACTCACCAGAAGTTCCCGGTCATGACCGGCATCCTCCCGGGCCTCCTCCGGGACCACGGCGGCCGAAACCCTGCGCACCAGCCCTTCCGGCACAAGTAAAAAGGCCAGGCAGGCCAGTCCTGTTTCGGCAATCACCTGATCCATACCGGCCAGGCTGTCGAAATACAGGGCTAAAATTATATTGGAGGCCAGGAATGACAGGGCCACGCCTAATTTGCCCAGCGCCCCTCCCAGGCCCGCCAGCACCCCGGAAAAAGAATATGCCCCCACCAGGTAAGGGGTTGCCGTGTAGGAAAGGCCCGGTATCATGCCCACCACGGCCCCGGCGGCAGCCCCCAGGCCCGCTCCCCCGGCACGGGCGGCCAGGAGGACGACGGCCCTGCTCAAAAAACCCTTAGCCGAGACATACCAAAGCTGCAGGTCTCCGGCGCCGGCGATGACGCCCGCCATTACCACCAGGAGGCATACCGTCTCTTCCACGCCCAGGGGCTTAATGCCGCCCAGCTTGCGCACCGCGGAAACAGAGGCCAGGCAGGCCGGAGCCAGGGCGGCCGCCAGCACGGACTCAAAAAAAATATTTATATAATCATAGGGAGTCGCCCCGGTGAAGGCCGAAAAGGCGGATTTAACACAGATGGTGAGGCCGAAAACCAGAGCCGGAATAACTCCCCGGCGGCCGGAATACCTGGGCGGGACGGCCTGGACAAACAAAAAGGCAAAGACCGACAGCAGCACATCAGCCGCCGGAAAGTGCCCCCCCGCAACCGAGGACAGTCCGGCACACAGCAGGGCCACGGCTATCACCCCCCGCCTGCCGAAGGACGCCGACACGGCGGCCGCATAGGCGGGCGCGAAGGGTACCAGTTCCCCGAGAAAAACCGTCCTTCCCAGCAAAAAGCCAACGGCCCCGGCCAGAAGCATCCCCGGGCCGACCAACCGGGAAGCCGCCCTGAAGGGACTGGTTACGGTCCGGCCTTTTTTCCCGGCCGGCCGCCTGGCGTAGCAGGGGCCGTCCTCCAGCCGCCTGTAGGGATAAACATCGGTTTCGTCAAACATGCGCTCACCCCTGCGAAAAAGACGTCAGTCATAAGACGCCGGACGTCGGAATAAAAGCCTTTTACCCCGGACGCCGGCCGCAAAGCGCCGGACGTGGATAAAGGCCATTTTACAGGTCTTTGTCAATCAATTATAGTACGAAGGGTGAGCAATAAAATGTCATTTATGGTATTATATGGGTTTTTTTATTTCGACAGCCTCGCCTCCTCCAGGGCCAGGCCGTACATTAAATCTGCTTCGGAAACCCGGATGCGGCCAAACTCAAGTCCTTTCATCACTTCCAGCAGTATTCTCACCCCGGCCACTATTATGTCCGCCCTGGCCGGCTGAAGGCCCGGCATTCTCTTCCTGCCCTCCGGACCGGCCCTCACCAGTTCCTCCAGGAGGCGGCGGACGCTTGCCTCCTCCAGCGTGCAGCCGTGCACCCTGTTCCGGTCATACACCTCCATTTTCATTTCCATGGCCGCCAGGGTGGTGACCGTCCCGCCCACGCCGATGAGTTCCCGGGGCCTTTCTCTCCTGATCTCCCTGGTGATCTCCCTCAATATTTCACCAATGGCCCGGTCATCATGGCCCCCCTCGGTCATCCTGACCGCCCCAGCATTAACGCTCCGGCAAGTCACCCGCCCCCGCCGGTTCCAGGTAAACTCTGTGCTCCCTCCGCCAATATCGACTATTACCGCGCCGTCCATATCTCCGCCGAACCCCGCGGCCACTCCCAGGTAGCTTAAACGGGCCTCCTCCACCCCTTCCAGCACCCGCACCCGGATGCCGGTCTTCCGGAACACCAGGTCCAGAAACCGGTCCCTGTTGTCAGCGTCCCTCACCGCGCTGGTGGCAGCCGCCACAAGTCTTGACGCCGATCTTTCCCGGGCCTGTCTCTGCATGTCCGAAATGGCCTCCACGGTACGGGACACGGCCTCCGGCAGCAGAAATCTGCCTTCAATCCCCTGGCCCAGCCGGGTTGTTTTAAGGTCGGCATGAAGGGGTTCAACCCTGCCGGCCCCGTCCACATCAGCCACCAGGAGCCTGGTGGAATTTGTTCCTATGTCGATAACAGCAACCCTTTTCATCTCAGCCCACCTTTCCGGCCGGGAATCAGGCCGATTCCCAATTCCCAATTCCTGAACTAAAAAAGCATTCCTTATCGGAATGCCCCGGAATGCCGTGCTCAGCTATTTTTGATTTTGTCCCCTCAACCACCCGGTTACCAGTCATACCGGCGGCTTGGGCCTCCCCTGCCGCCCCGTTTCGCATCGGTGTTGCGGCGCAGGGACTGCAGGCGCTCTTCGCTTTCCTTCATAAACCGGGCTAACCTGTCCTCGAAGGACGCATGGGATCTTTTGCGGAACTGGGGCTTATCCTGATCCAGTTTCTGTGCCGGCTTGGTCTGCTTAATGGACAGGCCTATCTTCCCTTTGGGATCCACCGATATAACCTTGACCGACACGCGGTCGTTGGTTTTTAAAAACTGGTTGACATCCTTCACGTATTCCTCGGCTATTTCCGAAATATGGACCAGTCCGGTTTCGCCCCCGGGAAGCTGCACAAACGCGCCAAAATTGGTAATCCCCGAAACCACGCCCTCCAGTATACTGCCCACTTGCACCGGCATGATTTATTGATGATCCTCCCTTATATTGCGAAAAAACTTTCTGATTAATTATATGCAGATGGGCCATAAAGTGTCAAGGTAGGTTTTATAGTTGCACATCTAAATAACATCTTTATAAAATAAGGGAGGTTAATTGTTCTTTTCGTCGCCTTCCGGCACCGGCACAATCCTTGATTCACCAGGTTTTACGAGTCCCAGCTTTTCCCTGGCTACCTGTTCTATGTAAGCGTCAGACTGCACCTGCTTAAGCTGCTTTTTTAACTCCTCATTTTTAGCACTTAACTCCTGCAGCTGAATCTCAATTTCCTTAATATCTCTCTGTAGGACATAAAGTCTCTGAAAATGCGCAAAAAAGGATATTAATAGGTAAAACAGCAAAAAAATGGCGATTAATGTCGGTAATTTTTTGCCGGGTTTAAAAGTCAAACGTTTCCTGTAAATTGTTTTTTCCCTTTCCTGCTTCGGAAAGTAGCTTACTTTGGGAGAACCGCCCATCAGTTATTCTCCTCGTGGTCCCCGGCCTGGTATACACCCAGGCTGCTGCCGGGAATTATGATCACAACCTCATATCCTTTCATCCTGGCCCGGTTAAAAAGGGTGGCCACCGTGCTGGCACTGATACCCAGACGCTTTGCCACCTGGTCGTTGGACAGCCCGGTCTCCTTGAGGGCAACCACCTGCCGTTCCCGGAAGCTAAGTTTTTCAACCCCCCGGACCTCTATCTTCATGCCCCCACCCCGGAAGATACACCCTGCATGTCTACGTATTTGCTACTATTTTTGTACAACCTTTCTACGCAAACTTAATTTTTCCTGCTTAACAATAAAAAATTGTCCCATAAAATGGCCTTCTCCGGAAAGCTGCTAGTTCATAAAAGATCAAATTTATCTTTTCAAAAAAGACTTATGCTGAGATACTTATAGTAAGCAGTTCCCGCTTTGACCGGAAAAAGCGATTCTAAACGGGGGCGGGATCTTGCGGAACAGGTCACTTGGACTTCGCGCAAGGAAAAAACGGCGCCTGAAGCAGGCCACAGGGGGGAAAACATGGCCGGCGAAAAATACGTGTACCTGTTTGAAGAAGGAAACTCCGGCATGAAGGACTTGCTGGGCGTCAAGGGCGCCAGCCTGGCCGGCATGACGAACATCGGCCTCCCTGTGCCTCCGGGACTGGTTATAACCACCAGGGCATGCCTGGAATTTAACTCGGGCGGGGCAAAATTTCCCGCCGGGCTTGAGGATCAGATCCTGGGAGGCATCGAGGCCATAGAGAAAAAAACCGGGAAGATATTCGGCGGCCCCGAAAACCCCCTGTTGTTCAGCATAAGGTCCGGAACCCCGGTTTTTATACCCGGAATCGCCGACACCGTGCTTAACCTGGGGATGAACGGCCGGATCGCGGAGGGCCTGGCCAAAGAGCCGGGCGGCTGGCACTTCGCCCTGGATTGTTACCTCCGCTTCCTGTATATGTTCAGTGAAGTGGCACTGGGATGCGATCACCGGAAATTCGACGAAATCCTTCAGGCTAAAACCCGCATCGGCAATAATCCTGACGGCGGGCTGTCCACCGGCGACCTGAAAGATATAGTGCGGGCCTTCAGGAAACTGGCTGAGAGTGAAACCGGCCGGCCCTTCCCCCGGGACCCCCGGGTCCAGCTTTTTTCGGCGGTAAGGGCGGTTTTCAATTCCTGGAACAGCCGCCGGGCCAAACTTTACAGAAAAATAAACCTGATCCCCGACAGCATGGGCACCGCCGTAATCGTGCAGGCCATGGTTTTCGGCAACATGGGCCGGGACTGCGGGACCGGCATGGTCTTTACCCGCAACCCCGCCACCGGGGCGGACGAGCTCTACGGTGAATACCTGGCCAATACCCAGGGTGACGATGTTCCCACCGCCAACAGGTCACCCAGGCCCATCGGGGTGCTGAAAACGGAGATGCCGGGGGTTTACCGGCAGTTCCAGGAAGTCCGCCGGCTGCTGGAGCGGCACCACCTGAACATGCAGCACGTGGATTTTGTCATCGAGAAACGGAAGCTGTACATTTTGCACACCAGAAACGGCAAGAGCACTATCCGGGCAGCCGTCAAGATAGCGGCGGACATGGCCGGCAGCGGGATGATCACCCGGGAGGAGGCCATTGTCAGGGTGGACGCCGCCCAGGTTGACCAGTTGCTGCACAAACGGATAAAGCCTTCGCCCGGCCTGAAGGTAATAGCCCTGGGCCTGCCGGCATCGCCGGGGGCCGCTTCGGGAAAGGTGTTCTTTGATCCCGGCGAGGCCGAAA
Organism: Peptococcaceae bacterium; assembly: GCA_023512435.1. Lineage (GTDB taxonomy): Bacteria > Bacillota > Desulfotomaculia > Desulfotomaculales > Desulfocucumaceae > JAILZP01. The sequence goes on along the minus strand of JAILZP010000004.1, from coordinate 88,370 downwards.
AAGCCGGCCGGCAGGGCGAAAGGGTAATCCTGGTGCGCACCGAAACCATGCCCGACGACTTAAACGGAATCATTGCCGCCCGTGGAATACTCACTTCCCGGGGAGGCATGGCCAGCCATGCCGCCGTGGTGGCCAGGGCCATGGGAAAACCGTGCGTGTGCGGCTGCGAGGCCCTGGGCATCGATTACCGCGCCGGGCAGTTCACCGTTGGCCGGCTGACCATAAAAGAAGGAGATTATATATCCATTGACGGGTCCACCGGGCAGGTCATCCTGGGCGAGGCGCCCATCGTGGACCCGGAGCTTTCGGAAGAGCTTAACCAGATCCTCCGGTGGTGCGACGAAATACGCGCCCTGCAGGTGAGGGCCAACGCCGACACCCCCGGCGACGCCGAGAAGGCGCGGATATTAGGGGCCGAGGGGATAGGGCTGGCCAGGACCGAGCACATGTTCATAGCCCCGGACCGGCTGCCCATCGTGAGGGAAATGATCCTGGCCGACACCGCTGAAGATCGGGCCAGGGCCTTAAAAAGGCTTTTGCCCATCCAGCGGGATGACTTCTACCATATTTTTAAGGCCATGAACGGATTTCCGGTGACCATCAGACTCCTGGACCCGCCCCTGCACGAGTTCCTCCCCAACGCCGGGGACCTGGCGGTGGAGATAACCCGCCTGCGCCTTTCCGGGGGGCCTCTTGAAGAGATAAGGGCCAAGGAAAAACTGCTGCGCAGGGTAAGGCAGCTTTCTGAATCCAACCCCATGCTGGGCCACCGGGGCTGCCGCCTCGGCATAACCCACCCCGAAATATACGCCATGCAGGTCAGGGCCATCTTTGAGGCCTGCGCTTCCCTGGCCGGGGAAGGATATAAAGTCCTGCCGGAGGTGGAAATCCCCCTGGTGGTGGACGTCAGGGAATTTGTCCAGCTTAGCGAGCTTGTTCACCGGGTGGCCGATGCCGTTATGTCGGAAACCGGGGCAAGTTTCCAGTACATGGTGGGAACCATGATCGAGCTGCCCCGGGCGGCTCTCCTGGCGGATGAACTGGCCGAAGAAGCCGAATTCTTTTCCTTCGGCACCAACGACCTGACCCAGACCGCCCTCGGCCTTTCCCGGGACGACGCCGAGGGAAAATTCATGAACTTATACCTGGAAAAAAAAATACTCCCCCATAACCCCTTTGAGGTCCTGGACCGCAAGGGAGTCGGCAGGCTGATGAAAATAACCGTAGAATTGGGCAGGAAAACGCGGCCCGACCTGATTATCGGCATCTGCGGCGAGCAGGGCGGGGATCCCCGGTCCATCGAGTTTTGCCACCGGATCGGCCTGGACTACGTCAGCTGCTCTCCCTACCGGGTGCCCAAGGCCAGGCTAGCCGCCGCCCAGGCAGCGATCCGGCAGAATTCAGAATCCAGAATCCAGAATCTAGAATAGGATTGGAATAAGCCTCTTTATAAAGTCTTTTGAAATATGTCATTCCCGGAAACAGTTTTATAACAGGTTACTGTATTCTGGATTCTGGCTCCTGGATTCTGGATTCTCACTTTCGGGAATGCCTCAGTCTATAATGCCCAGTTCTTTCATTTTGGCGTAGAGGGTGCTCCTGTTCATTTTCAGCGCCTGGGCCACAGCCGACCGGTTCCAGTTGTTTTCTTCCAGTGATCTGAGGATCACTTCCCTTTCCACCTCGGCCACGATCTCCTTAAGCGACCCGCCGGAAATTTCATTCAGCCACCCGGCGCGGCGGGTCTTTTTCTGCAGGCTGATGGGCAGGTCCTCCACTGTTAACACCGGGCCGCTGGACATCAAAACGGCCCTTTCGCACACATTTTTCAGCTCCCTGATATTGCCCGGCCAGTCGTAATTTTTTAACAGCGCCGCAGCCTCAGGGGAAAACCCCGTGATCGCCTTTTTGTATTCAAGGTTGCAATGCCTGATGATGTGCCTGACCAGGTCGGGTATATCGCTCTTCCTCTCCCTCAGCGGCGGAATGACTATTTCCACCACGTTCAGACGGTAATACAGGTCCTCCCTGAAGCTGCCCTCCTCGATACACCGGTCCAGGTCCTTGTTGGTGGCCGAAATTATACGCACGTCCACCCGGATGGTTTCAGTGCCGCCCACCCTCTCAAACTCCTTTTCCTGCAGCACCCTTAACAGCTTGGCCTGGGTGTTCAGCGACATCTCCCCGATCTCGTCCAGGAAGAGGGTTCCCTTGTTGGCAAGCTCGAATTTTCCCGGCTTGGAGGACACCGCCCCGGTGAAGGCTCCCTTTTCATACCCGAAGAGTTCGCTTTCCAGAAGGTTCTCCGGAATGGAGGCGCAGTTAATCTTCACAAAGGGCCTGTCATTTCTGACGCTGTTCCGGTGAATGGCCATGGCCACAAGCTCCTTGCCGGTCCCGCTTTCCCCCCGGATGAGCACGGTGGCATTGGTGTTGGCTACCCGGCCGATGGTCTTGTAGACATTCTGCATGGTTTCCGACATGCCGATCATGGCGTAGGAGTCTATCTCCTCCCTCTCGCCCCGCTGGTTTGCCGGCCGGTCCATCAATTCTTTTATTTCGACCGCCTTGTCAACGGTTTCAAGAATTTCTTTCACCTTCAGGGGCTTCATCAGGTAATCGAAAGCCCCCAGTTTCATGGCCTCGATGGTGGTTTCGGTGGAACCGTAAGCGGTAATCAGGATCACGGGCACGTTCATCCCGCGCTGGCTGACCGTTTCCAAAACCCGGATGCCGTCCATTTCGGGCATCTTTATATCCAAAAGGACGGCGTCGGGATTGAGGGATTCTATTTTTTTCAGGCATTCCCGGCCCCCGGAGGCGCACTGGACCCTGTACCCGTTATCCTCCAGGATGTCCCGCAGGGCTTCCTGCACGCTGACCTCGTCATCCGCCACAAGTACCAGCTTGGCCAAGGCTAAATCTCCTCCTTCGTCCTCAAATAGAAGGAAAACCTGGTCCCCCGCCCCACTTCGCTGTCCACCTCGATGTGTCCCCCGTGGGCTTGTATGATTTCGTGAACGATGGCCAGTCCCAGGCCGGTTCCGTTGGGCCTGGTTGAATAAAACGGATCAAAAAGGTGGACCAGGTTTTCCTGGGGAATGCCGCACCCGTTGTCTTCAATGGAAACCTGGACGGTTTCGTCATCAGCGATTAAACCGGTGCTGACCTTTACGGTTCCTCCCTCCGGCAGGGCCTGCACGGCGTTAAACATGACGTTCACAACCGCCCTTTCAATCTGCTCGGTGTCCACCCAGACCCTGGGCAGGCCCGGCTTGAGATCCTTGACCAGGCTGTACCTGCCCTGGTGCAGCTCACTGAAAAATGCCAGCACATTTTCAATCAGCACGTTGATATCGTGGAAGCTGAACCTGGCCTCGGCCGGCTTGGCGAAGAACAGCAGCTGGTCAACCAGCGAATCAAGGCGGGCCACCTCCCGGTACATTGTGGCCAGGGCCCTGGGGTTGGGCTTGTTCTGGTTCTGCCAGTGCTGGATGTAGCAGCTTATGGAAGTAAGGGGATTCCTTATCTCGTGGGCCACCCCGGCCACCAGCTTGCCCAGGGAGGCCAGGCGCTCCTGGCGGTGCACCCTTTCTTCCAGGCGTATTCTTTCGGTAATATCCCGGCAGGTAAGCACCGCCCCGATTACGTCTCCCCCGCCTCCGGCCAGGGTGGACGTGCTTACCAGGAAATGGTGGGCGTTGTGGCTCCCGTTTACCCAGTCCACCTGGAGGTCCTTGTAACTTTTCCGGCCGCACAGCGTATCCCGCATCAGCGAGCCGAAGGGGGAACCCGGAGGGAATAACTGTTCATAATGCACGTGCCTGACCTTCTCGGAAACCTCGAACATCTTCTCGGCCATGTAGTTGGCGATAACCACTCCGCCCCCGTTGTCAACCACGATTATGGCATCGTCGATGGAAGCCAGCATGGTTTCGTTGTACAGGTTCAGCTCCGCGATCTTGGCGGCCAGGCCGTTGATGGCCTTGGTTATTTCACCGAGCTCCCCTGGAGCCGGGGGAAGCGTGTTGTTCAAGTCTTCCTCCAGTCTTTCCACCCCGGCTTTGATATTTTGGACCTGGGCGACAAACTGCCTGAAAAGCACCATGGCTCCCCCGGTGCCCGTGACCAGAACCAGCCCGATGATTACATAAACCGTGGTCTCTATCTCTTTTCGCCGGCCGTAGTAACCGGTCTCGGCCAGGTATTCGGCGGACCTGATCACGCCCTCAGTCGTGCCGTTGCGCACGAAGGGGCGGTATATCTCCACAACCCCGCCCTCCTCCGGACCGAGATTCTGCACAACCGGCTTCCTTGTCCGTATAACCTCGTCAAATGCCTTTTTTCGCCTCAGGGAAAAATTTTCGTCGAAGCGGAGTGTGCCGTCGTAAAAAACATCCAGTTGATAGCAGTATATCCCCAGGTGTATCTCCGGGTATTCCCCTCTCACTGATTCAATCCTGGAATTCAGCATCTGTCCCAGGGCCTGTATTTTTTCTGCCCTGCCTCCGCCGGCCTCTCCCTCCAGGTATTCGTCCAGGCTTCCGGGAATGCTCTGGTCGAAGAGAAAAGCGGCCTGCTCCAGTTTGGCCTTTTGGCTCTCCAGCAGGGAAAGTTCACTGTTTTTAATAATATGCATCAGGTAGACCGACGACAAAATGGAGATGGTCAATATCAGTAATATAAGAATCAAAATCCTGTTGCCAAAACTGACGTTCTTCATGCAAATCCTCTTCCGGCAATTTCTTTGAGTCGTTAAAAGTATTTTATAACTTCAATTATCACCAGTAAAGTTAAACAATTTTACAATTACAAAATAATGTACAATATTGCACATTTTCGGCGAAAAATGATTTTCCGGCATTCGGAAAATCATGCACATTAAGAAGGCATAAATTTTGGCGATTAAGTGACATTTATATTAAATAATTCCTCTCTTGTACAGTATATGAAGTTTGAAAGAATAGTGGCGTATTTCTCGACAGTTTTCGGAGAATCGTCGTTTTCAAACGGAAACAGCAACCTGAACCTGTACTTGCCGGTCGCTTCAACCTTGTCACTTTCCCTCTCGATTTTTGTTCCCATCCGTTTTTCCAGATCTTCAACGCGCCCCAGAAGCGGGATGAAAACGTTGTTTTTGTTTCCGTCCATCACCAGCTCCATTATAAGCAGTTCAGTCCCCCTGTACCTGCCCTTTCTCGGGCTTGTTTTACCGAGCCTGTAGTATATGGAGCTGTCTTTAAAAACACCGATGCACCTGCTGGATGTCTTCAGCCCCAGGGAAACAACGTTTATCGCTATCCCCCTGCCGGCCAGGATCTTTTTTGCCTCCTGCGTGACGTTGGACAGAAACTTTCCGAGGTCAATCTTTTTGCTTTTTTCCCCGATGATTCTTACCTGCGGAAGGTTTACGCTGCTCCGCAGCCACTTCTCGAAATCATCCAGTGCTGCCCTGTTTTCGTGGGACTGTGGCTGGCGTAAAAATTTTTCCTTGTACTGCTCAAACACGCTGTAAAAATCTGCACCCTGCAAAACTGACCACTCCCTGTAAACCGGCCCGGGGGCCTGCCAATCCTGTTTGGCGTTCACACTTCAGCTAAAATGCGGACAAAAACAGCCAGCAGGTCATGATCACCAGGACGGCCGCAACGGAAATCTGAACGGCCGTGGAAACGCCGTCCTTATCCTTTGAGGGAACCGCCCTTGCCATTTCCGCCCTGAAAAGGGGGTCTTCCAGGTTGCGTTCCATCCAGGGACCGATCTTCTCAGCCAGGTTTTTCAAAAACCTCACTCCTCCTGTTCGGGTGCCCGGCTGCGCGGCCGGGCCGGTTTTTTCGCCGGGAGAGCTTTAATCCCCGTCGCTGCGCCGCCCACCGCGATTCCGGGCTGCGGATCTATATGGTGCAAATCGGATGCCTTAAAGACAAGTTCTATACAGTTCATTTTCCGGGCTTTTTACACCTCGCGCCTCCTTGCCCCTGATGCATTTTGCGGCGGGTGTCCGGTTTTTATACAGCAACCTCTCCCCGCTTTCGGAAACACGCATGCCTATATGCTTCCGGGGATTGTCGGCGCAATATTTTGAATTTGCCAACTGTATGATTTTTGTCCACTCAACCTTTCCGGAAGTCTCCGGAATGTTAACCTGGAAGAAATTTTTTGCGGGTTACATATTGGACAAAACTACTTGAAATAATCACCTATCACCATGAAGACGTCCAGCGTTCTCACCATTCCGGCCAGCTTCCCCCTTTTCAGCACCGGGAGGGAATTAACCCGGTGCTTTAAAAGGGCCGCGGCCACCTCTCCGACGGTGTCTCCGGCATCCACCGTGGCCACCGCCAGAGGCCGCATCACATCCCTGACCCGCATTTTTGCACAGGATCGCAGGCGGTCTACATAATACCAGCCCCAGGATTCCGCCTTGAATTCAGGGTCTTTGTTGAGTTCCCGCAAACCGGCCGCCTTAAGGATCCCTCTCAGGCTCAAAATCCCCACCAGCTCACCGCTGCCCCCCAGCACTATAACGCTGCGGTGCCCGTACCAGGCCCTGCCGTCCCGGTGAAAGGACCCCCGCAGGACCTTTATTGCTTCATAAAGGGTGGCTTCTTCAGAAATGGTGTTGTAGTCGTCTATCGGCACCATGATCTCTTCGGCTGTTTTTTCCCGGCCCACGGCATCTGCCTCCGGTCAATCCAAAAATTCCCCCACCGCCCAGAAAAGGTCGATGGTCCGGACAACTCCAACCAGGTCCCTGCCCGACATTACCGGCAGGGAATTGACTTTCCCCTCCACCACTGTCACCATAGCCTGGAAAATGCTGCTGTCGGCCTGCACTGTAATTAGATTCAGCGGCCTCATGATGTCCCTGGTCAGTATTTCCAGGCCATTGTAAAATGGAGGCATAAAAATCAGCCCCTCCGGATCCCCCTTAAGCAGGTGTTCAAGTACGGCCTGGATTTTAAAAGCTTTTAAAAATCCCCGGAGCGTCAGCAGGCCAACCAGCTTTCCCTTCCGGTTCATCACCAGGACCGACTGAAAGCCGTACCAGGTGCCGTCCTTCCGGTGAAAGGAATCCCTCATTATCCCGACCGCTTCGGAAACAGGGGTGTCCTCGTAAATAACCGGGTATTCACCGATGGGAACCATGATATCCCGGACTTTTTTGTTTGAGTACATAAAAAACTACCTCTGCTTACCGGAATGAGGTATTTTAAAGGGTGCCGGGCAGCCGCCGCGCACCCTCCAATAACCCAACCCGCAAATGGCCCTGCTTAATCAACCGCCCACGGCAACCTGCCGTGAATCGACTTTTGCCTCAGCCCGGAGTTCTTTTTTTCTTTTCCACATGCTGCCCAGGATGATCACTCCACCCAGGGCCAGGGCGGCGCACATGGTTAAAAAGCTGATCCTGTTAAGCAACGTGACGGTGTTTCCGGCAATATTAACCGCCCCCAGCTGGTGCAGGTACACGGGGATGGCAAACCCCCTGCTTACCGAAACAACCAGCATGATGGAGGACATTACCAACTTGATCATGTACTCCTTCACATAGGTTGTGCCCACGGCCCCCAGTTGCACGCCGATTAGAGAACCGGCCAGAATCAAAAGGACCATCCTGATATCCACGAAGCCGCCCATGGCCCAGTTAACGGTGCCGGTCAGACCCATCACAAAAGCGACTACCAACTCCGTGGCGCTGGCCATCATGGCCGGGATCCCCAGAACATAAATCATCCCCGGAACTCCGATAAACCCCCCCACCGCGATGGTGGCGGCCAGCATGCCCGTGGCCAGGCCCACCGGAACGGTAACCCACAGGGATACCTTTGTATTGGCCGCCTTGAGGTGTATCACCGGCGGAAGGGAAAATTTTTTAACCTTCTCCGCCAGCCCGGAGGAATTGGCTCCAGCATTTGACCGCATGGATTTTCTGGCATCGAAAAAAATGTACACTCCCAAAACAGTCAGGATGCTGACAAAGGCCAGGCTCACATAAAGGTTTGATCCGGCCGCTCCCCACTTGGCAAAAATAATTTTCTGGACCTTGATCCCGATTTGCACTCCCACCGTGGCCGAAACCGCCATGATCAGCCCCAGTTTTATATCAACCTGGCCGTACTTGTAGCGTTTATACGCCCCAACCAGCGCCTTTGGAAATTTATGGCACATGTTGCTGGCCACGGCCACCGCCGCCGGAACCCCCAGGCTCATCATCCCGGGCGTCAGCACAAAAGCTCCGCCGGATCCGATAAACCCGCTGATCAATCCGCCGAGAAACCCCAGGATGGCCAGGAAAAAAACGCTGCCGGCATCCAGTTTCACAAACTCTTTGACCACATCATTTTCCCCCAGCATTTCACCGGCAGCTTCACTTACGCCGGGAACTGAAACCAACAACAATACCATCGCTGCCGGCAGGACCCACCTGCCGATCTTACCCGAACCGATACCGAACATGTCAGTGGCCTCCCTTACCAACCGGCTTGAAGCCGATCGCATCTATGAAATAATTGGCGAATGCCCCGTGTATAAAGGAAAACACCAGGGCGGTAACAATAACCGGAACGGCATAAAATCCACCCCGGGTGAAATAACCGGTTACCATTTCCTGGTTCAAGAATACCAGCAGGTACAAAATAAGCGATATAACGCCCCAAAAAACCGTCTTCACGGCAGCCCCGGCCTGGCTCTGACTCTTCATTCCCAATTCCTCCCCTATTCGTTATTTCATTGACATAGCAATGTGCCTTTTTGCACATTGAAGATAAAAATTAATCCCCCCTTCCCAATTCTCTTTAAATCACGCTCTTGCTTTCACAAGATTTTCGTGACTTATTTCTGCAACCGCCATGCCAGGGTGGCCGGATAAAAAACCGCCTTCCTGCGGGCTTTTCCACGTCCTCCGCCCGGCAAGCCGGCCAAATTCAGGACAAGGGGGTGTCTTCTTTTCGGTCAGCGCCTGCCCTGCCGTCCGGGAGACCTTTCATCGCAACATACCTGAACAGTGCCGGCCGGGAGGAGGTGTCCGGTGATTGTACAGATAGAACATGTTAGAACAAGAACTATAAATAAAAAAATTTTGAGACAGCAAAGCCTCCCCGTTATCCGGGGAGGCTTTGCCGCAGAAAGTCGCGATTCAGTTACCCGATAACCGGACAGGCCATACAGTCCCCCTGCCTCTCCTCGCAAGAAGCAAAACATTCCGGACACAGGTATGCCCCGCAGTTGGACTGTATTTCGGTGTCTGTCGGACAGTTGCACATCTGACAGTTCATGCTTAAAGCCCCCCTTCCTTGATCACAATAACCTTATCAGGCAAGATTTTTTTATTCTTTAAAGTATTTTTAACCAGTTGATGTGAAGGTATACACGCACAAACAAAAAAGCCGCCCTTGCCGGCGGCGGAACTCATAACTGAAACCGTGTTGCTTCTTGCTGAAGGGAAATCTGGTATTAATACGTGAAGGTGAATTCACCCATTACCCTGGCCAGCGGCCTGGAATTGAGAAACTTGTTTTTTACCCAGGACTCCCAGAAAAAAAGGGCTCCGCCGGTGGGGTCCACGCCGTTCAGGGCATCCCGGGCTGCTTTTTTGGCCGCTTCGCTGGCCGGCCTGTTGATCCAGCCGTTGAGGACCGGCTCAAACTGGTATCTGCCTCCTTCATCAACCTGGTAAACAACTCCCCGGATGCTGTCCGGAAACAGGGGGCTCTTTACCCGGTTGATCACAACGGATCCTACAGCCACCATGGTTGCATAATCCTGATTGTCGGCCTCTGCCGTAATGATGCGGGCCAGGAGATCGAATTCGGAAGCCGGTATTTCTCCAGGGCTGCTTCCCCTGCTGGCAATGGTTTCTCCCGGATTATTCCGATCCGGAATATAAAGCTGCTGTCCCGGAAAAATGGTGGTTCCCCGGAGATTATTGGCCTTCATCAGCCTGTCCACGGTGGTGCCGTAGCGGATGCCGATCTTCCAAAGGGTGTCCCCGGAAATGACGTTGTGAACGGCGGCCAGGGCCTGTCCGGAAAGTGAAAGGACGAGAAACAGGGATAAAATAAGAGAGAGGATACCTGTCCGGAATCCGGAAGATGCTTTTTTCATCATTTCCCCCCTGAGGCCTCCGGGGTTAGCTGCTGGGTTAGGGTCGAGGGTACCCCTCCGCTCCTGCGGGCTGTGATAACCCTGCACAGATTCTTCAGTTCCGCCGGCCCGGATGCTGACGCATGACCCGATCAGTCCTGCCGCTCAACGGCCGCCCTGCCCGGTCCGTGCATGATTTCACCGCAGCCCTTTACAATTTCACCTCCCGGCTTCTTGCGGATTCACCCCGTGAATTTGATGTTTCCCCCGTACCCCGGCTTTCGGCCGGGGATTCGGCCTTTATTATGCAAAACGGACCTGTTGAAGTCCGTTTTGCACTATTATACAGGCCTTCCAGCCATGAGGCCAAGAGGTAATGTATTCCAAAGCCTCCGGACTAGCGGGGCGGAGTGAGTTTTTTCAGGAGTTTTTCCGCCCAGAAGGCGATTTTTGTCTTTACCGGGTTCAGCGGCCTGCCTGCCTTCCGGCAGGCGTACCTTCCGGCAAGGCCCAGCAGCCTTCCGGCCAGGCGCAGCGGAAAAGCGGCGGCCACAAAAACGATTCTGAAGGGAAAGGCAACCCCCAGCCAGAGGTAGTGCAAAACAAGGCCCCCCAGCCGGAAAAACCTGCCCGCCAGGTAAAAGGCACTCTTTACCAGACGGCGGGAGAAATCCCCCAGTACGCGGACAAACAAAAAAGCCCCAAGGAAAAGTCCTATGAACACGTACAGTCTTAACTGGCCGTAGTTCGCCTTGATCAGCAGGACAAAGGAGATGACGGTGAGGAAAAACCAGAATACAAGGTCGCCGGTGAACGTGCCCACCTTTCCGGGCTTCAGTATGTCCCTGATCACCCTGTAAATCTCGTAGCAAAGGCCGGCAAGCATACCAATGGCTACGGTCCAGGCAAAAGCCGCCATCTGTTCGGCCAGGGGCAAAACAATCACTCCCGGTAATCTGTCAGCCAGTCGGCCGGCAGTAAAAAATTATTAGAAAAGGAGGTCCATCAAAAAAAGCGCTGTTGCGCTTTGTATGATGCCGGATTAAATAACACCGCTTCTTACTTCACCAGGCGGCTCAGCATGCTTTTGCCCTTAGCCCTGGCGGATTTAGCCTCCTTGTATTCCATGGCGCTGATAAATCCCTCAACGCTGAGGGTGCCCTCATCCAGGTTAAGCTTGGTAATATTGAGGCCTTCTCCTTTCAGGACAAGTACACCCATGTTGGTATCGAGGATTATTTCCCGTTCATCAAAACTTCCCACGTGGCTAACTCCCGCCAGGACCAGGTGCTTTCTGTCAACAAGAGCCAGCTTCTGTTGAGCCCTTTGTTCCACCGACTCTACCCCCTTAGCCGGATTTCCCCCCCGAATTCATTCCTCCGCCTCATTTCTCAATATATGCCGGACACCTGTAAAAAATGAATAAAAGTGGCCAAAAGCCACTTTTGACGGATCCTTATTCCCACAAATCCCGGACCTCAACGCCTTTGAAGTAAAACTTGACGATCTCCTCGGGCGTCTTTCCGTTCCTGGCCATCAGGTGGGCGCCCCACTGGCACATGCCCACTCCGTGCCCGAAGCCTTTTCCTTTGAGAATCAGTTTTCCGCCCTCAACAGAAGCGCTGTCCAGAAACATCGACCTGGCCACCTCACTGCCCAGAGCCAGCCTCAGGGCAGGACCCCCCACCTCTATATTGTTTACCCGGATTTTCTCGGCCCTCCCGGAGGGCCCTTTTTTGCTAATGGCCACCGAATTTACCGGCCCGGGATCTTTTCCGGCGATCTCTTTCACGGCCGTCCTGACCCTCTCCAGGGGTATCTCGGCACTCCAGGCCTTGTTTTCCGGGGTGGTAATGGACAGGCAGTTGTCCTTTGCGCCGGCGTTGACGTACGGAGTCGGTGTTTTGGTGTAGGCCAGGCCCTCCTTGGCTGATGCCTCCACCCCGCCATCGCAGGCAGAAAACCAGGACTTGATAAACTGCCCCTTATACAGGACCACTTTTCCCCTGGTCATCTCCACCGCCTTGCGGACATTGTCGTTTATCCGCCCGGGGTCGTAAGCCTGAAATTCCTCCACGCTGGTGGAGGCATCCGTGCCATGCAGCTTTTTCACCCGGCCCGCGGTGATGTTTTCCAGGGTAAAGGTTCGGGCAAGGATTGCCTGGGCGGCCAGGGCGTTGACGGGCCAGGACGGTTCCATCTCGGCGGCCACCACTCCTGCCAGGTATTCCTCCAGCTTGATGTTTTTCTTTTCCCCCGTCTGGTTGACAAAAAGGCTGATGGTGGGCTCCGCCGTGTAAGCCGCCGGACCCGGTTTCCTCTGCGGAGCCTTGCACGACGAAGCTGCTAAAACCGCCAGCAAAATGGCCATCAAGGACATCAGTTTTATTTTTTTCATTTTGAAGAACCCCCCGGCAAAAATATTAACCGGTTATATTTTTGCCGGGGAAAACAATATTATGCAGTAAATCGTCATGGGCGCGCGGGGCGGCACCGACCGCGCGGTGTCATGTCAGGCCCCGGTCGATTTCTCAGGCAGGAGGGCCCATGACTTTTAAAACAATGTTTTTAACCGGGGAAAGTAATTCCGGAAAGCGGCCGGCAAATCTGCTTATTCAGGGGCCCCTGTTTTGACCGCAAGCAGCACCACCAAACCTGCGGCTTTTAAAATACGGCCTTTCCGGCTTCCCCTTTTTTCAAAGGCCGATGCCCCGGGTTATCAGCAGGGAAAAGACATTCAACCTTTCAGGCCACGCGCCCAAACATGCCCCAGAACCCGGCAGGCACCAGTCATTTCACCCGTTAGGGTCCCCTGGACCTGGGATTAAGTCGGCAGGCCAAGTCTCCCCGCACGGCCTCACCCCCTCCTTCCCCCGGCAATCCGATGAAGGTTTTACGTCGCGCGGAATAATCACCCCCCATTTTGCCCGGATTGTTTCTTCCCCACTTTAAGCCGGAAGTGGTAAATATAAAAGAAAAGAACATATCCTCATCACTCCTGATATTTATTGTTAATAATAACATATTATGGCAAATGTTAATATAAACCATATATTACCATCTGAAAAAAATAGGGCGGGATACCTGCCCGCCAGACTGTTTTTCAGCTTGTTTCAAGCATTCTTGCCTTTAGCCGGAACGCTAAAAACAAACCGGGGTTTACTGATCAATCAACCGGTAAAGGGCTGAAGCCTCCCGGGCGGCCACGTTATCCCTGACCTCCAGGATTTCCAGCCTGATTACCCTTTCCCCGAGGGTGATCTCGACCCTGTCACCGGGCCTGACTTCCAGCCCGGCTTTGGCCACCCGCCCGTTGACCATGACCTGCCCCTGGCCGCAAATTTCGTTGGCCACCGTCCGGCGCTTGATTACCCTGGAAACCTTGAGGAATTTGTCCAGCCTCATACCTGCCCGCCCCTTTCCTTAAACAAAAATCCACGCGTCGGCGTGGATTTATAACTTAACCATTAAAATTAAAACTGCAGACGGTTTTAGCTCACAGCTTCACGCAAAGCTTTGCCGGCCTTGAACACAGGCACTTTGGCCGCGGCTATTTTGATTTCCTGACCGGTTTGCGGGTTGCGGCCTTTACGAGCTGCCCTGTTCCTTATCTCGAAGGTACCAAAACCAACCAGCTGCACCTTTTCTCCGCTCGACAGAGCTTCTTCAATGCTCGCCAGTATAGCAGAGACAGCTTTTTCGGCATCTTTTTTGGTAAAATCGGTTTTTTCTGCAACTTTCGCAATCAGATCAGCCTTGTTCATAAATACCCCCCTTAATATTTTAGCTGTTTATGCTTTTACTATTCGCTATTTTTCTTAAATTTCCTCCTGCCATGAAAATAATTCCTATTTTTTTATACTTTTTTCCACTTTTTTTATCTCTTCCCACCAGGCATCCATCTGCTCCAGGCTGCATTCCGCCAGTTCCCGTCCGGCCAGGGCCGCTTTTTCCTCGATGTACCTGAACCGCCGCCTGAACCTGTTCACGGTTTTGGAAAGGGCAACCTCGGCGTCAATTTTCAGCAGGCGGGCAAGATTCACCACGGCAAACAAGGCGTCTCCGATTTCATTTTCCCTTTGCGCGCTTCCGCCGTTTTTTACGGCCTCCTGTATTTCATTCAGTTCCTCATAGACTTTATCCAGCGCTCCTTTGTAGTCCGGCCAGTCAAAACCCACCCCGGCCGCCCGGGATTGCACCTTCTGCGCCTTCATCAGCGCGGGGAAACTCCCGGGTATGCCTTCAAAGATGCCTTTTCCGCCTTGCCCCGGCTTTTCCTTTTCTTTGATGGCCGCCCAGTTAACAATTACATCAGCGCTGCTTTCAACCCTTGCGTCACCAAAGACATGGGGATGACGCCTGATCATCTTTTCCGTAATGGCGCGCACAACGTCGTTAATGTCAAATTGCCCGTGCTCCGAGGCAATCTGGGCGTGAAATACTATCTGTAACAATAAGTCTCCCAATTCTTCACAAATATTATACATATCCTGTCCGTCAAGGGCTTCGATTACTTCATAGGCCTCCTCCAGGAGGTATTTTCTCAGGGTAAGGTGGTTCTGCTCCTTGTCCCAGGGACAGCCCTCCCTTCCCCTCAGCCGGGCCATCACCCCCACCAGCGGGTCCAGGGGGTAGTTGCAGCCTGTGTACCCGGCAGGCCTGTTCAGCGGCGGTATATATATGCTGGTCAGGTGATTGACCGTTTTCACCCTGTCCAGGTGATGCAGCGGGCAGGTGTTCACCCGCTCCCGGCCGGGAACGCCAGCGGCCGTGACGGCCACCACGGGATGGTCGTCCGGGTAGTACTCCATCAGGTTCAGTTTTATCTCGGACAAGACCAAGCGGCTGTATGCCTGGATCACCACAGTGGCCACCTCCGGCTGGATCGGCTGCCGGTCCAGCCGGAGGCCGTCCACGATGTTCAGGCCTTTAGCCGGGTCTATTTTCAGGGCCGCCACCAGGGCGTCCAGAAAGCTCACCCCGGGGATTATCTTTACCTTCAGCCCCTCCCGGCCCGCCCATTCAATGATTAAGTCCGACGATTCCTCGGCCACCAGGGGGTGGCCCGGCAAGGCGTAAAGCACATCCCCTTCACGGCCCAGTTCAATAACCTCCCGGGCAATGCGCCGGTAGACATCCTGAAAACTGTCCTCCTGCCGGTAGACGTGGTCGAAGGAATTGTAAGCAATCCCCTTTTCTTTAAGCCACTCCACCACCGGATGCATCTCGGTGCGCAGCCATACGCGCCTGCTTTTTGTCAGAGCCTCCACCGCCGCCAGGGAAAGCATCCCCGGGTCCCCGGGACCCAGGCCGGCCAGGGTGATCGTGTTGACCAAACTTCAGTACCTCCACCATTTTCCTGTATTTGCCCCGTTTATTATAACACTTATGCGGAAAAAAAATTAAGGTGGCGGAGCCACCTTTTTATTGTTCCATCTGCTTGGCCAGAAATCCCGCGGCGGTTTCGGCCAGCTTCAGTTCCATCTCCCCCATTTTTACGTCCGGTTCCCTTGAGGCCAGGATTACCGCCCCGATGGGGTCCCCCTCGGCGATTATGGGGGCGATAACCTCGGCCGAATACCGGCAGTCACCGTCCTCAACGATCATGCAGTCCTTAAGGTTGGGCTCCCTGCCGGGATTGTTAAGGATTGCGGCCTTTCGCTCCTCCATCACCTTTTCCACAGCCGGGCCTATGGCTTTATTGATGAACTCCTTTTTGGGCGCCCCGGCCACCGCTATTATGGTATCCCGGTCGGCTATGCAGGCGATGTGCCCCAGCGCCTCGTGCAGGGAATCGGCATATTCTTTGGCAAAATCCCCCAGTTCCCCGATGGGCGAGTATTTTTTCAGGATTACCTCGCCTTCCCTGTCAACAAAAATTTCGAGGGGATCTCCTTCCCGTATGCGCAATGTTCTTCTTATTTCCTTAGGAATGACCACTCTGCCCAAGTCATCTATACGGCGGACAATGCCTGTGGCTTTCATCTATTCACCCTTCCCTCCTTTATCTGCATCGTAATCGCGAATTGACTTCCACAGATAGTATATAGCAGGAGGAAAGCATTTATTCATTTTTTACCAATGAACAATATTTTTTTTCATTTTTCGCCTTAATTCTTTTTCTCGGCGTTTTCTTTCCCTGATTTATCAAGGTTATTGACTATCTCGGCCCTATTCCGGATTTCATTAAGGAAACTGTCCATTTTTTTCTGCTTTGCCTCGTCGGTTAGCCTGGCCACCACTTCTTCGCGGACCTCGGCCAGGGACTTCTGCTTTTCAGGGGTCATACTTTCCATTTTGATTATATGGAAGCCGAAATCGGTTTTCACAGGTTCCCTGGTAATTTCCCCGGGCTGCAGGGACTTTGCGGCGGCCTCGAACTCAGGCACGGCCTCCCCGGAGGTAAAAGTGTAAAGGCCTCCCTCGGAAGCCGTACCCGGGTCCTCGGATTTCTGTTTGGCCAGTCCGGCGAAGTCGGCGCCCTGCTTGATCTGCTCCAGGACGGCCAGGGCCTTCGTCTTCGCCTCCAGGTCTATTTTGGCCTTGTCCCCTTCCATGCCGCCGGTTTTAATCAGTATATGACGCACCTGGTAGCTGGCCGGAACCAAAAACTCTTTTTTATTTTTTTCGTAGTATTCCCGGATCTCCTGGTCGGTGGGCGCCTTCACGTCGGCAAGAATTTTCTTCTGCAGTTCGGAAATGGTCATGTCCTTTTCCAGCATGTCCCTGAACTTGGGCTCGGTCCAGCCGTTGGAGGCCAGTGCCTGCCTGAATTTTTCCTCGGTCATGGTTTCTTTGTACCGGGCTATTTCTTTATCCACGTCGGCCTTGGAAACCTGGATTCCGGTTTTCTTTGCTTCCTGCAGCAAAAGGGTCTGGGTGATCAACTGGTCAAGGGTCATGGAGTCGATCATCCTGACGATGTCTTTGTCCGTCTTTTCATCGATGGTCAGCCCCATGGACTTATAGTACTGCTTCATGTTCTGGACCATATCGTCCAGCTGCTGCCTGGTAATCTGCTCTCCGTTCACGGTGGCCACAATGTTGCTTTTTCCGCAGCCGGCGGCTGCAAAAAGCACTGCCGTCAGGAACGCCAGCAGAATTAATCTCCGCCATTTGTGCAAAAAAACCCCTCCCCGAATTTAACCGCACCCTTAGATGCGGCCTAATAAACCCGAACATTAAGATTATAAGCCTGTTTGTCCAAAACCGCAATAACTAAGCATACAGGTAGTTTTTAGGGTCAGAATCCTGGATTCCTCTCCGAATTCCGGCTTTCCGTCTATCCGGCCAGTTCCCCGATAAAGCCTTCCAGTTCCTCCAGGTAGTACTCGGGGTTTTCTTCAGCCCCCGGAGCCCTCAGCCTGATCTCAAATTCTTCCCCCAGGTTGGCAAACTTGACCCGGTTCCTGTATTCCTTGCTTATCTTGACCAGCTTTTCGCCGGTCAGGGGATGCCCGGGAGCGAACTGCAACTTGAAGAAGCCTGACTGTTCGGAAATATTCTTGATCCTGATCCGGCCCGCCAGGGTCCTTATCCTGGCCACCCGCAAGAGTCTCCGCACCGGCAGGGGCGCGTCCCCGAAGCGGTCCTCCAGTTCTTCGGCCAGGTCATCCAGGGCCGATACCTCCGATAAGGCCGCCAGCCGCCTGTAAATTTCCACCTTCTGGTTGGGATCGGGCACGTAAGTCTCCGGAATGTACGCCTCCACCGGCAATTCAACCGCGGTATCCACCGGCCCCGACTTTTCTTCGCCCCGGGCCTCCCTGACAGCCTCCTCCAGCAGCCGGCAATAAAGGTCGAAGCCCACGGCGTCGATATGTCCGTGCT
Source organism: Peptococcaceae bacterium (assembly GCA_023512435.1). GTDB lineage: Bacteria > Bacillota > Desulfotomaculia > Desulfotomaculales > Desulfocucumaceae > JAILZP01. The sequence continues at coordinate 70,454 of JAILZP010000004.1, read as the reverse complement.
GTTCCGGCCCCAGCAGGTTTCCCGCCCCCCTGATTTCCAGGTCCCTCAGGGCGATTTTGTAGCCCGACCCGAAGGCGGTGAACTCCTTTATGGCAGCCAGCCTCTTTTCCGCCACCTCGCTCAGGATGCGGTCCCGCCGGTAGGTGAAATAAGCGTAAGCAATCCGGCTGGACCTCCCCACCCGGCCCCTGAGCTGGTACAGCTGGGACAGGCCCATGTTGTTGGCGTCCTTAACAATCAGGGTATTGACATTGGGAATATCCAGGCCGCTTTCAATGATGGTGGTGCATATCAGGACATCATAGTCCCCATCGATAAAGTCCATCATAATCTTCTCCAGGTCGTCCTCCCTCATCTGCCCGTGGGCCACCGCCAGCCTGGCGTCGGGAACCAGCCCCTGGATCCACCCGGCCAGGCCGTCCAGGTCCTGGATGCGGTTGTGCACGAAAAACACCTGGCCGCCCCTGCCCATTTCCCTGTAAATGGCCTCCCTGATCAGGGAGGGGTCTTCCTCCAGAACGTATGTCTGCACCGGAAACCTGTTTTCCGGCGGAGTTTCCAGGAGGCTTGTGTCCCTGACCCCGACCAGGGACATGTGCAGGGTCCGCGGAATGGGGGTGGCGGTCAGTGTGAGCACGTCAACATTCTGTTTAATCATCTTGAGCCGCTCCTTGTGGGCCACACCGAAACGCTGCTCCTCGTCAACCACCACCAGGCCGAGGTTTTTAAAGGCCACGTCTTCCTGTACCAGCCTGTGGGTGCCGATAACAATGTCCAGCTTGCCCTGGGCCAGGTCCCGCAGGATCTTTTTCTGCTCCCGGGGGGAGCGAAAGCGGCTGAGCATTTCGATGCTGATGGGGTAAGGGGCGAACCTCTCCCTGAAGGTGTTGTGGTGCTGCTGGGCCAGGATGGTGGTGGGCACCAGAACGGCCACCTGCTTTCCGTCCATCACGGCCTTAAAGGCGGCCCGCAGGGCCACTTCGGTCTTTCCGTAGCCCACATCCCCGCACAGCAGGCGGTCCATGGGCCGGCTGCGCTCCATGTCCCTTTTGACTTCTTCGGCGGCCCGCAGCTGGTCCGGGGTTTCCTCGTAGGGAAAGGCCTCCTCGAATTCTTTCTGCCATACCGTATCGGGTCCGAAAGCATGTCCGGGGGTGCTTTCCCTGGCCGCATACAGGGCCAGGAGCTCCTTGGCCATCTCCCTGACCGACTCCCTGACCCTGCCCTTAACCCGGTTCCACTCCGCCCCCCCGAGCCTGGACAGCTTAGGGGCGTCCGCCTCTCCCCCCAGGTATTTCTGGATCATCCCCACCTGGTCGGTGGGCACGTAAAGCTTATCCTCACCGGCGTACTTGATGGTCAGGTAATCCTTCTGAATCCCTCCGATTTCCAGCTTTTCAATGCCCAGGTAGCGGCCTATGCCGTGGTTTATATGGACTACATAATCCCCCGCCCTGAGGTCGGTGACGGGCTCCATGCGGGCCCTGAAACCGGCCCTGGCCTTCACCTTCCTCTGGCGTCCGTACATTTCGGCGCCGGTGACGACCGCAAGCCTGACCGTGGGAAGTTCAAAGCCTCCGGTCAGGCTGCCCCCGGTGATAACCACATTCCCCGGGCCGATATCGCCGTCCAGCGACTCAGCATAGTACGCGTCTATTTTGGCGTCCCTCATTACGTTCAAAAGCTGCCGGGCCTGGTCCCGGCTTCCGGCCAGCAGGGCCACGGCGTAACCGGACCGCTTCCAGCCGGCCACCTCGTCGGTGAGGATATCCATCCGGCCGAGAAAAGCATGCATTCCCTTGGCCGGAAAGGTTACCAACCGGCCGGGGCTGACATGCTGGGGCTGACGCGGCAAAAATGACAGAAACACCGTGGCAAACCTGTCCAGGGCCCGTTGGGCGTCATCCCACTGAATATAGCCACCGTACTGGCCGGGCAGCACCTTTCCCTGGGCCAGCAGGCCGGTGTACGTTTCCGACCTCTCCTTGTGGATGACCTCGATTACCTCTTTCCAGCGCACCGGCTCATCAACCAGGGCAAGGGCGCCCGGAGGGAAATAATCGGCCAGGGTGACCGGCTCCGGATAGAAATACGGCAGGAAATGGTCCATTTCCGGGAAATAAAGGCCCGACCGGATTTTCTCCACCGCCGCCCCGTACGTCTCGGCCAGCGACCGGCGGGCTTCCAGGGTGCCGGTTTTGGTTATTCTTTTGAGCTGGGCTTTAAATTCGCTTTCGATTTTTTGCAGCGCCCCGGCCCTGGCCTGTTCATCAACAATCAGCTCGGTTGCCGGGCTGACCGTTATTCTTTGCAGCTTCCCGGTGGACCGCTGGGTGTCCGCATCAAAGGCCCGGATGGAGTCAATCTCGTCGTCAAAAAACTCCAGGCGGACGGGACTGTCCAGGGTCATGGGGAATATGTCCAGGATGCCTCCCCTTACGCTGAACTGGCCATGCCCCTCAACCATTTCGCTCCGCTCGTAACCCATGGCCGCCAACTGCTTGATCAGTTTCCCGGGGTCCGATACATCGCCCACAGCCAGGGTGATCGTGTTTGATCGGAAAATTTCCGGGGGGGTTAAGCGGCGTATAAAAGCTTCCGGCGTGGCCACCACCACCACCGGCTCCCGGCCGGCCAGGGCCTCCAGAACCTTCAGCCGGGCCGACACGGCTTCCCAGCCCGCGGCCAGGATTTGGTAGGGCAGAAGCTGCCGAACCGGAAAGTGAAGGACCCTTTTTCCAGGCAGGAGGGTCAGGAGGTCGTCCACCATATTGGAGGCCTCCTGCTCACCGGGAACAAGAATGATTGCCGGACCGCCTCTATAATCCAGCAGCGCCGCCGCCACATAAGCCTTCTGGGAGCCTGACAGGCCGAAAACCAGCTGCTGCTTTGTCCCCCTGTCCAGCCCAAGGCATATATTTTTAAATTCGTTCATTTTTTTAATTGGAGCCAGCAGTCCCCGCATCTCGCATCTCCTGGTGGCAATTGGCAATCGAAAATTGGAGGGATTTAAACCAATCCCGATTACCAACGCCTGATTCCCGTTTTTTGGCATGGCTAAAAGAGCTTTAACCACGGCCAAAGCTCTCCTGCACGTATTCCAACTTGATCAAAAGGGCAATAGATTACCCTTCCAGCATCCCCCGGAGGGTCTCCCGGCAGTATTCACAGGGTTCCCCTATAAATTTTCCCGCAGGCTTCTCGCATAATTATATCTTCCGCGCTACACAGCGTCAAGCTTATGGGCGTCTTGCCAATTTCAGCACGGCTGCGTTCCATGCCGCATGAACGGCAATTGAGGCTGTGACTGCTGTGTAAACCGGGTACCCGGCGCTTGTAATCAAATATGTGGTCAGGCCGAAAATGGTGTGCGCCGCTATGCCGCACAGGGCCGCCGTGATCCTTTGCCTGCCCCCCCAGGTGTAATCGCCTGCTGCTTCCAGGACCCCGAACAAGATGTGGGTGCCGGGGACCGAAACATTAAAAAAAAGGGCCGATCCCGTCTTGATTGCTTCTTCCAGAACGGGACCAAAATAAGTTATGCCCCTTGTGCCGGTCTTTCTCAGCGCCAGGTTGCCCGCCAGCGCCAGGCCGCCCGCCGTCACCGCCGCCAGAATAAGTTTGCCTGTCAGCATAAGCCCTTTGTCAAAATTCAGGCCTCCATACCACAAGAATGAGGCATTACCAGGCAATTAAAATTCGGGGCCGGGGGCGGATTAAAGCCTCGCTGCTCGTTCCTGCGAAAACACCCTGATTCCGGGCATTTTTCATTCTGGATTCTGGAATCCGAATTCTGGATTCGGACAGAAAAAGGCCTTCAGAATAAGTTATTCTCAATATTGACACAATCCGGGGCTTCTATACCACGTCCCGGTTAAATCTGTTCATGGCCGCTTCGGGGCCTTCGCTGATCAGGGTTATAACCGCATCGGCCGCCCTTTCCAGGGCCTGCCCGGCCAGGGTTTCCTCCTCCCGGGTCAACCTGCCCAGCACCCAGTCGGCCACATCGTATCCGGGGTTCGGCGGCCTGCCTATACCGATGCGCACCCGGGCAAAATCACCGCTGCCCAGTTTTTCTATTATCGACTCCATCCCCCGGTGGCCGCCGTGCCCTCCGCGGGACCTTATCCTTATTTTCCCCGGGGGAAGATCAATGTCGTCGGTAATCACCACCAGGCCCGCAAGGGGAATTTTGAACCAGTTCATCAGGGCGGCGGCGGCATTTCCGCTAAGGTTCATATAAGTCTGCGGCTTGGCCAGAAGGACCTTTTTTCCGGCCACCACCGCCCGGCCGGTCAGAGACTTGAACAGGGGTTTGGTCACCGGCGCCCCCAGTCTTGAGGCCAGTTCGTCCACCGCCCTGAAACCCATGTTGTGCCTGGTCCCGTGGTACTCCTGACCGGGGTTTCCCAACCCCAACACCAGATACATCGCGACCCCCTCCATGATGAACATTTTAACCCGTAAACGCCTTGTTTCACAATACGTTCAAGCCTATAAAAAAAGCCGCCCGGGCGGACGGTACTTTCCTGCCCCCCCAATTCCCCATTCCGCAGTAAAAAAACCCCCCGCTGCTTCAGAGCGGGGGGCTTCAGGTCCTTTTACCGATAATTATAATACACCCGGCCCGACGGATACTGAAGGTGATGCCGAAGGGGCCATCAGGGGCCCGCCGGGCACAACCGCAGCTACGGCGGCCAAGGGGATGTAAACCACGCGCGTGGTCCCCATACTTACATGAAGCACAAGGTAATCGGCACCCACTTCATGCAGCATGCCGGTGATGCCGAAAGGACCGGCGGAAGGCATAACCGCAGGCCCTGCAGGTATCGTCTGGATCGAAGCCACCGGACTCATGCCCATCACGTAGACCGTGACCTCCTGGTGCTCCAGTGACCTCAATTTGTTAACCAGCGTCATCATGCCGTGGTCCGGCTTGCCGGGTTCCGGCCCGGGCGGGCAATAATCCGGGGGATACGGCGACACAGGACCCATGCCGGGCGGCATATACCCGGATACGTCCACACCCTCCACCTTGGCTTCCGGTTTTTTATCCTCCTGATCGGACATAAAACAGCCCCCTTTTAAATTCTTTTGTGATACAGAATATGCAGGGGGCCAGTTGTTGGTGAATATTGCCTGCTGCCGGGATACGGCCGGGCCGCTTCAGGCCAGTTCAGGGTCCTGCGGGAGGCCTTTATTCTACCCGGCCGCCTCCGGGGGTGATACCTCCCCGGCATCCCTGTCCACTGCTTCCTCTTCCGGCGCCAACACCGTAACCACGGTAACATCCGGGCCGGTTAAGACATTCACTCCCCTTGGCACCTGCAGGTCCGAAACGGTTATACTTTCCCCGGGCTTCATCCCGCTTACGTCCACGGTGATCTGGGCCGGTACTTTTGCCGGGAGGCAGGAAATTTCCAGCTCCCGCAGGGAAAGCCGGGGCAGGCCGCCGGCAGCCTCACCGGAAAGATGGATGGGTACCGAGGCATGAATCTTGTCCCGGAGTGAAATCTGCTGAAAATCAGCGTGGATGATCGCCTTTGTCAAGGGATCGAACTGCAAATCCCTGACCATCACCTTGTAAGGTCCGCCGTTCCCCGACACGACAAGGTTGACAATGGTATTCCTGCCCGCCCCCAGGACACCCCGGACATCCTTTTCCGGGACCTCCAGGGGCAGGCTTTTAACGGTTTTTCCGTAAACCACGGCCGGGATCAGTCCCCGCCGAAAAAGGCTCCTGCGGTATGATCCGCTCAGATTCTTCCGGACAGAGGCCCTTAATCTGTACTCCGTCATTTTCAAACACCTTCCGCAAATGATTTAATAACGGCAATTTTTATTTTTTAGTATTTCCCTTAATTTGTCATATCAAACCGGACTCGAGCATAGCATTATTTATAAATGGACGGGCGTTAAAAGCGGGGTATGATCCAGAAATCCGCCCTTCAGGCCGCCGATTCGACTTCTGTATTCTTCTAAACAAGGGGGGACCGGGAATGCGTAAAAGCAAGCAGTTTCAGGGCATGCCTGTAATCAGCCTGGAAGAAGGCCAGCAGGTGGGAACGATCAAAGGGCTGGTGATCAACCCCGCCCTTAAAAATGTGGCCGCCCTGATAATAGAGCAAAAAGGCTGGTTCAGGGAGCAAAAGTTTATCCCGTTCAGCAAGGTTCACAAAATAGGTGATGACGCGGTCACCGTTGACCGCATAACCAGGGCTGAAAAAGGGGTCAGCCTGCCTGAAATTTTAAGGCTGATCAAAGAAAGGGTAACTGTCCTCGGGTCCCGCCTGGTGACCGAAAGCGGCACCGTCCTGGGCGTCGTGGATGAGTACTATGTGGACCTGCAGACGGGAGACATTGTGGGTCTGGAATTTTCCGGCGGCACGGTGAGCAACCTTTTTAAAGGGAGCGCTTTTCTCGACATAAACTATGTCCGCACCCTCGGTTCTTCCCTAATAATTTGCAGCGACTCTTCCCTGGACAACATAGTCAAAATGGACGGCGGGCTTAAGGAAACCTTCCGGGTCTTCAGCGAAAACACCGGCCAATTGCTGGAAAACACCTATCAGAAAACCAGGGGATGGGGCCGCAACCTCAACCAGTCCATCAGCCAGTCCATAGAAAAACTCAGGAAGATCAGAAAAACGGGCGATGATCCGGCAGGGGAAGACACCTGCGGCTGCGGAAGGAATAAAGATGAGAAGGAACCCCCGGCAGTTGAGCCGCCGGCTTCTTTGCACCCGCCGGATGACTCACCGCCTGCGGACGGCCGGCCCCCGGGAGAGAGATGATTCAGGGTAAAAAGGCACCCTTGCGGGCGGCAAAACTCAGAATGCGCGTAACAGTAAAAAACTCCGCGGCACAGCCTCGCAGCGTCCCGGAGCTTTTTCGTCCGTTGTTCATGCAACCGTGCTAAGTGTCAAAAAGCTTGCTTACACTGAGGTCCTCGTGGATTCTTATAATGGCCTCGCCCAGCAGCGGGGCCACCGACAGGACTTTCATCTTGGGGATTATTTTTTCCGGGGGAACCGGAATGGTGTTTGTCACCAGCACTTCCTTCACCGGGGCTTCTTCAAGCCGCTTGAGGGCGGGCCCGCTCAGGACCGGGTGGGTGCAGCAGATGTAAATATCCCTGGCCCCCCAGTCCTTCAGGGCTTTGGCCCCCTGGACAATGGTGCCCGCGGTGTCAATTATGTCGTCAATCATAATTACATTCCGGTCATTTACGTCCCCGATGATATTCATTATTTCGGCCACGTTGGGTTCCGGCCGGCGCTTGTCGATAATGGCAATGGGAGCACCGATGCGTTCAGCCAGGTCCCGGGCCCTGGTCACCCCGCCAAGGTCCGGCGACACCACAATCACGTCTCTAAGCTTCTGCTGGAGGAAGTACTGGGCCAGAATGGGCACGCCGGGCAGGTGATCCACCGGGATGTCAAAGAATCCCTGTATCTGTCCCGCGTGAAGGTCCATGGTGATTACCCGCCGGGTCCCGCTGGCGAAGAGAAGGTTGGCGATCAGCTTTGCGGTTATGGGGTCCCGGGCCCTGGTTTTGCGGTCCTGGCGGGCGTAGCCGTAATAGGGAAGCACCGCCGTTATCCTCCGGGCCGAGGCCCGGCGCACCGCATCCACCATGATCAGCAGCTCCATGATATGTTCATTGACGGGAGAACAGGTGGGCTGAATGATGAACACGTCCGCTCCCCTTACGCTTTCGTTTATCTTTACCTGAATTTCCCCGTCACTGAACCTCCCCACCTGGGCGGCGCCCAGCGAGACACCAAGGTACTGGGCTATCTCCCCGGCCAGTTGGGGATTGGCGTTGCCGGTAAAAATTTTCAGCCTTCTGCGGGAAGTCATTAAAATATACCTCCATTAAAGAGGTGAGCAGTGAGATTATTGCCGGAATTTACCAGAATTTCCTTTCCAGCCCCGCTTCTTACTTCTCGCCTCTCGCCTCTGATTCACCTTTCCGGCCCTTCCGCCGGCCCGACCAGCCCGGAATGTTTTTCTGCCTGTCCCTGGCCACTCCCAGGGCACCATCCGGAACATCCCTGGTTATGGTGGAACCCGCTCCCACCACGGCTCCGGCGCCCACCCGCACCGGGGCCACCAGGTTTGCGTTGCTGCCGATGAAGGCATTGTCCCCGATAACGGTGGTCCATTTCTTTTCCCCGTCATAATTGCAGGTTATCGTGCCGGCCCCCACATTGACGTGCCGCCCCAGAACCGCGTCTCCCAGGTAGCTGAGGTGGGGAACTTTGGCGCCGTATCCTATTGTGGCCTTTTTCAGCTCTACAAAATCTCCCACCTTGACCTTGTCTTCAAGCACGCAGCCGGGCCTGATGTAAGAATAGGGCCCGATTACGCAGTGGCTGCCGATTTCGCTGTTCTCGACCACCGACTGCCTTACCGTCACATTATCCCCCAGCCGTGCGGAAATAATCTGGGTGAAGGGGCCTATCGTACACCCCCGGCCAATCACCGCGTCCCCCTGAATGATGGTGTTGGGATAAATGACAGTGTCGCTGCCTATGGTTACCCCGGCATCTATGTACACGGTGTCGGGGTCCACCATGGTCACCCCGGAAAGCATAAGCTCCCTGTTGACCCTCCGTCCCAGGGTTTCCCGGGCGATGGCCAGCTGGCAGCGGTCATTGACGCCCATGATCTCACCGGGGTCGGCCCCGGAAACGGCGGCCACCGTCCTTCCTTCCCCGGCGTAAAGACCGATTATGTCCGGGAGGTAATACTCTCCCTGGACATTGTCGGGCTTCAAAACGGCCAGGGCGTCAAAAAGCCCCTCTGATTTAAAGCAGTAGATGCCGGTGTTTATTTCCCTGATCGAAAGTTCTTCCGGAGCGGCATCCTTCTGCTCAACAATCCCGGTCACCTTTCCGCGGCCGTCCCTGATCACCCTGCCGTAACCGGCCGGGTTTTCCAAAACGGCGGTAAGCACGGTGGCCGAGGCGCCGCCGGCCCGGTGAGCCGAAACAAGCCTTTTCAGGGTGTCTGCCGAAACCAGGGGAGTGTCCCCGCAAAGCACCAGGATGTCCCCGTTGAAGTCCCGCAGGGGACGGGCGGCCTGCAGCAGGGCGTGAGCCGTGCCCAGTTGTTCGTGCTGAAAAACGACCTCAGCCATTCCCTTTACTTCCCGTTCCACCAGTTCCCCGCCGAAGCCCGCCACCAGCACAATTCGGTCAGCCCCGGATTCCCGGGCCGCCTTCAGCACGTGGCATACCATCGGCACGCCGCAAACTTTATGTAAAACCTTGGGCAGATCGGATTTCATTCTGGTCCCTTTGCCTGCGGCAAGAATAACGGCTGCAAGGCTCATTACCCAGCCCTGCCTTTCCTTAAAGTCAACGTGTTCCACCATTCCATTGTACGCGATTCAAACAAAACACTCTTATCTATTCAACACAAACGGAGGTTTACCTCTATCCCGGATTATTTTTTGAGTTTTCACACAAAAAGAGAGCCTGAGCTCCCTTTTGATGCCTTTTATTCTAATCTTTACTGATATTTACCTTGCATGGCCCCGCCGGGAACCACGGTATCACATACCGGCAAGCAACAGCAATACTTTTTTCTCAGGGACGGAAAATGATCACACGGCCGCCTCGTAGGCCTGCAAAACGGCGGTCTGAATAACTTCCCGGGCAGAAGACGTGATGGGGTGTGCGATATCCCTGAATTCACCGTCAGGAGTTTTTCTGCTGGGCATGGCAACAAACAGACCGTTTTGGCCCTCCACCACCTTGACATCATGGATGACGAACATGTCATCAAGGGTGACCGAAACAATTGCCTTCATCTTACCCTCGGTAAGAATTTTCCGCACCCTTACGTCAGTAACTACCAAGCCCCTCACCACCTTCCTGTTTTACGTTTTACCTGATGATTTTGATTGAATTCTTCATCGGGAAAAAAATTCCTTCATTTTTCCAGTTTTAATATATTAAAATTATTCCTTATAAATAAAAATTTATAAGGAATGATCGCTAAAATTCTCGCTTAACAAACATATTTTGTCATGGTTCCACCTATACGGCCATCCGGGCCAGTTGCCAGCTTTTTTGGTTTATATTAAAAATCCCCCAAATTCATCCCTTCAACCGGATGCCCCGGGCCCAACGGCATACCTCCTCTTCAGGTACTGATTTTCTACAAAATTTCAAGTGTATATCCGGCTTTTTTCAGCGAGCCGGTGATTTTTCCTATATGTTCCCAGTTCATTGTTTCCAGCACGAATTCAACCTCGGCGTCCTTAATGGGAACCCTGGGACTCGAACGGTCGTGCGCGATGGAAATAATGTTCACCTGCTGGCCTGATACCAGGGATATAATTTTACCAAGGCTGCCCGGCCTGTCCGAAATGATTGTTTTAATTCTAAGGCGCCGCCCGGACTTGACCAGGCCTCTTTCAATAATGTTGGACAGCACGTTAACGTCTATATTTCCCCCGCTTATGACCACCGCCGCATTGAGCCCCTGAAGTTTCAGCTTTCCGTTCAAAACCGCCGCCAGGCCGGCGGCCCCGGCGCCTTCGGCCACCACCTTGGACCGTTCCAGCAGCATTAGAATGGTCTGGGATATCTCCTCGTCGTCCACCAGCACCACGTCGTCCACGTATTTTTTGATCAGATCCAGGGTTATGCTTCCGGGCCGGCGCACGCATATACCGTCGGCAATGGTCCCGGAAACAGGTGTTTCTTTGACTCCGCCGCCCTTCCAGTTGTGGTACACCGCCGGAGCGGCCGAAGACTGGACCCCGTACACCCTGACCCGGGGACTGAGGGACTTAATGGCGAAGGCCACGCCGCCCAGGAGTCCCCCGCCCCCCGCCGGGACCACCACGGCGTCAACCCCGGGAAGCTGATCCAGTATCTCAAGGCCCAGGGTGCCCTGACCGGCGATCACGTCCACATCGTCAAAGCCGTGCACTAACGTGGCCCCGCTTTCCTTCCGGATTTCTTCGGCCTTTTCATAAGCCTCGTCATAATCCCTTCCCCAGAGGATAACCTCTGCGCCATAGCCCCTGGTGGCCATGATCTTGGAAATGGGAGACACCTCGGGCATGACAACGGTGGCTTTCAGGCCGGACCTGGCGGCGGCATAGGCCACACCCTGGGCGTGGTTGCCGGCCGAGGCCGCGATCACCCCTCTTTTCCTTTCCGGTCCGGTAAGGTTATTTATTTTATTCAAGGCCCCCCTGATTTTAAAGGACCCTGTTTTTTGCATGTTTTCCAGCTTTAGGTACAGGCCGGCGCCGGTCAGGCTGCTGAAAAAACGGGAATAATCCATGGGGGTCTTATGAATAATGTCCTCCATCAGTTCTCTGGCTTTTTTCACCCGGCCAACCGTTATCCGTGACACGGTCCCCGTTTCCTCCAACCTCTCGCCCCCATTCTAGGCGGTTTCCAGCACCTTGCTGACCAGGTCCAGGTCGCTGGGCTTATCCACGTCCACCCCCACTTCGGGGTATGTGGTTATCACCACCGCCCCCCGGACCCCCAGCAGGTCCGAGGCTTTTCTCTCGGCTTCCTTGAGCGTTACCCTGCGGAGCAAGAATCTGACGAGGAATGGTATGCCCATTAACCTGCTCAGCCTGATGGGGCTCTTGCGGGCGTCAACCAGCTGCTGTCCAATGACCATGCACCGCCTCACCGCCGCCGGATCCACGAGAAAAAGGTTGCCCCCGGTGAAATCCCCTTCCTTGAAGGCAACATATGTCCGCCTGGTCCGGAAAATGCTTTTCTCCACCACTTCCCTGGGCACAACGGGATAATAGACATCGGCGGACCTGTCTCCGCACCTGTCCAGAAAGTCCTCAATGGCCTGGGCTGTAATCAGCGGTATGTCACAGGTGGCCAGCAGCACCCTGTGGGATCCGGACAGGCTTTCCACCCCCATGGCGAGGTTTTCCATCAGGGTCCCTTTCGCCGGCACCACCATGACATCTTCCCGCCGGCAGAAGTCCGGCACATCGGGCGGGCCCACCACCACTATCCTGTCGATCAGCTTTGAGCTTCTCAGGGCGTCGATAACGTATTCGATCATGGCCTTGCGCCCGATGGTAATCATTGCCTCGTACGGCACCGAGCTGCACTGTTTGAGCGGTCCGTCATTCCTGCTGCCGGCCAGGACCAAAGCGTCTATCATCTGTCGCTTGCCTCCCGCATGGCGTTTAACAGGCTTTGCTCAGCGTTTTCTATATGTTCCCGGGCAAGGGTCTGGGCCATCTCGACATTGCGGTCGCTGATGGCCTCCACGATGGCCCGGTGCTCACTCAAGGCGTCCCTCAAGCGGCCCGGCTGCGACAAAGACGTGGTCCTGAAGCGCTGGATTTGTTCTTTAAGGTGGGTGATGATCATGACCAGCCGCTCGTTCCGGCAGGCCTTATAAATAATATCATGAAAATTGGTGTCGGTCTCCACTATGGTCCCCAGGTCTTCCTTGTCGGCTTCCGAAATTTGCACCAGGGACCTTTCCAGTTCCTCCAGTTCCTCGTCCGTCGCCCTTTCGGCGGCCAGCCCGGCGGCCAGGGCCTCCAGGGCCGCCCTCACTTCAAAGACATCAACTATGTCCTTGACCGATATCCCGGACACGTACGCCCCCTTCCGGGGGATCATGACCACAAAGCCTTCCAGTTCCAGTTTCCTGATGGCTTCCCTGACCGGTGTCCTGCTTACACCCATTTCGTCCGCAAGCTGCATTTCCATCAGACGCTCCCCCGGTTTCAGCCGTCCCTGGATGATGGCCTCCCTTAACGACTCAAACACCAATTCGCGCAGGGGTTTGTAGTTGTCGAGCCTGATTGGAACCAGCCTGGCCTCATTCATTTTTATTCCTCCTACCACTTTGCTCCAATTTTAATTGTAATCTTTTCCGCTTTTCGCCGCAAGCCGGCCGCGGGAATTGGGCGCCGGAAACCGGGAGAGGCCCAGGCGCCCCTATTCCTGCACCCGTTTCCCTTCCCGGCCCGTTATACTGTCCGGGTGGCAATTACCTGGCAGCCCGGCAGGTTCAGGCGGGAAGCCACAAACCGCGCCTCGTCCGGGCCGGCGCACAGGCCGAATACCGCCGGGCCGCTGCCGCTCATCATCGCGCCGGCCGCCCCGGCGGCCACCAGGGCTTTCTTAATTTCCATTATTTCCGGGTGCAGGGAGGCGGTCACCCTTTCCAGGGCATTGCCCATCAACCCGGCCAGGGCCTTTAAATCCCCGTTCTCCACCGCCTTTACCACCGCCCTGGTATCGGGCCCGGGAACGGCGGGGAGGCTGTCGTAAAGTCTGTAAATCCTGGCGGTGGAAACACCGAAAGGAGGTTTGACCAGGACCACCCCGAAGCCGGAAAAAGAAGGCAGGGGGGTCAGCAGCTCGCCCCTTCCCCCGGCAAGGGCCGTTCTCCCCAGCAGGCAGAACGGGACGTCGGAGCCGATCGCTTCACCCAGCCGGAAAAGTTCTTCCTCGGCGGCGTTTAACGCCCACAGCCTGTTAAGGGCCCTCAGGGCCGCCGCGGCATCGGCGGAACCCCCGGCCAGCCCTGCCGCCACCGGAATTTTTTTATGGATAAAAATCCTGGCCCCGGCGCCGCAGCGAAATTCCCTGCGGATCAGGTCCGCCGCCCGGTAGACGATGTTGCCGGGACCGGACGGAACTTCCGGGTGGCTGCTCTCCACCCGGATGTCCCCCTCCAGGGGACCCGCCTCCAGGACATCGTGCAGTTCCAGGGGCTGCATTACCGTGAGAATTTCATGGTATCCGTCAGCCCTGGTTCCCAGCACATCCAGCGATAAATTAATTTTTGCCCGGGCTTTGACCATCATTATTTTATTAATGACTCCAGAATTATTATGCTTGCTAGTTATTAATACCACTTGTCCAAAAATATCCCTTTTTTATAATTTCCATAACCTGTTGTGAAATTATAAAAACTTTAATCTTTTTTTGTTTTAATCCTTGATCACAATTGACTCTCAAAAATAATAAATTATTTTAAAAAGTGTCTTGGCGGGAGTGATTTATTTTGCCCGGGGAACAGCGCCGGATAGAAGCCGGAACGCGGCTGGAGATAATCAGGGCGGACCGCAGGCTTAATCATTACCTGGGGGCTCAAATAGTAAAAACTTACCCGGTTGCGGTGGGAAAAGCCTCAACCCCCACACCACTGGGCCTCTACAAGGTCGTCAACAAGGTGGTGAATCCCGGCGGCGTGCTGGGTACGCGGTGGATGGGCCTGAACATACCAGGCGGAAATTACGGCATACACGGCACCAACAATGCTTCATCCATCGGAAAATTTATTTCCAACGGGTGCATCAGGATGTACAACGAAGACGTGGAGGAGCTTTTTCCCAAGGTCGGCATTGGGACCCCGGTAATTATAACCGACAGGCCGGGCACCGGCCTGCAGAAACCAGAAGGAGGAAGACAGCACGTGGTTGAGCCCGGGGACACCCTGTGGAAAATCTCCCTGATTTATGGTGTGCCGGTGGACGCCATTGTCAAGGCCAACAATCTGGCCAACCCGGACTTTCTTATTCCAGGGCAGGTAATCATAATTCCCTGACTCCTGAAACATTCAAAAAACCATTATTATGAAGTCGGCATGAAGGGACCCAAGAGGCCGTCCAAAAAACTCCAGATGAAAGGCAGTTCAGTCGTCGGGCTTGTTGCCATTTGACCAGAGGTCAAATGGATTCCATTCCGACGTCCGACGACTGACGACTTACCTCCTGAGTATCAGCCAGGCTCCGCCGGCCATCAGCAGGGTCCCGCCCACCCGGCACCAGTTAAAGGGCATCTTTTCCATGCCGAAAAGGCCGAGGTGATCGATCAGCCCGGCGGTAAACACCTGCCCCAGAATAATGGCGGTGGTGGCCGGAGCAACACCCACCCTGGGAATGCTCTTAATCACCAAGTAAACTATAACCACCCCCAGGATCCCCCCCAGGTAGCCGTACAGGGGTACCTGGCTGAAAAGCTCCGGCCTTAGCTGCCCCATTTTGAATATGAACAGCAGCACGGACACAAACACGAGACCCACAAGGTGCACCACAAAGGTGGCCTCCATAAGCCCGATCACCTTACTGAGGGACGTGTTGACCGTTCCCTGAACGGCCATTGTCATTCCGGAAAGTGCCGCGGTTAACAGGGCCAGAAATTTCGCACCCATTTGAATCTCCTTTCCAAAGGCGGCTGTCAGTCAACATACGGTGAATACCCCAGCGAATTCAATGTCCTTTTCAGGTACTCCTCCCTGATTACCCCGGGGTCATACTCGATGTTTACCGTGCTTTCCGGCAAAGAAATCTGCACTTCCTTGACCCCGTCAATCTGGATCAGGTTGTGCTCTATTTCCTTCAGGCCTTCCCGGCCTTTCAGGCCCCCTACCCGGATTGCGGCCCTGGTGGTCCTGCCCAAAAAAAATCACCCCCGTATCTGGGGGTATTTTTTGCCTTTGCCGCATTAAAATATTCATTTCTCCTTCCGGGATCCGGGGTTCTGATTTCTGAGCAAGCATCTCACCCCAGCCGCCGGTCCCAGTTCAAAACCTCCGCCGGCCTGCCCGGTTCCTTCCGGACCCCGCCGGCCGCTCTATTAAACCCGCCGGAGCAGTCAGCGGGACCCTGCCTGTTCTTTTCCGGAACCGGGGGGCCCTGGGGCGGCTGCATCATCTTGGTCAAAAGCGCCAGCAAAAGGGCGTTTTCCGGCTTCTGGGCCTGGGGCCCCAGGAGGCTCATTAAAAGAGCAGGGTTGAAAGACGGCGGGCCTCCCTCCCGGGCTGCCGGCCG
Source organism: Peptococcaceae bacterium (assembly GCA_023512435.1). Classification (GTDB taxonomy): domain Bacteria; phylum Bacillota; class Desulfotomaculia; order Desulfotomaculales; family Desulfocucumaceae; genus JAILZP01. Next base: position 54,652 of record JAILZP010000004.1, on the reverse strand, counting down.
CATTTGCTGATCCCCAAGCATTTTAAGCAATGCGGCCGCCAGCGGGTCCTCTCCCAGGGACCTGGGCGCTGAAACCCCGGCAGCCCCCTGTTTGTTCATAACGCTGATTATACCCAGCAGATTAACCAGGCTGAGCATAATCATGGTGTCGTACTGGTCGGCATTTTCTCCCGCCAGATCCATCAGGCGATACATTACATTTTCCAGGTGGGCACCACCTGCCGCCGTACTGGACATCAGGACGCCTCCTCGGTAACAAATTTTACCTCTCTCTCATAAGATGGAATAGTCGACCAAATCTTTTATAAAGGAGGTTCAAAAATTGCCCGGAAAATTCAACCGTGATTTTCATCCGGTCATGCTGCCAATTCTGCTGATGATGACCCAAAACGGAAGGGAAATGGAAAAGTCCCTGGACGACCTGGCAAGTCTCATCCAGTCAACCAAAAGCGCCCTGGAATCCATGAGAAACGGCGTTGAAACCTTCCATGCGGGCCTTATGAAAATGGCCCCCCCAGGCGCCCAACCGGGTTGGCCGCCCACATCCGCTCCGCAAGAAATGGATCCGGCAAAACCCCTGCCGTTAACGGAGACGGACAGCGCCTTTAAAGACTCCCCGGCGGCGTCCGGAGAGGACGGCAACAAATAACTCCCCGTCCATTAAAACACGGGCTGCTGCTTTGATCCGGTTTTGTCCGGGGCCTTCTCTGCCGGCTTTCCGCCGATATCGGCGGCGGGTTCCGCTGCATCCCCGGCCTTCCCGGAGGCCGGCACCCGGGGAGGCCCTCCCGGCGGCGCCGCAAAGCGGCCCAGCAGGTCCAGCAGGGGTGACGGATCAAAAGGCGATCCCCTGCCCCCGGGAGCAGTATCCGGGGAGCCTTCCCGCCCCGCCGCCCCGGGGCCTGGGCCCGCAGTTCCGGTTCCCCCTCCCTTGTCCGCACCGATCCTGTAATTAATGATGTTGATGATCCCCATCAGGTTTACCAGGCTGAGCAGGATCAACAGGTTTCCCTGTTCCATTGTACCGGCCCCGCTGTTTTCCAGCAGCTGAAACAGAGTTTCTTCAATTCCCGGTCGCCTTACGCCTTCTTCCGCCACAAACAGACCTCCCCTGGCGGGCACCGGGAGCAGGGAACCTGAATTTCCCAATCCCCGGCCCCCAATCCCTAATCCCTAAATTATATGCCGCGGTTTTTCCCGGCGCCACACCGGGCCAAGCCGCCCAAGACCATAAAAAAAGCTGTTTCACGGGAAACAGCTTTTTCAAGAGGGCCGGCCGCCTTTAAAAGCCGCCGGTGCACACCAGGGACGCGTCGTCAATAATCACCTGGCAGTTGTTGGGGGTTGTCGCGCCCGCCGTCACCTGCATGGCGATGCGTACCAGGGCGAAGGAGGTATTGGCCGCCACCGGCCCCACGTTGAGGCAGAACTGCCTGAAGGTGGTGGGCACCTGTTCGTCGCCCCATGACTGGGACTGGGTGTCGATCAAGTTGCCCCCCGCGTCAAAAAAGGATACCTGGGCCTCCAGGGTGAAGTCGCAGTTCGGGGCCGTACCGGTCAGCTTCTGGGCCCAGAAACAGAGGCGGTACATGTTGTCGGGCGCCACCCTGTTGACGGACTGAAAGACAGCGGCCGGAAGGGCCGGGTCGAGTCCCAGGCCGGCGGCGAAACTGCCTGTTCTGGCCAGGTCGCTCCGGAAAACGTTGGTGGATCCCCACAGCAGCGGGGTGTTGCCCACCCACTGTTCGAAGCCGGGGTCCCGCAGAATGTTTACGTCCTTGGGGCACATTTCCGGAGACGGGCACACCGCCACAAAGACCTGGCGCTGCTCGACGACCTTCACCCTGACGATGACCACTCCGGTCTGCTGGAGCCTGCTGGGGCGCACCAGATCCCAGGTCAGGTCCACCCTCGTGCTGTGAAACTGGACTTCCACCTCATCCACGTCGATGACCGGCTCGGGCTCTCTCAGTTCAATGGTTTTGGTAAAAGGTATATCCTCGCCGAAATGCTTGACCTGGTCCTCCTGGTTGACATAGTAAATCTGCTTGTGCAGTACCCCGTGCACGACTACCTTTTTGACGAACGCCCTCCCGGCGGGAAGATGGTGGTCAAAAAAGTGGGGCCATTTTTTCTTGATGCTCATGTTCCATGTGGACTCGCTCTCGTGCACGAACACGGGATCGGCTTCCAGGTCCCGCACCGACGCGTCGATGTGGTCCACTTTCTTGGCCAGTTCGGGCAAGTGTGCCGTGCTGTCAACCACTACCTGGGCCTCCGACTCGGCAATAACTACCGGAACCTTGATTTTCATGCACCTTAAGGTTTCCGGCGTGGCAAACATGAATTCAATAGGCATGCTTTAACCTCCTCTAAAAAATTTTTATCCCATGGCCACGCAGGGAACGTTGATCACCATTCCCGGCGTCAACCTGTTTGGATCCGTAAGCTGGGGATTGGCGGCCTTCATTTGATTAAGCGAGACCCCGAACTTTTGGCCGATACTGAAAAGGGTGTCCCCCCGCTGCACGGTGTACTGGAAGGTTTCCCCGGGCGGGCACGGCGTGGGCGTGGGCGTGGCGGCCGGCGAAACCCCGGTCAGCACATCCTTTTGCATCGGCCTGGTGACCCTGGCAGTGACCTTGAGCACCAGTTCCAGCGAAATCCTGCCGTCCCTGCCGGCAGTGGCGGTCACAAACTCGACGTTTGTTTTAACCTCAACATTGTCTCCCTGCCGGGTTCCCATGACTTCCACAAAGGTCCGGAAAGGAATCCGCCTGTGCACCGCGTGCACCGACTGGTCGGGCTCAAGGGCGACGTAGACCACCTGGGCGTCAACGAAACCGCTGACAATTACCTTTTCGGCAATAATCCTTTTTTCGGAAACGGTAACCTTGTCGACCCGGGTTTCAAGAATTTTTTCCACGTCGGGTTTTGCCTCCGGAGGCGCAAAGGTGTCCCTCAAAATCACCTGGGACTGATTTTCACCCACCAGGCTGTCGATCTTGAGAGTTGTAAAGGTCGGCGTGTTGCCGGGGCACATGTTGATTTCCTCTATGACCTCCACCTGGCGGGGTTCCACAACGTTGGCCGTCAGCTTCAGGACCGTGTCGGCCCGGAGCCGGAAGCACTCCGGCGTTTTAACGACTTCCACCTGGACGTCTTCAACCCTCAAGTCAAACCTGACGTCCATACCCGCCATTGCCCCCTGCACTTCAACGAATTCGCTGAATTTGAAAGTTTTATGCAGGCTATGTACCGGCTGATCGGGAAGCATTCCGACGTAAAGAACGGACAGGGTGGCCGTGCCGTCCACAATCACCTTGTTCTTTAAAACCCTGGTCTCGGTGGTCTCCACCTTTACATCGGCGTCCAGCACCTTTTCCACATCCGGTTTTTCCCTGGGAACATCGAATTCTTCGCTGATCATCACCTGCCTTCTGCCGGTCCCCACCACGTGGTCAACAGTGATTTCCTGGGTCTCGCAAACGCAACCGGCCGGGCACTCGACTATCACGTCAATATCCATGACTTCGGTGACCTTGGCCGTTACCTCCAGTACCGCGGCCACGTCGAATTCCCTGGGGTTCCCGGTGCGGCGGTTAACGCTGATATCCTCCAGCTCGACATTCACGTCGACGTCCATTCCCGGAAGGGCGCCCGGAACGTCAACAAAGGTGGTGAAGTTTATGGACCCGTGCATGTGATGAACAGACTGGGCCGGCTCAAAGGCGACATATACTATTTGCAGGGTGAGGGTGCCTTCAACGATGACCTTGTCCGGCAAAATTTCTACATTTCTAACCTTGACCGACTTGTCGGTGGACAGGACCTTTTCCACGTCCGGCTTCGGGTCCGGCACGGCAACGGTTCCCCGAACCACTGTCTGCTTGGTGTTCTCGCTAATTACCTGATTAACCCGAAGCCTTTCAGTGCCCGGTGCTGCAGTTCCAACCATCCGTTCTTCCTCCTTTCAAGGCTGATCCTGGATATAACCGTTCTATATATATATATGAATTGCTCCCTAAAATGTGCAAAAACAGGCTGACAGGCCTCATTTATAAAAACAAAAACTTTCCTCCCTTCCTGATTGGTTAAAGCAGGAAAAGTAAAATTTGCCGGTAAAAAAGCGCACATTTATTTATATTTATATTGCGTGCACAAAATAACGGAAACTTTGCCGAAAACAATCAATTATTTCCATAGAATAAAAAAACACCCATTGCCAGGTGTAAATAATAAAAGTCCAATTAAATGCAAGAAAGGAGGATGTTTCCATCCTCCTCTGCAAAAGGTTGTTATCCGATGAACATTTGCACAAAAATCTTCCCGTACTGGCTGCCGCTCAGGATTCCTATGCCCACTTCCTTAAAGCTGCCGTTCAGGATGTTGGCCCGGTGGCCCGGTGAATTCATCAGATTGGTGTGCGCAATGTCCACCGACGGAGCCCCGGCAAGATTTTCACCGGCGGTGCGGTAGGTGACGCCGAACTGTCTCATCATGTCGAAGGGGCTCCCGTAGGTGGGTGAAGTGTGGCTGAAATAGTTCTTTTCAATCATGTCCCTGGCCTTCAGCCTGGCCACCCCGGTAAGCTTGAGGTTTGCCTTGAGGGAATCCAGCCCGTACTTGGACCGCTCCGCATTGATCAGGCTGAGCATCCTCTGTTCATCCGCCGTCAACCCGGAGGTGTCAGGGTCAGCGTTCCCCGGCTGGCCTGGATCGTTGCCGGTAGACGGGGGCTTCGGCTGCTCCTGGGCCGGAGGCTTTTCCGTCCCCCCGGAGGGCGGCTGGGAGGGTCCGCCGTCGATGTATATTTGGACGAAGTACTTGTAACTTCCCCTGGCGGCGATACCTATTCCTACCCGGTCGAACCCGGACCTGAGAATATTCGCCTTGTTGCCGGGGGATCTCATCAGGGCGGCGTGGGCCCTGGCGGCCGACGTGGAGAGGGCAAGGTTCTCGGAGTAGTCGGTGTATTCGACCCCGAACCTGTCCAGCATATCCCGGACAGTCCCGTAGGCGGGCGAAGTATGTGAAAAGTAGTTATTCTCCACTAAATCCCGCGCCTTCAGCCTGGCCACCTTGAAAAGGAGGCTGTCGGGAACCAGCCGGGGCACCCCGGCCCTGGCCCGTTCCTGGTTAATCAACTGAAGCATCAGGGATTCCTCGGATGACAAGTCTGTAGGATCGCCGGCTGACTGATCGGGCTGCCGGCCGTTATCTTCCGGAACAGGCACGATCTCCCGCTGGCCGCCGGTGAATAACTGGACACAGTACCTGTATCCCCCTGAGACAACGATGCCTATGCCCACCCGGTCAAAATTGCCGTTTAATATGTTTGCCCGGTGTCCAGGCGATTCCATCAGGGCCTTGTGGGCACTGGCCACCGAAGGGGCCTTGGCCAGGTTTTCCCCGGCGAAGGAATAACTTATTCCGAATTTTTTCATCATGTCAAAGGGGCTGCCGTAAGTGGGGGAGTTATGATCGAAATAACGGTATTCCACCATATCACTGGCCTTGAGCCTGGCCAGCTTGACCAGGGAGGAATCCGCCTTCAGCAGCCCTTTGCCCGCGGCCGCCCTTTCTTTGTTCACCAGGTCCAGCATTTGCTGCTCTTCCGCCGACAGGGCTGCGCTTTCCACCCCCAGCACCGGGTTCTGTCCCGCGGGGATCAAGGCCGGCTGATCTATGCACTGATGTGAAGCTGCCTGTCCAATTTCAACTTGCGGATAACCCTGCTGAATAACCTCCAGGTCCGGGACGCCCTGCGGCGCCTGGTCGCCGGGAGACGAGGCCGCTGCCGCCGCGGCAAGGCACAGGGTAAACACAATGACAAGGATACCGGTAACCCAAAACCTCCTGCTGTACATAAGATGCTCCTTTCTTTTTTTGCCTCCGGAGTTAGCTGACGGGTTCGGTAAAAAGATAAAACCTACCCGGTCGGTCTTCGGCCGCCGGTATCCGGTCATCGGTTTGACGATTGGCGTCCGGCTTCCGAACCGGGATTCACCCCAAAAGTGGTTCCTCCGTACCCATTATTATGGTTTTAATGGGATTCGGCATTTATATGTACAACAATTGCCTGTTTTTACAAACCGCAACTTATCAACCAGGGCTTGTACTAAAAGGCAATATGTACAAGTCCACTTTACCAAAAAAGGAAAGTATGCCACAACAACCATTTTTTTTGTCTACCGCACTATCCACCCAACTATTCCATATAATGCATGGACTGAAAAGGACTGACTGCAATTTTCAATAAGATGGTATATTAAACCAGTTTATTAAAACTTACTGTCATTTTATACCACAAACCGCCAGTCACCAGGGAATGTACAGCACCGCCCCCATACCATCGGTGAGGGCCAAACACTCCAGCCGGCCGTCTTCCTCAAAAAAACCGGTAATAATAAACAGGCGTTTTTTAACAGACCTCTGAAATCTCTTTACCGTCAACTCATCAAGATCACGCAAAATTTCCAGAGTGTCCCCGGCGCCCTTGATCAGCATCGCATATCTTCCGTCCGGCTGCCGTGAGAACAACACCCCGTAAGGACGATCGCCGCCTTTCACCAGGTCCTCGATGGATCTAACGTACTGCTGCACCGCCGACATGGCCTCATGCCTGCTTTTCAATCTGGGGCCTATGGCCGGAATACTCTCCCCCAAAATGGCCATGGCGATTTCCCCGGATACCGGCACCGGTTCTTCATCAACCATAAAGGGCCTCCTCCCCGAATCTTCCGCCAGTCCCTGCCTGCCGGCCGTCGCGGGCCGCCTGGTTAAAGTACCACGCCAAGTTTTGCAAAAACATTGTGCAGGTTGTTGAATACGGTATATTTTTCTGATCCTGCGAACAGCAGCCCCACCGCCCTGTTCTTTTCGTCCAGCACCAGGGACCCGCTGTCTCCGCCCTTTGAGGTCATTTCAGCAACGACCTGGTCGGAAAACATGCCGGTCTCGGAGTCGTTCAGCTCCACCTGAAGAGATACATCGGTGGCGGTGACCTCGCCTTTAGTCACTCCGCTGCTCCGGCCGCTTTTTATTACCTGCAGGCCCACCTCGGCCACCGCGGTCCCCTGGGGGAGGCCGATCTCAAGAATATCCGGGGCCACTACATCCGGTGACACCGGCCTGGCCACCGCCGCGTCGATAATGTTGCTTCCCCGGTAGTGCTTAACAAAACGCAGGTCATAGTCGGGCCTGATCACATGCACCAGCCTGCTGCCCAGGCGGGCCGCCCCGGCCGCCACCGGGCAGTCGGCTTCCTTCGTCTTGCGCAGAATGGGCACATACCTCAACAATTCGGCAATCTTATCCTGACTGGTCCCCCCGTCATAGGCCCCGGGCTGAAGAATGGGGTCTCCCGGAAAAGCCCTGCCGTCCCTTCCATCGGTGGCATTGGCCAGGATATGGTTATTGCTCAGGATTAAGGCCTCCCCGGTCTTCTGGTCCCTCACCACCGCCCCAAGGGTCCCGGCGGTTATCTTGTAATGACCTATGCTCATTCCCGGGCGGGCCGGCCGCTCTTTATCAGTCCTCCGGTCAAGCAGCCGGACCCTTCCTATTTCAATCACATCGGTGTGCACCCCGTTTATCTTTCCGGGAATGACCTGGCCCCTTGCCAGGTTTTCCTCCTTCACTTTCTTTTCCACAAATACAATTATCGACGGCTGATTTGTCCGTTCAAAACCTACCTGCTTCATACCCACCCCGACACCGATAACATTCTGTTTGCCCATAAAAAAGTGCCGGAGCCGTTTCAAGGTTCGCAAGCAGTTTTCCATAAAAAAACCCCTCCTCAAAGCGCCTCCTGCCATACTATTCAGGGCGCCGGGAAAGGGTTCCCTTAGTTTGGGAATGTGGGATTGGGAATTGGTGATTGGGAACTGTCGATTATCAATTCCCGGTCCCGTTTCCTATGCAGTCTTGCTTTAATAAGGGGATCTGGGCACTCCCAGCCTGTATTTCCCGCGGGTCTCAACAATCAGGGCGCAACCCGCCGGCCCCTCAAAGACATAGGCAATGGTCACCCGGGAGAGTATTTTGCCGGCTCTCTCCACCGTATCCACAGTTATGCTTTCAACCAGCCCCCTGACCAGTTCCCTTTTGTCGCGGCAGCAGGCCGACTCAAGCCTCCCGATCAGCAGGGGCCGGATCTCCACATTGTCAGCCCGCCCGTCAGCCCGCGCATCAACAGCCATCCGGCGTTTGTTCAGGGCCTCCTGTTCGCGGGAGATGACTGCCAGCTCCCTCTTCAGATCCGCCTCGGAAATAATCTGCCGCCTGCATAGATCAATGATTCTCTTCCGTTCTTTCTCCTTGGCCTCAACCGCCGCATCTATCGCCGCCGCCTCCATCCGGTCGGCGCGCAGGCGGCCCGGATCCGGGGCGGCCCTCCTCCCTACGCGGTCCAGGGTCTGCCGGGCGCCAAGAACGAACCGGCGGATGTCATTCCAGACCATGTTCTCGATCAGTTCCGCCCGCACAGACCTGGACGGGCACGGGTGAGAATTCGCCCGGCCCGAGGTGCTGCCCGCGCAGCGGTAGTAAAAGCGCCTCCCCCTTTTGCCAGAACCGTCTCCATAGTACGGCCGGCCGCAAAGGGCACACCTGATCAGCCCTTTCAGCAGGTACTCCCTCTTTGCGTTCCGCCCGGCGTCGGAATAATTTTTCCGGCGCGTTTCCAGGGCCGCCTCCCACTCCTGATCAGAAACAAGCGGCGGGCACCTGAACTCCACCGGGCCGTCTCCTCCCCTCCTGTGATAAAGAAATACCCCGCGGTAGGCGGAATTGGACAGAATACTCCAGACCCTGCTCCGGTGCCACCGGTTTTTCGGGGACCCGCCCTTCCCGGCGGAGAACCCTGGGGCCGGAACACCGGTGGCGTTAAGGTAATCGGCTATCAGACCGGTGCTCATTCCACCTTCGGTGTACAGCTTGAAAATCTTCCTGACCGTCTTGGCTTCGTCACAGTTCACAACCAGCCTCCCGCCGGACAGAGAATAGCCGTAAGGAGGCGGTCCTCCCGGCCAGCGTCCTTCCCGCAGGGCTCTGTCTTTGCCAAGGCGCATCCTTTCAGCGATGGTTTCCCTTTCTATCTCGGCAATGCCTCCCAGGGTGGTCATGAAAAATTTGCCGCTGGGAGTGGAAGTGTCAAAATTCTCGGTCATGCTTTTTAATACCACGTCCGCCTCGGCAAGCCTCTGGTGTGTCCTGAGAATTTCAAGGGCGGTCCTGGCCAGACGGTCAAGGCGGTAAACACAGACCGCCCCGAAGCGCCCCCCCAGGGCGTCGGCCATCATCCGGGAACCGGCCGGCCTTTTTTCCACCGGCACAGTCCCGCTGACCCCCTCGTCCAGGTAAAAATCATATATCTCCAGGCCGTTCAGTTCACAATACCTGGCGGCAAACTCCACCTGGTTCTCAATGGTCCTGGAAAACGCCTGGTCCTCGGTGGAAACCCGGCAGTAAACAGCTACTTTCAAAACCGCCACCCCCGGTAATGATCGCTGTGCCGGCCGCATAAAAATCTGGAAAGGAGGAGTCCCGGAATGATCGTGATCAAGGTTTTCGCGGCGGGTGTCAACAGGGATGCCCGCATAGAGGAAGCCCTTTTCCGGTTCCTTTTCCCGGCCGCCCAAAAAGGAACTGCAAGCTGTTCCCGCAAGGCGGAGAGCCCCCCTCCCGCCGGAAAAAAGGGGCTTGGGAAGCGGAGACTGCCCTAGGGGCCTCCCCTTCTGCCTTTTAAATATATTTTTTTGCCCTGAAAAAAGAACAGCCGCCCCGGACATGGCGGCTGCCAATTGTTAACTGGGCAAATCCCGCTTTCCTGTTTCTGCCACCTACCTGCTGCCCAGAATTCTGGGCAGCAGGTCCTCGCTGCTTATAAATTTGACAAACTCGTCACTGGCCCTGGACTGAAATTTGTCCTTCAGCCGGACCAGGAAAAACCAGCGCGGAATTTCCAGCCCTTTTATTCTGAGCAGCTTGAGGGTGCCCAGTTGAAGCTCCTTGCGTATGCACCACTTGGACAGAATGGTTATGCCCAGCCCGGCCTCCACGGCCTCCTTGATGGCCTGGGTGCTGCCCAGGGTGAGTATCCTTTCCGGCCTTAAACCGGCCTTTTGGAAAAAATCTTCAGCCGCCAGCCTGGTGCCCGACCCCTCCTCCCTGATTACAAAAACGCACTCCTTCAAGTCGTCCCTGGAGACACCGGTTTTTGCCGCCAGGGGGTGAAGGACGGGCGCCACCAGGACCATTTCATCTCTCAGGAAAGGCTTTATATGAAGCTGAGGGTCATCGATCACGCCCTCCACCAGCCCGATGTCGATGGTGCCTTCCCGGGTGCGCTCGTGGATCATTTCAGTATTGCCAATCCAGACTGAAAACTCAACATTGGAGTACTTCCTGGTAAAGGTGGCCAGGAGGCGCGGCAGTACATATTCCCCTATGGTCAGGCTGGCGCCGATGGTCAGTTTCCCGGTCACGGTGTCCACCAGGTCCGCCACCGCCCGCTTGGCCACCTGGTGCAGATCGAGAATGTTCCGGGCGTAGTTGTACAATATGGTCCCGGCCTGGGTGAGTTCCACCTTTTTGCTGGACCGCTCGAAAAGCTTGGCTCCGTAGTATTCCTCCAGAGCATGAATATGCTGGCTTATGGCCGGCTGGGTCATGTTCAGGAATTCCCCGGCCCGGGAAAAATTCTTTTTGTCGGCCACCGTCACGAAGATGTAGAGCTGGTTGTCAAGCATTTCAATCCCCCCGGGCTGTTGAAAATCTTATCTGCTTCACGGCGATAAATATAATATTACCCGGAAGGGAATTATACAAGCAGTTGTCTCCCAGTGGTCGCCTGGACCGGCTGACCGGACGAGGGCGGGGAAGACCAGTTTTACATTCTCCTTGCCCTGGCCAGGTATTTAAAGGAAAGCAGGGCCAGAAAACCCGTCAGGGCGACAAAAGCCGAAGTGGTGTCAATCTCTTCCGGAATACGGGCCAGAATGCCGGTATATAAATCACCCAGCAGCATTTTCCCCGTCCGGAAAGCGGCGGTTACCGGGGGGGTAATGTGAAACCGCGCCTCGGCGAATGACCCCAGCACAAAAATGGTCAGGGCGGTTGCAGCCGCCGTAATCTTTCTGAACATAATTCCACCTCCGGGCTCACGGTAAATTAAAGATTTCTCCCATCTTTACGGATATGATAGCACAGCCCGGCAAATGCCATTTTATTCCAAATAATTGTTTTACCGTCGTTTTTTCCGCTCCCCCTTAACCCCGCTTTCCCGCACTCAAAAATCTGTAACTGTAAAAAAAGAAGGCCGCCGGGGAAAATGCCCGGCGGGCTCCTGAACTTTTTTATTCCTCGGTTGAATCTAGGTTATCTTCTGCACATTATCCGCCTGAAGACCCTTTTTCCCCGGGATTAAGTCAAACTCCACCTTCTGCCCCTCGTCAAGGGTTTTAAACCCTTCCCCGGTGATGGCGGAGTAGTGGACAAACACGTCCGTGCCGTCGTCGGATTCGATAAATCCGTAGCCTTTCCCGGGATTAAACCATTTTACCTTTCCCTGCATGTTATCCTCCTGTATAAATATTGCCAATACATACCCTATTGTGCCCCGTAAACAGCTCTTTCATACATACAGGCGCCGGGTTGCGCCCCGGGCGCCTCAACGCCGCCGATTCCGTCAAAGCCGGTGATGGTGCCGGCAATGACATCCTTCAGGGCAATGGGGTCGTATATGGAAGTATAAGCCACTTTTTCCATCACAAACACCGGGTCGTAGGCGTGGATAAGAACCCTTTTGGGTGAACTCGCAAAATTGGCGCCGGCGGAAAGAAGGGCCTCGTAGTAGGACTGGCAGGCGCCCGCAAAGATAACCAGGTCATCCCTGCTTTTTTCATACTGCCTGGCCGCCCTCACAGCATTAACAAAATGCTGTGAGTTATGGTACTTTTTTATATCCCGGTAGTCTTCCTCCTTGGCCCCCTTGACCAGCCCGTCGTGGCCGGTCAACACCAGCATGTCGGGCCGGTGTTCCGCCAGGATGTCGATTACCCTTTCCGCCTGCTTTTCCTCGTCTATATGGTACCCGTGGCACTCGATGTTGAGCTGCTTGTAGCTGGCCATGCACATGTCAAGGTACTCCTTGTCCCCGTCAATATGGACCAGGTTTCCCGGCAGGTCAAAACTCTGGATATCTTCCATGTTGTTTTTGGTGGCCCTGCCCAGGTTAATTTTCCGGTCGTCCTCCCTGCGCATGAACACGTCGCGCATTTTTTCCATGTTTCTTAGCTGGCACTGGTGCCAGTACTGGGAAATTTTGAGGGGTTCGATCTTTACCAGATCATCCAGGGGGGCTGTGGCCTCAAGCCTGAAATCCAGTCCCTTGAGCCGGGCATATTGCTTCCCGTCCTCCCCGGCAAATATAACGACCACCTTGAAGTATATATCGCAACTGTAAGAATTCCTGGCCACTATATCTCCCGCTTTGATCTCGTCCAATATTTTTCCTCCTTTTTGTTTTTTTTCATCTTATGGCAGGAATAGCCGGGTTGTTACAGTTTTGCGGCCAGCGGGCCCGCCGCGGATATTTTACAGGGCGAAGGCACCAAAAAAAACTTGGCGTCTGATCCGGATCAAACGCCAAGCAGGCCGGCGACGGCAGGGGCCGGCGGATTATTTGGTGTGCTTGTCGGCCACGCTGGAGGCGGCGTAGGCATCGGGCTTGATCTTGGCCTGAAAACCGCTGCCGGTAACCATGCCCACCACTTCCCGGATCAGGTCCCTGGTTTCTCCCTGCCTGCCGATATCGATGTGAATTTCCACTTCCAGGTCATCCAGTCCGCTTTCCGCCAGGTAATTGGCCACCATGCCGCCCACCTCCAGGCTCAGGGCGGTTTCATAAAATATTTTCTGGCGCAGGCTTTTTATTTTTCTCTGAATCTTTTTCCTGTAATAATACCGGGCTCCCTTGCCCTGCCGGTGGACCACCACGGCGGTGATATAACACATATCGGTCTTCACCTGGGAGTCCGATCCGATGATCACCTTGTATGACGACGTGGGCAGCCCTGTAATGTAGCCGGCAATATCGGCCATCATCTCCTCAAAGGTTAGCCTGCCCCTGGTGGGACTCATAAAGTAAACCATAAACCGGAAACCACCTTCTCCTCAAAACCCAGGCTGCCGGCCATCCCCGGATCACCGCAGATCCAGGCTGTGCATCTCCCCGGCGATGGCGGCAAATTCGGCAAGGCCCAGGGTCTCCCCCCGGCGTCCGGGGTCGATTCCCGCCGCCATCAATAGTTTTCTCAGTTTTTCCCGCGGAATATGATCAAAGGCTGTTCCCAGGGCGTTTAAGATCGTTTTCCTCCTTTGCCCGAAGGACCCCCTGACAATTTTGAAGAAAAGTTCCTCGTCCCGCACCTCCGCGGCGGGCTTACTCCGCCTCGCCAGGCGGACCACCGCCGAGTCCACCTCGGGGCGCGGAATAAACACCGTTCTCGGCACCCTGAACAGGTATCCTGCCTCGGTATAGTACTGCACCGCCACCGACAGCGATCCGTACTCCTTTCCCCCGGGTAAGGCGGCAATCCTTTCGGCCACTTCCTGCTGGACCATGATTACAAAAAGGGAGATGTTGAACCCGCTTCTGAGGAGACGCATGATCAGGGGGGTGGTAATATAGTAAGGCAGGTTGGCAATCAGCTTGTACGGGCCCCTGTGCCCGGTGCAGGCGCCGACGATGCCGTCGAGATCGGTTTCCATGGCATCACCGAAAATCACGTGGACGTTGTCCAGGCCCTGCAGGGTTTCCTCAAGAACGGGCTTCAGTCCCCTGTCCAACTCCAGGGAAACAACCTTTTTGGCCCTCATGGCTGCGGCCCTGGTAATAACCCCCAGGCCGGGGCCAATCTCAACCACTGTATCTTCCCCGTCCAGCGCGGCTGAGGAAATTATTTTATTGACGATGTTGGCATCCACCAGAAAGTTCTGTCCCAGGCTTTTCCGGCAGTGGAAACCATGCCTCTCCATCAGTTTCCTCACCGCCGACGGGGCTGCAAGATCGGTCATAAAAACCTCCAGCCGCAATTGCCAGGCCGTTTCGTTAAAAGGTTCGGAAATTTAGAGCTAAAATTTATAAATTAGAAATATTTTTCGCATTTTATCCAATGAAAAGCAGAAAAATCTAATACAATTTTAACACATTCCTTCGGAGGATAAAAACCTTGTTCTTTAGTCTGTCCGGTGCCCCGGCAAAACTGAAGGAGGGTTTCCCCTCCTCATTTTTTAATCCAACAGATATACTTTTACCGTTCTTACACCCCACCTGCTGGCCTCGGCCGGTGATTCCAGGAACACGTCTATCCGGTTGCCCTTGATGGCGCCGCCGGTGTCAAGGGCAGTGGCATATCCATAGCCTTCCACATACATCCTGGTACCCAGGGGGATAACCCTGGGGTCAACCGCCACCACCCCATACTCCGGCCTGACGCCGGTGGCCGTGTTATACCCGGTATGGCTGTAGGCCGTGGCTATAACCTCCATGGCCTCCCTGAACCTGATTGTTTCCCCGCCCCTGGAAACCGTCTGGCCCGTTCCCATGTGAACCACTGCCTCGGTGGGATTGGTGACCACCTTCCGGTCCACCAGGTGCCTGCCGACCACCTGGCCGTCATGGTAAGTGACTCTCCAGGTTTGCAGTTCTTCCCCGTTTCTTCCCCTGACCACGGTTCTGCTTATCCCCCTGGCCATATCGGGATTGGGCACCCGCCTGACATCGTACGGTACCGGCGCCTTGACTACTTCTGTTTCATTATTCACCCTGATCACCCTGATTTCCGTATCGCCGGTTATTTTTTCCCCCGCCGCCGGCTTCACGATGTCGTCTGCATTAAGGGCCAGCTTCTTCTCTTCCAGCACACCTCCCACTGTATCCGCCGTGGAATAAAATTCTGACGTTTCACGGTCGGCGATGAGGGTTATGCGGTGGGCTCTTTTGATCTCCACCCTGGCTCCCTCGCTTAATTTGGCGGACAGGTCCGGGACCACCCTGTCCTCGGGCACCAATGCGATTTTCCTTTCCGTCAACAATTCACCGACACTGCTGGATCTGGTCTTTATAATCTCTTCTTTACCGTTGTCGATCAGGGATACGGTTTTCTTTGCCCAGGTAAAGCCGAAAACAATTCCTGCCGCCAGGATGATCGCGGCCAGACCTGAGATTATCCACGCCGGGCGGATGGTGGTTGCAGGAGGCGGGGTATTGATGTCGCTGCCCTTTCCGGGTGACCTTTTGAAAAAAGCCAGGACCATCACACGACTCCCCCTTTCCAAAATACTGCCATCACCAGTATGCCATGTGATAAATATTTCTATATACTTCCCCGGTTTCCTGCTGAAATCAGATAAAAGTATTGTCGAATAATGCTGCCGGGTTGCCGGCAACTGATACAGACCCGCAGGTTGCCGGAAAAGAAGCCGTTTAACCCATATTACACTTTTTTATAAGATGTCAAATTCTTTACGGGAACATTTGTACGGGAAATGGAATTTTTTTAAGCACTGCCCCGGCAATGCCAAAATGCATTGCCTATGCATTTTGGCATTGGCCTTTCCTGCCAAAAGCTTGGGCTATGAGCTTGTTGCAATGTAAAATTGCATTAATCATTCCTTTTCCAGGCAAATATTTCCATACATTCAGATTATGTATACAGTATACAATTGTATTGTTGCCGTGTTTTGAGTGTTGTATGGTGCATACAATTTCGGCACGAATATTGCAATCAAATCCATGCAAATTTTATATTATACCAGCGTAAGGGGTGAACGGAAATTGGACTGGGAAAAGGCTTTTGAAGTGGCAACCACCGGACTAATCTCGGTATTTCTTGCCCTGGGCATACTCAACCTGGTTGTAAGCGCCGCCGGCAGTCTTTTCAGGCTGGCCGAAAAAAAACAGGCCGAAAAAAACCGGGCCTGCTGACACGGCAGACAGCGCCGGCTAAAAACTAAAAACATTCCGGCCGACAGAGCGTAGAAACGGAACAGATCAAAGCGGGGAGGGAAAACCTTTGCTGGAAACTATCAGTCAGAGCCTGGGAGGACTGGGCATCTGGTCATTGAGCTACAAAAACGTGATCATGTGGGTTATTGCTTTCACCCTGATGTACCTGGCCATCAAAAAGGGCATTGAGCCGCTTCTGCTTGTCCCCATCAGTTTCGGCATTTTCGCAGCCAATTTCCCCCTCACCGGCCTTACGTCCGAGGGAGGCCTTTTCTATATCTTTTATCACTTCGGCATAGAGACCGAACTGATTCCTCCGCTGATTTTCCTGGGCCTGGGGGCGATGACCGACTTCGGCCCGGTGATCGCCAACCCCAAAACCCTGATCCTGGGGGCCGCGGCCCAGCTGGGGGTTTATGCCGCCTTTTTTACCGCCCTGCTTTTCGGCTTTACCATCCCGGAGGCGGCCACCATCGGCATCATCGGCGGCGCTGACGGTCCCACCACCATATACTTGTCGGCCAACCTCGCCCCCCATTTGATGGGCGCCGTTTCAGTGGCGGCATACTCCTACATGGCCCTGGTTCCCATCATCATCCCGCCCATAGCCAAGCTTCTGACCACCAAAAAGGAAAGGGCCATGGTAATGACCCAGATGAGGCCGGTCAGCAAGGGCGAAAAAATAGTATTCCCCCTGCTGGCATCCATCGTGATTATCCTGCTGGTTCCCCCGGCGGCGCCGCTCATGGCCATGTTCATGCTGGGCAACCTGTTCATGGAGTCGGGGGTGGTGGAAAGGCTGACCAACGTCTCCCGCAACGAGCTGATGAATATTGTCACCATCCTGCTGGGCGTGGGAGTCGGGTCCACCATGTCCGCCGAAAACTTCCTCAATCCCAAAACCATCTATATTTTCATCCTGGGCGTGGTGGCTTTCGCCTTTGCCGCCGCCGGCGGGGTGATCATCGCCAAAATAATGAACCTTTTTACCAAGAACAAAGTGAACCCGTTGATTGGAGCCGCCGGGGTTTCGGCGGTGCCCATGGCCGCCCGGGTGGTTCATGCCATGGGGTCCGAGGCCAACCCGCAAAACTACCTCCTGATGCACGCCATGGGACCCAACGTGGCCGGAGTCATCGGCACGGCGGTGGCCGCGGGGGCGTTCATCCTTTCAATCAAGTAGCGATTATTGAATAATCTGTTCCCTAATGCCCGGCGACGGAAAAAAAAGGCCGCTGATCATGTTCTTGCCGGCCTTTTTTGTTATAATGTATAAGTGGCAAGTTGTTTCGCGGCAGTTCGCTGCCAGTCCCGCGTCCTTCTTCAGGCCCGCCCCGGGAGGATTTTTCAAATAGCGCGTCGTCACCGTGATCATCGCCCCCATGGAAGCGCCGCTGATGGGCATGCTGATGCTGGGCAACCTCCTGCCTGACCCTGCTTTCCCTGGGGTTCATCGTGATCGCCATTGCCGCGCTGGTGGGGCTGCAGCCTAAGCAGAAAAACGGCGATGCCGGGCATTCCGCCGGCCGGTAAGGACTGCCGGCCAGCCTTTTCCCTGAAAGGGGGAACAAATGTGGATCACCTAACAATTTTATTGAGCATTATAATGATCAACATGGTCTTAAGCGGGGACAACGCAGTGGTTATAGCCCTGGCCAGCCGCAAGCTGCCCCCCGGGCAGCAAAAGCTCGCTGTGTTCATTGGGAGCGCCGGCGCCATTGTAATGAGGATAATTTTAACGGCGGTAATTGTCATGCTGCTGAAAATCCCCTTTCTGCAGGCCCTGGGCGCCCTTCTGCTAATCTATATCGCGGTCAGGCTGCTGCGGGAAGATGATTCCGGGGAAGAGGAAGATAAAGCCGCTGAAAGCCTGGTGGAGGCAGTCAAAATTATAATCTTTGCCGACCTGATCATGAGCCTGGACAACACCCTGGCCATTGCCGCCGTTTCCAGGGGGGACTGGCCGATGCTCGTCGTGGGGCTGGCCACCAGTATACCCATCATTATTTTCTGCGCTCAAATCATCCTGTTCCTGATGAAGAAGTTTCCCGTCATCATCTACATCGGCGCCGGCATACTGGGCTGGACCGCCGGGGAAATGCTGCTGGAAGACAAGAAGGTCGGTGTTTTTTTGAGCGGCGGCCTGGGCAGTTTCTCCGATATAATCCACGCGGCTGTTCCGGTGGCCATTACGGCCTTTGTGATCCTGTACGGGTGGGTTTCAAACCGGAAACAGCGCCAAAAGGCCCGGCAGACAGAAAACAGTCAGTCTCAATAACCGGGTGCAATGCAGTCCCAATCCCCTGCGGGGGTTTATTATTTCAACCGCGGAACCTGGACTGGATCAACTCGGCTGTAAAAAAGACAAACAGGATCGAGACGGCGGGGATGAAGAAAGAGACATGGGAGGTAAGAAATAATTTTACGCTCTTTACGCTGCAGATCATATCACCGGCAACCCAGGCAATGATCCCGGCCCCCAGATTGGTAACAAATTCAAACCTTGACATCAGGGAGGCCAGCACCTGGCTGCCCGCCATCAAAAGGGTCATGCTGAACATCAGCCCCGCCACCAGAAGGATCAGATTACCGTGGGATGCCGCGCCCACCGCCAGGACGTTGTCAAAGGACATGATCAGGTCGGCCAGGATAATGGTCTTAATGGCGCTGATCAGCCGTCTTTGAGGCTCTATCGCCTGGCCCTGCCCATCATCCGTGAGAAGTTTCACCGCTATCCACAACAAAACAACTCCCCCGAAGAATTTCAGCAGCGGCACCTTCATCAACGAAACCGAAGCGATACCGGCAAAGAAAATACGCAGCAATATGGCCCCAATGGCTCCAAGGACAAATGCCTTCTTCCTCCTTTGGGGGTCCAGGTGCCTGGTTGCCATGGCGATAATAATCGCGTTGTCCCCGCTTAAAACAAGATCAATCAAGATTATCTCCATGGCCGAGATTAAAAACAAAATGCTGGAATGTCCATCCATTATCATCACCCATAACATCATTATGGTAAAGGAGAAAATTTATTCCTGTTCCAAGCCAAAAAAAAACAGAGGCATAGGCCTCCGTCTTCCGGCGTCTTTGAAAATGATTAAAATTCCACTCCTTTTTGGGCCTTAACCCCCCGGGCGTAGGGATGTTTTATCTCCTTCATCTCGGTGACCAGGTCGGCCCGGTCTATAAGGGACTGCGGGGCGTTTCTCCCGGTCAGCACCAGGTGCATACCGGGAGGTTTGAGGGAAATCAGATCCAGCATTTCTTCTTCACTTAAGAGATTAAATCCCACAGCGTAGATTATTTCATCCAGAATAACCATATCCCACCGGCCGCCGGTAATCTCCCGGCGAGCCTCCTCCAGGGCGTTCCGGGCGGCCTGCCTGTGCAGTTCCAGCCTGCCCCCGCTGGTAATAAAACCGTCCCCCATGGGCCTTATCTCCATCCCCTCCAGTTTAGCCGCAGCCGTCAGTTCGCCGTAAACCCTGTGCCCTTTTATAAACTGCAGCATAAGCACCTTCATGCCCTGCCCCCATGCCCTGAGAGCCATCCCCAGGGATGCGGTGGTTTTTCCCTTGCCGTTCCCGGTAAATACCATAACCAGTCCTTTTTTTTCAGCCATTTTTTTAATCTCCTTTAAAAGGTATTTCATAACCCCGGCCGTCACTTACAGGCCGGGGATATTGAGGCCGAAAATCCTGGCCGCGTTGGCCGAGGCGGCCAGGGCAAAGTCCGCCGGGGCCATTCCCCTCAGGCGGGCTATTTCCTCGGCCACGTACCTCACGTAGGCCGGCTCATTCCTTTTTCCCCTGCGGACCTGTGGAGCCAGGTAGGGGCAGTCGGTCTCCACCAGTATGCGGTCCAGGGGGATCCTGGAGGCAATATCTTTCAATCTTACGGCGTTGGGATAGGTCACCGGCCCGGCGATGGAAATGTAAAACCCCATTTTCATGCACTCCCGGGCCATTTCCCAGCTTCCGCTGTAACAGTGCATGATCCCCCCGCGCCTTGGAGCGCCGTCTCGCTTGAGAATATTAAGCACTTCGCCGTGGGCGTCCCGGTCGTGGATGACCACCGGCATATCCAGCTCCCTGGCCAGATCCAGCTGTTCGCGGAACACCCTTTGCTGCACCGGGCGGGGGCTTAAATCCCGGTAATAGTCCAGGCCCATTTCCCCCAGGGCCAACACCGCCGGGTTTTTCGCCAGCAAACGCAAATCCTCCAGGTATCCTTCAGGGACACCGCCCGCATCGTGGGGGTGTATTCCCACCAGGGCGTATAGTCCCCGGTACCGGCCGGCCATGGCCGCCGACCGGCGGGAGGACTCCAGGTCGAAGGAGGCGTTGATGATGGCCGCCACACCGCTTTCGGCGGCCCTCCCGAGAACCTCCTCCCGGTCGCCGTCAAAATCCTCTATGTCAATGTGGGCGTGAGTGTCAACCAATATCATTCTGCATTCCACCTCCGACAGAGGAGACAGAATTTTTTATGCATGTATCCTTCTTTTGCCTTTAAGTTTTTCAGACCCTTGTTCACTGGACGGAAACCCTTCGAACCATAAACGGGTATCATGCAGCTCTTCTCCTGTCTCCTGACTCCTGCCTCCTTCTCTCATCATTACCTGGCTTCGTCTATTCTCGGAAAGAGCGGATCGCCCCTCTTCACCGTTGTCCCGGCCGGGAACCGCCCCCAGGTCAGGGATTCCCAGGTGTGCAGGTCTTTTCTGCCGGCGATGCCCAGCATGGCCCACACCCTGGGAGCCATCAGGGGCATAAAGGGAGAGGCGATGACGGTGATGAAGCGTACCGACTCGGTAAGGTTGTAAAGAACCGTGGTCAGGCGGTCCCTGGCTTCCGGGTCCCTGGCCAGCGCCCAGGGGGCGGTCTCGTCCACGTACTTGTTGGCCCTGGACACCAGTCGCCACAGCGCCCCCAGGGCGCTGGAAAGATCCCTTTTATCCATGTACTCCTCCACGGCTAAGGGAGTTTCCCCGGCCAGGGCAATTAAATCGGCGTCCGGACCCTCCGCCGGTCCGGGGCGTCCTATCACGCCCCGGAAGTACTTGTCGGCCATGCCCAGGGTGCGGCTCACCAGGTTGCCCAGGTCGTTGGCCAGGTCTTTGTTGATCCTGTTGACCAGGGCCTCCTCGGAGTACAGTCCGTCGCTGCCGAAGGCCATCTCCCGGAGGAGAAAGTACCTGACGGCATCAACACCGTACTTGTCGATAAGCACGTGGGGGTCCACCACGTTGCCCTTGGACTTGCTCATCTTGCCGCTGTCCAGGAGCAGCCAGCCGTGCCCCACCACCTGCCTTGGCAGGGGGATGCCGGCGGCCATCAGGATGATGGGCCAGATCACGGTGTGGAAGCGCACAATGTCCTTGCCCACCAGGTGGACATCGGCCGGCCAGAACTTTTGATACAGCCGGTCGTCATCCGTCCCGTAGCCCAGGGCTGAAATGTAGTTGGTCAGGGCGTCAATCCAGACGTAAATCACGTGCCCGGGATCGAACGGCACCGGTATGCCCCAGTCGAAGGTGGTCCGGGAAACGCAAAGGTCCTCCAGGCCGCTTTTAATGAAGCTGACCATCTCGTTGCGCCTGGACACCGGCTGGATGAACCCCGGGTTTTCCTCTATGTGCCTGAGCAGCCTGTCGGCGTATTTGGACATCCTGAAAAAGTAGCTCTCTTCCTTGAGCAGTTCCACCGGCCGGCCGCAGTCCGGGCAGTTGCCCTCCACCAACCGGCTCTCGGCCCAGAATGCCTCGCAGGGGGTGCAGTACCAGCCCTCGTAACCGGCCTTGTAGATGTCCCCCTGCCGGTAGAGCCTTTCAAAAATGGCGGCCACCACCTTTTTGTGCCTTTCCTCGGTGGTGCGGATGAAGTCGTCGTTGCTTATTTCCAGCCTGGTCCAGAGATGACTGATCCCCTGCACTATCTTGTCCACGAATTCCTGGGGGGACTGGTTCCTGGATCGGGCAGCCCGCTCGATTTTCTGCCCGTGCTCGTCCGTCCCGGTCAAAAACCAAACCTCGTGCCCGGTGAGCCTCTTGAACCTGGCCAGGGCGTCGGCCGCCACCGTGGTGTAGGCGTGTCCGATGTGCAGGTTGTCGCTGGGATAATATATTGGTGTGGTGATGTAAAAAGTTTTTTTACCGCCCATTAGTCTCCCTTCCTTCCAGAAAAGTTCCGTGAATGCGAATCCTTAAAAATTAAAAACCTCCGCCCCGGCTGCAGGCCGGGGGCGGAGGAAATTTTCCGCGGTACCACCCCAATTTCGCCGCTGCCTCCCGGCAAACGGCCTTTGCGGGTACGGTCAGTATTTCCGCACCCAGGCGTGATAACGGAGCCTGGTCCGGTCGCGCTTAATGGCTGCCCGTAATTTGGCCTGGCATAAGGCAGTTTTCGGCGCCCGGTTCCGGGGCCATGTTCGGCCGGCTGGCCCGGCGGGCTTTCACCTTCCCCCGCTCTCTGGATTCGGATTGCCCGGCTTACTCCTCCCCGTCATTACCTTTGACAATATGTCTTTTTTCACCAACAGGCTAATTTTACCCGCCTTTAAGATTGTTGTCAAGTTGCGCTTCAAAATGTGCGCATAATACATAATTATCCAAAATTTAATCTTACCTATTGACTTTTAATGGTATCATTGGTACCATTTAGATGCTGCTAATTTGTGACTTTGTGTCGAAGACGGCAGCAAGGGGAGGGATAGAACGTGAAGTCGACAGGTATTGTCAGAAAGGTGGACGAGCTGGGTCGGGTCGTTATCCCCATCGAACTGAGGCGCACCATGGGCATTGACGAGAAGGACGCCCTGGAAATCTATGTGGATAACGAAAAAATCATCCTCAAAAAATACGAGCCTGCCTGTATTTTTTGCGGAAACGCAGTTGACGTCCAGGACTACCGCGGCAAGAGGGTATGCAAGGACTGCGCCCTGGCCATGATTGACGTTGCCAAAGCCATGTAGCGTCTACTCAATTCACCTTGAAGGGAGGGATTCACAGCCCTTCCTGTTTTTTTTCCAGCAGGGATGAATAAACTTCCCTCCTGGACACCCCGGACCTCCGGGAAGCCTCCCTGATCGCCTCCTTGCGGGACATTCCCCCCCGCTCCAGGTCTGCCACCATGGCCCTCAAGTCGGTCCCGCCGAAGGAACGGTTTTCAGAAACCGCCGGGGACCCCTCCAGGACAAGGGTAATTTCGCCCCTGGGAGGCTTGTCCCTGAACCTTGACACCGCCTCCGCCAGGCTTCCCCGCCATATTTCCTCGTATTGCTTGGTCAATTCCCTGGCCAGGCAAATCCGCCTGTCACCCAGGACGCCGGCCAGGTCGGCCAGGGTAGCCGCCAGCCTGTGCGGCGCCTCGTACAGAATCAGGGTTCTTTTCTCCGGCTTGAGTTCCTCCAGCCGCTGACGCCGCTTCGGTCCCCGGGCCGGCAGGAAGCCCTCGAAGCAAAACCTTTCGGTGGGAAGTCCCGAAGCCGCCAGAGCGGCCAGGGACGCGCTGGGGCCGGGAACGGGCACCACCCTGATTCCTTCGCTTACCGCCAGGGCGGTCAATTTTTCACCGGGGTCGGACACGCCGGGCAGGCCGGCGTCGGTAACCAGGGCCACGCTCTTCCCCGCCAGCAACTGTCCGATCAGGTACGGTCCCTTGCTGCGGCTGTTGTGTTCGTGGTAGCTGGTCAGCGGGGTGTGAATGTCATAGCGGCTGAACAGCTTCCTGGTCCGCCGGGTGTCCTCCGCGGCCACCAGGTCCACCTCCTTCAGCACCCGCAGCGCCCTGAGGGTGATATCTTCGAGGTTTCCTATGGGGGTGGCGCAGAGGTAGAGGGTTCCCTTTTCGATCATGTCCGTCTTTCACCGCCTGTCCCTTTGCATAAAGGCGGCGCAAAACAGGCAGTCTCCATGGCGGACTCCTCCGAAATAAAGGCTGCAGATGTGAAATCCCCGGTCGTATAGATTTATCAGGTTGTCCATGCCGCTGGCGGCAGTCAGCCCTGGGGGTTCCGGAACACCGGCCTCGGGAGTCCCGGCAAGCCTGGCCAGCTCCTCCTTCAGCCTGGAGTTTTCCTCTTCCAGCAGCTGCGCATACCTTTTAAGCCTTGCAAAATCGGCCGCAATTTCCTGCATTTTTATTTCCATCAGCCTGATCATTTGACCCAGGGGATAGTTCATCTTCGATCGTCACTCCCTTGGGGATGATTTCATCAGCCGGGTATTCCTTGACCGCCTTGCTTTCCTGGAGCTCAACGGCCACCGTCTTTTTAAAAATGTTGATGCCGGTTACCTTCCCCTCGCCCTGGGGGGTGATTACCCGGCTGCCCGTTTCCGGAAATTCCTCCCTGGCCTGTTCGTAGGTGTCGTTTTCATATTTCAGGCAGCACATCAGGCGGCCGCATATGCCGGAGATCTTGGTGGGGTTCAGGGACAGGTTCTGGTCCTTGGCCATCCTGATGGAAACCGAGGCAAAGTCCGAAAGCCAGGTGGAACAGCAAAGTTCCCGGCCGCAGCAGCCCAGCCCCCCCATCATTTTGGCCTCGTCCCGCACACCGATCTGGCGCAGTTCAATACGGGTGCGGAAAACCGCGGCCAGGTCCTTCACCAGTTCCCTGAAATCTATCCTGCCGTCGGCGGTGAAGTAAAATATTATTTTACTTCCGTCGAAGGTCTGTTCAACCCCCACCAGTTTCATGGGCAGGCCGTGGGCGGCAATCTTGTCCAGGCCCACCTGAAAGGCCCTGGCCTCCTTTTCCCTGTTTTCCTGCAGCTGCCTGCGGTCATCACCGGTTACCCTGCGTAAGACCTTCTTCAGGGGGGCCACCACCTCTTCGTCGGGTACGCTGGTGGGACCCACCACCACTTCGCCGTACTCGATCCCCCTGGCGGTTTCCACCACCACTTCGTCCTCCACCTCCAGGGACAGCTCCCCGGGGTCAAAGTAATATATTTTTCCCGCCTTCTTAAACCTTACCCCCACTACTTTTGACAACATCTTTAAATAACCCCCTCCAGCCGGCCGGATTCCGGGCCGAATCCGGCCAGGCGCAGAAAAAGCGCTTCCAGGGCCAGCTGGACGTTGGCGCTGGCCGTCAGCGAATTTTTCGCCCGCTCTATATCCTCGATTATGTCCAGCAGCCGCCCGGTGGTGTAACAACCGGCCAGGCCGGTTATATCGATCTGCCTGTCGGCATTGACGAAACTTCCGGTATCACCCGTTTCATTATACAACAATATGTCCCGGAACCAAAGAACCATCATGTCCAGCAGGGGAAGGACCTCTTCCTTCCCGGCGGCCGCCTCCCCGGCCAGAGAAAGGGCGTCCTCCACGTCGGCGGCGGTCAGCCCGGCAATCAGCCGGCAGGCCCGGTCCCTGGCGGACAGGCCGCCGGACAACAGGTCCAGGGCCTTGCCCAGGCTTCCCCCGGCCAGGGCCGCGGCCAGTTGCACCTTGTCCTCCGGCGCGCCCGTAATCCGGATCATGCCCTGAACCAGCCCGGACTTCCCCAGGGGGTGGAAATAAATATGCTGGCAGCGGGACAAAATGGTGGGCAGAACGGCCTGGGGCCTGGCTGTAACCAGGATAAAGACCACCCCGGGCAAGGGATCCTCCAGGGTTTTGAGCAGCGAGTTGGCGGCCTCGGGTGTCATGGCGTCGGCCTCGTCCAAAATCCTTACCGTCCACCGGCCTGTGGCCGGGCCGAATTGAAGGCCGGCCGCCAGCTCCCGGATCTGGCTTATCTTTACCGTGGCGCCCCCTGGGCGGATGATCCTGACATCCGGGTGAATCCCCAGGTCCACCTTCCCGCATCCGTCACATTCCCCGCATGCGTCGCCGCCGGCCGGGCGAAGGCACACCAGGGCCCGGGCGAAGGCCACCGCCGTTGTATGTTTCCCCACGCCCCGGGGGCCTGAAAAAAGGTAGGCATGGGCCACCCTCCCGGAGGCCAGGGCTCCCTGCAGGGTCTTTATTATTTCATCATGCCCGATGATATCCCTTAACAGAATCAACAGTTTTTCCTCCTGTGTTGCTTATCGCTTGCCGCCAGCAGATTATCTATCCCTTTCATCACTCTGGCAAACAGTTCACCCGGCGGCAGGGAGGCGTCCAGGACGAGGTAGCGGCCCGGGTCCTGTTTGGCCCTCTCCAGGTAGCCATGCCTTACCCGCTGTAAGAATTCCCGCCCTTCCCTTTCCATGCGGTCCGCCGGCCGGTTCAGCCTGGCCGCCGCCCGGGCCGGGTCCAGGTCCAGCAAAACCGTCAGGTCCGGAACCAGCCCCCGGCAGGCATAGCCGTTCAGCCGGTCAAGGAGATCCGGGCATATTCCCCTGCCGGATCCCTGGTAGGCGTGGGTGGAATCCGCGAACCGGTCGGAAACCACCACCGCCCCATCATCCAGGGCGGGGAGGATTTTCTCGGCCACCAGCTGGGCCCTGGCCGCGGCGTACAGCATGGCCTCGGCTCTGGGATCGATGGCGGCGGCGCTGTACAGCAGTACATTCCGCAGTTCCTCGCCCAGGGCGGTCCCGCCGGGATCCCTGGTCACCAGCACCTTGCGGCCTTTAGCTGACAGGGCTGCCGCCAGCATGTCCGCCTGGGTGGTCTTGCCGGCCCCGTCAATACCCTCAATGACTATAAACAGTCCCTTCCCCATCCTGTGGCATCTTCCTTCTCAACGGACGCATCTTTCCCCGCTGATTTTGGCTGCCGGCCGGAAGCCGGCGGTCAGCCCGAAATTATCCTCAAAAACTTCAGTGCCGGATCCGACGGTCCCTGGAAGCCCGCCCCGGCCTCCCTGGCCCGGATTAAGTAATTCACCATTTCAGGGGTCACTTCCTCCCCCGGCAGGACCACGGGAATACCCGGCGGGTAAACCGCCACCCACTCCGCGCAGGCCTCCCCGGCGGCCTCTTCGACCCTCACCGGCCGGGAGGCAGCGAACCAGGCCTCCCTTAAATTCATCAATACCCTGGGGGGCGGTATATCCGCCGGCCCCGGAAGGTCCGGGACCGGTTTTCTCCCTTCCCCGGCGGCCAGGTCCTTTAATGCCAGGGCCGCCCTCCGGCAGTCTTCCCGGGTCACCCCCAGGCCCGGAACCAGGACAATGTTGTCCCGGTCGGCCATTTCCACGTAAACCCCGCGGCGCCGCCCCAGCCAGTCGGCCGCCTGGCGGCCCGTGAGACCGAGGCCGCTCACCCTGACCACCACCCTGGAGGGGTCGTAATCGAAGATTCCGTCCCCGTCCAGATGGTCCGGCCCGAAGACCTCGATGCCCCGGATGACCGCCAGGTCGTCCCTGAGCTTGCCCACAGCCTGCAGCAGCCGCTCGAGCAGGTCCCGGCCGTTTAAGGCCATGCGCCGGCGGGCGGCATCCAGCGAGGCCATTAACACGTAGGAAGGACTGCTGGTCTGCATCAGCTTCAGGGCCGAGAACACCCTGTCCCCGTCCAGGAGAGATCCCCTGAGGTGAAGGAGGGAGGACTGGGTCAGGGAGCCCCCGGTTTTATGCATGCTCTGCACGGCCGCGTCAGCCCCCGCCTGCAGCGCCCCCGCCGGGTAACCCTGATGAAAGTACAGGTGGCAGCCGTGGGCCTCGTCGGCCAGGAGCGGCATTCCGGCGGCGTGCGCCAGGGCGGAGGCTTTTTGAGTGTCTCCCACCGCTCCATAGTAGTTCGGGTGAACGCAGAGGACGGCGCAGGCATCGGGGTGTTCCCCGGCGGCCCTGGCAATCTCCCCCGACGGAACCCCGGCGGCGAAATTGAAGCCCGGGACCACCGCGGGAGTAACAAAAACAGGGTCCAGCCCGGCCAGCACAAGGCCTCCGATCACAGACCGGTGGCTGTTCCTGGGCAGTATTACCCTGCCCCCTGGCCGGCCCGCAGCCAGAATCAGGGCCTGCAGCCCCTGGGTGGTGCCGTTGACCAGGAAAAAGCTTCGGCCGGCCCCGAAGGCCCGGGCAGCCAGTTCCTGCGCCCGGGCAATCACCCCCGCCGGGCTGTTCAGGTCGTCAAG
The DNA here is from genome assembly GCA_023512435.1 of Peptococcaceae bacterium. Classification (GTDB taxonomy): domain Bacteria; phylum Bacillota; class Desulfotomaculia; order Desulfotomaculales; family Desulfocucumaceae; genus JAILZP01. The sequence goes on along the minus strand of JAILZP010000004.1, from coordinate 26,620 downwards.
GCCGGGCAGTTCGGTGGCGTCAATGTCAAAGACGCCCCGGCCAATAACGTCCAAAAGGTCTTCCGGCGCTCCCCTGCCTCCGCCGTGCCCCGGCACGTGAAACCTGCATGGTGACGACCGGGCGTACTCCAGCAGGGCCTCCAGAAGCGGCGCCCGTTCCTGTCCGCAATCCAAGAAAACCCACCACCGTCTTCCCCGCGGAAATTTAAAGCTTGTCCTAATTCTAACCTCAAATTCCTGTTCCGGCCACCGGATCTTTAATGGCATCCGGAAATTTTGCCAACATTTAATTTAATAATGTGTTTTTATCGATGCAAAATATATATCGAGACCCTTTCGAGATGCCTTTGACAACTCCTCCAGCGGTTGGCCCAATCCAGATGCCTGTCCCGGGAAGGAGGTGAACCCGTGGCCGCAGACAAAATTGACGAAAAATCCTTGTGCAAAAAATACCGCACCAATGTGGTGCGGCTGATCAGGTCATGGAAAAAGGGCCTTTCGGACATGGAAATCGCCCGTGAAACAGGCATCGACCTGTTAAAGCTGCAGCAGATCAAAGCCGATATTGAACTGGCCCACCGCCGGCTGCGGATAGCCAGAAAAAGGAATTCGGATCAGGCCACCGTGCAGCGCCATATCTTTTTGAGCCCGTTTACATAAAAGTGATACAGCAAGCCGTCACAACCGGTGTTCACCAGCTTCCGCTCACAGTACCCGCAGATGAACCCGCCTCTCAGGGTGATCCCATCCCCGCCGTCGCCTCTGCCGCCGCAGATCAGGCATTCTTTTAAGAAATTGCCTTCAAACATAGCCCTCGCCCCCTCCAAACCACCGGACTGAAACGGGATATTTTAAAGTATTCCCGTTCCGGTCCGGCGGTTACACGCAAAGAAAAAGGCCGGCGGTTGACCGGCCTAATCAGCCTGGCTGCTTAAAAGAAATTGAGGAAGCGTCGTCGTTCATTAACGTCCGAAACCCCTTTTAACCGTCACCGTGTACGTCCTGGTCGATCCGTCGGGGGCAACAACCGTCACTTCCAGGATCTGGCTCTGGGGCCCCAGCCCCGGCAGCCCAATATTCAGCGGTATCGTGGTGGTGGCGGACGAAGAAGGGTAGGGCTTTCCGTCTATGACCAGGCTGGCACCAGGGTCGCTGGCGGTGACGGAAAGCTCAATCCCTTTTTCCAAAAGGCCCACTGTCGCAGTATACTGGGTTATCTCCGGGTTAAAGCCCGGCGACAGAGTGCCGTTGCCCACCGACAGTTCCTTCAGGGAAACGTCGGAGGATGTGCCGTTTAACACCAGCATATAGGTGCTTTTGATGCGATCCGAGGTCACTTCTATAGGCACTGTCTTGGTGGTGCCCGGGAGATTCACTTTTACCGTGTACCAGTTGTCCTCGTTGGCCGGCAAACCGTCAATCTTCACAGTGGCGGTCGAGTCCAGCGGTTTGGCGTGAACATCCACCTGAATCTCCTTGCCCGGTTCCACCGTCACGGCGTAATAATACTTGTCGGGATCAAAGGACGGTGTAATTTTTTTAGAAACATTGTTATAGCTGACCGTCAATTTCTCCAGCTTTGAGCTGAACCTGTTGACGGTAACGTTATAGTTTTTTGTGGAGCCGTCCTGGTCTGTCACGCTCAGCACAAATTTGTTGGGGCCGTACCGCAGGTTTACTTGCTCGCTCAATTCCCCCTGTTTTGCCTCTTTGGTGACATATTGCACGGACAGCTTGGCCAGCGGGTCCACCGCCACCGCCTTGATGGTGGCGCTGGCAACAAACTCCGGAACGATGGCGGTATAATCCGTGCAGGACTTATTGAAGGAGGGCACCAACTGGCTCGCGCTCAGTTCCAGCGAGGCCAGGTCGTTGCTGGTCATGGTCTGTATTTCCAGAACGTAACCCTTCCAATTGCCGTTCTCGGCTGCTACGGTAAAGGGGACATGCTCCACCGTATTCTTCAGGACATACGAGATTCCCGCACCATTCTTCATCGGGCCGTACCCCTGAAAAACAAAGGTGGATTGGCCGCTGACGGTCCTCGGCTCAATCATGACCACCTTGGTCCCGTTGGGCACCTGTACGGTGTACGTTCCGGGATCATTTTTTACAGGGGACGCCATATACACTTCCCTCGGGCTCACGGAAACCTTCAGACTGGCCAGGTCGGCGTTGCTTGAGGCCGGCGGGACGTAGATCTGGGGAACCGGCCCGTCCCACTCGGTCAGGATGACATTGAGCAAACTGGTGGAAAAGCCCAGTCCGCCGCTGGCCCCGGCCTCCACCCCCTCGCCCAGTTTCACGCCAGCGCCGCCCTCCAGGTTCAAGTCGAAGCCCATGTCGGCCCGGCCATCGGAGTAGTGCAGGTCGGCTATCCCGCCGCTGGCCAGCAGCAGCAGCATCTCAGGGTTGGCCTTGATATGGGCCGCAGCCCCGGCGCCCACGGATAACACCCCCACGGCCCCGACTTCAGCGTTGGCGCCCACGCCGAGATTGAGTCCCAAAAACATATCCTTGCCCAGGTCATCGATCAGAGATTTCAAATCCTCACGGAGTTGACCCGTCGCAAGGGCGGCAAGGGATCCGGAGTCGGCCGACTTCTGCAGGGCGCCGATGAATCTCACCGCCGACTGGGTGTTCCTTTTTATCCAGTTGAAAAACGGCTTGGCCGGCGCCTCCCAGGTGACCTGCACCAAGACCGGGGTCATCATGGCCACCTTCATGACTGTGCCTTCAGCCATGCTGTCGGCCAGGTCGCCCAGTTTGCCCAGTTCCGGAGGGACAGCCTGGGGTATTTTCCCTTTGGTCAACTGGCCCAAAAGGATGGACAAACCCTTTACGGTATCCGGCAAAAAATCCGAATCCATAAAAGCGGCGCCAAGTTTGCCCACCGGAATGGTGACACTTTGCCTGAACACATTGATGGTGGATTGCGCCTTATCATCCGCGGACGGGTTTTGATTGTACCCCCCCACGTCCACGGAAAGGCTGACATTCATACTGGTGTCTTTCACGGCATGGCCCACGGCCTTGATAATGCGGTTGACCGCGTCTTTACCCTGGGTGTTCCAGCTTTTTTCCAGCCTGGCCATTTCGGCCCTGGCTTTGTCGCTCTCCATCTGGCCCGCCAGAACTAAAGCATTAATCTTCAAAAAAGAGTCGCCCATGTTGACGCCCGCTTCCAGAAGGGCCTGCAGCACCGCGCTGGTGATATTGATCATGGCTTCGGCCGGAGTGGACAAGGTGATCCCGCCGGTGGCGCTGACGGCCGGCCAGACGGTATCCAGCACGCCAACCCCCACCTCCCCCATTATGGTTGTCCCAAGCGAAACATCTTTAAGGGCGCCGGGGTGGGCTTTGTTATAATCCGCCATGTATTTCAAGGCTGCCGTAATGACGTCGGCAACGTCTTTCGGCTCCAGCTTTCCCCCGGCGCGGGCCTTCTGGTTGACGGCATTGGCCAGGGTGTTAGTGGTGCCGTTCAGCAAGCTGTTTGCCTCTTTCAGATCGACCTCCACAGACAGTACGGCCTTGGCCTCGGCGCCCACCGACACCTCGTCGCTGAACATGGCCTCCATGCCCACCTCGAATTTGGCCTCGACGGTATTGTCGGTGACGGCTCCCACCTGCACCCGGATACACTGCTTGCCGTAGTGGATGTAATCCTCGGCGGTGACGGTGGGCAGTCCGCCCAAGCCCATGGGCAGGCGGCCGTGGATGTACGACTTGCCGTTCCGGGTGAGGTCGAAAAAGGCATAGGATTTGTGACCCGGGTTGGCGAACTGGGGAGCGTTTCCGCTGCCCAGCGGGTCGTCGTCGGCCACGCCGAACTCGGCCTGGCTCCCGTTGGGGCCGTATACCCGGAGGCAAAGCGCTATGTTTTTCCCTTTTTTCGCCCACACCCGCCCCAGGTTATTGGGCAGGTCGAACTCCACCGAGAAGTCACCGGGGATTTTTTCAATCAAGTTAAACACGGGTTCGCCCGATTCGGACAGTTTCTGCAGTATTTGTGCAACCTGCGTCAACTGCTTGACCACGTCTTGGCTGCCTTTCACCACGTTGGGGTCATGCAAAAGATTCGGCAGCGATCCCACCACGGGCAGATTGCCGTGGGCAACATCGTCCACCAGCGTCTTGACCGGCCCCACCAGGTTTTTTATTCCGGTTTTATCCAGCACTCCATTGACCGCGTCATCCAGTGGAGAGGCATCCGCCGGGGTTGCCGGAACATACAGGAACCCCGCCATCACGGTCAACAGGGTAATCAACAGCACCCCCGCCCTGGCCGGACCTCTTTTAAAACCGCCTTTTCCCCTTTTACCCAATTTTTCACCCTCCCGCTTGAAAAAATATTGGAATCCTTGTCTTTCGGTCAACTAACCAGCTTCTTACGGTAAATACGATTCCGGCCAAAAAATATTACACACATTTTTCGTGGTAACGAACGAAAAAATTGTATATACTGCTACAGTCCCCGCAAATAAAAAAGCCGCCCTTGCGGGAGGCACATAGTACGGCTGAACGATAAAAAAGACCGGATCTTTACCCGGCCTTACAATTGAGAAACTATATATATTCTATTCCTCTCCCTTTTTCTTGGCCACGCTGATGGCGCAGTCGGGGCAGAAGGTCTGGCAGATGCCGCAGGCGATGCACTCGTTGTTTATCTCCACCGACGGGGTGCCGTACACTCCCAGCACGTCGGACCAGGACATGCACTTCTTGGGGCACTTCTGGATGCACAGCCCGCAGCCCTTGCAGAGACCCGGGAAAATCGCCCAGACGCCCTTTTCCACTTCGAATTCTCTGGCCTTGAAGGTTTCCGTCATTGCTTTGCCACCCCCTACACTAAACCGGCCACAAGTTCGGCGCCCCGGTCGATGGCCTTAAAGTTAAGGTCCCGCAGTTCCGGATTCTTCTCAAACTTGTACCCCAGTTTTTTCTCAATGGCGTCCTTGGCCCGTTCCTCAGAAACCACGCGGGTGGCCTTGACCACGGCCCCCATGATGATGACGTTGAATACCCGGGGATTAAGTTCTTCATTGGCCACCTGCAGAGCCGGGATGGCCAGAACTTTCCTGGCGTTTTTGGGTATGGCGTCCTCCACGCCCTCTATGCCCGCGTCATAAACGAAAACCGTTTCGGGACCGACGTACTTCCGGGTCCGGTAAACCGCACGGTCGCTCAGGGCGATGACGATGTCCGCCGTGAGAAATTTGGGCGACCCGATGGCCTGGTCACCAATCTGCAGGTAGGCCACCGATACCCCGCCGCGCTGCTCCACGCCGAAATTGGGAATGTACAGGGCTTCCCGGCCTTCTTCATTGGCAGCCTCGGCGATGATCTCGGCCACCGACTGGACACCCTGGCCGCCTTCCCCGGCCAGGACGATTTTAACCGCCTTAGCCATTATTTTCCCTCCTCATGCCGGGGTTCTGGCACTTTTATTTCTCCCACCTTAAAGTACTTGGTCATTTCCTTCTCCACGAACTTCCAGGTCTCCTCGGCGTTGGTGCGCCAGTTGGTGGGGCAGGTGGAGAGGACCTCCACGAAAGAGAACCCGTTGCCGGCGATCTGGTTTTCCAGCGCCTTCTTGATGAACCCCTTGAGCTGCTTGGGGTTTGCCACCGTTCCCCGGGCCACGTAGGCCCCCTCCCTGGTAATGGCGGCCACCATTTCAGGCCCCTGGGTGGGATAGCCGGTCTTTTGCGGGTCCCGCCCGTAGGGGGAGGTTTCGGTTTTCTGCCCCGGCATGGTGGTGGGGGCCATCTGCCCTCCGGTCATGCCGTACTGGGTGTTGTTGACCAGGATGACGGTTATGTTTTCATTCCTGGCCGCAGCGTTTACCAGGTGCTGGGACCCGATGGCGTACCCGCCGCCGTCTCCCATGTAGGCGATGCCGACCAGGTCCGGGTTGGCCCTTTTGAGGCCGGTGATCACCGGCGTGGTTCTGCCGTGGTGGGTCTGGATGGAGTCCACGTTGAAGAAGTCCCAGGAAAGCAGGGAACACCCGATATCGCAGCCGTACACCGCCCTGTCCTGGATGCCCAGTTCGTCGATGGCCTGGCCCAGGGCCTTCAACACCAGCCCGTGTCCGCAACCGGGACAGAACTTGTGCGGTTTTGTATCAATCCGCCAGCTTTTTGGCATGGCCAGCTGCACAGACATGCTATTTGCCTCCTTTCAGTCTCTCAAGCAAAGGGTGTGAATACTTATCTGTTATCTATATAAAGTCCCGGCCATCTCTTTATCCCAGTATGGACTTGACCCTGGCCGCCACTTCCTCGGCTGTTATACCCATGCCCGGCTTGAAGAAGGGAATCATTTCGGCCTTGCAGCCGTATGCCGCTTCTTTAATCAGGCGGGCCATCTGGCCGTGGGCCGATTCCACCAGCAGCAGGACCCTGGCCTTGTCGGCCGCTTCCCTCAGTTCCTTTTCGGCCAGCGGGCGCAGGGTGACGGGGCGGAAGTAGCCCACGCTGATCCCGGCTTCCCGCAATTCATTCACCGCTTCCTTTACGGCCCTGGAAACCACCCCGTGAGCAACCACCACCACTTCGGACCGGTCGGCCGCAAGGCTCTCATACTCGGCAACCTCCGAAGCTATGGCGTTGAAATCCCTGGCCAGGTTTTGCACCACTTCATAAATTTCCTCTTCCACGTTGTACGTGTTCCGGTACTGTTCCGGAGGCCTGTCCGTCCCCGGGGTTCCGGGCTTGCCGACGTATGGTTCCGCCGGCACGAGGCTGATGCCTCTTTCCTCGGGGTCGTACATGGTCAGGGACTCCCTCATCTTGGCCTGGTAGCCGTCACCAAGGATAAAGGTGGGGAAGCGGTACTTCCATGCCGTGTTGAAGGCCTTGATGGTGTAATCAAAAAGCTCCTGGTGGCTGGAAGTGGAGTACACGATGCGGAAACCTTCCCCGTTTCCGCCGATGGTGGTCATGGTAACCTCCTGCTGGGAATAAATCACCGTGGCGGTGGACGGGCCGCCCCTCTGCTGCACGACCACCACGATGGGAAGCCTCATGGCCTCGGCCATGGAGACAGGCTCCTGCATCAGGGTGTTGCCGGGGCCGGCGGTGGCGGTAAATGACTTCCTGCCGGCCAGCACCCCTCCCACGGTGGTAAACCCGGCCGAGAGTTCGTCCTCGGTCTGCAGGAAATTCTTCCCGTACTTGGGGGCCATCCGGGTCCAGTAGTGCATGATTTCATTCTGGGGGGTGATGGGATAGCCGTACATTATATCGGCCCCGGCCGCCAGCGCCGCGTAAGCCACCACCTCGTTGCCGGTCATGAAATACCGTTTCTCTCCCTTGATTGGTTTTTCTGGCATGTAGCGGGTACACCTCCTAAATCTAACTTATAAAAAGCTGTAAGCGATAAGCTTTAAGCTTTTTTAATGTTGACTTATAGCTTATTGCCTATAGCGTATTGCCCATATCTGGTTGCTTATAGATAATGGCTGATTACCACAAAGTTTTGGGCATATAGCGGTGAATAGGCCACACCGGATTTCCCATGCAATCTTCAGGCCCGATGACCCCGGCAACATCTTCCACCGCTGTGGTGGCCAGCACCGGAATCCCCAGCTTGCCGGCCGCCTCGGCGACGCACCTGGCCCCTTCCTGCACTATTTCAGCGGTGGTTTCCTCTCCCAGGTGGGTGTTGTTCAACAACATGTCCACCCGGCCCAGCTGTCCGATGTAGTCGAGAATGTCCGGCACCGACCCGGTCATGGGACGGGAAGTGTTTATGACGGCCACCACCTTCAGGTCGGGGTCGTCCGATGCTCCCTCCAGAAGGTTCAGGGTACGGGATCCCCCCACGCCGTAGCCTACATCCAGAATGATATCGCCCGCGCGTTTCAGTGCCCACCGGTTCTCCGCCCTGATCACGTTGCCGGTCTCCCCCAGGCCCACCGTATCCCTGGTTTCCCAGGCCAGGACCTGAATTCCGGCGGCCGTCAGCTCTTTTTTTATGGGCCGCAGGGTATAGCAGGGCTCAACTATGTCCAGGTCCACCAGGGTAACCGTCCTCCCCTCCCGGGACAACATCAGCGCCCGGTTGACGGCCACCTCGCTCTTGCCGCTGGCATATTCTCCAACATATGCTTCCACTAACCGCCTCGAAATATTTAATTACACCTCGCAGAAAATATTCTAAAGGGTGAAAAATGAAAAAAGGGTGTACCGACAATAACACCCGCTTCGATGCAACACCATACTACTAAGTATATTGCAAAAAAAAGGTCAAGTCAACAAACGCGGCTCATTATTTTCAAAATCCTCCTTCCGGCGCCTCTTTTCAAGGCCGCGCGTCAAACAAAAAGGCAATTCAGCACGACCAGCAGCAGCGCACCCGGAATTTGAAGAATTCCGGCCGTCAAAACCGTGGCCGGGTTTATAGCTATGCGCATGCCCACCTGTCCCAGCACCATGTTGGAGACCAGGATAAGCACCGTCCCCACCAGGGCGCAGCTGACCAGGCGCAGCATCCATACGACTGGCCGGGCCAGGAAAGCGGCCATGACAAATATTCCGCACAGTCCGGCCAGGACCAAAAAAGCGTATTTCCACTCCACCGCCAATCACCCTTTCGGATATGACTTCCCATATAATGGCAATGCCTGGGTTAATACATTGATTATGCGGCCGGGTGGAAAAATATAACTTGCAAGCATGAATTTGGGGTCAGGAATTGGGAATTGGGAATTAGTGCCCTGAGCAAACGGGGTCACGGGGATCACAAGTTGAAAAGGCTCCGGGCGGTCATCCCAGCCCTCTCCCCTGAAACCCGCTCCCCAATTCCAAACTCCCAATTCCCAATTCCTATTTATTCCAATGCCTGGCGGCCCTCCAGGGCCTTGGAAAGGGTCATCTCATCGGCGTACTCCAGGCTGGCTCCCACCGGCAGGCCGTGGGCAAGCCTGGTCACCCTGATCCCGGAAGGCTTGATCAGCCTGGCCAGGTAAAGGGCGGTGGCGTCGCCCTCCACGTTGGGATTGGTGGCCAGAATCACTTCCCTGAAGCTGTTTCCGGCCAGCCTTTCCAAAAGCTCCCTGACCGTAAGCTCTCCGGGCCCCACTCCGCTCATGGGTGAAATGGCCCCGTGCAGGACGTGGTAAAGACCCCTGAATCCCCTGGATTTTTCCATGGCTATAACGTCCCGGGGCTGTTCCACCACGCAGAGGATCTCCCTGTTTCTCCTGGGATCCTGGCATATGGCGCAGGGATCCCGGTCGGTCAGGTCACTGCACTGGGAGCAGCGGCGGATTTTCTCCCTTGCTTCCACCAGCGCCCGGGCAAGGCTGCGGGCGGCCTCGGGCGGCTCGTTTAAAATGTAAAAGGCCAGGCGTTGGGCGGTCTTCGGCCCAATGCCCGGCAGCCTGGCAAATTCATCAATCAGTCGGGCTATGGGCCCGGCGCTGTTCATCCGCTTCCCTCCCGTACGCCAATCATCTATTTTTTATTCTGGATTCTGACTTCTGGATTCTGTATTCCTCTCATTAAGTCAGGCCTGGAATGTTCAGACCCCCGGTCAGCTTGCCCATCTCCCGGGCCACCATTTCCCTGGACTGGTTTAGAGCGCCGTTAACCGCGGTAAGAATCAGGTCCTGGAGCATCTCCACGTCCCCGGGGTCCACCGCCTCGGGCTTTATCTCGATAGAAAGCACCTCCTGCCTGCCGTTGGCCACCACCTTGACCACTCCGCCCCCGGCCGTGCTTTCCACGGTGCGGTTGCCCAGTTCCTCCTGCAGCCGGGCCATGTCGGCCTGCATTTTCTGAACCTGTTTCATCATCTTTTGCATGTTTCCGCCAAACATATTCGTCCCTCCGTAAACATTATATTTATAATATATTTTAATCCTGCCGGAACAAGTCCGCAGCCCGGGCGTCAAAATCTTCGGCGGCGTCCGCCGGGTCCCCCTCTTCCTTGCCGAAGAGCGCCTCAATATCGCCCGACTGTACCGTTTTTTTCGTCTGCCCGGCCCTGCCCGGGGGCTTCCGGTCGGTGGCCACCAGGCGTATGCGCAGGTCCGCCTGGCAAACCTCTTTAATCAGGCCGGACAGTTCCCTGCGGTTGGCCTCACTTTCAAGTATGCCCACGGCCACGGGCGCGTAAGACTCCGCCCGGGGAAAGCCGATGGTCAGGGTGTTCCCCTCCAGTTCCAGGGGCCAGCCCTTACCCTGGGTAAGGTAGGAGGCGATATGGGGACATGCCCTCCTGGCCACCTCCAGGATGTCGTTCCACCGGGAATCTATCTTTTTCAGCAGATCGGGCATTTTCGTCACCGGATCCCCGGCTTTTCCGGCCGCCGGCGCCTCGTTCCCGGCCGGCAGGCCGGCCGGGCCGGCAGGACTGTTTTTTAAACCGCCTGGAGGACTGGAAGCCGGGGAGTTGTCAACGCGTCCCTCTTTCCGGCCGGATCCCGCGGCTTCGGCCGTTTTCTCCCGCCCGGGGTCCGGGCCGTGTCCGGCAGCCGGAGGAACCGCCGCCCGCCTGGTTTCCCGGCCGGGCACCTCCGCCGGAGGCGGATCCGGCCGCGTTCCACACTGGCCGGTGACCGATCCCTCCCCATTGACTCTCCCGGCCAGCCGGGCCACCAGTCCCTCAATTTCCCTCAGCCTTGCGGCCAGTTCCCCGACACGTCCGGCATCCCCGGCGGCGGCCCCGGCCAGGACCCTGGCCGCCCTCACCATGGCCACCTCCAGCAGCACCCGGGGCTGGCTGCTCCAGCGCATATCCTGCTCAGCGGCGGCGAGGCGGTGGATCACCAGGGACAGCCGGTCAATCTCTTCTCCCCCCGGTCCTTCCGGATCCAGTTTTTCCAGCAGGACCCGGCGCAGATGTGAGTTCAGTTCTCTTAAAAATATTCTCAAATCCTTGCCCTGGTCGGAGATCTCCCCCACCAGCCCCAGCACGTCGCCCGCCCGGCCCTCCATCAGCCACCGGGCGGCCTTATTCAGCAAGTCTTCCCTGACCGTGCCCAGGATGCCGTGGATTTCGTCCACCCCGATGCAGTTGCCGCCGTATGCCGCCGCCTGGTCCAGAATGCTCAGGCCGTCCCGGACGGCGCCCTCCGCGGCCCTGACCACCAGTTCCAGGGCCTCCGGACTGATGCTGATCCCGGAGGCTTGCGCCACCGCCCCCAGGTGTTCCAGCATGTCCCGGTCCCCGATGCGGTGGAAGTCAAACCTCTGGCACCGGGAAAGGATAGTCAGGGGGACCCGGTGAGGCTCGGTGGTGGCCAGGATTAACATGGCCTGGGCCGGAGGCTCCTCCAGGGTCTTCAAAAGGGCGTTAAAAGCCTCGTTGGTGAGCATGTGCACCTCGTCGATGATAAACACCCTGACCTTGCCCGAAGAAGGGGCAAACCTCACCTTTTCCCTCAGTTCCCTGACCTCGTCGATGCCGCGGTTGGAAGCGGCGTCAATCTCGGTCACGTCCATGCAGGCCCCGGTTTCTATTTCGCGGCAAGTGCCGCACTGCCCGCAGGGATTCCCTCCGTCGGGCCGGAGGCAGTTGACAGCTTTGGCCAGGATCCTGGCGATGCTGGTCTTGCCTGTTCCCCGGGGTCCGCAAAACAGGTAGGCGTGGGACAGCTTCTGATTTTTCAGGGCGTTAACCAGGGTGCGGACAACGTGATCCTGCCCCACCACTTCGTCGAATGTGCGGGGCCGCCACTCCCTGTAAAGGGCCAGGTATGCCATTAAAACCCCCCGCTTGCGCTTAAGGTGTGATAAATCACCCGTCTCATTGCAGGGCTGCAGTTATGCTTTTATTGTATCTTCGCTGCTGACAGGTTATTTCCTTTTACTGCGTGAATAATCCCGGATCAGCGCCGCCAAACAAAAAAGCCGTTCCTGCCCCAACAGGTACGGCTTTCACGCTCTGGAGGCCGTGCACCCTCCTTTGAATAATGGCTTCCGGGCGTTACCCCTGCAGGCAACTCGGACCAGGCGCCCTTGCGGCACCCGCAGTGTCTCCCTTAGTGCTGCTTCCGTCAGGACCTGACACGGTTCGGAAGTCTCCGTCGCGCAAGACCCGGTCGTCAACATCCCTTACAGGAGCCGGACCCCACAAGCCAAACCCGGGGGAGGGAATTCAACCCCGCTACAGCGGTTTGCGGGTTACAGGGCACCGCCAGCTCCCCGTCTAGCACGGCCAAATTTAAAAAAATGGCGGAGAGAGCGAGATTCGAACTCGCGAAACGGTTACCCGTTCACACGCTCTCCAGGCGTGCGCCTTCATCCACTCGGCCATCTCTCCGTGGAATCACAAATTAATAATATTTTTTCTCCCGCGTCTGCGATTACTTATTATACACCGATTTGCGCTTCCCTGCAAGGCCTTTTCAGCTGCCAAAGGCTGCTACTGTTGCCCAGATCAATTTGATATAATTTATTCTGGAACCGAAGGGGGGCGAACCGTGTGCGCCGGGATCAGCTGGAGGCTCTGCGGGCCTGGTTCGGAAGATACGTGAAAAGCTTTTACAGCCGTCAAAACGCATCTCAGGCGGGAATCAAACTCAAGGAAGACCATACCCGGAGGGTGTGCGGGAATATCGTCCGCACCGGGCGGTCCCTGAACCTGGCGGAAGGCGACCTGCTCCTGGCCGAAGCCGTCGCCCTGTTCCACGATATCGGGCGATTCAGGCAATACGCCGTCTACGGAACATTCAGCGACCGGCGGTCGGAAAACCACGCCCTGCTGGGCGTCCGGGAACTGGACCGGCACGGGGTGCTTTCCGGCCTGGCGGAGGAGGAACGCAGCCTGATTGTCACCGCCGTCCGTTGTCACAATATGCTTTGCCTGCCGCCCGGCATGGAAGGGCGGCCCCTGCTGTTTGCCCGGCTGATCAGGGACGCGGACAAACTGGACATCCTGGAGGTGTTTACCGGCCACTACGGGCGGCCAAACCCGGACCTGAAACTGGTGCTGGAGTCCGGACCGCCCGATACGCCGGGGTATTCCCCGGTCCTGGTGGAAAACCTGCTGCGGCAGAAAAGCTGCAGCTACGGCGAGATGAAAAACTCCAACGACCGGAAACTGCTGCTTCTCTCCTGGATATACGACATTAACTTTCCCTTCACTTTATCGGAGATTGCCGGAAAGGGCTACGTGGAGAAAATAATCGGCAGCCTGCCCGACACTGACGACATCCGGGAAGCCGGCCGCCGGCTGCGGGCCTACATGGCCCGCAGGCTGGAACCTTTCCCCAGCAAAATCCTGTCCAGGGCACCATAGATATTGCCCCAGAACAAAAGGGATTCTCACCGCGCAGGGTGAAAATCCCTTTTTTATCCTTTCCCGGCATGCTAAATTTTTTAGATTTTAAACTTTATCACCGCTTTTTGCAGCTCTTCGGCTATTCTGGAAAGTTCTTGCGCAGTGTTGGAAACCTGGTGCACGGCTGAGGCTATTTGTTCACCGGCTGCGGTAAGCTGCTGGGTGCCTTCGCTGGACTGCCTTGCGCCCGATGCTAATTCTTTAATCATATTTGTATTTTTTTCAATGGCTTTAATGATTTGCTCTATAGCCGCCCCGGCGCCGCCGGCCGCCTGCACTCCCTCATTCACTTCAGCGGTGCCGTGGTCCATGGCCGATACAGCCTCATTCACCCCAGACTGGATTTCATTGATCAAACCCGTAATTTCCCTGGCTGCATCGGCAGATTGCTCGGCCAAATGGCGAACCTCTTCCGCCACGACTGCAAAACCTCGTCCCTGCTCCCCGGCCCTGGCTGCTTCAATGGCGGCGTTTAAGGCCAGCAGGTTTGTCTGTTCAGCAATATTGGTGATGGTGCTGATAATTTCCCCGATTCTTTTGGACTGATCCCCCAACTTTTGAACAGCTCCGGATACCTCCTGGGAAGCCGAGGCAATGGCATTGATTTTTTCAATGGTGTTCCTGACAGCGCGGCTGCCCTCCTGGGCCACTTGCCTCATCTGTTCGGATTCACTGGCCGCTTCTTCCGCGTTTTCCGCCTCCTGGGCCGAAGTGGCCGCCACTTCACTGGTAGTGCTGGCCACCTCCTCCACAGTGGCGCTTACCTCTTCACTGGTGGAAGCCAGCTCCTGGCTGTGAAAGGCAAGCTTCTCGGAGTTGTTCCGTATATCGGTTATCATCGCCTTTAAATTGTCAACCATCTTTGCAAAGGAAGCCGTCAGAACACCAATCTCATCTTTGCCTTTATAATCCAGGTCCATTTTTAATGACAGGTCCCCGCCTGCGATTGCTTCGGCTGCCTGGCTGACCCTGGTGATGGGCCCGGATATGTAACCCGCAATTATAAAAGCTATTCCCAGCATGACAAATACGGCAATCGCAGTAACCAAAAGGTTGGCGTTGCGAATGATATTCAAGGGCAGCATTACATCCTTTATGTTTGCCGTTTGGGCAACCGACCAGTTGGTTAACGGGACCGGAGCGAAAGCCATAAATTTTTCTTCGCCATTCAAAGCATATTGCGAGTACCCTTTTTCCCCTTTGCCCATCCGCTGCAGATTTTCCTTCAACCTATCGTCGCCGATTTCAAAAAGCTTGTTATTGCCCAGCAGCTCCTGGTCGGGGTGGGCAATGGTGGTCATGTTCGGGTGCTGAATAAAGCCGTATCCGTATCCGCTCAATTTCATGCTGGAGACTAATTCCTGCAGGTACTCCAGGGTTACGGAGATACCGACAATGCCGGCAGGCGTTTTTTCACCGCCTCTGTACACCGGAGTGGCAACAACAAAAACCAGCTTGCCGGTGGACTTGCCCATGACGGGATCTGATATAACAGTCTTTCCCTGCATCGCCGCCATAAAATAGTCCCTTGTCGAAACATCAAAAACCATTTCACTGGTCCCATAGCTGTTTCCAGTTTTGTCAGCCACGTATATCAGCGAATAATCCTTGTGATTGGCGATTACACCCTTTAAAATAGACAGGTAACGTCCCTTGTCCAAGCTTTGGACTTCCGGGGTTTGAGCCAAAGCCTTGGCTTCGTTGACAATGCCCTGCAACCATTCATTCACCAATTTGGCATTATGGTCAGCATTGTCCACCGCAGAGGTGGATAAAGTTGCACTCAGAATTGCTTTTGTTTTTTGTATGTTAATGTAAGAAACGGCTCCCAAAATCAGGGTGGTCACTACAACAATAATAAACATCAGCCTAACACGTAAACTATTCAATGCTGTCCCTCCCAAACAATCAGTATGCTTTATATTATACATATTTCGACTAATTATGGCAATTATTTCATGAGCAGTTTTAACAAAAAAGGAGGGAACCCTGTCTTTTCAGGAAAATACCGGCCCTTAACATGTCAGATCGACTCTCGCACATGAAAGAATGTTGCTGGGCACATTTCAATTGCCGGACAAAGAAAAAAAATTAGCACGGGAGGTCCGCCGCCATTTGATCAAATCACCGCTTTTCATCTGAAACCGGCCGCAAAAGTGCCCGGGGCAATAAGCAGTGCTAAATCCGGCAAGTTCTGTGAAGGACTTTTTATAATAGCGGCTTTTTACATAACTTTCAACTGATGCGGCGACTAGTCAGGAATACCATTGGTCACGGGCATGGTAAAGTTGGCCACGGGGGTTCCGTCCGCCGCCGTGATCGGGTTTGATGCCGTTCCGGCATAATGTAGTGATATTGTGTCTCCGGGAGACATGCTGCCACCAACAAATAACAAGTGTATCTTGTGAGGATCATCCCCGTCAACATGAGAATCGCCGCATGCAATCGCTATTTCCCCTTCATACGTGGCTTCAAAAGCGGCAAAGACGCTGGAGTCCTCGGGATCATTCATTGCCTTGCTGAAGGTGATCACTATTTCATCGCTGGAAACCGCCACCGCGCTGGTAGGAACAAATCCGCCACCGCCGCCTCCCCCGCCGCTGTATATGACAGGCGTGTAGCTGAAGCTTGCAGTTGCGGGCGCGGCGACATTCTTCCCTCCCACTTTCACCGTATATGTCCCTCCGGTATTGTTCGACAACGGATAGGAAAAGGAAAAATCACCGCCGCCGGCGCTGAGGGTGCTGTTGACGTAATCATTATTTCCATTGGGATCGGTGATCACCACCGAGATCACCTGCCCTGATCCGGCACTGATGCGGCCACTTACACTCACTTGCTTTTCCTGGCTGATCTGTGCTGTAACATCCGATAATTTATATCCCCGGGCAATATTGACGGTGTAGGTTTTGGTGGTTACGCCGTCCTGCGCCGTTGCCACAATATTGATTTTATTGGCGGCGCCGGCCGCCAGGTTGATCCCTTTTGATTTCGAACCGCTGGCCACGCTTTCACCGTTTACCTTCACACTGGCCTGGACATCGCTGGTGACAGGAATGACCGCCACACTGTTCACATCCACGGGCACCGTGGCGGTGTAGCCGGTTCTTTCCGGGGCAAAGGCCTGATCCAGGGATCCGGCGCTCAATTTAAGGTTTGCCAGGGTCGCGTCGTCAGATTTGCATCCAAAGGGAAATGAGACCGTCACAGGGTTGTAAATCCCCCCGGCGCCTATTTTAACGCGATAAGTTCCTTTAATCTTCCTGGTCAGGGGATATAGAAACGCAAACCCCCCTCCAGCCTGGCTGAGGGTGCTGTCCACGTAATCCAGGCGCCCGTCCGGAGCGGTCACATTTATGGCAACCTGCTGTCCCGCGCCCGACGTAATCCTGCCGCTCACCAGAACCCAGTCATTCCCCCTTACAGAGGCGCTAACTCCCAAAAGGGCCAACGGGCTGTAAAACGTGGCTGTGACCGGGCGATCGACGCCGCTGCCTCCCAACCTCACCTTGTACGTGCCGGGGGTGCGGTTCGTCATGGGGTAAGAAAAGGTGAATTCACCGTTTGCCGTACTGAGAACGCTATCAGTATATTCGATGCCGCCGTCCGGAGCAATGACGGCAATGGTCACCTGCTGCCCCGGTCCCGAGCTGATTTTTCCGTTAACGTCAACCTGCCCGCTGTCGTTGATGGCGGTTCTGGCGCTGCCTATTACGGCATTGCCGGCCTGCGCCTGACAGCTGGCTGCATTGAATGAAGCAAGCAGCAACAGGATCGCGCAGACCCGGATGACAGCCTTTTTCATGTATCTCACCTCCTTTGCATGCGCCGCTTTACCCTGAAATTTGCGCAATGCTTGACAGCGGCCTTAGAGATGAGGTGCTGAACTGCGTGCCTTCCAGAACGAAGGCCTTGGCTACGTAGCCTTCGATCGACGGGGGGAGCATGAAGCCGCCCTTGTCAAATTTGGCGGTTGATCCGGCCGCAATGGTTTGGGATGAATAATCCACATTGATCATCGCACCGTCCGGGTCAAACAGGGCCACCACCGCGATCACCGACAGCGGCGCACTCTGGTTGTTGGCAACGCTGAAATGCGCCGTCAGGGCTTTGTTGGGGGCGAGGCTGGCCGCATGATCGGTGCTGCCCACGGTGAAATAAGTGGTTATGGCCAGCGAGGACAGTGAAACCGATGTAACCTTGAGCGAATTGGTCACTACATAGTAATTAGTCATCGGATCGGTGATGAAAATGGGTGTGCCGTTGTATTTCGCGGACAGCAGCGTTCCGTCGGGAATGCTGAAGGTCATTCCCCTCTGGATCAGATCGTCGAAGGTCAGATCGGTGGTTGAATTGTCAGCCATAGTCGCCGTGATCACCAGGGAAGACAGATCCAGCGCATCCCCCACATTGTAGTCCAGCAATGGCTGCGTTTTGACGGCAAAGCCCTTGATCAATTCCGGAACCGCCAGGGGTTCGCTGGGCGCGCTGTCCACTCCCGGAGCTTTTTCGGCAACCACTTTATAATAGTATTGCTGGCCTTTTACCAGGCTGTTATCAACGAAAAGAGGCGGTTTGGGCTGATTATTGGCGCCCGCCTGGGGGTAGACCGCGGCATAGGGTTCTTTTGTGATATCGACATCCTGTGAAGTGGAACGATAAATTAAATATTTACTGGCGTTCTTCACGCTGTCCCAGCCAATGGTCGCCGAGACGCCGGCGGCGTCATTGGCGTAGGATATCAGCTGCAGGTTGCCGGGCGCCGGGGGCGGGGTGTTCCCGTTCGGTTTAACCAGGTAGTTGACTACATAGCACTCCTCAGATTTGTCCGGAGTCAAATAGGCTTTATAGCCGACCAGCTCCCAGTTGAAATTGTATTGGTTGTATTTGCCGCTCTTATCGGTCGGCAGGTTCAGAACCGATCCGGAGATCTCGGTGCCGCTGCCGACGGAGCTGGTGGCCGTATGGCGGTATCCTGCGCCGGCATTGATCCCCACCAGGGCAAAACCGGCAACCATTTGGAACTCCACATTCACATCGACTCCCGCCTCAAAGGACTTGGAACTGGAGACCTCCTGGGTTATGGATTGCGTTGCCAGCCCGCTGCCGCTTCCGACACCCATGAACCCGGCATCAGGCACCACTACAGTGCCGGGGACAATGCCGCCGAAGCTGCTGGTGTCCGAAGGATAGGTGCGCGGGTCGCCGGCGGTGTGGCTCAGCACGGACGACGGCACTTTGGCGGCGACTGTCTTCCCGGCGGCCTGGTTCATTTTGTCGACAGCTTCGTTGTAATCTTCGAGATTCATCATGCTGAGCTGGGGCTGATAGGGAACTGTAAGCACAATGTAGCTGCCGTCGTCTTTCTGGCCGGGGTCGCTGATCTGGTAGGTATACAGATCGCAGGGGGTGCTGGTGATCACCACCATATCCTTGTCGACGGCGGAAAAGCTCTGGCTGGTGGAAACCGACGTTGATTTGCTCCATTCCCACGAAAACTCAGCCGTGACATTAACCGTAAATTCCACTGATGATATTGTTTCATTAAAAATAATCCCCACGCTTTGCTCGACACTCATTCCTTCGGTTACCCCCACGCTGGCGCTGACGCTGTGACTGGTTTCCTTTTCCTTGGAGGTCGATTTGCCGAAGGTTGTGGTCTGGCCTCCCCAGGCGGCGTAGGCGTCCTGCAACTCCCGGTAGGCGGGGGACGCCCCCAAAACGGCGATTACCTTGGGATCGCTCATGGCAAAGGCGTAGCTCACGTATTTCAGGGTTTTAAACGTGCCCTTGACCACGGCGCCGCAAAGGGCCGGATAATGTTGGACGCCGGCATAGCTTTTGGTCAGGCTTATTTGACCGTTATTCATGGAGTACCACCGTACACCGGCATAGTCTCCAAGGTAGGAGTTCTCGGTCAGCACGGCGAACTGCTCGGCGCCGGGCTGGTTCGAGACGGCACGGGAGAGATTGCCGGCCACGGTATCAAAAAAGATCACACCCAAATAACCTGATTTGCCATTACCCCACAAACAGTAGTCTTGCGAATCATGGAATATCAAGGCAAATTTTTTGGCGTTTTGATCGTATTGAAAGATCCAGCCGTCATAAAAAATGTATTGCGGCAGGCCGGGACTGGGGGCGCCGAAGGAAACACAGGCCAGGACAGGCGCAACGTTGTGCTTGGGATTGGGGTCGGCGTATTTGCTCTGTCCCCCCAAAACCGGCATGGAATTGCCGGTCACGGGGATTTGAGGGCTGGCGGCGAATTTGCCGGTCTGAGGATTATACGTTACATACGTGAATGTAAAGACGTTATTTTCATTATAGCCGCTCACCAGAACGGCAGGCCCTCTACCGGTCACATTGCCCACCGCCACCGCCGCATGCTTTAAAGTGCCGGGAGTACGCGCCTTTGACAGAGAAGTGATGTTTACCGCACTGACGCTCAGCCAGTACATGGGCTGGCTGAAGCTGGAGGATTGATCCTGCTCCCACTTGTAGAGCAAAAGGCGGGTGTCCTTGGTTCCCTGCGCCGATCCGACTGTCACCGCCAGGTCCTGCAGGCCGTCATTATTCACGTCTCCGGCCTCCAGGTCGATCACCGGGGTATCGCCGGCCGCAATGGGCGCCACTGTGCTGTTATTGTTAAAGGTCACGGATCTTCTCAGGGCAGCGGTGTATCCGGATGATTTTGAATAGCTCAGTGCAAAATCATATAATGTCTGGTTGACCAGTATGACCACCCGGCCCCGGCAGGCGGCCATTTTCAAGTGTGATTTGTAGTCCTGCGCCGGAAAGGATTGGGTGTCGGGACTGCCGTACTGCCAGTCCCAAGAATTAGAAAGATAAGCCTTTCTGGTCAGGCCCGGCATGGTTATGCCGTCTATTTTCAGCGGTATTACATAACTGCCGGGCTTGCCGCCGGCGTTGTAGTCCTCGATCACCAGCTGGAGCCCGTATTTGGTTCCGACGGGTTCGGGAACCAGAACGGCGGTCAGCACCTGCTGGTATACGGTGGTTTCGTTAATATTCGCCGCCGTCATCACCTTGGGCAGCGATCGCCAATCATATGCCTTTCCCGCGGAATCATAAACCCGGGTCGAGTTTTCCGTCATAAAAGGTTTACCATGCAAAGCCTGGTCAGACAAGGTGTCGTCATGCAGCTCAAAGCTTGCCCCTTTTAATCCCGCCGTAGCGACGCTCATGCTGCTCACGAAGGTCTTTTTGGGCGCCCCGAAGGGATTCTGGGTTTTTGTATCGATGAGATTGCCATCCGGGTCCTTTCTCAACGGCTGGGTATTATTAAATCCCAGATCTTGCAGAGAAGCATCCGGTGAAAAATTCCCTTTGGTTTGCGGTTGAGCGCCGGCCAGCGGCGGATTGAAAAGCGCACTGAAAAGCATCGCCGCAGCAAACGCCAACAGCAATATCCTCTCCCTTTTCATTTCCAGATCCACATCCTTTCCACCTTGTTTACCAGTTAGTTGTCAAATCATCCCTAAGCCCGGATCTCTGCGTCCGAATATTGCAACACTGGACCAACCAAATCCCCAGGAAGGACTTATCAGTATCAACTATAAATTTTATAACACCCATGACTTTTAAAACCTGTACTTTGGTACAGGTTTAAAAATTTTTACCTGTAAAAAAAGCGGCCGCCGATGCAATAATTTGCACGACAGCCGCTCTGTCACTGAACATTCATGCCCTTTGGAGCATCCTGATGCCCCCGGCACTAAAAAAAGCGCGCCTTGGTATGGCTGCTTTTCTATTGCAACAATCCCAATTGCCTGGCCCTGTAAAGAGCCTCCAGCCGGTTCCTGGCGCCCAGCTTCCCGTATATGTTGGCATTGTGGTATTTGACTGTTCTGACGGTGATACTGAGTTCCCTGGCGATCTGGCCGTTGGACCGGCCGGCCGACAGAAGCTGCAGCACCTTGTATTCCTTCCGGGTCAAAGCCTCCGCCGCCGCATCGCCGCCGGCAAGTTTGCCGCGGTTGGCCGTGATGCAGGCCGCGGTCATCTCGTACAGGTTTTTGGCGTAATTATTCATTTCTTCGCAGCCCGCCCGGCCCTTCCGTTTCAGGTAGCTCTCCAGCAGCCCGGCCATGGGCTCCGCCTCGTCGATGAAAGTCCTGGCGTACCCGTGTTCCATCCCCAGTGACAGGGCCTGGTCCAGCGGCGCCATCGCCCTTGCCGGATCCTTGCCGAAGCGGTTGGCCACAGCCATCAGGCAGAGAATCTCAATCCGGCTGCCCAGACGGCCTTCCTTTTCGGCCAGATCCAGGAGGCGGCCCAGCAGCAGCAGCGCCTCTTGGTGACGCTTTTCCAGGCATAAATACCTGGCAAAAACCAGGTATTCGAATTCCCGCATGCAGGAAATACTGTCGTAGATGCCGATTCGGCCCGGATCCATCCATTCCCCGGCGCCCTTTAGATCATGCCTGTCAAGGTATAGCCTGGCCGTGAACAGGTCAAACAGGTATTCCCAATAAGTCCTGCCCCTGCCGCGCAGCTTCCTTTTTCCTTCGGCAACCGTGTTCAGGGCGCCCTCCAGGTCACCCCCGGATCTGTTGATTTTGGCCAAAGTGATAAAACAGGGAACGATGACGCCCGGATTATCCAGGGCTAACGCCTCCTCCAGGACCTGCGCCAGAAAGCCGTGAGATTCTTTGATCCTGTTGCGTTCGTACAGGGATTCTATCAATATGACTTTCGAGTATGCCGAAGCCTTGCCGATCATCCTGGGAAAGTCATTGATAAAAGGGAAAACAGCCTTTTCCAGATCATTCAGCCTGCCGTAAAATCCATATACCGTTCTCAGCATGCTTGGCTGTCCCGGATTCAGCTCACCGGTAAGGATATGATCGTCCAGTTCAAGTTTGCCGGCTTCGGCGTAACACCTGGCGGCAGTGGCCGCATCCAGGCGCCTGATGGCGTTGTCCGCCCGGATAATGGCGGCCTGTGCCTCCATGTAATTCCTTTCTCTAACATCATCCAGGCTGTCCCTGATCCGGTGGAAGCAGGCCACCGTTCTCTTCGACCATTCATCCGCCGCTTCCCTGTTGCCTTCCATGGCCAGGACCCAGGCGTATGCGGAGCATAACCTGACATTGTTTTCGTAGTATGCCTCCGGAATGGCGCTCAACCATTTGGCCAGGGCCGGAAACTCGCCGTTATTTGCAAGTATGGCGAAAGAGTCCCCGATAAGGGTTACCGCCTTTGGAAAATCTTCCGCCTTAA
Source organism: Peptococcaceae bacterium (assembly GCA_023512435.1). Classification (GTDB taxonomy): domain Bacteria; phylum Bacillota; class Desulfotomaculia; order Desulfotomaculales; family Desulfocucumaceae; genus JAILZP01. The sequence continues at coordinate 4,078 of JAILZP010000004.1, read as the reverse complement.
TCAGGGCGTCGATGGCCTCCCGCACCAGGCCGTTTTCATGCAGCCAGGCGCCTGCCAGGCCGTACAGGGATTTGATGATGGACGGATCTTCCTGCTCCAGTCTGGTTCTTAGAAACTCTGCAAAGAGGTGGTGATAGCGGAACCACTCATTCTTCTGATCCAGGGGGATGATAAAGCTGTTGCCTTCCGCAAGTCCCTGCAAGATCCCCGCGCTGTCCACCCGTCCCGTCACCGCCCGGCAGAGGGACCCGGTCAGCCGGTCGAGGATGGATGTATGAATAAGGAAGTTCCTGACCTCGCCGGGCCAGTGGTTAAAAACCTCATCCCGGAAGTAACGGTCGAGATGGCGGCTGCGGCCCGACAACTGGCTGACGGATTCTTGAACGTTGCCGCCCTCCTCGATGATCAGGGAGGCGATCACCAGTCCGGCCGCCCACCCTTCGGTGCGGTCCCCGATGACGGACGCTTCTTCCGGTGTGAGACTAACGCCCTTTTGCCTGTAGAAGTCCAATATTTCATCAGCATTGAAAGCCAGGTCCCTCCTGCCGATCCTGATCGCCTGCCCTTTGGCGGACATGACGGCCAGTTCATTGTCCTGATCCTGCCTGCCGAGGATCATCAAATGGATGCCGGACGGCTTATTATTTATAAAATAGACCAGGCTTTGCCGCACCAGTTCATTTTGGATCAGATGATAGTCATCAAGCACTATGACGAAGTTTCCCGGAATGCCGTATAACTGGTCGATAAGCAGGCCGGTAAATATATTGGAGGCGATCAGTTCCCTGCTCAAAGCCAAATCCCCGAGACGGCCGCCCAGGCCGGCAACAGCTTCGGCCATGGCGGCCGCCAGGTACTGCCAGAATCTTGCGGGATCATTGTCCTCCGGGTCAACGGAAAACCAGGCATGCGGGATACCGGTTTCAGCCAGAAAACCGGCGGCGGCCGTTGTCTTGCCGTATCCCGCCGGCGCCGTGATTAGCGTCAGCCGGTGGTGAAAGATGTTTTGCAGCTTGTTCGCAATACCCTTCCTGCTGACAATTTTCCCGCCGATACCCGGCGCTTGAAGTTTAATTTTAAACATTGTAACCTCCGGCGGAGGGCAAACGGCAGTATGACCGTGGCTGGCGCTCAAATACCCTGTTCCAGAAGATTTTATCGGGAAAGTGATATTTTAATATTATATTCAAAAAAAAGGCCAAATTTCCTGCCGCACCCATGTATTGCGGCGCCGGTTGCCTGGTATGGCAAACCCCTTTCCATTTTTCCTTATCCGCACTAGAGCAAAGCACCTGCGGCGCGGCATGCTAGTCCACATAGACCTCCACCCTTACTCTTCCTTCTTCCTGGTCCTCCACGTCGATGTCGACCAATTTTTCATCCACCAGACCCTGGTCGATAATCTGAATCAATTCTTCCAGGTTCATACTGGTAAGATCTATCCCTTTCTTTTGCATCTCCAAGCGCGCCTCCTCCGGAATAAACTTCATGCCGAAGGTGGCAACCTTGGAAAAAGCCTTCATCAGTTTCAAGGGGATGTTAATATTTACCTTCTTTGTTTTGTCCCCGCTCACGCGCACCCGGAGAAACCTGTCAGGTCCTGAGGCGGACGGCTTTTCCTCCGTCTCTTCCAGCGCTTTCAGCAAATCCAAACCCTCGGCGGGAGTTATTTTCCCCTCCCTGACCATTTCCAAAATTTTAATTTTTTCGCTGCTCATTTGATTTGACTCCTTTCCAATCATTGCAGAAGCCTACTTGCCGGTTTTTTTAAGCTGTCGAACAGCATCCTGGGGAGTGATTTCCCCTTTCTCCAGGGAGAGCAGTATTTTTTGCCTGCTTTCCCTGTCTTCCTGGAGGTCAACTTTTTCCACCCGATAGCCCAAGGCCTGAATAACCCCCTCCAGGCGGTTTCTGACCGTGGGATAGGAAATGCCCAGTTCTTTTTCTACGTCCTTTATATTCCCCCGGCATTTAATAAAGACTTCGATAAACTCCACCTGATCGTTTGGAAGGCGGCAGAACTTGCATGTGTCAAATTCACCTTCCAGCTTTGTCTGACAGTGCGTACAGGCCAGTTTGCTCACCAGCATTTCGTGGCCGCAGACGGGGCACCGGCCCGGATACCTGTATTTTATATGGCTCACCTCCAAAGATTGCTTTTGAATGAATTTTATATTCTTTAGAATAATTTAGCACGGTACATTAAATATGTCAAGATAAAGATTAATAAATTTGATATATGAATTAATTATTTTAATGTTGCCAGTGGGGGCGGTTTCAGACTTGCCCAGATGCAAATCAGGTTTTTAAAGGCTGCCGAAGCAACACCCCAATATCTGCTCCCAAAATCAACAAGGGATTCTCACCTATACCCGTGAGAATCCCTTGTCTTTTATAAATTCTGGCGGAGAGAGTGGGATTCGAACCCACGAGACCGCTACTAACGGTCTACTCGATTTCGAGTTGTATAACCCTGCTTTTCTGTTGGTTTTAATTTGTTCCTGAAGCTTTTGCCTGTTAACTATTTTGGTCCAGCCCCAAAACTCCATTATTTCACCTGTTTAATCTATTTGCAGATGTTTCTCACCTTTTCGGCGGCTGTTAGGCGACCATTAAGTCAGGTCCCCTTCTTGAACCATCCCCGCTAAAATTATAGTCTCTTTTTCCGCAATGACACGCCTGATTTCAATCGCTCTTAGCTTCAGGCAGGAATCCTAATAATTCCATATATTCAATCTCATTCAGGTCTGAAAGCTAATATATTCTTACAATAGCAATTTTAACATAACTGAATAAACTGAAATTGAATTGATTTTTAATAAAGAAAACGTGAAAACGCTGTTTTTAGAGAAACAACAAAAAGTAATCTTTAAAGGACAATCTGTCATACTAGTTACAGCAAGCAACAAACAATTCCCACACAGAAGATATTTTCATCATGTCTAGCTATCATCCCTTTAGTTTAATTTTGGCCGATTCATAACAAAAATAAGAAACGCACCTGCTATTATAAGTACCGGTTGGCCGAAAGATGGCCGTGTTTTTTCCTCCGGCGTGTTTATAAACGGGACGGCCTTGAAATATCGGACGGGGAGGGTGGAGGTGCCATTTGCTTTTATATAAACAGCACCGCCGATTTTTGTTGTGGAGCCATTCACCCGCCGCCCATCAGGAAGGATAAAGGTATAACCAATGCTGTAAGTATATCGGCCTGGTTTTCCATCGGTGCGTTCGCCACCCTGGCGGTGGATGCCGGTGATAACAGCAGTCGCACTTTCTCCAGCAAACCGCAGCGTTATAGTGGAAACACCCCAAAGCACCAGTAGAAGCCCGAGAAGTGAAATCAGAGGAAGGGGCAAAGTGGAAAGTAGAAACAGCAAAATTTAAATGTGATTTGTTTTTCTGAATTTTTAATGGCTAGGGTGAAAAGAACCAAACTATTTAGAGTTACGGATAAAGTAAGAAGAGCGTATCAACTTTTTCTTGCTTACTATCCCCACGTATGTTACAAAAGTTACAAGCAGCCGGCATAGAACCTAAACATGAAGCCGGATAGGCTAAGCAGAATTTGTAGAGGGGTTTGTGTTAGTGTTAAAGGGGAAGAGCTTGACCTGCTTCTAGAAAAACTTTTGAGTAAAAAAATTGAGGAATTGAAAGGAAACTGCCACAAAAATGAAAGGATTCCTCTAAACAACGAATCGTTAGAGCTAATAAAAAAGTTTACTGAAATCAAGGGATCTTGCAAGAAAGCGGCGCAAGAGCTTGGTTGCGGTATCCGTACGTATGAGAAGGCTTGTTATGGGGAAGCGAGAACCATTAATAGGGGCATTTTCGATAGAATTGCTTCTGCTATGATGCTCTATCTTTCTACAGACGAATTGAGAAAAGCTTATCCACCAAGCCCGTTTTTGTTTAGCCCATTACCATGGAAAAGCGATGAGCTAAAAGAAAAATATCTCAAGAAAATTAGAAAAGCGGAAAACCCAGAAGATAAAAATAAGATAATTAAAAAATTCGCATGGATCTTTTTAGCGAGGGAATTAAATGTAAATAAAAAATCTGATTTGTACTTGCCAAT
>JAILZP010000026.1 GCA_023512435.1 Peptococcaceae bacterium | reverse complement strand
GGTTATGAGTAAGGATATTGTCGGCAAACTTGACCAGCTCTTCATCAGTAAAACGTATAGAGCTCCGGTCGCCAACCTTGCTTAAAATAATATTGCCCTGGGGATCGAAAAGGTAGCCTTTTTCAGTCTCCCTGTTGGCGATTTCCCTTTCTCTTTCATCCAGGGCCCTCTGCAAAGCCTGGGATCTTACCGGGTTTCTCCTGTTGGCATTATTATACTGTTCCGGAGTGGATCCGCCAATACCCAATTTTGTGTTTTTGCCCTCACGGCCGCGCAATTCTGCAAGGTTCAATGCCCCGCTCTCGGCCCAGGACTTTAAAAACGGTATTCGCCGGCACCTGCAGCGCGGGTGGGTATGTATCACAGGCCTGGGCCCCGAATCTCGCCGATATACCCCCGGGTACCCGGGGATGCTTTTGAACCTTGGGTCTGTTCCGTTGGCAATCGCCCTGCACTCGGCTTCCACCCGGGAGTCTCCGGCTGTCAACCAGGCGTCGTAAATCTCCTCACCAATGGCCTCCTGGGCCTTTACCGCCAGGTCCTCATAACCGACATCGGAAGCCTTGATAATCTCGGTTCGGGCTATTACCTCGCACCTCTTTTGGATGCTCGGGAAAGGCTTCTTCAGCCCCTCCTGGGTCAACCCGGTCCCAAGGATGCGCCTGGCGATTTTGGGGATGCTCTCCCCCATCACCGCCCCCCGGGTGAGCTCGTCCCGGATACGAAAGAGAATGTGGTCTTCCACTCTCCCGGCCAATTTCGGGATATTTCCCACCAGGGCCTCGATCATGCCGCGGTTAACCTGACCAATTCCGGCAACCACGGAAATATTGATCCCGCCGGCAGCCAGCATTTGCGCCCCCACTGTCTGTCCCAACAAAAAAGCCTCGTCAATGGCTCTTTGACGGGCTTCAGCCGTGAGGTTGGTATAGAATTTCATCTGGCGCTCAATATCCTGGATGGTGCCCTCCAGGTACTGCAGCTTCAGTGTGTCCTGGCCTCCCCGTGCTTCGAGGAATTTCAAGAGAAGGGTCTGCCTGCATTCCTCGTAAATCTCCAGGAGCTTCCTGGCCAGCCGCTTCTCCCTCAAGGTCCGCTCTCTGGACAATTTTTCGATCAACCTGAGAAGGTCCCGCTCCAGAGTGCTCATTCATTACCGCCTCCGCCATCACCCCCGCCGCCGGCGTCAGGTTCATCCGGCACCCCGCCCAGGGCCTCGCTGATAGTAGCCTTCTCGGCCAGTATTTCGGCAAGCTTGGCCTCGGGATTTTCAACCCCCAGGGTGTCCATGGCGCCTTTGAGGCTTTCCAGCATCACGGCGACCTTCTTGGTTTCCCGTTCAACCAACTCGGCCTCGTTTTCGGGAATCGGCATGGAGGTCTTTACTTCAACCAGTTCGTCAAGGTCGCCGGCCGCAATTTCATTCAAGGCGGCCGCATTGATAAGCGCCATATCATAATGAGCCCTGGTGTCGTACTTGTTCAGCATGTACAGGGCCTTGCCGAATAGCCGCTGCAACCTGGGCCGCCAGGTTATCATGGATCGGTTGGTAGATGAAATTATGGCGCCATATAAGAGCTTGATGGCAAACCCCGAAAGCTGCCCCAGGCCCTTCACCTGCTCCGGGCTAATGTTGGGAACATCGACCAGGCGGTGCATAAGGGTTATCAGGGTTTCAAGGTGTTCTTTCAGGGCCTCCCGGTACTGGAATTGATGTTCCAGGGTTTTGGCATCAGCCGGGTTGTCGCTATCCCCGGTCAGGGACCATAGGGCGTTAGGTGCTATCTGCAAGGGCTGAGCAGTACCGGCCTTTATTTCCTCCGGCGTAGGCAGCGCGGCATTGGTCACTACTTTTATAGCGAACATCCCGAACCGCAAACTGTCGGCATTGTCCGAAATCTTCCGGTTTATCTCGTCGTTGAGCCCGGCCAGGACCTCCACCAGGGATCGGCCTTCAGTCTCCCCGGTAAGGCCCCCGCGGGTGAATATTTCACATGGAATAAAAGCCAGGCCCAGGTCCGTTGGCGCCACCAATTGCTCTTTCATTTTCAGCTGCGTGTCGTATGTGGCCTCTTCCATCCAGCAGCTGCCGTTCTCCATCCAGTAGGTCTGCTTCCAAATCGTCTGATCATCGACAAAGGCCACGTCGCCCCCCACACGGGGGCGGGGATTGAAACTTAATATGGCCGAACTTACCGCTGAAATGGTGCAGTCGCCCCCCACACGGGGGCGGGGATTGAAACAAAGGAATCCGAAGGGGCCACCCACCGGATGGCGTCGCCCCCCACACGGGGGCGGGGATTGAAACATCAGAAAAGAGGACATCCTGGCCTGGCTGGAAAGTCGCCCCCCACACGGGGGCGGGGATTGAAACACGTTGCTCTCTGCTCAGTGGACAAGGAGACAGCGTCGCCCCCCACACGGGGGCGGGGATTGAAACCTATTTGACGGCCGCAACCGCAGCAAGGACAATGGTCGCCCCCCATACGGGGGCGTGGGTTGAAACCGCTTTGGCCAAGAAAGGTAACGTGGTAGAAGCCGTCGCCCCCCATACGGGGGCGTGGGTTGAAACATTTTGCGGTCTGGAACACCGTGGCCGGCCAGGTGTCGCCCCCCATACGGGGGCGTGGGTTGAAACGACATGGTTACCGAGGAAGCCGTTGAGCTGCTGAGGTCGCCCCCCATACGGGGGCGTGGGTTGAAACTATACAATGATGATCCGTCTTATATCCACGAACCGTCGCCCCCCATACAGGGGGGTTTTCTTACAAAGGGATAATATGGCAGGGGTGATGTGAACGTGAATGGTGGCCGTCCGGCAGGTTTCCTGCTTTTGGCGATGACGGGGATTGCAAGATACTGAAAAGATTCCGGAAGAAATCATTATTAGAATCCGTATGTGCCTGTTTAAAGATCGGGTAATAAGGCTGGCGGGCTCCAGGAATAATATTTTTTAATTATCTTATCGCTGATACGGGGAGATTACCGGTGTCCGGCCGGCGATATTTTTCAATTGCTGGGTGCCCTGGCGCGGCAGGATAAGATTGTTTTTTACCAGGTCAGGCACGAGGAGTAGGCGGCGCTGATGGCCTCGGTTCAGTCCAGCTTGCCGGTGAGGTGGGGGTCTGCCTGGCCGATGCCTTTATGGACAGGGTGCCGGTTTTGGATCTTACAGTATCATTCCGGAGATTTGGACGGTGTTTGCGGGAGGTGCTGAACTGCGGCCGCCCGGCCCTGGTGGAGGTTATCGCCTCCGGCCTGCCGGTCCCGGAAAGGAGGCTATGAGGTTGCCCGACGATTTTTTTCAGGCCGTCGGTTATTCGTTGATTGTCTTTGTTCTTCTCATCAGCCTGGCCAGGATCATGGGCAAGAAACTCCTGGCCCAGATGACCTTTTTTGATTTTGTTATCGGCATAACCATCGGGACCATCGGAGGTGCCTTTGTCACCACAGAGGTTGGAGGTTTTTGGGTTCTCTTAAGCCCGGTGGTTTTAACCCTGGCCGTGGTGCTGACGGGGTATCTGACCCTAAAAAGCGAGCCGGCCAGGAAGTTGCTGGAGGGCGAACCCCTGGTGCTGGTCCAGAACGGTAAAATATATGAAAAAAACATGAGAAAAATACGCTATCACCTTGATGACCTTTTGATGCAGCTGAGAGAAAGAGACGTTTTCGATTTGAGCGAGGTTGAATTTGCAGTGCTGGAGCCCCACGGAAAGCTGAGCGTACTGAAAAAAAGCCAGAACCTCCCGGTGACCCCCCGGGATTTGGGCATCAGCACTTCCTACAAGGGGCTCTCGTCAGAAATAATCAGGGACGGGCAGGTGGTGGATCAAAACCTGAGACAGAACGGCCTCACCCGCCAGTGGCTCATGGACGAGCTTTCCCGGAGGAATATAAAAAGGGTGGAGGATGTGTTCCTGGCCACTCTGTCCACCGACGGCAATTTATACGTGGATTTGCGCAAAGACGATCCGGTTTACGTTCAGGAGGTGGAGGACGACGATTCGGTGATTTGATTTTTCTTGCGCGAATAATTCTGCTTTAAAAGGGATAAAATGACTCTGATTCTACGCTCAGGAGGTGACAGGGTTGCTTTCGGAAAGGGAAGTAATGGAGTTGAACGACAGGATTATGACCCATATCGGCCTGATTGAGAAGTACAGGGTGTTCGCCGGCCAGTGCCCCGACCCGCAGGTGCGGGATCTGGTGGCACGGCACCAGCAGGTGCTTCAGAACCATTACCAGATGATGGTCGGGTTAATGCAGAACGCCCAGAATCCGCAGGGCATGGCCGCCATCCAGGCCCAGTGGCGCCCAAGCTAAAAAGTGAAAGGAGAGTGGACGAATGCCGCACCATCAACAAGTCAGCCCAGTCTGCATTGCCATCGACTGCCTTAACAGCACCAAATACCTGGCGCAGCTTGACACGAAGGGTGTTTTGGAAGCCTCCACGCCCCAGTTGAAGCAGGCGTTCAGCCGTATGAACCAGGACCACGTGGCCATGGCGGACGAGTGGTTCAGGCTTATGAACAGCCGCGGCTGGTACCAGGTGGCCCAGGCCCGGCCTGAAACGGTGACCCAGGCCATGAGTCACCTGCAGACAGTAATCTCCCAGACCCAGGGATGGCCAGCCCAAGCGGTGCAGCAGCAGTACCAGCCTGCACAGGGAACCTGGACACAGTTTCGGTAAGCGACGAGAAGCGGCCGGATTCGGCCGTTTCCTGTTTCACCTGAAAATACCGGCGTTAACCGGATACGGAAAGACGACGGCCGGGATAATAACCCAGAGGTGATTAAGTATGATGAGACCGTTGCGCTGCCAACTGTGCGGCGAAACTTACCTTGGCCGGGAGGCTGACCGGTGCCCTTACTGCGGGGCTGCCGGGAAACAACTGGTTCCTGCCGCGGAGTGGGTGGATTACGGCAGGCTGGAACTGGACCCCAACGACATGGAAAAATGCCGGACGGCACTGGGTTTCGAAGTGAGCAACTGGACCTTTTACCAGTGCTGTGCCCAGAAGGCCGAAAGCATATTTACCCAGGCCATATTCAAAAGGCTGGCCAAGCATGAAATGGAACACGCCGAGCTGCTGGCCCGCATAATGGGCGCTGAAATTCCGGATTTTAAGGAGGAGAGCTGCCCGGATACGGACAGGGAAAAGTTTGAAGAGGCGCACCTGAGGGAACACCGGGCCATCAAATACTACCTTCATGCAGCCGGTGAATCCCGTCACCCCCGGGTGAAGGAAGTGTTCCGGACCCTCTCGGAAATAGAGGTGGAGCACCTGCAGATTTCAAACATTTACAAGTAGAATAACAGGCATGGACAGGGAAACTCCCCGCGGGCGCAGGGAGTTTTCTTCAACTGCCGGGACTGCGGACGGCCCGGGCGGTTTACCTTTCGACACAATACAGCCGGATTTATTTTTTTTGCTTTCGGGGCATAGGCTTTTTTGATATATTAATTATGATCGTGCCGAATAACCGGAGGAATCTATGGCAAAAAGGATCCTTATTGCATGTTCTATTTTAGTCGTGGCTTTTTCGGTCGGTGTAATTATTATGGACCAGGTAGGTCCCGAAAGAATCATTTGGCACGGTGTATTCCGGGACAGCAGGGAATTGGCCGACTGGCTTTTGTCCTTCGGGGCATGGGCCGTTATAATCAGCATAGCGGTGATGATTATCCAGACCATCGCCACGCCGGTGCCTCTTTTTCTTGTGGCCGGCGCCAACGGCTTCATATTCGGCGTTGCCTGGGGCATAGTGATTACCCTGGTGGGGGCCCTGCTGGGGGCAACGGTGGCTTTTTACCTGGCCAGGGTAATCGCCAGGGATTATTTCTCCCAGCGCCTGGCCAAGTATATGCCCCAGGTGGAGGAGATGAGCAAAAAATCGGGGGCCAAGGTGATTTTCCTGGCCCGCCTGGTGCCCATCCTGCCTTCCAGCGTAGTCAGCTACGCCGCCGGCCTCAGCAAGGTCAGCTTCGGCGCGTTTTTTGTGGCCAGTGTGTTCGGGAAGCTGCCGGAGATAGTCATTTACACCTTTCTCGGCCATAGCCTGGAAAGGGCCGAAGGTTTGATCACCAAGGTCACCTTGGTGATCATCGTGCTGAGCCTCCTTTGTTTTTCACTGCAGTCAAAGAATGTGATCTCGCTGTTCAGCAAAAAATGCGAACGGGGCAAAAAAGAAGATCAACAGTGAGCCGTAATTCCTTTCTTCTAACCCTTTCTTTTATACCTGTACCACAGATACAGAACCGTCCCCAGGATAACGGCGGCCATCAGCGCGTCCGCCCGGTGGAACCATACCTTTAAATCTTCCCAGTGTTCCCCCAGTTTGACTCCCAGGTAGGTAAGGAAAAAACACCAGGGTAGTGATCCCAGAAAGGTGTAGATTACGAAGCGGGGAAAATTCATGCCGGATATTCCGGCGGGAAGCGAAATAAAGGTTCTGATTATGGGCATCAGCCGGGTGAAAAAAACCGTGGCCTCGCCGTATTTGTAGAACCAGTGGTCGGCCATGGCCAGCCTCTTTTCAGAGATTCCGATGTATCTCCCGTAGCGCAGCAGAAAGGGACGCCCGCCCCATAGGCCCAGCAGGTACGAGATGATTGATCCCGCCGTCCCGCCGACGGTTCCGGCTATGGCGGTCCAGAAAAAGTTTAGTTTTCCCGTGGAGACCAGGTAACCGCCAAAAGGCAGGATTACCTCGCTTGGAAGGGGGATATTGCAGCTCTCTATCGCCATGCCGATGGCTACCCCCCAGTAGCCCAGGGCGGCTATCCTGGCGGTGATCAACCTTAATACGGGATCGATAAGGTCAAATAAATAATCCAATTGATTTCCTCCCGGCCTTTTCAAAGTTCAATCCGGAGAAGATTGTGAATCAGCCCCGGACAGTAATGAGGTCCCCGTCCTGTTCTGCCGCGTATCCCAGTTTTTTAATCAAATCGAGGGAAATGTATGACACGCCGTCCTCGATAAAAACACCGCTGCCGGCTGATAATTCCCTGCCGTTGAAAAGCGGATTGCCCGCTGCCGGCAGAACAATTTCGGCATCTTTCTTCCGGGCCGTGATGACGCCGGATTTCTCTTCCCAGGAGACAACATAACCCAAGGCCTCAAGGGTAAAACGCAGGGGCAGGTACATGGCCCCGTTTTTTACTGCCGGGGTGTTCCTGGCCGGTATCTTGTCGCCGTCGATGAGTACCTCCTTTGTGCTGCCTTTGAAAACAATCTGCTTTGGCTGGGGTTCCAGGATCCTGAGGGCGAAAGGGACCTGCAGTTCCCTGGTGACCACCTCGAAATCGGGCTTTATGCCCTGGCCGTCCACCCGTGTTCCCAGGGGCGTGGTGTATTCGGTGGTGGTTATTTTTAAAGTGCCCCCGGCTCTGAGCCTGACCAGACTTTGGCCTGTTCCCTTGCCGTAGGTTTTTTCACCCACCAGGGCGGCCCCCCCGCTGTCCTTCAGCGCGCCCGCCAGTATCTCCGACGAGCTGGCGCTCTGGGAATTAATCAGCACCACCAGGGGGACCCTGACGGTTTTCACATCCTTGCCGGCCAGGTGCCTGGTCACCGTTCCGTCATATTCTTTGGTGATTACTATCGGCGTCTCCGGGTCAAGAAAAATTTCCGCCATTTCCATGGCTGCGTCCATGTATCCCCCTGGATTGTCCCGCAGGTCAATGACAAGGCCGCTTATGCGCATGGCCATCAGTTTGTCCAGGTGGAACTTGAACTGTTCAGGGGTTGCGGAACCGAAGGATTTAACATCTATGTAGCCGGTGTTATGACCGATTATCTTTGATTCCACGGTGGGAGCGTTGAGATGGGATCTTTTCAACTCAACGGTTAATTCGCTGTCTCCCCGGCCGACAACCAGAATCACTCTGGTTCCCACCCGGCCCTTTATTTTTTCCACCGCCTGGACCAGGGGCCACCCCCTGATGTCCATTCCGTCCACCTTTTTAATTATGTCTCCGGTCTTCAGGCCCGCTTCCATGGCCGGGGATCCCGGAAAAACTTCCTGCACCCTTGGGTAGTCGGCCTGTCCCTCCAGGTAAACACCTATGCCTCCGTAACTCCCCTCCAGGTCGTCAATCAGCTGGTTGAAATCTTCCTCGCTCAGGTAGTCTGTGTAGGGGTCCTTCAGAGTGTCAATCATACCCCGGATTGCCCCCTTCATCAGCTCGTCAGCATCCGGCCGGCTGACATGGGCCTCTTCGAGATAGTCGAAGACCTCCAGGATGGTTTTCTTGGCGTTTGTTGAATCCCCGGCGGCGTAGCCTTGGTCTGACCCGGTTATAAAAAACAGGCAAAAATAAAAAAGAAAAAAACACCTAAAGGCGGTAAGAATCATTTTCCCTGCCATTTTCATCCCCCTAATCTATGATTTCGGCCTCGTGGCCGTCTTTTCCTGCCGCGAAAAATGGGGAGTGAAAACATCTCTGTGGAACCAGGCAGGTATTTTGATCCCGCCCGGTGAAAATAATTTCAATATAATAAATTCTGGATTCTGTCTTCTGGATTCCGACGGGATAAGGCCTTCAGAATGAGTTTTTTCAAGGCAGGTGTGTTTAATTGGCCCCGCAGTCCTTTTTGGTCATCGACGGCAACAGCCTGGCCCACCGGGCTTTTCATGCCATCCCGATCCTGTCAACCAGCCAGGGGGAAATTACCAATGCCGTGTACGGCTTTGCCGCCATGCTGCTGAAAATTCTCGGCGAGAGAAAACCACGCATGGTGGCCGTCTGCTTTGACAGGGGAAGAATAACCTTTCGCCATGGCGAACTGGAAACCTACAAGGGGACCCGCAAGGCCACTCCCGACGAACTGAGGCCCCAATTCCCCCTGATCAAGGAAATGCTTTCGGCAATGCGCATACCTGTGCTGGAAATGGAGGGCTACGAGGCCGACGACCTGATTGGAACCGCCGTGGCTCTGGCCGAAAAGGAAAAGATAAGCAGCCTGATCGTCACCGGGGACCGGGACGCCCTTCAGCTGGTTTCTCCCCTGACCACGGTATTGCTCACCAGGAAGGGGATCACTGATCTTGAGGAATTCGACGAGGGCAGGGTTTGGGAAAAGTACGGGCTGACCCCGGCTCAGCTGGTGGACCTGAAGGGCCTGACCGGGGACGTCTCGGACAACATCCCGGGGGTTCCCGGAATTGGCGAGAAAACCGGGGCCAAACTGATCAGTGAATTCGGCAGCCTGGAAAACCTGTTGAACAGTCTTGACCGGGTCAACCCCAGGCTGGCGGCCAAAATCGGGGAATATGCGGATCAGGCCAGGCTCTCCCGAAGGCTGGCCGCCATCGAAAGGAACGTGCCCGTTGATTTCAACCCGGCCCGCTGCCTCTGGGAGGGACCGGATTACGACATCCTCCTGCCGTTTTTCAGCAGGCTGGAGTTTAAGAGTTTGATTAAGGTCATTACCCAACGGGCAGGTGAAGATAACGGGCAGGCCGGAGAAAACCGCTCCGATGCCGGAAACGGCAGAACCGGCGGGACGCCTTCCCTGAAAACCTACCGGGTGGGGTATACTGTGCCGGAGAACGGGAAGGATTTTGAAACCCTGCAGAAGAAAATGGCCGGCCGCAGGTTCGGCTTGGCCCTGGAGGGAAGCCGGGGGGAAGGGCTGACTGCGGCGGCCGTGAGCCTTGCCGACGGTGATAATTTTTATGTCCCGGCCGCTTCCGCCGGAGCCATGAGGTTTATTACGGCCGCCATGGGCAGCCCCAGGCTGGAAAAGATTTGTTTCAACGCCAAGTCCGACATGCGGCTGCTGGGGGAACACGGTATCGGATTCGCCGGCCTGGCTTTTGACGTTATGATTGCCGCCTACCTTTTGAATCCGGGAGCGCCGAACAGGGATATCAATGACCTGGCCCTGGAGCACCTGAACGTGGTGCTGCCGGCCGGCGGCGGGCCGCCGGGCTTGTGCGCCCGGGCAGACGCCGCAAGAAGACTGGCCCCCCTGCTGGAGGAAAAGATTAAGCTGGCCGAAATGGAAAGGCTCTATTACGAGGTGGAGAACCCCCTGGTGCAGGTGCTGGCGGACATGGAGGCGGCCGGGGTGAAGGTGGACGCCGGGATCCTGGCGGAGATGTCCGCCGAACTGGGAGCCAGGATAGATCAACTGACTGAAACCATTTACCGGCTGGCCGGAGAAAAATTCAACATCAACTCCACCCGCCAGCTGGGCCAAATACTCTTTGAAAAGCTTCAGCTCCCGGTGATAAAGAAAACCAAAACGGGATATTCTACAGACGCGGCAGTGCTGGAGGAACTGGCCGACACCCACGAGATCATCCGGCACCTCATCCTTCACCGCCAGTTGATGAAGCTGAAGACCACTTATGTGGACGGCCTCTCGCCTTTGATCGACCCAAGCACGGGTCTGGTCCACACCACTTTCCACCAAAACATAACGGCCACCGGCAGGCTTTCCAGCGCGGAGCCCAACCTGCAGAACATACCCATCAGGCTGGAGGAAGGGAGGAGAATAAGAAAGGTCTTCAAGCCCAGGCGGGATGGAAACGTGATCCTGGCCGCCGACTATTCCCAGATTGAACTGAGGATCCTGGCCCACCTGGCCGGAGACCCGGTACTGCTGGAAGCTTTCAGGGAAAACCAGGACATTCATACCCGGACGGCCTCGGAAGTGTTCGGGGTGGCCGTGGAGGAGGTTACGGCCGACATGCGGGGCAGGGCCAAGGCCGTTAATTTCGGGATTATTTACGGCATCAGCGATTTCGGGCTGGCCAGGGACATCAGGGTATCCCGCCAGGAAGCGGGCCGCTATATAAAGAATTATTTTGAAAGGTACAAGGGCGCCAGGGCATTTATCGACAGAACCATTTCCGAGGCCAGGGAAAAGGGGTACGTGACCACCATCCTGAACCGCCGCCGCTATCTGCCCGACCTTTTCAGCCCGAACAAGGCGATCAGGAATTTCGGTGAGCGGGCCGCCATCAACACCCCCATCCAGGGAAGCGCCGCCGACATAATCAAACTGGCCATGGTAAGAATATGGAATGAGTTGAGAAAGCGCAGTCTTGAGACCAAGATGGTGCTTCAGGTTCATGACGAGCTCATATTCGACGTTCCGGAGCGGGAAATCGAAGAAGTCAGGGAACTGGTCAGGGATTGCATGGAAAACGCCGTCAGGCTGGATGTGCCCCTGGTGGTGGACATGAAGGCCGGGCCGAACTGGTATGATGTGAAAAGGATATAGCGGGACCGCCGGAAGTCCGCCTGTTTCGCTCGGCCATTGACCGGGCATAGATCGGAGATGTACGTAGATGCCGGAACTGCCGGAAGTTGAAACCGTTAAAAGAAGCCTGGAAAATAAGATTGCGGGTTTAATTGTCAACGAGGTCCTCCTGATCAGGCCCAAGGTGGTAAGATTCCCCGGCCCCCAGGCTTTCATGGAAGGCCTGGCGGGGAAAAAGGTGAAAAAAATAGACCGCCGGGGCAAATACCTGCTGATCCACTTGAGCGGCAGCATGATTCTGGCCGTCCACCTGCGCATGACCGGAAGGCTGATTTACTTGCCCCCGGGGACACAGCCGTCCAGGCACACCCACGCCGTTTTCAGGCTGAGCAACGGCTTTGAGGTCCACTTTTCCGACATGCGCCAGTTCGGCCGACTGGCCCTCCTGGAGGCGGACCGCCTGGACGACTGGCCGGGTCTGAAAAACCTGGGGATAGAGCCGTTGGACAAAAGTTTCACCAGAGACTTCCTGAAAAAGGAACTGAAGAGGAGAAGGACCAGGATAAAGTCCCTGCTGCTGGACCAGACTTTTATCGCCGGGATCGGAAACATCTATGCCGACGAAGCCCTGCACAGGGCCCGGATAAACCCGGAAAGGACGGCGTCCGGCCTGACCCCCAGGGAAGTGGCCCGCCTTTACCGGGCCATCAGGGAGGTGCTGGCCGAAGGCATCGCCAACCGGGGGACCACTTTCAGGGATTACGTGGACGGCCTGGGGCAGTCCGGAACAAACCAGGTAAGCCTAAGGGTTTACGGCCGGGAAGGGCGCCCGTGCCCGGACTGCGGACAGCCGGTGCGGCGCGCCAGGCTTGGCGGTCGCAGCGCCTATTACTGCCCAGGGTGCCAGAAGTAGCCATATGCCTGATTCTGATGACGCCCTGCAAAACATGCCGCTGCATGCTTTAAATCATATTTCCTTGTACTTGCCGATGCCCTCCGAGTAGATATCGCCTCCGTAGATGTCATAGGCCACGATTAGGGGAAAATCTTCAACCTCCAGACGGTGGACGGCCTCGGTGCCCAGGTCTTCATATGCCACGATGTCAGCCTTTTTTACCGTTTTGGCCAGAAGGGCCGACGCGCCCCCGATGCCCGCCAGATATACGGCTCTGTACCTGACACATGCCTCCCTGACTTTCTCCAGCCTGGGCCCCTTGCCTATGGTTCCCTTAACGCCGTATTCAAGCATGGCTGGTGTAAACAGATCCATCCGGTATGCGGTTGTCGGTCCCGCGGAGCCTATTACCTGTCCCGGCTTGGGAGGGCAAGGGCCGGAGTAGTATATCACCTGGCCCCTCAGGTCAACCGGCAGTTCCCTCTTTTTTTCCAGTAGTTCCAACAACCGCTTGTGGGCCGCATCCCTGGCCGTATAGATGGGGCCGGTCAGCAATACCTCGTCGCCGCTGTGCAGTTTTTCGATATCTGCGTCTAAAAGCGGAGTGATTAACCTGTGAGTTGCCATTGAATGTCCTCCCTAGATGGTGCAGAGTTTTCTCCGGGCGGCGTGGCACTGCAGGTTGACTGCCACGGGAAGGGCGGTTATGTGGGCGCCGAAGCTTTCAACCGCCACCCAGAGAGCGGTGTTTGAACCGCCCAGACCCAGGGGGCCGATTCCTGTTTTATTGATTAATTCCAGCAATTCCATCTCCAGCCGGGCAAGGTGGGGCTGCTTGTTGTATGTCCCGATCCTCCGCAAAAGGGCTTTCTTGGCAAGGAGCGCCACGTAATCAAAAGTTCCGCCTATTCCCACTCCCACCACCAGGGGGGGACAGGCTTTGCCGCCGGCGTTTTTGACAGTATCGAGAACGAATTTTTTCACTCCCCCGGCGCCTTCACCGGGGAGAAGGAAACTGAGGGCGCTCATGTTTTCACTGCCTCCGCCCTTCGGAAGAACTGAGAGGGTAATCCGGTCCCCGTCAACAATTTCCGTGTGAACCACGGCGGGTGTGTTATCGCCGGTGTTTACGCGCAGTAAAGGGTCGCCTACCACGGATTTGCGCAGGCATCCTTCCCGGTATCCCCGACGGACCCCTTCCTGGACAGCCTCATGCAGGGAACCTCCGGTCAGGTGAACGTCCTGCCCGATTTCCAAAAATACCGCGGCAATCCCGGTGTCGTGGCAGCAAGGAACCCTTTCCCGGGAGGCCAGGTACGCGTTTTCCACCAGCTTTGCCAGGATGCCCTGCCCCAGAGGTGACTTTTCGCTGGAGGAGGCGGCCTCGATAGCCTTCAGGACGTCGGGGGGCAGGTCATAACATGCCTCCTGGCAGAGGCGGGCGACTTCATCAACAATTTTCTGTACGTGAACTGTACGCATATTTCCTCCCCGTTCGGGCCCGCCCCTGGCAGAAAAGTAAAGGCCTGCCCGGCAGGCCCGGCTTTCTTTTAACCGCCGAATAATATCCCCTCCGGCAGGGGAACTGTGAAAATATGATAAAAAACGATATAGAACCCGGCTGTTACTGCGGCTGAAATAAGCAACGCCCTGACGGCCGGGATCCTTTGATCGTAGTCCCGGCCGAAGTACCAGGTGAAAAACGCAAGGAACAATATGCCGGAAATGATGTACCCCACAAAAATCATAAGGGCTACGTAAGTTGCTATTCCCGCCAGCAAGGATACCACCCGCCCGGTCTCAATGCCGGCGAAAGGGGTTTCCTTTTTCTTGTGCATCAAGCTCATTGCCAGCTGAAGCAGGCTGAACACCGCCAGCATGGAGGCAATCACCCGAGGGAAGAAACTTCCCATTTCAGTAAAATCTCCGGCCAGATACCAGGCCCCGGCCGCAATCATAAGAAATGTCAGGGAAGAAATGGTGTTGCTGTTAAGCATTTGCATTTTCCTCCTTCCGCTTCCGGGCCCGGATCGCTGAAATGACAGGAACGGCGACTGAAATCAGGCAGAACAGAATCAGTACGATGGAAATCGGCCGGGTGAAAAATACTGCGAACATGCTCCCCGAAGCTTTGCCCATAAGCATTGACTGGACAAGTCCATTCTCCGCAATGGGGCCCAGGATCAGCCCAAGGACAATGGGGCCGGGGTGGAATCCGGCTTTTTTGGTTACATAACCAATCAGCCCGAAAAAGACCATTATTCCAACGTCCAGCATGTTGTTCCGGATGGCGTAGGATCCGATTACCGTCAGAAACACCACCAGCGGGGCCAGGATATTGATCGGCAGGTTGATTACCCTGGCCACGTAGCGTGACCCGAAGAATCCGAGCACAAACATGATTATATTGGCCAGCACGAAGGAGAACAGGAAGGTGTACGTGACGTTTCCATATGTCGTGTAAAGCTCTGGGCCCGGGCGCATCCCCTGGATCATCAGGGCGCCCAGCATGACCGCCGCCGGTGCCGCCCCCGGTATGCCCAGGGTCAGCAGGGGAACCAGCGAACCTCCCACCTCGGCGTTGTTTGACGATTCCGACGCGGCCACTCCGTCAATAATGCCGGTTCCGAACTTCTCTTTTTCCTTGGAGAAGCGGACCGCCTCGTTATAGGCCATCAGCGAGGCGATGTTGCCCCCAGCGCCGGGCACAATGCCGACAAAGGTGCCGATGGCCGACGACCGCAGCAGGAGGCCCGGCTTTTTAATCAGGTCCATTATGACTGACCTGGCCACGCCCTTTTGGGGCTTGTAGGTGGCCACATCCTGGGGGTTGATTTTTTTCTCGATCATATTAATAACTTCCGGTATGCAGAAGAAACCGATCAGGACCACAATCAGCTCCAGGCCCGCCTGAAGCTGGTAAAATCCAAAGGTAAAACGCATGTCTCCGCCGATGGGCGCTATGCCCACGGTGCTTAGAAGCAGGCCGAGGGCGCCGCCCATGAGGCCCTTGAGTACTGATCCCGTGGACAGGGTGGCGATGATGGTCAGGCCAAAAACCGCCAGCCAGAAGTATTCCGGGGGCCCGAACTTGAGGGCGGCCTCCGCCAGGGGCGGGGAAAGGAACAACAGCACCAGGGCGCCGAATACACCGCCCACACCTGAACTGAACGCCGCAGCCACCAGGGCGTGCTCGGCTTTCCCCTTTTTGGTCATGGGATAGCCGTCGAAGGTAGTGGCAATTGACGACGGAGTGCCGGGAGTGTTCACCAGTATGGCCGCAATACAGCCGCCATACATGGACCCCACATACACACCCCCCAGCACCATCAGGCTGGTGGTGGCGTCCATGGCGAAAGTGAAGGGAACCAGCAGGGCCAGGGCCATGGTGGCTGTTAGTCCCGGGAGGGCTCCGACTATGATTCCACCTGCTACACCCAGGGTCATTAATAAGAATTTTAGCGGATCAAGAACATTGCCCAGGGCAAATAACATGTTTTCTGTCATTTAGGTCCTCCCTTCGTTGAGAAATCAATTGCACTGAAAAAATTTGAATAAAAGGGTTTTCGCCGGGATGCCGTCGCCCGGAACTCGAAAACCCCTATATTATATCACAACATTGGAACACAATACGTTACACGTTGCGAGTTTAGTTTTATTGTTTTTTCTCGGCGGCTACTTGCTTATAAAGTTCTGTAAACACCTTCGTTCTTTCCTCGATATACTTCTTCGACTGTTCGGCGTTCATGGCCACGGGCTCAAAGCCGTCCTTCAGCATCTGGGCCTTGATGTTTTCATCGTTGGCGATTTTCATGAAGGCTTCTTCCAGCTTTTTGACTATAACCGGGTCGGTTCCGGGGGGGACGGCCACTCCGCGGTCAACGCTGACCTGGATATCATAGCCCTGTTCCTTCATGGTGGGGACGTCCGGCAGGGCCTTAAAGCGATCCGCGGAAGCTATGCCCAGGACTTTTATCTTGTCGGGGTATTTCACAAGGTCGTCTGAGTTGCCGGCCATGGCCTGGCTGTGCCCGCCCAGCAGGGCCTGGGTTGCCGGCGCGGCGCCGGTGAACGGGATGTACTGCAGTTTTATGCCGGCCTGTTTTTCAAGGAGCAGGGTGAAAAGGTGGGGTCCGGTGAGGGTTCCGGAACCGCCCACGGTGATGCTGCCGGGCTTGGCCTTGGCCGCCTTGATAAAATCTTCCAGGGTGTTGTACGGACTGTTTTTGGGCACCGCCAAGCCGATGATGGTCTTCTGGAAGATGGCCACCGGGTTTATCTCCTCGGTTTTATAACCGGCGTCTTTTCTTTCCAGGGGCTGCAGAATTATGTGCGGGATGTTAAACCCTGCCATGTAGTAGCCGTCGGGCTTTTGCTTGACCAGTTCAGCCCAGCCCACGGCCCCGCCGCCACCGGGTTTGTAGGTGATGGTGACAGGCTGTCCCAGGTATTTTTCCAGCAGCGGCTGCTGCCTTCTGGCCTCTATGTCCGACTGACCGCCGGCGTCAAAAGGTATGACGTAGGTGATGGGCTTGGTCGGGTACTCAACTTTCTTTTCGGCCTTCTGGTCCTTGGTGGAGCTTCCGCAGCCTGCAACCAAAAATGCAAGCAAAAGAATGGAAGCAAGCAGCAGGTATTTTAGTTTTTTCATAATCCCCCTCCTAATTTTTTAGGTGCCTGTTGCGGGTGCAGTTGATTTTCGACAACAACTCAGTCGGCTTGAAAAATTACCTCCTTTCAAGATCTTTTAAAAGGTCCGCGTCCAGTTTTATACCCAGTCCCGGCTTGTCCTCACCAAGGATGAAGGACCCGTTTTGAAAACTGAAGAATGCCTCCTCCAGCAGGTCTGTAAGCAAAGGGTTCGGGTTGGCATCCACTTCCATATACAGGCCGTTGGGCGTGGAAGCCAAAAGGTGTAACGATGCGGCCAGGCCGACGGCTGTCCCGAACATATGCGGCGCGAAGGGAAGCCCCCAGGCCCGTGCCATGGAGCAGACGTGCCTGGCTTCCGAGATGCCTCCGGTTTTAGTAATGTCCGGCTGGACGATATTCAGGACCTCATTGGCAAAAACCTTTTTGAATTCAAATCTTGTATAGACGTTTTCGCCGCCGGCCACCGGCATTATTCCGCAGTCCTTTATTTTTTTGAGGTCTTCCAGCCGGTCTGCCGGGACGGGCTCCTCTATGAATTCCAGGTTATATTTTTCGTAAAGCTTTAAGTGCCGGACGGCCTCGTCCGCGTCATTCCACCCCTGGTTGGAGTCGATCATGAGCATACGATCGTCTCCTATCATCCGGCGCATGGTATTAAGATTATGCAGGTCCAGGTCCTTGCCGAAACCCACTTTCAGCTTGAAAGCCGTATAGCCTTTCTCAAGACTGTTTTGAACGTACTCTTCGTAATCCCTGGGTCCCAGCCCGCTGGCGTATGCCTTTATTTCGGTGCATACTTTGCCGCCCAGCAACTGGTAGACGGGGGAGGCCAGTTTTTTGCCCAGTATGTCCCAGAGGGCTATGTCAACACCACTTACCGCCTGCATGAGGGGACCCTTTGCGCCCCACTGCAGGCCGGCACCCGACTTCATCAGTGCCCTGTACATTTTTTCCCATAAATAAGATATGTTTAAAGGGTTTTCACCCAGAATAACAGGCTTGATCCCTTTCTCAACGGTAATTTTTCTTTCTTCCGCAGCCCAGTGGGGAAAATTGGTCCATGTTTCCCCTATTCCGCTTATACCCTCGTCGGTATCAATCCGGATCAGTACATTGGTGCGGACCGGCATTGCGCCGAACGAGGTTTCCACGGGTTTTTCCAGGTGGTAATCGAGAATAACGGCTTTAACATCGGTGATTTTCATAGTTGTACCGCCCGTCTGCTCAAAAAGTCAGGCCCGACCTTGCGGCGGTCCGGTTTTTCACTGGCAGGAAATGTAGCGGCCGTCTATTCAAGCGGTCCCACTCCCAGGTCCCGGGCCAGCCGGTTCAGTTCCTCCAGAAGTTGTCCGGATACCGGGATGCCCTCCCGGCTTCGCCTTTCAGCCGTGTTAAAGCGCCTTTCCCCCGGGATGAATATCTCTTCGATCCCTTCAGCCCTGGGCGAGGATTTAATTTCCCGCACCATGTGGTTCATTCTGTCGAGGAACCGGTCCAGGGGCATCAGCTTGTCGATGTCGACGGCCAGAAAAAAGTGGCCGATATCCACCGGTTCGGTGCTGTCATCGTATATCCAGCCGACCCTGGGTCCATAGGCGGACCCGCTTAAAACTCCGGACAGTATTTCCACGGCCAGGGCCATGGCATAGCCCTTGGGGCCGGCCATGGGGAGCACCGCGCCTTCCAGGGCGGCCCTGGGGTCGGTGGTGGGGCGGCCCTGGCCGTCAATGGCCCAGCCTTCGGGAATGGGCTTCCCTTCTTTGGCGGCCAGTATAATATTGCCCCGGGCGACGGTGCTGGATGACATGTCAATAACCACGGGCCTGTTTTTTCCGGGGAAGGCAAACGCTACGGGATTGGTGCCGAAGTAGGCTTTCTTTCCCCCCCAGGGCGGAATGCCGGGGGGGGTGTTGGTGAAAGCCATCCCGGCCATGCCGCACGAGCTGGCCATTTTGCAGTAATAGGACGATGCTCCGTAGTGGTTGCTGCGCCGGGCGGCCACCGCCCCCACCCCTGTTTCCCGGGCCATTTTTATGGCCACCTGCATTGACCGGACCGCCACCAGCTGTCCCAGCCCGTTGTCTCCGTCAACTCCGGCCAGGGAAGGGGAGGCGCGGTTTACCTTTATGTCCGGCCTGGGGTTGATTCGCCCGCTTTGAATCCTGGTCAGGTAGACGGGCAGCCGGCTGATTCCGTGGGTGTCTATACCCTCCAGGCTGGCGTCAAGCAGCACGTCGGCCACGATGGTGGCGTCTTCCGGAGGAACACCGGCGCCCTGCAGCAGGTCCTGGCAGAATTGAAAAATCTTCTGTTGGGAAAAAAGAGGCATCTGATGTCACCCCATTGTCAGTTTTCAGCTGTCTCAAAACCCTACTTCACGCAGCATACCGAGGTTTGGCCCTGCAGCACCTTGCAGACCTCCCGGGCCACCAGCACCGAGGTGCGAACCTGGGCCTCCTCTGTAAGGCCGGCGATGTGAGGGGTCAGTATGACATTGTCAAGATCCAGCAGCGGGGATCCCGCCGGCGGCTCCTCGGACATCACATCCAGGGCGGCCCCGGCTATTTTCCCGGTCCGGAGGGCGTCATACAGGTCTGATTCGTTAATCACCCCGCCCCGGGCGGTGTTGATGATATAAGCGCCGGGTTTCATGAGGGACAGTCTTTCCCTGTTGATGAGGTTCCGGGTATCGTCGTTCAACGGCACGTGCAGGCTTATAAAGTCTGACCGGGAGAGCACCTGATCCAGTCCGGTGATTTCAACGCCCATCTCGGTACAGACTGTTTCATAGGGGGGCAGGTAGGGGTCGTAGCCGAGCATGATCATGCCGAAGGCCCTGGCCCGGGCGGCCAGACGGGTGCCGATTTCGCCGACGCCAATGAGGCCCAGGGTTTTGCCGTATAATTCGGTCAGGGTGAACCGCCTGCGGTTCCAGTTGCCTTTTTTAACATCCAGGGTGGCCTCGTCCAGCCGCCTTGAGAAGGACAGCATGGCCGCAAATACGTATTCCGCAACCGATATGGCGTTGGCGTTGCGGGCAAAAACGACCGGCACGCCGGCCTCCTTGCAGGCGGCCAGATCTATGTTGTCCAGGCCGACCCCGAGGCGACCCACAACTTTAAGGCCCGGGGCTAATGCCAAAAATTCCCTGTTTATCCGGGTCTGATTTCGCACTATGACCGCGTCGGCTTTTGCCAGGGCAGGCGGAAGGGCGTCCGATTTCCAGAGGCCGGGCTCGTATACCACTTCTCCCAGCCGGCGCAATATTTTCAGTCCCTCTTCCCAGATAAGTTCCGTTACTACAATTTTCATTTCATCACTCTCAGCCGGTATAGTTGTGCCAAATAATATATATTAGGTATGTGGTATTACCACTACTTTAAAATTATTGTACATGCTGCGTTAAATCCTTGTCAACGATTATTTTAATAGTTTTGCCGGCCATGCTGCGTCCCGGCCGGGCTCTTTGCGGCATTAATTTTGAGACGGAGAAGGTATTGTCATCCAAGCGGATGCATAGTATATTGATAAATGTGGCATGTGGTATTACCTAATATGAATAACCATAAAGCATCGGGCGGGGAGTGAGACAATGTTTCAGCGTATCGGAAGGGCCGACACCCTGAGAAATCAGGTGGCCAACCATATTAAGGGGCTGATCAGCTCCGGCAGGCTTAAACCGGGAGACCGGCTGCCCACTGAAAGGGAAATGGCTGAGAAATTCGGGGTAAGCCGGACTGTTGTAAGGGACGCGGTTAAAACGCTGTCGGGCCTGGGGGTATTGGAGGTGAAGCATGGCATCGGCATTTTTGTGGCCACGGTGGACAGCGCCGTGATAGCAAACCAGCTGTCCAGCCTGCTGGTAAACGAGAGCGACACCATCGAGGCCCTTTTCAGGGTGCGGATGGTGCTGGAAACCGCTGCAGCCGGATGGGCCGCCGAAAGCTGCACCGGCAGGGACAAGGCCCGGATTGAAGAATTTATAAGAGAAAGCCGGAATCTTCTTGAAGGCAAGGGCGAACCGGACAGCTATCAATCAAACAACAGGGATTTTCACCTTCTGGTTGCCGACATATCGGCCAATCCCGTCCTGATGCGCCTGATGAGGAACATGCTGGACCTGTTTGAAGAGACCCGAAGCCACACCAGTGCTATTCCCGGAAGGATGGACAAATCCATAGAAGAGCATATCGGGGTTTTGGAAGCAATCTACAACGGCCGGGCCGAGGAGGCGGGCCGGCTTATGCACGGACACCTGGAAAGCGTGTTGAGATCGATAAAGCAAGCCCGTCATAGTCGCCGGAAAGATAAAACCTGACGGCTGTTATTAGCCAGCCGGGAGAAATCAATGCCGTCCTTTTAAAGGCCGGCTTCTGCTTTTTTGAGAACGGAGGATTGACAGCCGCGGAAAACAGGCATAAAATTAAAGGTAGTACCACAGACCTCCTACCATATACTGCACTGTTATGATGGGATTGTCGTTCGGGGGTGAGAGATGCGCCTGTAACATATCGGTGAACCAGTCAACTGGCTGGATTGCTAATCTACACTCTGTAATGAGAGGGGGACCTGATTTTGACCAGATTTATCGTTCATGACAAGGCTGATTCCGTCGGGGTGGCCGTCACCGATATTAAAGCCGGTGAAACTGTGGAAGGCTGGGTTATGTCTGACGACTCCACAATCAGCGTGGTGGCAAAGAGTGATATTCCCCTGGGGCATAAAATAGCCCTCGTTGACATGGAAGCGGGGTCCCGGGTGATTAAGTACAACGTGCCCATCGGGAAGGTAGTGGCCTCAATAGCCAGGGGTGAACACGTTCATATTCACAACCTTAAAACTGCGAGGTGGTAATAAGTGTCAATGCCTGCTTTCATGGGATACCGTCGAGAGAACGGCAGGGTGGGAATCAGAAACCACGTTGTCATACTTCCGCTGGACGACCTTTCCAACGCCGCATGCGAGGCTGTGGCCAACAATATCAAGGGGACCATAGCCCTGCCGCACGCCTACGGCCGCCTTCAGTTTGGTGAAGACCTTGATCTCTTCTTCCGCACGCTGATAGGGACCGGAAGCAACCCAAATGTCGCCGCAGTTGTGGTTATAGGCATCGAGCCGGAATGGACCAATGTTGTCGTGGAAGGAATAGCCGGGACCGGCAAGCCTGTTGCGGGATTTTCCATTGAGCGCAATGGGGATCTGAAAACCATAGAAATGGCTTCACGCAAAGCCAAGGAGTACGTACATTGGGCCACCGGGCTGCAAAGGGTTCAGTGTACCGTGGACGAACTATACGTATCGGTAAAGTGCGGGGAATCGGACACCACCTCCGGCTTGGCTTCAAATCCGACGGTGGGAAGGGCGGTTGAGAGGCTTGTCGACTCCGGCGCCACCGTCAGCTTTGGTGAAACCTCCGAAATTACCGGCGGTGAGGACATAGTCAAAGCCCATGCCGCCACTCCAGAAGTGGGAGAAGCTTTCTATAAAATCTGGAGTGAGTACAATGAGTTTATTCTCAGCCAGGGCGTGGACCTTGCCGGGTCTCAGCCCACCAAGGGCAACATAGCCGGCGGGCTTACAACCATAGAAGAAAAGGCCCTGGGCAATCTCCAGAAAATAGGAAGGTGCAAGTTTGTCGGGGTTCTCAAACCGGCGGAAGCGCCCAAGGGCAAAGGGCTGTGGTTCATGGACACGTCTTCCGCGGCTGCCGAGGCTGTTACCCTGTGGGCAGCGTCCGGCGCAGTGGTGCACTTCTTCCCCACCGGCCAGGGGAACATCATAGGCAACCCCATTATCCCGGTCATCAAGCTTACCGCCAACCCCCTGACCGCGGCCACCATGAGCGAGCACATCGATGTTGACGTGAGCGGCATTCTGCGCCGTGAAATGAACCTTGACCAGGCTGCGGACGCGCTGATGGAAATGCTTTTCCGCACCTGCAACGGCCGTTTTACCGCCAGTGAAGTCCTTGGGCACAGGGAGTTTGTAATGACCAAACTCTACCGCAGCGCCTGACAACTATTGATTGAAATAAATCCGGACGCGAGGCAGGAGGACAGGTTTTCCTGCCTCTACTTATTAATAAAAGTGGACCGGTGCTGCGCATGAGGGTCCGAATTCCGCCGCCGCAAGGGCGGTTTCTTTAAGGGCATGTATATCGATGACCAGAATTATCCATAATAATTAATAATCTTTCGGCCAAGCCGGAAAGACCATTCTTGATCACATAACGCCGTGAAGGAGGTGAGAAAAGATGGCATGGTTGTACAGGATCGCCCTGGCGCTGGTGATCATAGGCGCCATCAACTGGCTGCTGGTGGGGCTGTTCCAGTGGGATCTGGTCCAGGCCCTGTCGGGAGTAAGCCCGGTCAGGGAAGCAACCCTGTTCAGCAGGATCATCTATTCCCTTGTTGGAATAGGCGGACTTTATCTCATTCCGTTCTTGTTTAAAGAGAAGCTCAATGTGTAAAAAACTGGGGGGCAGTTCAACAACTGCCCCCTTGCTTTTGAAAATGCACAACTCACTGCAAGTCCAGGGAATCAATGACCGTAATCAGTTTTTTAAGCGCCTGTTTCTGCCGGTCGTCAAAAGCGGAACTGAGAACCTCGTTGAAGTTCGCGGCTATTTCAAAAATTTCCTCGGCCAGTTTTTTTCCCTTTTCGGTAAGAAATACCTTCAGGGCCCTCCTGTCCCCGGGGTCGTTTCTTCTTTCCACCAGGTCTTCCTTTTCCAGTCTGTCCAGCAGCCCGGTTATGGCGGGGCTGTCAAGGGAAAGGCGGCCGGCCAGGTCCTTGACGTTCTGGCCGTCCTGCTCCATCAGGGCAAACAGGATAAAGGACTGGGGCACTGTTATGCCGTAATCGGAATACCTGTTGTTGTAGTATCTGTATATTTTTCTGGCTGCCAGGCCCAGCTCGAAACAGAGAAAGCCGGTGAAACTCTTCATGGAATGCTCCTTTCCAGGCGTATTTCCAGCTTTATTATATAACATATTATCTATTTGTCAAAAAATTAATCTCCGGACGCAGCATTTTTTTTAAAGGGTATCGGGGCAGGCGACAAGAAATAAAATGAAAAAATGGCGGAGGAGGCCCGGTATGTTTGTTTCCAATGTCAGGAAAATTCAAAGTGTTGAACTGAAAATGCCCGGTATCCGCAATGCTTTCAAGCAATCGCTGATCGGCCCCCGGGAGGGATGGGAGGGCTGGGTGATGCGGCTTTTCACCCTGAAAGATGAGGGGTGCTCCCCCAGGCACTCCCACCCCTGGCCCCATATTAATTACGTAGTCAGCGGCAGGGGCACCCTGTATCTGGGCGGCGAGGAATATGAACTGGAAGCGGGGTCGGTGGCCTACGTCCCCTCCGGCGCGGAACACCAGTTCCTGGGCAAAGGCGGGGAGGATTTTGTTTTTATCTGCATAGTTCCCGAAGAGGGCGATAAATAGATCCGGTTTTCAACAGCTTTCATGTTGGGATATAATTTTTAATGAAAATACTTTTTATTCCAGGGCCAGGACCTGGATGTGCCGCCCTGAACCTAAATGACGGTACATTGGAGAGGCGGGGGGTTGATTTGGCTAACAGGGCTCCGGACTGGTTTGCCCAGGCCGGTTTCGACCTGCGGCACGCCCGTAATTCACTTGCTGCCGGTGATTACGAATGGGCCTGTTTTGCCGCGCAGCAGGCGGCGGAAAAAGCTGTGAAAGCTCTGATCCTGCACCTCAACGGTGAAGGCTGGGGACATTCCGTTACAAGACTTTTGCTTGATCTGGCGTCTCTGACGGAAGTGCCGGAGGAAGTACTGCTGGCTGCGCGCAGGCTGGATAAGCATTATATTCCCACGAGGTATCCCAACGGATTTGATGCGGGCGCCCCGGGGGATTACTATACTTCAGGCGAAGCAGGGCAGGCGATAACCGATGCCGAGTCCATTTATCAATTTTGCGGCAACGCGATTCGTTAACCAAAAGAAAGTGCTGGACAGCCTGCGGGAATGCGCCGGGCGCTTAATAGACGAAGTGCGCGGGGTGGCAGCGGTGTACCTGTTCGGGTCTTTCGCCAGGGGAAACGCGACTCCCCGCAGTGATGCCGATCTGGTTGTGGTCGTGGAAGGCGAAGACCGCGTACTGATTAACGGATTGCGTGATGCCGCCGGTTCTTACTTCATATCTGCCTCCGTACCTGTAGATGTTTTTGTGTTATCTAGAAAAACGTTCGAGGAAGGACGGCGGACAGGGCGTGGTGTGGCAGGCGCCGTGGAAAGGGAAGGAGTTTTACTGGCCGCAAGAAGCAGCGCGGTCGCAGTAAACAGGGACTGATCCCCGAAACGCGGCAAAAGGGGCCTATACCGGCCCCTTTTGCCCGGGTGGATCAATCCCGTCAACAAGCGCTTTGCGCCATGTCGGGTATCTTGTTGGTGCGCCTCCAGATGTTCATTTTTTCGGCTTCTCTGATTAAATCTTCTCTGAACATGGGATGGGCAAGGTTGATCAGGGCTTCCGCCCTTTCCCAGGTGCTCCTGCCCTTCATGCAGGCGATGCCGAACTCGGTGACGATGTACATCACCGTGGACCGCGTGGTGGTGACGATGGTGCCGGGGCTTAAAACGGGCCTGATCCGGCTTTGCAGGCAGCCGTCCCTGTCGGTGTAGGTGGCGTTGAGGGCGATGAAGGACTTGCCTCCCCTGGACATGTATGCCCCCTCCACAAAATCCACCTGGCCCCCGGTTCCGCTTATGTGGCGGCAGCCTGAAGATTCGGCCGCCACCTGGCCGAAGAGGTCCACCTCCAGGGCGTTGTTGATGGAGATCATATTGTCGTTTTGGGCGATTACGTGCGGGTAGTTGACATAATCCACCGGGTAAGAGGCCACCCCGGGGTTGCGGTCCAGGAACTCGTAGAGCCTCTTGCTGCCCAGGGCAAAGGTGAATACCATTTTGCCCCGGTCAATGTTCTTTTTTTTCCCGGTAATTCTGCCGGCTTCCCACATGTCCAGGAAGGCGTCGCACATCATTTCGCTGTGCACTCCCAGGTCTTTAAGGTCGGACTTGGCGAGCAGCTTGCCAAGGGCGTTGGGCAGGGAGCCGATGCCCAGCTGGATGCAGCTGCCGTCCCCGATTTCATTTGCAATCAGGCTGGCTATTTTCTCATCCTCGAATTTGATCGGGATTTCGGGGATATCCAGCAGATCCCAATCAGCCTCAACAATGTAATCCACCTCGGAAATGTGGATGCACTCCTGGCTGCCTCCCGGAACCCAGGGCATGTTGGGATTGACCTCGACTATGACGTATTTTGCTTTTTCACAGACCAGTTTGGTGTGCAGGTTGTTCATGCCGAAATTGAAATAGCCGTGCTTGTCCATGGGGGTGACGGCGATCATGGCCACATCAACGTCGTTGAACTGGACATAGCTGGGTACCTCCCTGAAAAGCAGGGGATAATAGTAGCACAGCCCCAGGTCTCCCATGCGCCGGTCTATAATGCTGTAATGGCCGCTGTGAAAGGTAAAGCTTTCCTTTTGGAGGTCCGCCATCACCACCGCCGGCGGTCCCGAAACCCTGCAGGCCGACCTGATTTTTACGTCCCGGAGTTCGCCTTTTCTTGCCGCCAGTGCCCGGTCCAGTTCCACCACCTGGCCCTGGAAGGTGCCGTAATCAACCCAGTCTCCCGACTTGATGACTTTTACCGCCTCTTCCGCCGTAACCAGCTTCTTTCTGTACTCTTCGGCATAGCCCATGCCATTTCCCTCCTCCAAAAATACATGCAAATCTGAAATATTGTGTTTTTAACGCAAAAACAATGCCAAAAATGCAGGGTTTACGGCAAAAAAAAGACCCGCAGTTAAGGGGTCTTCCAAAGATCATGCCGGGGTAACCGGGCGCTTTGCATCGGCTGCTGTCTTTCTGGAGGGACAAGTTCCGGCCGGGATGGGCATTTCCCCATGTCGCTTTAATAGAACATGTTCCATTGGCGGGACACCCGTTTATGCCGGATTTCCGGCTTCAGGGGCGGAGATCTACCCCTTCAGGAGGCCGTGCTTTTTCAGTTTCCGGTAAAGGACCGAACGGTGGATGTTCAGCAGCCGGGCGGCTTCTTTCTTGTTTCCGCCTGACCTGGCCAGGGCTGCCGCCAGGATTTCCCTTTCCGCTTCATCCATGGCTCCGGCAAAATTTTTCAGGCCGGCGGAAAAATCTTTTTTGACCGACAGCCTTTTCAGGAGGATGGGGAAATCGGCGGGAGCCAGGTAACCGGCGTCGCTCAGGTTGATGGCCTGCTCCAGCAGGTTTTTCAGCTCCCTGACGTTGCCCGGCCAGTCGTACTTTAAAAAAAGCTGGAGGGTTTCCGGCGTGACGCCCTTGGTACCGGTGCCCAGGCTTTCGTTAAGCTGGTTGATCAGGTGCTTGGTCAGCAGGGGAATGTCTTCCTTCCTGTTCCGTAGCGGGGGCGAAAAGAGCAGGACGACATTCAGGCGGTAATACAGGTCCTGGCGGAACAGGTTGGTCCTGATCATTTCCTCCAGGTTCCGGTTGGTGGAGGCGATTACCCTTACGTCCACCGGTATGGGCTTTACCCCGCCGATGCGCTCTATTTCTTTTTCCTGAAGGACCCTGAGGAGCTTTGCCTGCATGGTCCTGTTCATGTCCCCGATTTCGTCCAGGAGTATGGTTCCCCCCTGGGCCTGCTCAAATTTGCCGACCTTGCCGCCCTTTTTCGCCCCGGTGAAGGACCCTTCCTCGTAGCCGAAAAGTTCGGACTCCAGCAGGTCTTCGGGTATGGAGGTGCAATTTATTCTGACAAAGGGCCGGTATCTCCTCGGCGAGGCGTTGTGGATGGCGTGGGCCAGCAGTTCCTTCCCGGTCCCGCTTTCCCCGGTGATCAGCACGGTGGAATTGGTCTTGGCCACCCGGGCAACCTTTTCTTTAAGTTTCACCATGACGTCGGACTTGCCGATTATCTGGTCCAGGTCGTACTTGGCCCTGCGCTCTTTATCCAGTTCGTCCCGGTAAAAGGCCAGCTCGTCCTCCAGCCACTTGACCCGGCGGATGAATTCCCGGGCCAGGGAAAGCTCGTCCTTGAACAGGCTTTTGCCCAGGCAGCCCACCACCTTGCCGTCTTTGAAAATGGGAAAGCGGTGCACCAGCACGTGCTGTCCGTTGATGTTCCAGACATCTCCGAACTGCGGCTTGCCGCTTTTCATCACTTCCACCAGCATGGACTGGGGCACGACATCGTTTATGTAGCGCCCGATGATGGCTTCCCTGTTGATATTCAGAAAATCGGCGTAGCTCTGGCTGATAAAACGCACTATTCCTCCGTCGTCCACGTATATTACTCCCTCATATTCGTTGTCGGCGACGATCTGGAGGATTTCCGCCGGGTCTCCGTCCTGGCCTCTGTTCAAGCGCCGTACCTCCCAAGATGCCTTTTGCCTGGCCCCCGGATGCGATAAAATTATAAATTATATATAATAGATATTCTCGATAATGTTTAACTGTCCTGCTGGAGAGACACCGCCGCTGAATTAATCTTTCAACGGCTTCCAGGGACCGGTAATATATATACAGAAGCCTGTTTGCCCGGACTTTCGGGTCGTTACCATTTCAAAAAACCGGGGATCTTGCCGGTTCTCTTGAAGTCCATGTTTTCAGTGAACCGCTCACAGGTGAAATCACAGTTGTTGCAGTCCCTGTCCTCACAATTTTTTTCTTCCACGGACAGGCATTCGGGGTCCTTCAAGGATTCCAGGGATAAATACCTGGCGCATTTAAAGCATACGCACGGCAAAACCAATCAAAACCCCCCCTGTTTTAATCGTTTTGTTTTTTAAATATTTCTTCAAACTTTATTTCCTTGAAAGCCGCCAGTATGCCGTCGATAAATTTTTTTCCCGGCTCCCTTTTTCCGGTCAACACCTTGGAAAGGTAGGAGTGGCTGATGCCCATATCCTTTGCGGCCTTGCGCAGGCTGGGGTACGCCCTGTCAATCAGATCCGACACTTTTTCCGTATCCAGGGTGTACCTGGGCACCTCGCCACCGCCTTTGCGTAGAAATTATTATACACTATAGTAACACCGCCGGTTCTTTTTGTCTACATATTATTCTCAAGTTTAGATAATTTTGTTAAGTATCTGTTGCCAATTGTCACCACCGGGGGTATAATCTCCATCAAGGGGGCTTGACAGTGGAGTTTTCTTCATACCTCAAGGACTTGATTAAAAAAAGGGGATATTCCTACCGTAAATTGGGAAGTCTCTCAGGAGTCAACCATACCTATATATCAAAAATTTGCGGGGGCGCGTCGGGCATTCCGTCGCCGGAGATACTGAGAAAGCTTTCCGGGCCTCTCTGCGTGCCCTACGAGGAATTGTTGAAAGCTGCGGGCTATCTCCTGTCCGAAAACAAGGCCACTTACGCCGGAGGGATCGAGGAGAAGATTCTCCTGCGGGTGGCCAGGCTGACTCCTGCGGGGAAGGACAGGCTGGCGGAATTCCTGGACTTCCTGGAGGACTGGGAAAAGAAACAGCGCCGGAGGAAAAGAAACGCAGAGAAAAACCAGGATAACAATTTCTGAAAATGGTATTGAAGCGAGGGGCTGCCCCGGACTAAAATTTTGGGACAGCCCTCTCATTTGACCGGCTAACAGGTTCCGGTTAACCGCTTGTTGTGACTGCTATTAATCATTTTCCTCCTGTCTCCTGACTTCTGTCTCCTGTATTCTTCTTACCTGATATCCTCCAGCCCCAGTTCAGCCAGCTTTTTCTCCGTGGGCCTGCCGGTGGCCCACTCCCAGCCCCGGGCATCATAATATTCCTTCATGTATTTATCAATGTCGGGGATAAAGCCGGCGTTCGGCCCGTCGGTGTATGGCCGCGTCACGATGCCCGGCAGCCTGTCGTCGTCCCTGGTCACCCCCAGCCGGCAGTTAAGCATCCTTTTGAGGTTAAAGCTGCGTTCACCAACCCGGTCCAGTTCTTCCATGGACCAGGGGATCCCGGTGGCCAGTCCCAAGAGGCCGGCGGTGATGTCCATGGGCAGCGAGGCGAAGACGCACCTCAGGAAGGCGTTGTCAAGTTCCCTGACGTTTTGCAGTCTGGCCACGTCGGCCACCCGCCCGTCCAGCGAGAAGCGGTCCGGCCCGGCGTCGAGGCCCAGGCATTGCTGCTTGACCAGGCCCAGGTCCAGCATGAAGAAGTCAGCCCGCTCGTGACAGGCTCCCCTCGGGCCGGTGGCGTATGACATGGCCATGCCCATGAAGGCCCTGGGGTCGTGCATGGGTATTTCCAGGCCCTTGACGTGGGCCGCCAGTTCCGGGTCCACCCCCAGTTCGGCCGCCATTCGCCTGACTCCTTTGGCCAGCATGGACCCCGGCCCTTCATTTCTGGCCGTCAATTCAATGAGGCGGAAGATTCCCCCGCTGTCTCCCCAGGAAATATCGAATCCCAGCCGGTTCGCCGTGACCAGCCCGTTTTCCAGCAGGTACATGGCAAAGGCTATGCACACTCCGGCGGAAATGGTGTCCAGGCCGTAAAGGTTGCACAGGTGGCCGGCGTAGGTGATTGATTCCAGGTCATAGTTGCCGCAGAGGGGGCCCAGGGCCACCGCGCTCTCATACTCGGGACCGTCCACGCTCAGGTTGTATTTCCCGCCCAGCCTGGTTTTCCTGCCGCAGGCCACGGCGCAGCCCATGCAGGCCTTGAAGTCCACGTTGAAATCCTCCCGGAGCTTCTTGCCGGTTACCTTTTCGGCCGGGAAGACGTTTTCAGTGAAGTACCTGGCCGGAACGTCCCCGAAATACATGCCGATGTCCAGGTAGCCCAGGGTGCCGTACTGCTTGTTCAGGGCGGTGGCCTTTTTCACCTCGTCCAGGATAACTTTGTTCATCGTGTTGAAGGTGCCGGCGTCGGCCAGGGCCGTCTTGCCGCTGCCCCTTACCGCCACGGCCTTGAGGTTTTTGCTGCCCATGACGGCCCCCAGGCCGCAGCGGCCGGCGGCCCGGCCGGCGTCGTTGATTACCGCGGCCATGGGCACCAGGTTTTCGCCCGCCGGCCCGATGCAGGCAACGCTGCAGTTCCCCGTATCCCGCTTGATCAATTCCTGGGTCTGATAACAGTCCTTTCCCCACAGGTGACCGGCGTCGTGAAGCCCGATTTCGCCGTCGGTGACCGATATGTAGGTGGGCCTTGCCGCCCGGCCGGTGATTATCAGGCCGTCAAAGCCGGCCGCTTTCATCCTGGGACCGAAGACGCCGCCCGAGGTGGCCTCGCCCCAGATGCCGGTGAGGGGAGACCTGGCGCACACGGCGAAGCGGGAACTGGAAGGGGCGGTGGTGCCTACCAGGGGTCCGGTCATGAAGACCAGGGGATTGTCCGGCCCCAGGGGATCGGTCTCCGGGCCGATTGAACCGTAAACCAGCTTGCAGGCCAGGGCACTTCCGCCAATGAACTGCCTGGCCAGTTTTTCGTCGGTTTCCCTGACCTCCACGCTGCCGGTGGAAAGATTAATATAAGCCAGTTTTCCGGCGTATCCGAGCATGCCTCAGCCCTCCTAAAAATCAACCTTTTCGCCAGAGTAGGCGCAGAGATAAAGCTTCCTGTAGTTCTCCCTGGTCACCGGACGGATGCTCATCAGGGTGCAGGCGTCGCTGACGGTGTAGTCAAGCAGCGGTTCAAAATTTTCGTCCAGCTGTTTCCGGGTGATGCCCAACTCCTCTATGGTGCAGGGACAGCCGACGGACCTCATGAAGGACAGGTACAGTTCCAGAAGGTTGTCCATGATTTCCCGGCCGTCCGCCCCGGTGACCCCCAGGTGCCGGGCCAGGTCCAGGAACCTTTCGGAATGTCTTGATACGTACTGCATCATGTAGGGGGTGAAGATCCCCACGGCGCAGCCGTGGTGCACGCCGAATATCTTGCCGAAGGCGTGCCCCATGGCGTGTTCGATGCCGGGGGCGGCGTTCCCGAAGGACATGCCGGCCATGTTTGAGGCCACGGCCATCTTGTACCGGGCTTCGCTGTCAGCCCCGTTTTGCACCGCCCTGGGCAGGTACTTGAAGACCAGGCTTATGGCCTGGTAACCCAGGGGCACGGTGTATTCGTTGGACCAGTGGGAAAGTACGCTTCCGGTGGCGTGGGCCAGCACGTCCATCCCGGTGTAGGCCGTCAGTTTGGGCGGCACTCCGGCGGTAAAGGACGGGTCCAGGATGGCCAGGTCGGGCACCAGCTCCGGGTGATTGAGTATTTTTTTCTGGCTGCCGTCGGTGATCACGGCGGTGGCGGTGGTTTCGGACCCGGTCCCCGAGGTGGTGGGAATGCAGACCATGGCGGCCCTGGACCTGACTCCAAGGGGAACCACGGCCAGCGTGTCCGGGTCGACGGGCTTGACCTGCCGGATATCCAGTTCCGGCCTTGCGTAATTCAGCCAGATGGCCTTTGTGGCGTCCATCACCGACCCGCCGCCCACGGCCACCAGCAGGTCCGCTTCCAGTCTCCCGGCCTCCTCCGCGCCGGCCTGGATGTTTTCCAGAGGGGGCTCCGGGATCACCCCGTCCCATATTTCGGCGGTCAGACCGGCCCGCTGCAGCGCCGCCTGAACCCTTTCGGCCAGTTTCCTGACCGTTTTGTCCGTAACGATGAGCGCCTTTTTGCTCCTGGTCAGGGTAGGCGCCACCCCCTCCAGGGCTTTAAGGCCGTCCGCCCCCAGCAGCAGTTTGGGAGCGAAAAAGTAACTGGACAGCCCCCGGATGCCCGTGGATCCGGCCACGGAAAAAAGCATCCGCATTTTTGGGTCGTCGGTCCACCATACTCCGGCAGTCAAATCAAACCACCCCCGAATCAGCCTTTATAATGCTCCCGCGCCGCCGTATTCCGGGCTTTTTCCAAAAAGCCGGCGGCAAAGAGCCGATGGCCGGGATCTTGTCCTGACAATCTAATTATACGAAAAATTCAAACTTATATATAGTTAATTTTTTAGCGTTAAAAATTATGTTGATAAAAAAGCCCCGAAGCTTTGGTCAGGGCTTTTAAGGCTCTTATTTTGAGAGGTTTTGTCTATGGTTTAAATTTTTCCTTTCAAACTTGACTTGCCCCATCAAACAAATACACCAAATGGCAGGCACGGCGCCGTGATATATTTCTTTACAACCCCAGCCGCCTGGAAATTACAATGCGCTGCACCTCGGAGGTGCCCTCGCCTATTTCGAGCAGCTTGGCGTCCCGGAGGTATCTCTCCACCGGGTATTCCTTCATGTACCCGTATCCGCCGTGGATCTGGATGGCCTCCAGGGCGGCCTTGGTGGCCATCTCCGAGCAGAACAGCTTGGCAATGGAGGCCTCCAGGGTGTAGGGCCGGCCGTTGTCCTTGAGCCACCCGCCCTTCAGGTACATCAGCCTGCCCAGCTCAATGTTTTTCTTCATGTCGGCCAGCTTGAACTGGATGGCCTGGAACTTGGATATGGACTGCCCGAACTGGACCCTTTCACGGGCGTACTTCACTGAGGCGTCCAGGCAGGCCTGGGCGATGCCCACGCACATGGCCGCCACGGCCAGCCGGCCTCCGTCCAGCACCTGCATGATCTGCTTGAAGCCGTTGTTCAGCGGTCCCAGCAGGTTTTCTTCGGGGATCCTTACATCGTCAAAGAAAAGCTCGGTGGTGTTCGAGGAGTGCAGGCCCAGTTTTTCGTAGCCGCTCCTGATTTCAAAGCCCGGGGCGTCCGTTGGAACGATAAAGGTGCTGATGCCCCTGGTGCCTACGCCCTTTTCGGTCACCGCCGTGATGGTGACAAATTTTGAATAGCCGGCGTTGGTGATGAAGCACTTCGACCCGTTAATCACCCAGCTGCCACCGTCCAGGACGGCGGTGGTTCTGGTGGCCCCGGAGTCCGATCCGGCCTCGGGCTCGGTAAGTCCCAGGGCGCCCATGGCCTCGGCGCTGCACAGGACGGGCAGGTATTTCAGCTTCTGTTCCTCGCTGCCGAAGTAGTATATGGGTGCTATCCCCAGGGCTATGTGGGCGTCGTAGGTGAGTCCCAGGGAGGCGTCGGCCCTGGTTATCTCTTCTGTCGCCAGCAGGTAGCTGACGTAGTCGGCCCCCGCCCCGCCGTATTTTTCGTCCACCGGCAGCCCCATCAGGCCCAGGTCGGCCATTTTTTTGATCAGCTCCAGGGGGAACTTTCCGGTTTTGTCCCGCTCCGCGGCTCCCGGGGCGATTTCATTGTCGGCGAACTCGCGCACGTTGTCCCGGATCATCTGTTGATCTTTGGTCAGGTCAAAATTCAATTCTTTTAGTCCTCCTTCCACCCACAGGGGCGGCCGGCAGCGGTTCACCGCCCGGCCGGCCCCGGATCTTAAAAGCTGTCGGTTTCGCTTACCCCCTTTCCGTTAAATTTTCCTCTCCTCCTTCTCCGCTGTTTACCTAAAACCCGGTGGGCCCTTTCGGGATGCGGCCGGTTCTGATGCACTCGCTTCTCAGGCGGCGGCCCACTATTTTCTCCACCATCCGGCCGATTTCCAGCACCCGGTCCACGTCCACCCCGGTGTCGATGCCCATTTCATCCATCATTACCACCATGTCCTCGGTGGAAACCAGGCCCACGATGTTGGGATCCTGGTAATAGTAGGCGCCGGTGCCGGCCACGGGGTACCCGTCGATGAAATTGGTGGGCTGCCCGCCAATGCCTCCCATGGTGCTCTCGAAGTGGGTGATCCCTGCCTGCAGGGCGGCCAGCACGTTGGCCAGGCCCCAGCCCCTGGTGACGTGGAAGTGGGCGATGTGCAGGTCCGGATTGGGCACGGCGTCCAGGATCATGGAGAAGTATTCGTAAACCTTGTCCGGGGGCGCGGACCCGTCGTGGTCTGCGTGCTCGATGTCATCGGCCCCCAGCTCCAGGTAGCGCTTGGTGAATTCAACGGCCTTTTTCAGCTCGGTGGGGCCTTCGATGGGGCAGCCCCAGATGGTGCTGACTGTGCCGTTGACTTTGATCCCGGCGTCGTGCGCCTTCTTGATGCACTCCTCGGTCATTTTCCAGTATCCCTTGTGGTCCAGGCCGGAGTTTTTAATCATGTGGGAAGGCGAGGTGGAGACCATCTGGAGGATGCGGTCCGGCCCGTACCCCTGCTTTTTCAGTTCGATGGCCCGATCCACCGCCTTTTCCCTGATGGTGACAGCGGTCAGTTCCACATCGGCCAGCTTATCCCTGACCCGCTTGCTGGTGCGGATAAGCCTGAACAGTTCGTCGGCGTCGGCAAACTGGGGCATGCCCTTGGGGTTGCCCAGGTTGGTCACCTCCAGGCGCCTGAACCCGGCCAGGATTAATTCTTCCAGCACCCACAGCTTTGCCTCGGTGGGGATGGTTTTCTCCTCGTGCTGGAAGCCGTCACGGACTGTGATTTCCCCCAGCACCACCTTCTTTGGGTATTTCATGGTAAACATAAGCTCGACTCCTCCCGTCTTTATATGTGCTTTTTTAAAAGCCCTGATCTGTTTTGGGATTAAAGTCCCCTGTACACCGGCTTGCGTTTCTCGTTGAAGGCCTTCAGCCCCTCGTCCCGGTCCTCGGTGGCCAGGCAGACGTTGTAGCACTCGGCCTCCAGGGCCAGGGCGGTGTGCAGTTCCAGCTCCACGCCCAGGTTGACGGCCCGCTTGGCCTGCTGGAGGGCGATGGGCCCGTTTTTGGTGATCTCCCGCATTATTTCCATTGTTTTGTCCATCAGCCTGTCGGCCGGCACCACGTGGTTCACCAGGCCAAGTTCGTATGCTTCCTGGGCGGTTATGCGCCGCCCGGTGAAGATCAGTTCCTTGGCCCTGTTGCGGCCGATTACCCGGGGCAGGAGCTGGGTGCCGCCGCCGCCCGGGATGATGGCCAGCCCCACCTCGGGCAACCCGAAGGCGGCTTTCTCCGAGGCGATGATGAAGTCGCAGCACAGCGCGAATTCACATCCGCCGCCCAGGGCGAAGCCGTTCACCGCGGCAATCAGCGGCTTGGGGAACTCGGCCACGGCGGTGAAGGTTTTGACAAACAGTGCCCGCTGCTTTTTCATGTCTTCGCGGCTCATGGTTTTTCTTTCTTTCAGGTCAGCCCCGACGCAGAAGGCCCTGTCCCCTTCGGCGGTGAGGATCGCGGCGAAGACTTCCCGGTCCTGTTCCAGTTCTTCCAGGGCCGTCAGCAGGTCCCGGGCGGTCTGGGTGCTCAGGGCGTTCATGGCCTCGGGGCGGTTAAAGGCCAGAACGGCGATGTGGCCCTCCCGGGTCAGCTTCAAGGTCTCATAACCCATATCGACTACCTCCTTTACAGGCAGGGATTAGGAAAAAGCTTTTAGCTTCTAGCTACTAGCCGCTAGCTTTTAAATGCGGCAACATCAGGGGACAAAAATGACAGATGAATTCAGGTGTGCCAAAAGTAACAGCTAGTAGCTGGTAGCTAGCAGCTAGCGGCTAGTAGCTTTTTTCAGGTCAATTAAACCGGATATACCGGGTGCTTGCGCCGGGTGAAGGGCTGGTCCTTGGAGTCATACATGTCAAAACGCTTGATCAGCTCACCGCGCAGGTCCTTGCCGCTGATGATCTGGTCCACCACCAGCTCCGAGGCCAGGCGGTAAATGTCGATGTCCTTCTTGTATTCCAGCCGTTTTTGCTCCACAAAGGCCGGCCTTTCCTCCGGAGGCAGGGCCATGATCTTGTTTTCAAATACCGCGTTTACCGCAGCCTCGGGGCCCATGACGGCGATTTGGGCGGTGGGCAGGGCCATGCAGCAGTCGGGTTCGAAGGCCGGGCCGCACATGGCGTAGAGCCCCGCTCCGTACGCCTTCCGGACCACCACGGAGATCTTGGGCACCGTGGCCTCGGACATGGCCGAAATCATCTTGGCCCCGTGGCGGATAATCCCCTGGCGTTCCACGTTCTTGCCGATCATGAATCCGGGCACGTCCATCAGGAAGAGGAGCGGGATGTTGAAGGCGTCGCAGAGGTTCATGAACCGGGCCGCCTTGTCCGCGGAATCCACGAACAGAACCCCGCCCTTCTCCATGGACTGATTGGCCAGGATCCCCACCACCCGGCCGCCGATGCGGGCCAGGCCGGTGATCAGCTCGGCGGCGAACAGCTTTTTGATTTCAAACCAGCTGTCTTGGTCGATGAGGCGGAAGATCAGCTCGTACATGTCGAAGGGCATGTTTTCATTGAGGGGTACAATCTCCTCTATTTCCCTGCCCGGGACGGGGGGTGCCGCTCCGGTGACGGCCGGCTTTTCCCGGTAGTTCTGGGGGAAGTAAGTGAGATACTTGCGGCAGGCGGTGATGGCCTCCTCCTCGGTGGCCGCCAGGAGATCGCCGCAGCCGCTTACGGTGCAGTGCATGCGGGCGCCGCCCATTTCTTCCAGGGTTACCTTTTCAAAGATTACCATTTCGGCCATGCGGGGCGACCCCAGGTACATGCTGGCGTTTCCGTCCACCATGAACACAACGTCGCAGAAGGCGGGAATGTATGCCCCGCCGGCGGCCGAAGGCCCGAACAGCAGGCAGATTTGGGGGATCATGCCGGACATCTTGACCTCGTTGTAAAAAATTCTCCCGGCCCCCCGCCGGCCGGGGAACATCTCGATCTGGTCGGTTATGCGGGCCCCGGCCGAGTCCACCAGGTAGATCATGGGCACCATCATGTCGATGGCCGTTTCCTGGATGCGGACTATTTTTTCCACCGTCCGCCAGCCCCAGGACCCGGCCTTGATGGTGGAGTCGTTGGCCATTACGCAGACAGTCCGCCCGTGTATCTTGCCCAGTCCGGTCACCACCCCGTCGGCGGGCAGGTCCCCGGCCAGGTTGTTGGCCCAGAATCCGTCCTCCACGAAGGTGTCGGGGTCCAGCAGCAGGCGGACCCTTTCCCGGGCAAACATTTTTCCCTTCTTGGCGTTGCTTTCGTGATACTTGGGATGTCCTCCCTTAAGA
This sequence comes from Peptococcaceae bacterium, assembly GCA_023512435.1. GTDB lineage: Bacteria > Bacillota > Desulfotomaculia > Desulfotomaculales > Desulfocucumaceae > JAILZP01. The sequence continues at coordinate 6,433 of JAILZP010000026.1, read as the reverse complement.
ATTTCTTCTTCCTTTTTCTTCATTTCGGCGTACAGGGTCTTGAAATTGTTCTCCTCCATGACAGATGCATCCCCTCCTTATATGATGCCGGCCCCGGGCGGCCTGAACGGCGGCCGCCCGCCATCAGCCGCCGGAGCTGAAAGGGCCGGTCCCTGCCCTTGCGGCAAAATGCTTTCGGAATGTTTTCTCATTTCAAACATTGTTTTATCGCAATAAACGTGCCAGCGGTGTTGAGGAGAATGAGCCCTGAAAATCAAGCCCACCGGGGAGTATAGCCGGATACCGGTCCGGCCCGGGGTGTATAGAAGTTAAAACATTTGTAATGTATTACGTACACATGTACAGCCGTGCCGGCTGCCGCCGAAGACTGCCGGAGAATTCCTCCGCAGCCGGGCATGCGTTTCCTTGATCATTGACACATGCTGGACATAGCTGTTTTAATAGTTACAAAACCATGGCTAGCAATATGTTTTGCGGTCCGGCAAAATAGGCAAAAACGGGGGAATCAGGAATGAAGGTGGTTTTCCATGAGAGGTACCGTGAAGTGTACGATTCCGACCCGGCGGCCGCCCAGGGCAGAATGGAATCATAGGGCAATCGGATCAGGTAAAATGCCGCGGGAGGGATATCGGGAGGGATATAATGAAAGTAGCCTTTCATTTTGACGCCGACCACGAAAGGTTTGACCGGTACGACGGGCTGCCCGTGATCAAGGAGGTATTCCGCCAGCTGCTCCGGCAGGATACCGCCAACCTTCACCTCAAGGTTTTTACCGGTGATATTGTTGCCCTGGACTACCTGAAGGACAAAAAGAACCGCGAGGAAATCTGGCGCGGATTTTTCACGCCCCCGCGCCCGGTCTGGCAGTCGCTGCGTCCGGACTTCATGAACATCCTTTACAACAAGAAGGTCTTCGTGGTGGCCTTCGAGGGGATGGGTTCAAGGCTGCGGGACGTGCTTCACGAAGCCCTGCTGAACGATGAGACGTATATCGGGGCGCAGCAGATTCATGAAGCCAACCCCGTGCACTGGGTATTGTACGGCGCGTCGCTTATTCCCCTGTACAGGATAACCGGCAGGGACCTGCGCCTTTTTTATTCCATCGGTTCGGATGACGAGTGGGACCAGGCGCTGGCGGTGAACTTCCGGGACGATCTGCCCTTCAGCAGCATCACCTTCGAGGAAATGTCTGTCCCCCACACCATTCTGGACGGCTACAGCTCCTACGAGCACGCCTCCCGGGTGGCCGACCTGTCCACCATGCTTTACGACCATCTGAACCTGGTGGCCGACCAGGTAATGCTGAGGCTGACGGACCTGGCGCCTGATTTGTACGACAGGATGCACGGCACATTGCTCGAATTTGAAGACCTGGATAATCCCGGGGGTATCGCCAGGGCTGCCGCGGCATGCCGTAAAATGCTTGAAAGCCTTGCCGGCAGGCTTTCACCCTCCGGAGGGAGCGGGGGGATGTTTTCCGACGACTGCCTCGACCGGATCGCCTCCTATATTTCTGAAAGATCCGGGGGAGCTCAAAAGGAGAACCTTCTGTCGCATCTTAAGGACATTGCGTCCCGGATAGAAAAGTTTGTTTCCGCCGACGGGAAAAGGGAGGATTTTGATTCCGTTTTTGAGGGCGGGAGGCTGCTTTTGGGCCTGGTCATCTTCACCTGCGACGTCCTCATGCTTGATCCTCAGAAATCATGAAAAGTGTCACTGTCCGGCGTCTCCAAGGGGGTGTGGATTTGAGCGGCATGGAAATGAAATTGAAATCCGCCCTGGAAGAGCTGAACCAGGTGAAAAAGCGCCTGCGGGAACTGGAGGCGGTGTTCGAACACTGCCACGACGGGATCAGCATTGTGGACCGGAGCGGGAAGATAGTGTCCTCCAACCCGGCCATGCAGAAGCTTTACAACCTGTCCGCAGGGGATTACGTGGGTAAGAACGTCAATGACCTGGTAAAAGAAGGGATATTCAATACCAATGTCTCCGCCAGGGTGCTGGCCACCGGACAGCCGCTGGCCATAATGCAGGAGGTCAGGACGGGGGTAAGGTGCCTGACCACCGGGGTGCCGGTGATGGGGGAGGACGGCCGGGTGGAAATGGTGGTGGTGACCAGCCACGACGTCACCGAGCTGTACGCCCTGAAGGAGCGCTTAAGGCAGTCCCAGAAGCTGGCCGGGGGGTACCAGGCGGAGCTGACGGACATGCGCATCGCCCAGATGCAGAAGGAAGACATCGTGGTCAGGAGCAGGAAGATGCTGGACATCCTGGACCTGGCCCGCAGGCTGGCCGCCGTGGACACTACGGTGCTTATCACGGGCGAGTCCGGGTCCGGCAAAGAGGTGGTGGCCACTTTACTGCACCGGGCCAGTCCCCGCAGGTCGGAAAAATCCTTCATTAAGGTGAACTGCGGGGCCATTCCCAGGGATTTGCTGGAGTCCGAGCTCTTCGGCTACGAGTACGGCGCCTTTACCGGGGCCGCCAGGGAGGGGAGACCGGGGCTGTTTGAGCTGGCCGACGGCGGCAGTATTTTCCTGGACGAGGTGGGGGAACTGCCCCTGGACCTGCAGGTCAAGCTGCTACGGGTGCTCCAGGAGAAGGAGTTCAAGAGGATAGGCAGCACCAGGGAGGTAAGGGTGGATGTGCGGGTCATCGCCGCCAGCAACAGGGATTTGCAGGAGTTGGTCAGTCAGGGGCGTTTCCGGGAAGACCTCTACTACAGGCTGAACGTGGTGCCCCTGAAGGTGCCGCCCCTGCGCGAGCGGAAGGAGGACATCGTGGCCCTGGCCCAGCACTACGTGCGGCACTTCAACCGCAGGTACGGATTTGAAAAGGTGCTCTCGGCCGAGCTTATAGACGTTATGGAGAACTACCACTGGCCGGGGAACGTCCGGGAGCTGGTAAATGTGGTGGAGAGAATGGTGGTTACCGGCAAGGGAAATATACTGGGGGCCGAGGAATTCCCCCTGGAAATACCCGCCCCGGAGGCCCGGCAGGCTGATGGTAAACATTTGCCCAAAGGCCTGGGCATCCAGGAGGTCCTCAGGGAAACCGAAAAGAGCGTCATCCTTAACGTTCTGCAGAACAGCCGGAGCACCGCCGGCGCCGCCAAAAGCCTGGGCATCAGCAGGGCCACCCTGGCCAGGAAGATGCGCAAATACGGGATAAGAAGAAGATAACTATCTCAAGGATGATACATTGTCTCAGATGTGATCCAGTTGATTGTATCACGCCTGAGACATTATGGCGGGGGAAAGCTATTTGCCCGTGGATCAGCGGCGAGTAGCTTATCTGTTTTAATTGGCATATTTTTTGCGAGCTATCTCAGACAAGTTCAAATTTTGCGATAGCTAAAACAGCAAAATAGTCTTAATGACTCAGAAGGAGTGGTTGCAGTGCAGTCAGGGACCCCGGTACTGAAGAATTACATCGACGGCGAATGGGTTCCGTCAAAAACGAAAGAATTCCTGGAAATCAGGAACCCGGCCACGGATGAGGTCATTTCGTTGTATCCGCTATCGCTGCCGGAAGAGGTGGACGCGGCGGTGGAAGCAGCTAAGAAGGCTTTCTGGGGATGGAGAACAACCCCTATTCCCAGACGGGTCAAGCTGATGTACAAACTGCGTTACAAGATGGAGGAGCGCGCCAAGGAACTGGCGAAGGTAATCACCACCGAGCACGGCAAGACCTTCGAAGAATCGCTGCAGGAAATGGGGCGCTGCCTGGAGTACGTGGAGGACGCCTGCACGGTAACCGAAACCATGAGGGGTTCATACACCGAGGATATCGCCGGCGGAGTGGACGAGTACTACATAAGGGAGCCCCTGGGCGTGTTCGCCATTCTGCCTCCCTTCAACTTCCCGGCCATGATCGCCTCCTACTTTGTCTGGGCCGTGGCCTGCGGCAACACTGTAGTGGTGAAGCCCAGCAAGTACTGCCCCAACACCATGATCGAAATCGCCAGGCTGGTTGAAGAGTGCGGTTTTCCCAAGGGAGTGGTCAATGTCGTTAACGGCAGCGGTTCGGAAGCCGGGAACAGGCTGATCACCCATCCCGACGTGGCCGGAGTCACCTTTGTGGGTTCATCGTCCGCCGGGCTGAAAATCTATCAGGCTGCCTGTGCCCACGGCAAGAGGGCCCAGTGCCAGGGAGGCGCCAAGAACCACCTGGTGGTGATGGAAGACGCCCAGCTTGACGGGGGGGTCATCCGCAATATTATAAACTCCTGCTTCGGCCATGTCGGGGAAAGGTGCTTTGCCGGGTCAAACGTGCTGGTGGTGGAGTCGATTTACGAAGAATTCAAGGAGAAATTCCTGGAGGCGGCCCGGAAACTGAAGCTGGGCTACGGATTCGACCCCGGTGTCACCCTGGGCCCGGTGGTGGACAGGGAGCACCTGAACGGGATTTTAAAGGAAATTGAAAACGGCGTCCGGGAAGGGGCCAAGCTTCTCATGGACGGCAGGAACGCCAGGGTGGAGGGTTATCCCAACGGGTGCTTCCTGGGCCCCACCATTTTCGAGGCCGAACCGGGCATGCGCATCTTTGAGGAGGAGGTCTTCGGCCCTGTACGGTGCCTGAAAAAGGTCAAGGATCTCGGCGAGGCCATCTCCATCATAGACCGTAATAAGTACGGCCATACCGCCGTCATCTACACCGAAACCGGAAAATATGCCCGGGAATTCATCCGCCGGGTCAATACCGGCCAGGTGGGCGTCAACATAGGCACACCTGCCCCCATAGCCTTCTATCCGGTGGGCGGCAGGAAGATATCAGGTTTCGGGTCCACCCGGGGCCGCGCGGCCGATGCCGTTGATTTCTATACCGATAAGAAAGTTGTGGTCTGCCAGTGGCTTAAGTCCATCGATTTGAGCAAGGACGACAGCTTTGTGTGGTGAACCGGCGGCCGGCACTCAGTTGTGAGATAAATTCTGTTTGCTGCAGTTATTGCCGTCCTATGTTGCCGGATTTAGACACCTCCCCCGGTTCTGAAGCATCCTGTATTTTTCATCTTCCGCGTTGCGGCGAGCGGGTGGGATCTCTCATCTGACGGGGTCGGTGGGGGCGGAGGCGGCTATTTAAGATTAGCTGAAGGGAGATGGTGGAAAGGTGGCTACCTTGGCCATTACCAACATAGGAACCATTGTCAGCGGGGACATCAACAACCCCGTCCTGAATGGAAACACTATCCTGGTGGCGGACGGGAAGATTCAGGCCGTCGGCGGCGCCGGACTGCTGGACGGGGTGAAGGTGGACCAGCTGGTTGACGCCGCGGGCACCACGGTCATCCCGGGGCTCATCGATTCCCACGCCCACCCCGTCCTGGGGGATTTCACCCCCCGTCAGAAGACCATGGATTACCTGGACAGCTCGGTTCACGGGGGGGTGACCTCCATGATCTCGGCCGGCGAGCCGCACACCCCCGGCCGGCCCAAGGATCCGGCGGGAACCAAGGCCCTGGCCGTTCTGGCCTATAAATCCTATAAGAATTTTAGGCCCTGCGGCCTGAAGGTGCACGCCGGAGCCCTGATCCTGGAAAAGGGGCTGCAGGAAAAAGACTTCGCCGAACTGGCGGCAGAGGGGGTCTGGCTGGTGGGGGAAGTGGGCCTCGGCAGCGTGAAGGCCCCCGAAGAGGCGGCCCCCATGGTTCAGTGGGCCAAGAAGTACGGCATGAAGGTGGCCATGCACACCGGCGGCACTTCCATACCCGGCAGCTCCACGGTTACCGCCGACATGGTCTTGAAAATCAACCCCACCCTGGTGTCCCATATCAACGGCGGCACCACGGCCATTCCCATGGAGGAAGTGGACAGGCTGGTGGATGAGTCCGACCTGCCTTTGGAAATAGTGCAGTGCGGCAACCCCAGGGTGGCCGATTACGTGGCCAGGCGGCTTAATGAGAAGGGCCAGCTGAACAGGATCGTCATCGGCAACGACTCCCCGTCCGGCACGGGGATTATCCCCCTGGGCATTTTGAGAACCATCGTGCAGCTTTCCTCCATGTCGGGAATCCCTGCGGAAAAGGCCTTTGCCATGGCCACCGGCAATACCGCCCGGGTCTTTGAACTGAATACTTCCGTCATTGCGCCGGGCAGGGAGGCGGACCTGGTGATCATCGACGCGCCCCTGGGTTCGGTGGGCGCGGATGCCCTGAAGGCCGTGGAGGCGGGCGACCTGCCCGGGGTTTCCATGGTCGTCATTGACGGGGTGATCAGGGTCAGGGTCAGCCGGAATACCCCGCCTGCCAAGCGCCAGGCGGAAGTGAAGTAAAAAGCCGCCCTGCGGGCGGCGCTGGCCGGCGGCGGAACTCGGAACACAGAACTCAGACCCACATGCCGCTAAAAGCGGCACCATCAGACAATGAAAATTTGGGGCCGGGGGTGCGGTTTTCAGTCCGGGCTTTCGATCCTCCGGCTGAACCGGCTCTAGGCTC
>JAILZP010000071.1 GCA_023512435.1 Peptococcaceae bacterium | reverse complement strand
TTACGGCGTCTCCATCAAGCGGGGGCTGGAAACCGCCAGGGACAGAATCAACGGGGCCGGCGGCATAAACGGCAGAAAGATCAGCCTCGTTATCGAGGACTCCCACGGGGACAAAAACGAAGCCATAAACGCGGTGCAAAAACTCATCAACAGGGACCGGGTGCTGGCCATCATCGGCCCCACCAACAGCGGCGAGATGTTTGCCGCCGGGCCCGTGGCCGACAAGGCCGGGGTGGTCATCATGGGCACCTCCAACACCGCCAGGGGCATCGGCGAGATCGGCCCTTACGTGTTCAGGAATTCCCTGCCCGAGGACAACATCATCCCAATCACGGTGCGCAAGTCCAAAGAGAAGCTCGGGTTTAACAGGGTGGCCCTGCTGTATTCCAGCAACAACGACTGGGCCGTCAGCTCCGCCAGAACCTTTGAAAAGGCCCTGCGGGAGCAGGGGGTCGCCATTGTGGAAACCCAGACCTTTGCCGACGGGGACACCAACTTCCAGGCCCAGCTCACCAGGGTGGCGGCGGCCAAGCCCGAAGCCCTGGCCGTTTCCGCCCTGTACAAAGAGGCCGCGCTGCTTCTAATCCAGGCCAGGCAGCAGGGAATCAACCTGCCGGTGATGGGCGGCAACGGGTTCAACGATCCCGAACTGATAAAGATTGCCGGCGAGGCGGCGGAAGGCGCGCTGGTGGGCAGCCCCTGGTTTGCCGGCAAAGACGACCCGGCGGTGCGGGATTTCGTGGAGGAGTACCAGAAGCGTTACCACACAGTCCCGAACCAGTTTGCCGCCCAGTCTTACGACGCCCTGGGAATTATGGCCGAGGCCCTGAAGACCGAGGGGGCCGCCGCCGACCGGGCCAGGTTCAGGGACGCCCTGGCGGCCATCAAGGATTACCGGGGCGTGACCGGCAGGCTCTCCTTTGACGAAAACGGCAACCCCTTGATGGATGCGATGGTGCTGCAAGTTATCAACGGCGCCTACCGGGAAGTAAAGTAAACGGCAGACCGGGGCGGGCGGCGGCGCGGTTTCCGTACCGGTGGGCAAGCCTGCCGGGGTATTGATTGCCGCCGGGGCTTCAATGGTATGGTTCTTCCTGTCACCCCCGTTCCGGTTTTGCCGGCAGTACATGGCGAGGTGATTGGGTGTGAAAATTGCGGCAACCAGAACGGGAAAGTTGATGATCCTGGCGCTTGAAGGGAGAGTTGACGCGTTTGCGGCCAAAAACCTGCAGGACACGGTGAATCAAAAATTAACGCCCGATATTGAAGCCGTGATCTTCGACCTGAAGGGCGTCAGCTATATCAGCAGCGCGGGGCTGAGGATCATCGTGTCGGTCGTCAAAAGGATGAAGAATAACGAAGGTTCCGTCGCCTTGTGCCGTGCCGGCCGGTTTTGCCGGGACGTCATGGACACGGCGGGATTCCTGTCCCTTTTACCCGTTTTTGACACTCTGGAACAGGCCGTGGCCTTCGGAGTGCAATGCATTCAGGAAAAAGAGCACCTGCAGAACTGGGAGCAACTTGAGAATATCCTTCTCTCTTGCGGCAAGGCAAAAATAATTCCGGTTTCTCCGGAAAAGGGCGAGGCTTTGGTAACAGGAGATATCAAGGATGTGCTGTACTCCAGGGTTACCAGGGAAAAGATCTTTTCCAAGACTTTTTCGGAAGCCGAATATTCCATTGGATTGGGGGCGCTGGGGGACGATGTGGACGATTATTACACTGTGATGGGCGAGATGATCACCATCGGCGGGACTATGGTCTGGCTGCCCACCGACGGCAACGACACCCCCGATTTTCTCATTCCAAAGGCGGATACCGGCAAAATAAAGGTGCGGACCGGTTTTAACGTTTCCCTGAACGGCAAGTTTAACGAATTGTTTTACTTTGTAAGCGACGACCCCCAGGGTGTTTCGTTGGGAGAAATCTACGGCGAGCTGTTCCGGCTGGCGTCAATCAGGCGCCCCGATTATAAAGGCGCCATCGGCCTGGCGGCCTGCGCCCGGATGCCCGCGGTTTTCGGCTCGGGCATCTTAAAGTCGCCGGTACGCGAATTCGCCCCGGCCAACGGCAGGATGATCACCGACGGCGAGAACGTGGAGCAGTGGCTGGAATCCGATAAAGAACCCAGACATACCGGTGTTACCGGCCTTATTTGCGGGATAGGCGTATCTTTACAGGCGGATTTGTCGGTTTTTGACCAGGATATCCTCAACCGCATATTTTACCTGCACCCGGCCAATACGGGGGGCAAAAGCCAGATGCTGCACAACCACGGGGTGCTTTTCAGTCCGCAGCCTTTCCCCGGCAGGGCGGTAAATCTGGAAAAGCAGATCGACCGGGTGGTGGAACGGGGGGATTTTATTGACATGCGCCACCTGCTGGACGCTTCAACCGTTGAAAGAGCCTTGATCGGCGTCAGCTATCTGCAGGAATTGAGACAAGACAACACATAAAAGAGGTTAAAGTTGTTGAAGAGGGACGGGATCATGAAGGGCTATCCGGACAACACCTTCCGGCCCAAGGAAATCGCCACCAGGGCGGAGGCGGTGACGGTAATTGTAAACGCGATCAATAAAAAACTGTGTGGAGGCGAGGGTTCATGAAAAAAGCGGGTATGCTCGTCTTTGTTGTCACGGCTCTTTTCTTTACCGGTCTGTTGTTTTCTCAATGCCAGACGGCCTTTGCGGTAAATAACAACAACCCGGCCCTGGCCTACGACCCGGACAGCAACCGGTACCTGTGCGTCTACGAGAACCGGGAAAGTGGTGAAGTAGTGGGGCGGTTTATCGATGACGGAGGCAATCCGGTCGGTGATGAGTTTTCCGTCTCTGATGAAAATGGCGCGGAACCGTCCGTGGCCTGCGGCGTCTACGGGGGTGAAGGCAGGTACATGGTCGTCTGGCAGAACAATGGCAATATTTATGGAAAGCTGCTGGATGCCGGTACGGGCAAATTGCCGGGAGCACGGGAAAACTGGCTATTGACGAGGGGGGGAAAAATAGTTCCCCTTCGGTAGTCTTCGACAGCGTCAACGGAAGATTCCTGGTCGCCTGGCAATACCATTGGGGCGATGAAATCCGTGGTTGTCTGGTCGACGCCGGCGGGACGCTTTACGGATCGAGTTTCGTTATCTCCGGCACCGCTTCTTCCAAGTATTATCCCTCGGCGGCCTTCGACGGCGTCAACGAAAGGTTTCTGGTGGTGTGGGCGGACTATAGCACTGTTGCCGCCGTTTACGGCCAACTTATAGAAGCGGACGGGGATTTATTTGGCTCGAGCCTCCACATTTCCGGCGACCCGGGGTATAGCCATAGTTTGCCAACCGTCACCTTCAACACTACCAGTAAAGAATACCTGGTAGTCTGGGAGAGGAGTGATGATAATTGGAAAACTGACATCCGCGGCCGGGTGCTGGAGCCTGATGGCACGCCGGCCGGAGGCAGCTTCGGCGTCTCCGGCTCCAGCGGAGAAATGTATAATTCATCCCTTGCGTACAATGCCCTGAGCGACCGGTACCTGGCAGTGTGGGAAGCCCAGGTCGCCATCCCGGATAATGCGGACATTTACGGTCAGATGGTGAATGGCGGCGGTATCCCGGACGGTAGCAACTTCACCGTCTGTGACGACCCGGGAGTGCAAAGGATGCCGGTGGTGGCCGGCAATTCCCGGGACGGCAGTTTCCTTGTGGCCTATGAGTATTATTGGGATTCAGAGGGAGGCGAAGCATCTGACATTGCCTACAGCCTGGTAACGGCCCACGGACTGCCCCTGCCACGGATCCAGTTCAGCCAGGCTGAATACGCCGTAAATGAAAACGCCGGCAGTGCTGTGATCACCGTTACCCGCAGCGGAAACAAGAACAGTGTCGCCAGCGTGGTGTACTCCACCACGGACGGGACGGCCGGGGCGGGATCGGACTACACCCCGGTGTCCGGCACGCTCATTTTTAACCAGGATGAAGAAAGCAAAACCTTTACCGTACCCATCCTGGACGACAGCAATAATGAGGGCGACGAAACAGTAAACCTGGTTTTAAGCAGCCCCTCGGGCGCAACCCTGGGCTTTCTTAAAGCGGCGGTACTGACTGTCGTTGACAGCGGCTCTTCCGGCGATGGCAATGGCAACGGCGGTGTTACCGGGAACCAGCCTCCCACCGGGTTAACCTTAATCGACCGCATGCCCGGTTATATCATAATCGGTCAACCGGTTAGAATTGATGAACACCGGAAGGAAATCGTGCTGGGGTATAATCAGCCCCTGCTTGGCTCAAATCCGAAACATGTCCCCAGGGCTTATTGCTGGAACGCACAAAAGGGCAAATGGGTGGCGCTGGCCAGTTACCCCGCCGGGGACGGAAGAGTGAAAGCAATAAACGACGGCAAATATAAGGGTTGGTTCAACGTGTTTGGTATCGTTCAACCGGCCTTTACCGATATTGAAGCCGGTCACTGGGCGGAGCAAATTATCAACCGGATGAACGGGTTGGGCGTGATCGAAGGCTACCCGGACGATCAAAACAGGGACCTGGTCCGCTCGGTCAGGGCCGATCGAAACATTTCGCGTGTTGAATTCGCCGTGCTGATTTATCGGATACTCAATATGGACACTGATAAGCCATTATTAAACCCAATGCCGGGGCACGAGGCGGAAGCGCTGTTACAGGTCAGATACAGTGACGGCAACGAGGTTCCCGGATGGGCCGTTGAAATGGTCGGCGCCGTGGCAGATAAGGGCTTGATGGCAGACAGGAACGGCAGACTGGAAGCTGATATGCCGATTACCCGCATCGAGGCGGCGGTGATGGTGAGTAGAGCGCTTAAAGTCATACCGGGCTACAAATATAAAGCAGCTGACCTGTCAGTCTTTGCAGACAGTGCCCAGGTACCCGAATGGGCTAACGGGGAAGTTGCCGAGAATGTAATTTTGGGCTACCCGGACGGCACACTCAGGCCCAATGGAGAGATTACCCGCGCCGAGTCACTTGCTTTGCTGCTGAGGCTCTTTGTTTACGGTCTGGGCTGGTAAAAATGAGGCCATTTCTCTAAACAGTAAAAAGGATTCCCGCCGGAGATGCTCGCATGTTGTGACAGCGTATTTACCGAAAACGTAAAAAAGGCGGTTGCCGGGGAGGAACTAGAAGACTTGTTTGTGAATGCCAAGGGCGTTATGGTTGGAAATGGCCAGCTCTGGTTAAGTGTGGCTGAAGGTGAAAAATACTTAATCCTTTCCGTCAACCCGTAATCGTTGGCTTCTCAACCAGCTGGAAATTATCCCGCTGGTCATGTCTTACAAGGGGGTTGATTTTTTGAAAAAATTGCTTGTGACTGTGGTTCTGGCCGTTGTTCTGGTTCTGGGAACCGCCGCCACAGGCTCCGCGGCACAGTCGCCCGGCAACTGGTCGGCAGTGGGGGGAGCTCCGGAACCCACCGCGGGATGTCTTTTAACCGTCGACGGCGCAGTCTACGCCGGGGCGGGGGACGGCAACGTGTGGTCCTGGGACGGCGCGCAGTGGATTAATGTGGGCGGGCTGGCCGGTTCTACCGGGATTGGTTCCGTCCAGAGCCTGGCGACGGTCAACGGCGCTGTTTACGCCGGGACGTTGGACGGCGTGTGGGCCTGGGACGGCGCCGCCTGGTCGCAGGTGGGAAGCCTTGCGGATGAGGCGGCACAAGTCTTCGCCCTGACCACCGTCAACGGCGCGGTCTACGCCGGAACAGAGGACGGCGTTTGGGTCCGGGACGGCGCCGCCTGGTTCCGGGCGGGGAATTTCCCGGGCGGAGCGGCATGGAGCCTGGCGACGGTCAACAATGCGGTCTACGCCGGGTCAAGACAAGGGGTGTGGGGCTGGGACGGCTCAGCCTGGTCACAGGTGGGGAACCTTCCGGGGGATGCAGCCTGGGTCTATAGCCTGGCCGCAGCCGGCAACACGCTCTACGCCGGGACGGGGAACGGCGTGTGGGCCTGGAACGGCGCGAACTGGTCCCCGGTGGGAAACCTTGCGGATGATGCGGCAGTGGTCCACAGTCTGGCGCTGGTCGACGGCGGGCTGTACGCCGGGACGGGGAACGGCGTGTGGGCCTGGGACGGCTCAGCCTGGTCCCGGGTGGGCGCCGGGGTTTTTCCAGGTGACGCGGTGCAAGCCTTCAGCCTGGCTGCAATCGGCGGTAAGATCTACGCCGGGACGCAGATCGGCGTCTGGGTTTGGGACGGCACGGTCTGGACCCGGGTGAGCTCCGGGGGGCTGCCGGGCTACGCGGCGTGGATTAGGAGTCTGACCACGGACAACGGCGCGCTTTACACCGGGACACATGGCGGGGGCATCTGGGCCTGGGACGGCGCCGCCTGGACACAGGTGGGGGGCCTCACGATGAACACGGCGATTGCCCCCGCGCTGATCACATTCAATGGTAAGCTGTACGCCGGCACCTTCAGAGGTGTACTGGCCTGGAATCGCTCTTTCTGGTCAAAGGTGGGGAGCCCGGTGGAAGGCATGGACGACACGACACAGATCAGTTGTTTGGCGGCGGTCAACGGCACGCTGTATGCGGGGACGTTGAACGGCGGCGTCTGGGCCTGGAACGGCGCCGCCTGGTCGCAGGCGGGGAGCCTCACGGGTGATGCGGCCTGGATCAACAGACTGATTGCTTTTGACGGTAAACTGTACGCCGGGACGTTGAACGGCGTCTGGGTCTGGGACGGATTTGCCTGGTCGCGGGCAGGAAACCTCCCGGGCGACGCGGCCTGGGCCTACAGCCTGGCCGCAGCCGGCAACACGCTCTACGCCGGGACGTTGGACGGCGTATGGGCCTGGAACGGCTCAGCCTGGTCACGGGTGGGGAGCCTTCCGGGCGACGCAGCCGTGGTTCGCAGTCTGGCGGCGGTAAACGGCGCCCTGTACGCCGGGACGGAGGACGGTGTCTGGGCCTGGAACGGCGCCGCCTGGTCGCGGGCAGGAAACCTTCCGGGGGACGCAGCCCTGGTCTTTAGCCTGGCCGCAGCCGGCAACAGGTTGTACGCCGGCACCGGGGCCGGCGTGTGGAGTTTCACCCTGCCCGTGAGTCCCGGCGGCGACAGCGGAGGCAGCGGCGGCCCGGATGCGCCGGGGCCGGCGCACAGCATCGCCGGCTCGGCCGTGGTTTATCCTTCGGCCGGAGGTACGGTCGGCCTGGACAGCGACGCCTCCATAGCCATCCCGCCGGGCGCCCTGCAGGGCAGCGCCGGCGTTAACGTGGCCATCCGGAGGGTTGCCTCGCCCCCGCCCGCGCCCGCGGGGTACACCATCACCGGAGCTTACGAGTTTACCGTAAACGGCCTGGACCATTACACCTTCAATAAGCCGGTCACCTTAACCTTCGCCTTTGACCCGGCCATAGTGGCGGAAGGCACAACCCCGGCCGTGTATTATTACAACGGGAAGGAGTGGGTCCTGCTTACCGGCGCGGTGGATTGGACCGGCAACACCATCACGGTGACGGTGGACCACTTTACCAAATACGCGGTGATGGCAAAGGTTCCGGCCCCGGCGCCGGCCCTGCAAGACATCGCCGGCCACTGGGCGCAGGCCGTGATCGAGAAACTGGTGTCCCTGGGGGCTGTTTCGGGTTACCCGGACGGCGCCTTCCGGCCGGACCAAAACATCACCAGGGCCGAGTTTGTGAGTGTGCTGGTCAAGGCTTTTCAACTCAAGCCGGCAAAGGGC
>JAILZP010000025.1 GCA_023512435.1 Peptococcaceae bacterium | reverse complement strand
CAGGAAGGCGCCATGGCCTATCTGAACAGGCAGTACAAGACCCTGGTTCCTTTTGCGCTCATAATCTTTGTCTTATTATTCTTCGTCGGCGCCTCCTTCGCCATTTCGTTCATCGTTGGCGCCATCTGCTCGGCCATCGCCGGCTACATCGGCATGAACAGCACCACCAAGTCCAACGCCAGGACAGCCGAAGCAGCCCGCAGTTCGGGCTTGTCAAAGGCGCTCAATATTTCCTTCAGGGCCGGCGCCGTCATGGGCCTCTCCGTTGCAGGCCTCGGGCTTCTGGGTGTCTCGGCCTTATTTATTATCTTCCAGAGTCCCACCGTTATCAACAGCTTCGCCTTCGGCGCCAGCGCCATAGCGTTCTTCGCCCGGGTCGGCGGCGGCATCTACACCAAGGCTGCTGACGTGGGCGCCGACCTGGTAGGCAAGGTGGAAGCCGGCATTCCCGAGGACGACCCGCGCAACCCGGCCACCATCGCCGACAACGTGGGTGACAACGTGGGTGACACCGCCGGCATGGGCGCCGACCTGTTCGAGTCCTACGCCGCCACAACCATTGCGGCCATGATCCTTGGCAACAGCCTGTTCGGCCTCAAGGGCGCCCTGTTCCCCATGGTGGTGGGCGCCATCGGCATCGTGGCCTCCATCATCGGCACCTTCTTCGTGCGCACCAGCGAGGACGGAAGTCCCCAGGCGGCCCTCAACGTGGGCCTGTGGTCCACCAACATCATGACCGCCATCGGCGTTTACTTCCTTTCCACCTGGACCTTCCCGGGCAAGCTGGGCGTGGGCATCACCCTGGCCATCATCGCCGGCCTGGTGGTCAACGTGGCCATCGGCGCCCTCACCGAGTACTACACCTCAAACGCCAGGAAACCGACCCTGAAAATAGCCGAAGCCTCCAAGACCGGGCCTGCCACCAACGTTATCCAGGGTCTGGCCGTGGGTCTGGAGAGCGTGTTCATACCGATGCTGGTCTTTGCCCTGGCCATCTGGTTCGCCTTCTGGGCGGCCAGCTGGGAGAGCGCCCAGTACGCCATCTTCGGCATCGCCATGGCGGCCATGGGCATGCTTTCCACCGCCGGCATAGTGGTGGCCATGGACTCCTTCGGTCCGGTGGCTGACAACGCCGGCGGCATCGCCGAGATGGCCGAGCTGCCTCCCGAAGTGCGCCAGAAAACGGACAAGCTGGACGCCGTGGGCAACACCACCGCCGCCATCGCCAAGGGCTTTGCCATCGGTTCGGCGGCCCTGACCGCCCTGGCCCTGTTCCAGGCCTTCATCGACGAGGTTACCAGGAGCGCGGCCCTGCAGAAAGCCGGCGTTCTGACCAAGGTTACCGAGCACGGCAAGGAAGTATGGACCCTGGTGGTCAACCTGAACGACCCCATGGTTATCGTCGGCATCTTCATCGGCGCCGCGGTGCCCTTCCTGGTGGCGGCCCTCACCATGCGGGCCGTGGGCGAGGCCGCTTACGGGATGGTCAACGAGGTGCGCCGCCAGTTCCGCGAGATCCCCGGCATCATGGACGGCACCGGGAAGCCTGATTACGCCCGCTGCGTGAGCATTGCCACCGGCGCGGCCATCGGCAAGATGATCGCCCCCGGCCTGCTGGCCGTGGGTGTGCCCCTGATCGTGGGCTTCGGCCTGGGCGCCAAGTCCCTGGCCGGGTTCCTGTCCGGCATGACCGCCACCGGCGTGCTGCTGGCCCTCTTCCTGGCCAACGCCGGCGGTGCCTGGGACAACGCCAAGAAGTGGATCGAGGCCGGGAACCTGGGCGGCAAGAAGATCGACGGCCAGCCCAACCCCATTCACCAGGCCGCCGTTATCGGCGACACCGTGGGCGACCCCTGCAAGGACACCTCCGGTCCGGCCATGAACCCGCTGATCAAGGTTGCCGGAACCATTTCCCTGATCATCGGGCCGCTTCTCTTCAAGTAAACTGAAAAAAATTAAAGCAGACCGAAGCGCCGGGTTCACACCCGGCGCTTTTTCCTCCCCTATGTAAATTCCCGGAACAAGCCGCAGGCCGGGGCGCCGGGGTCTGATCCCCGGGAAAGCACTTCCTTCAGCCCGTCCCGGCCGACCCGGCGGATCAGTTCGGCGGCGTGAATCTCCCGGGGCACCCTTTTTCGCAGGGTGCCGTATTCCTTTATCCCGGCCACGCAGCCGGTCCTGGTCTCCTCCCGGCCGGTCACCGCCACCAGGAACACGCAGCTGCGGCAGGCGGCCACCGCCTTTTCCCGCAATTCCGGGATCAGAAGCCGGTGTCCCTCCCAGAGCTTGTTGCCCCTATTCATAAAGCACACCCGCCGGGGTGAGGGAGGAGGCCCGCTTGATGGCCTTTTCCCCGAACCGGGCGCGGATCCCGTCGCAGGCCCGGGCCACCCGCCGGAGCTTTTCCGACCTGCCGAAGATGTCGCCCTGGGGGGCGGCATTGCTGATCAGCCCGCCCAGGGAGAGGCCCACCATCCTGACCGGGTACCCGGCCCAGTGCCTGTCCAGGAGGAACATGCCGGCCTCGTAAAGGTCCTCGGGCAGGTCGGTGTACCGCTGAAGGGTCCGGGACCGGCCCAGCCAGTTGAAATTGGCGTCCTTGATCACCAGGCCCACGGTCCTGCCCATGTATCCGCCCCGGCGGGCCCGCCTGGCCACCAGGTCGCTCAGTTCCAGGACGACCACGGCGATCTCGTCCCGGCGGCGAAAATCCCGGGGCAGGGTGATCTGGTGCCCCACGCTCCTGGCGGTGTCCAGGGAGCGGGGGTCCACCGGGCTGTGGTCCACCCCGTTGGCCGACCACCACATCACCTCGCCCATGACGCCGAAGCGCCTTTTCAGCACTTCCACCGGGAAGTTGGCCAGGTCGCCGATGGTGCGGACGTTGAAGTACCTGAGGTGCCGCTCGTAGCGGGGGCCGATGCCGAACAGGTCCCGCACCGGCAGCGGCCACAGCCTGGCCGGCACATCCTCCGCCCTCAGGACCGTAAGCCCGTCGGGCTTTTGCATTTCGGCGGCCATCTTGGCCAGCAGCTTGTTGGGCCCCACGCCGACGCTGCACAGGACGCCCACCTCCCGGCGGATACGGTCCTTCAGCAGGCGGGCGGCCGCCGCCGGTTCGCCCAGGAGGCGGCGGCAGCCGGTGATGTCCAGGAAGGCCTCGTCTATGGAAAAGGGCTCCACCAGGGGGGTGAACTCCCTCATGATCTTCAGGATCCGGGCCGAAAAGTGGACGTAGAGGTGGTGCCGGGGAAGGACGAAGATGCCGTCCGGGCAGGCCCGGCGGGCCTCCAGGACGGTCATGCCGGTCTTTACCCCCATGGCCTTGGCCTCGTAGGAGGCGGCCAGGACGATGCCGTGCCTTTTTTCCTGGCTGCCGCCCACAATGACGGGCCGGTTTCTCAGGGCCGGGTCCAGGGCCTGGTGCACACTGGCAAAAAATGAGTTCATGTCGGCCAGCAGGATCGTTCTTTCCATGCCATCACCCAGAACAAGTGTTTTGTGTTTAATATTATAGATCGAACACATGTTCCGGGCAAGGGCTTTCGCTCTGGCAATTAATGTAAATCCGTCCCGGTTCCCCGATTCCCAATTCCGGGTTTCCCATCTAGTTTCCGGCCAAAAAGTAGATCACCGTTCCCATGGCGGCGGCCAAAACGGCGCCGGCCGCGAAAAAACCCCTGGCCAGGAAAGAAAGGGCCCGCTCAAGGGCGGCCACCCTGGCCTCAAGCCTTTCCAGGCGCTGACCGGGGGGATCCACCATGTTCTTTTTGATGGAGGAGGCCAGTGACTGTATTTCATTCTCGATGCGGTTGGCCCTGGTAATCATGCTTTCCCATCCATCCCGGCCCGGTTTACGGCCTCCTTGATGGCCGCCAGCAGCAGCAGGGGGGTTTCCCGCACTGCCTCCTCCAGCCGGCCGATACTGGCCTTTATTTCGGCAAATTCCTGCTGCTCCTGCTGGCGCAGTTCGCCCAGCATTCCCGCCAGCTTCCTGTTCTCGCTTATTAGCGGTTCCACCAGCTTGGCCTTGACTCCCTTTACGATATCGGTCATCAGCTCCTGCAGCGTCCCGTCCTGGTCGCCGCCCTGGATAAGCGTCCTGGTCATTGAATTTCAACCTCCCCGCGGTATAAATTTTTCAAGCCGCCCCTGGCGCAGTAAAAGGGTTATTCCAGTTCTTCCAGAGATTTTTTAAGCATGGTCATAAAGCTGAGGGCCTGCCTGCGGTGGGCCTGGCTGGTAATGCGGTCCACCGCCCGGGTGAAGTCCTCCACCATCTGGACCTTGATTTCTCCCCCGGTGCGGGTGCTGACTTCCCTGATGATCCTGCGCAGCCGGTCGTCCAGCAGCCTGGCGTTGTCCATGTCAATCCCCCCGTCCAACTCAGAAATAGGTTTTTTGCAGCCTTTCGATCTCGCCCAGGTAGTATAGGGCAGCCTGGCGGGCCCGTTCCGGCATGTTTTTGATCCCGGCCGGACCGGTTATTTTTTCCATCCAGGCCTTGATTTCCCCGGCCGCCCCGTTGACTTTCCGGGCCTCCGTTTCCCATGTTTTTTTCCGCACCCGCCGCATCAGCCGGTCGAATCCTTCATCTCCCCGGTGCAGGGCATTCAGGGCCGAGATGGTGTATACCTGGGGATACGGGATGATTTCCTTCGACCCCGCATCACGGCCCAGCTTCTGCCTGATATACAGCGAAACCTTTTCCCGGTCGGTTTCTGAAACGGTGTCGGCGAAATTGATCACGTAAATGACCGGGGTGTTCAGGGCCGGTTTCCGCACCGCGCCGGCCTGTCCCGGGACGCTCCCGGCCAGAACGTGCCTGGCGTGCAGGAAGACCAGCGCCAGGTCCGCCGAAGCCAGGATCCCTGCGGCCCGATCCTGGTGCCTTTTATGGACCGAATCCAGCCCCGGGGTGTCGATGAAGTCGGCCAGGGACAGGTTGGGGGAAGGATAGCTGATGGTGACGCTGTCCACCAGGTAAGACCCCGGGGGCGATATGACCCGGTAAAATTCCAGCCTCCGGCGGTCGTCGTCCAGGCGGAACACCATCCGGTCCCGGCGGGCCAGGGTGAAGCTGACTCCGGTGACGGCCGGCCCGGCCGGGGAAAGGGCCGCCGCCCGGCGCGGGAAAAGGGGGACCCGGCGGGTTTTTCCCAGGTGGCCGCCTAAGCCGGAATCCATTCCGCAGCAGCGGAAAATTTCGTCCAGGATGTCTCCCAGGTCCGAAAGCGGCACGCTTTTATAAAGGCCGTCCCGGCAAACCCGGCATTCGCTCACCAGTTCCCGCAGCGGCGGGCTGTCCAGGATTTGGGTGATGGCCAGCATCTCCTGGCGGTCCGGGATTAACTTTCCATCCCGGAAATTTACGGGGTAGAATTCGGCCCTGTAGAGGAATTCCACCGCGGCCAGCTTTTCAGGTCCGTACCCCAACCTGACCGCGCAGGAGGTGGTGGCCCGGTCCTCGGCCGGAAGCAGGGTTTCTCCCAGCAGGGCGTTTAAAAAGGTGGTTTTTCCGGTGGAAAAGGGGCCGGCCACAATGACCCGGCATTTTTCACCCAGCCGGTCCGCCGCTTTTTTCAGTAAATCCCCGTCCACGTACCTGGCCAGGTCCCTGTCGGACCGGATTTGTCCGATCAGGGAGGCCAGTCTCTCTCCGGGGCCCGGGCCGGTCCGGCTCTCTTTGTGCAATACGGCGGCAGCGGCCGGTCCGGCGGTCAGACTGAGGGTGTTGGCCCGCAGCATGCCGGCTATGCTGCCCCGGATCAGGGGAAGGTCCCTGATTGCCTGCCGGCCGGCGTTAATCGTTCCGGCCTCGTCTAAAACCTCCCAGAATTTGATCAGGAAGCGATCATCGTCTTTCACCAGGGAAGCCCGTTCGACCAGGCTTGGGATCAGCCTGTCCCTCCTGGAAAGCCCGGCCTCGATGCCCCTGACGGCGGATTCCAGGACCCTGACCTGGAGATACAGGGACAACAGGCCGATGCTGTGCGGGTCCTTGGCGTTTATGGCGTGAACCTCCGCCTGGCCCGGAAAAATGGTCCTCAGCACCCGGCCGGTTTCGGTGAGGGAGGTCCCGTCTATCAGGCCCAGGTTGGCGTTTATCCAAAAAGATATCCATCCCCTTGTGCCCGCGGCCGCCAGCCTGGTCAGGAAGCTGTGGGCTGCGGCGTCGATTCCCCGCTGGTGGAAAAGAAAGACTATCCCGTCCGCCCTGGAAAGGCAGTTCATGACCAGGTCGTCAACATCCCCGCTCAGTCCCGTGCCCGGGGTGTCCGCCAGGGAACACCACCGGAGAATGCCGGAAGGCAGGAAGACATCGGCCCTCTCCGGCAGTGAACTTCTTCTTCTGTTTCTAAAAATTTCCCTCAGTTCCCGGCCGTGCAGCCGGATGGCCCTGCCTCCGGCGGTTTTAAAGGCCGACGGGGTTTCTGAATACCCGAAATATACGGGAAAGAGCGTGGAGGGCGAGGCATCGTCCGGGCAAATCCGCTGTTCAAGCAGATTGTTGACCAGGGTGGATTTCCCGGAGTTTACCGGGCCGGCGATGAAAATAACGGGATTTTTCCTCTCCGGGTCCAGGGCGCAAAGGTCCCTGACCCGGCTGATATATTCGGCGACGGTATTGTTCAAGGGCAACACCCGCCTTGTAAAAGAAGATCCTAAATGGAATATATTATCAATAAAGGCTTATTATGACATGACTAAATGTCAGAATTCAGAACCCAGAAGCCAGAATTCAGAATTTATTGCATGCCTTTTCCTCCCGCCGCCTGACCGTTAAACCAGGCATCCCCGGAAATAAAAAACCCCCAAACAGGGGGTGAGTTTTATGCGGTCTTTTTTAACTATCCCGGGTTTTAAGGCCAGGAATTTTTTATTCTGGATTCTGGATTCTGGCTCCTGGATTCCTGACCCTGATTTCAGTCTCCTACTTTTTCGTCAGCACCTCCAGGGCGTGCTTGGCCCGGCGGTCTCTTTGCACCACCTCGGACAGGAACTGCCGTAGATATTCCACCACCTCCGGGGACATTTCCCCCGGCCTGCGCAGGTGCTTCAGCAGGAGAACGATGGCTTTCAGGTTTTCCGCCAGGTTGTTGTCCGGCGCTGATGACATCTCCAGGGCCCTTAACTTTGCGAAACAGGCCTCGATGATCTGGGGAACGTTTTTGGTTTTGTATTTTTCCAGAAAAGCGTGTACCTGATACAATTCCGGTGACATTTCACTACCCTCCCGGCCGGTTAACCAAATAATTCGATAAATATTTCCAATTTCCTTCACCGGATAGAAATTTAAAATATATTTTCCAGGGCCTGGATAACTTCGTCCATGGGCAGGGCCCGGGCCTCCCTTTCGGTTATCGGCCTGCCGAAGGCCAGTCCCCGCTCCTGCAGGTGGCCCCGGTACTGCCTGGGGAGGGAAACCTCCCCGGGAAACCATTTTCTGGCCGCGGAAAAAGGGGTGTGAAAGGAAAACCGGTGGTTGTCGTACCGGATGTTGAATTCAAAGAGGTCGTAATATCTCTCCCGCTTCCCGCACCGGGGGCACCCTCCGTACGATTTGGCGTATTCCCCGTAGGTGAGGTTCAGCTTGTTGGCCCTGGACCTGCAGCCGGGACACAGGTCGGACCTTTGCTGGCCCTGTACCAGGACAATTTCCAGGTACGGGGAGTTGATGTATGCCCTGACGAAGTGTTTCAGGACCCGTTCCTTTATTTCGTAGAGGTATTGATGGCCGGTCTTGGCGTAGTGGTTGAGGTGGTACAGGTAATACGACGCCTTCAGCAGAACCGCGGCTTCTTCCGGCAGTTCGTCCAGGGAGGAAAGGAACTGATCCCGCCGCTTTCTGACCTCTTGCGCGTTTGCCGGTTCCACGGCCCGGTGTATCCCGGCCTTCCTGGCGCCGTAACGGACATTTTCTTCGCTTGCCCACCTGCTCAGTATTTTCGGCATCTGGTTCTTAAGGCGGCTGACCTGGCCGGAGTGAAAGAGAAGCACCTCGCCGTATTTCCGCTCCGACCTGGCCGAGACTTCCAGGTACCCCTCGTCGGCCAGGCGCCTGACCTTGGCCGGTGTCAGGCCCAACTCCCGGCAGACCTGGGCTGTGGTGAGCAAATCCCCTCTCGCCTGCACGGCATGCACCTCACGGGTGGGAATTGGGGATTGGGAATTGGGAATTGGTGAGACTTTGCCCCTGGCAATGGGCGTGGACAAACCTCTTCAATTCCTGATTTCCAACTTCCAATTCCGAAGTTTCATGTCTGGCTATACTAAATTTAACACAGTTACCCGGTGCGGTCACTGTCAAAAAAATGGAGCGGGGCCTATGGGATAATGCCGCCCACGGCCAGCAGTATCTCCAGCATGATCAGCAGGACGATGGCCAGTTCCAGGATGGTGGACTGCTGCGTGGCCAGCTCGTTGCTGAGCAGGGTGTAGTTCTGCTGAATGACGGTTATCTTTCTCTCGATGCTTTCCGCCCAGGCCCTGGTCCTGAATATGTTCAGGGCGGCGCTGTACACCCTGGCGTAAAAAACGTCCTCGGTGAGTTTCAGGGAGTTGTGGATCCGCTCGGTGATCTCGCTTATGTCGATGACCAGCTCCATCAGCCTGTTCATGATCCTGCGGTAGTGGCGCCGCCGCCGGTAGCCGGCTATGGTTTCCGCCTCTTCCAGGGCTTGGTACATCTTGTCCATTTCCTGGGACAGCAGGTTGTCGTAATAGCGCAGCTCCAGCAGCTGGGTGTTGGCGAATTCCAGCAGGTCCGGGATGTCCGCGCTGCCCGAGGCGTCGTACACCAGGGCCGAGTCCCAGGTAATCACCGCCAGGTCGTCCTTGCCGTAGGAAAAGGAGTTTGCCAGCACCTCCCGTCTGAACCGGCCGCTTAAAGGTTCTGTTTCGGCCAGCAGCAGGGGGGCGGGATCCCACCGGGGGTCCCAGTTGCGGAAGTAGTATATGCTGTATTCCTCTACAAACCCTGTTTTTTGCGGCTTGATCATGGCCTCCCGCAGCGTTGATCCGATTTCGTCCAGCTTCTGGTCGAATACGGCGTCCAGGCTCCCGTCGTTGTACAGGTGCACGGCCAGCCTGTGGACCTGGTCGTACCCGTATTCCGGCGGGATGGATATGCGCATGATGATGCTGACCGCCCCCAGGTCGTAAACCCTGGCAAAGTAACCGGCGTTCAGCGGCGCGCCGTCGAACAATCGGGTGTCTTCGCCCAGTTCCACCGTTACCGGGGGATTGGGGATATGAATGGATTTGGGTTTTATCCGGGAAAGTTTCATCCTGGAGGTGGGCTTTACCCGGGAAAGCAGCTCTTCCACCCGGTCCAGCCTGATTTCCTCGGCCAGGTCGTAGATCCTGTACAGGTAAATAAAATTTTGCATGGTAACCACTCCGGTGAATTTATTTGAGTATTCTAGCAAAAAATAAATAAAATGACAAACACGGGTCAGATCGTCGGAGGTATGAAAATGGCCAGGGAAGAAAAGGACCTTCACAACCTGGGCCGGGACCTTCCGCCGGAGGAGGAGGCCGAAAACGCGGAGGCCGGGACTGAAGGCGATGAAGATGCCGAAAACCACCTGGGGTACCATAATTTCTACGGGTATTGATTTTTGGGGGAGGCCGGCGTTCCGCCCCGAATTTTTTCCGGCCGGGGTGGAAAAATAATAAAGAGGTATAAAAAATGGACGGAGGTTAAAGCCAATGATTAAATCCGGTATCCGGGAAGCCCTGGAAATGTTCGACCTGCTCAGGGATTCCGCCTGCATGATTGATCACTACACGGAGTACATCAATCATTGCCAGGACCCGCAATTGAGACAAATTTTGGAGAGCCAGCAGCGCCGCATGATTGAGAACTACCAGCAGAAGGCCGGCGCCATGCAGGGGCACGGACTCGACCTGACCAACATCCCCAGGTTCCAGTCCGCCGTAAACACGCAGGGAACGGCTGCGGCCGGCATTTTTGGAGGCGCGAACATACAGTTCGGTCCCCAGCAGCCCGGGACCATGCAGGGGCAGCAGCAGGCCCAGCCGCAGTTTCAGGCGCAGGCCCAGCACCAAATGCGGCAGTGGCCGTCCAGGGTGTTAAACGACCGCACCATTGCCCAGGGAGCGCTTTTATTCCACAAGTGCGGTGCGGCCAGGGCCACCGCCGCGGCCCTGGAAAGCGCCGAGCCCCACCTCCGGAACCTGGCGGCCAATTCCGCCCGGGCCTGCATGGACATGGCTTACGAAATATTCAGGTATATGGACCAGAAGGGATGGTACCAGATGCCGGAAACGCCCAGGAATTACGTCAGCCACACGCAGGAAGCGGGCGCCCAGGTATACCCGGGAATGCAGCCGGGCTACCAGGCGGGGGCCCAGGGTATACCGGGACAGCTTTCATAGCCGGCTGGCCGCCCTGCGCCGGCCGGAACCCGCTGTATTTCAGTGCGAATCCGTATTGCAGCCGCTTCGTTGCCTGACCGCAATGCAATAATGCATGGGTCGCGCTGTAAAAAAGATACGAATGCTTTCACAAACAAAAACCGCTTTTGATGTAAAAATGCATTACCAATGCAGTTATGCATGGGCTTCCGATCCCTGAACCGGTTGGGCTGGATTGATCCTGAAGGAACAACCCCTGTTTTGCGGGGGTTTTTCTGTTTGGGAGAAGGCCGCTCCGGGCGTTTCCGTCAGGCATGATTTTTGCACTTGTTAAAAGGGGGTGCTCGGTATTCACCCGGAGCCTGAGTTTGCCGCTTATAAAATTATTAATTAAAAAAAGGAGGGGCCGCAATGAATTTTGAGTTGACCGAGGAACTGCAGGACATAAAAAGGGTAGCCAGGGATTTTGCGCTGAAGGAAATAGCGCCCACGGTGGACCAGGACGACAAAGCCCACCGCTTCCGCCAGGACCTGGTGAAAAAGATGGGCGACCTGGGCTTTTTCGGCTGCGTCATACCGGAGGAATACGGCGGAAACGACATGGGCTTTCTGGCCATCACCCTGATCGCCGAAGAGATAGCCAGGGTGCACAGCTCGATGCGCCTTCCCTTCAACATGAACGCCCTGGGGCCGGCCAGGACGATCCTCAAATTCGGCAGCGAGGAACTGAAGAGGAAATACATCCCCGGCCTGGTCAGTGCCGATTTGATGGGCTGCTTCGCCATCACCGAGCCCGACGCCGGGTCCGACGTGGCCTCCATGAAGACCCGGGCGGTGCTGGAGGGGGACCACTACGTGGTCAACGGCAGCAAGATGTGGATATCCAACGCCCCGGTGGCCGACGTGGGACTGCTGTACGCCGTCACCGATCCCGGCAAGGGGGCCAGGGGCATTTCGGCCTTTGTGATGGATTGCAAGTCCCCGGGGGTCACCGTGGAGCCCATCACCGAGAAACTGGGCACCTGGGGCGCGCCGGTGGGAGCCATGACCTTTGAAAACTTCCGGATTCCAAAGGAAAACCTGTTGGGCGCGGAAGGGGACGGATTTAAAATCTGCATGAGCCAGCTGGACGACACCCGCCTGGGATGCGCAGCCGGCGCCCTGGGGGTGGCCCAGGCCTGCATCGACGCGGTGCTGCAGTACGCCAACGAGCGCCAGCAGTTCGGGCAGCCCATCGGCAAATTCCAGATGGTCCAGGACATGATCGCCCAAATGATCGTGGAGACCGAGGCGGCCAGGCTGCTGGTCTACCGGGCGGCCTTCCTGAAGGACAAGGGTGTGCCCAACACCCTGGAAACCTCCATGGGCAAGTACGCTTCCGCCGAGGCGGCCAACAAGTGCGCCGACTTTGCCATGAAAATCTTCGGGTCCTACGGCTATTCCGAGGAGTATCCCGTGGCCAGGTATTACCGGGATGCCAAGTCGTACCAGATCGTGGAGGGCACCAGCAACATCCAGAAGGTCATTATCTCCAACGACGCCCTGGGATACCGCAAGGCGAACCGATAACTACGGGAATTGGGAATTAGGAAACTCCTGATTCCTGCTAAGGGAGGATGACAGATGAGGAAGATCTACGAGGAACTGGCCCAGAAAAAAGAAAAAATCCGGCAGATGGGCGGGGAAAAGGCGGTGGCCGGACAGAAAAAGTCCGGCAAGTGGACCGCCAGGGAGAGGATAGAATATTTCTTTGACCCCGGCACCTTTACCGAGATCGGACCCTTCGTGAAGCACCGGATCACCGCCTTCGGCATGGCCGAGAAGGACGTTCCGGCCGAAGGGGTGGTGGTGGGCTACGGCAGGGTCAACGGGCGCATGGTCATGGCCGCCGCCGAGGACTACACCTCCATGGCCGGCACCTTCGGCGAGTACCACGGCAAAAAGTTCGCCCAGGCCATCGACATGGCCAAGGAGATGGGCATTCCCTTCGTGGGCATGAACGACTCCGGCGGCGCCCGGCTGCAGGAGGGCATGGACACCCTGGAGGCCTACGCCTGGCTTTTCCGTTCCCAGAACCTGGCCTCGGGAATCATCCCGCAGATCGCCCTGCTGATGGGACCCTGCCTGGGCGGGCAGGCCTACCACCCGGTCATGCAGGACTTCGTCCTCCAGTGCCGGAAAACGGGATTCATGGGCATCGCCGGCCCGGCCTTCGTGAAGACCCAGCTGGGCATCGACATCGACCTGGAAACCCTCTGCGGTGTGGAGGCCCACGCCGTCAAGTCCGGCTGCACCCACCTGGTGGTGGAGGACGACAGGGACTGCCTGGACAAAACCAAGGAACTGCTGAACTTCCTGCCCCAGAACAACAGGGAAAAACCGGCCAGGCTGGAGTGCACCGACGATCCCAACCGGCCGGTGCCCGAACTGGACGGCCTGGTGCCCGAACACAGCCTGATGCCCTACGACATGCACGATATAATCCACCGCATCGTGGACAACGGCTACTTCTTTGAAATAATGAAGGACTTTGCCAAGAACGTGATCATCGGCTTCGCCCGCTTCAACGGCCGGAGCACCGGCGTGGTGGCCAGCCAGCCCAACTGGATGGGCGGGGTCATCGACTGCGACGCCGCCGACAAGGTGGCCAGGTTCGTCCGGTTCTGCGACCTGTTCAACATCCCGCTGGTGAACATCCACGACACCCCGGCCTTTATGATCGGGCCCTACGAGGAGTGGAAGGGGATTTTGAGGCACGGCGCCAAGATGCTGTACGCGTACATTGACGCCACCGTGCCCAAGGTCACCCTGATCATCCGCAAGTCCTTCGCCGGGGCTTACCTGGGCATGTGCTGCAAGGACACCGGGGCCGACCTGGTCTTTGCCTGGCCCGAGGCCACCGTGACCATCGTGGGGGCCGAGACCGCCGCCAGCGTCATCTTCGCCAAGGAAATCAAAAACGCTGAGAACCCGGAAGAAGTCCGGGCCAAGAGGATCCAGGAATACCGCGACCTCTACGAAAACCCGTACCGGGCCGCCGAGCGGGGGTACATCGACGACGTGATCATGCCCCACGAGACCAGGAAGTATATCTGCGGCGCCCTGGACCTGCTGGAGAACAAGTCGGTGGCCAGGCCCTGGAGGAAGCATTCCAACATCAACCTGTAGAAATCTGCTGGTGAAAAGGGGGTACCTTCATGAACGTCAACGCGCCCATGGTGGGAAAGCTGGTGTCGGTGGACGTGCAGTTGGGCGACGCGGTGAAGAAAAATGATCCCGTGGCCACCATCGAGGCCATGAAAATGTTTGTCAAGATTTACGCTCCCGGAGACGGGACGGTGAAGGAGATAAAGGTTTCCCCGGGCGATGTGATCAACCCGGAAACCGTGATCATGGTGCTGGAATAGGCTGTAAGCCGTAAGCTATAGGCTGTAAGCGATAAGTTGGAAGTTTGAAGTTGTAAGATACGCAGGGGACGGTTCTTGATTGTCGCGGTCCATAGTGCGACAATCAAGAACCGTCCCCTGTCTTCCAGGCATTATTGAAAATTATACAATATTTAATCATATGACAATAATTAGCAGAATGTCAAAAAATATGTCTAATTTTGTTTGCCAAAGTTTTTATTTGTCACTTGCGGATTACACCATTTGTGATACAAGGAAGGTGGTAAATGATTCAAGAGTCATTTTTGGGCATGCCTCCTCTCCTTAATTGTTGGCGCTTTTTTGGAGAATTATTACATGTTTTTTATCAAGAAAGGTGTTGTTTTACATTTATGAGGAATTGGGGGAAATACTTTCTTTACTCTTTTCTAATTTTTGGATTTCTTTATTTAAGCCAAATAATACAAAATAATGCAACAAGGGGCTTTAATATTGGGGAATACACAGTGCTTTACATGCAACTACTTCAGGTGGTTATATATTTTATTGCGGGAGTTTTAATGGGTTTAGAGTATATAATTGAAGAGATAAAAAAGAAAGGAAAGTGGGCTATAAAAACCGATAAATTATTATTTATTGGGATACCTTCTTTATTTTTTAGTCTATACAACATTTTTGTCAATCCACTTTATTATTTTGGATTTCAAAAATCGTTGGTTCATGGAATTATTCAGTCCAGATTATCACTTGTGATTTTGGGCTTTACTATTGCAACAAGTTTTTATAAAAACCTTCAAGAAAAGAAATACGAATAAATCAAGTGCAGAGTCTGGAGACTTATACTTCTTCGGCCAAAAGAGTTTTCTGGATTATCGATAATGGCTCTTCTCATCGGGAAAAGAGATCGATTGAACGCCTGCGACAGGGGGGACGGCAGACTGTGTGAAAAATCCATCTTTCAGCGGTAATCCCCAATCCCCAGCTTGCTTGACTTCCGCACCACGGTGGACTGGTCCACCTTGAGCGCCTTGGCGGCCTTGTATGTGCTGCCGTATTGCTTCAACGCGCTCAGGATAAGCTGCCTTTCCACCTGCCGCACAGCTTCCTTCAGGGGCAGGATGCCCCTTACGCTTACTTCCGGCGAATGCCTGACGGAATCCCCGAACAGGTACGGGGAGATGTCCGCGGCGGTTATGGTCTGGCCCGGAACGGTGACCATCAGCCTTTCAATGATGTTTTCCAGCTCCCGCACGTTTCCGGGCCAGTGGTGCTGCAGCAGGGCGTCGTACACCTCCGGGGCGAAATCCTTTTTGATTTTGTACGCCTTGCTGAACTTTTGCTTAAAGTTGTACGCCAGGGGGATGATGTCCTCCCGGCGTTCCCGCAGGGGCGGGATGTGCAGGGGCACCACGTTCAGGCGGAAGTAGAGGTCCTCCCGGAACCTGCCCTCCCGCACCAGGGTTTCCAGGTCCCGGTTGGTGGCCGCGATGATCCGGACGTTGATGGGCCTGGGCCTGACACCTCCCACCCGCATGATTTCCCGTTCCTGGATGGCCCTTAGCAGCTTGACCTGGAAGTCCCTGGGGAGGTCCCCGATCTCGTCCAGGAACAGGGTCCCGTTGTTGGCCAGTTCGAACATGCCGGCCTTTCCTTCGCGGCTGGCCCCGGTGAAGGCCCCCTTTTCGTAGCCGAAGAGCTCCGACTCCAGGAGGTCCGCCGGGATGGCCCCGCAGTTCACGGCCATGAAGGGGCCGTTTTTCCTCCGGCTGTGGCTGTGGATGATGGTGGCCACGACCTCCTTGCCCACGCCGGACTCGCCCAGGAGCAGCACCGTTGAGTCCACCTGGGCCAGTCTCAGGGCCGTTTTGAGCAGCTCCTGCATCTTGGGGGAGTTGAAGACCATGCCCTTCTGGCTGAACTGCTTCTGGCGCAACTGGGTGAGTTCTTCCTGGTATCTCTCGCTGAGTTCCTTGCTCTGGTCCAGCTCCTGCCTCAGCCTGTTCAGCTCGGTCATGTCCCGGACGTTTACCACCACGCGGAAAATCTGCCCGCCGGCGTTTTTCACCGGGCTGGCGGTAATCAGAAGCTGGTGGCCGGACTGGGTTTCCTCCGCCCGGGTGGCCGACTCTCCCTTCCGCACCACCTCTTCCACCACCCCGCGCAGCTTCTCGCCCTGCAGGTCCAGGAGGCTCTCCCCGGCGATTCTCTCGAAGGCCTGGTTGGACTTGATCAGGTTGCCGCCGCTGTCGGTGATCAGGATGCCGTCGTAGGAGGACTGGATGATGCACTCCAGTTCGTTGTTCAGCTGCTTGACGGTGTTCAGTTCCTCGGAAATGAACTCTATGTCCGAGATGTCCTGGAACACCGCCACGGCCCCGACAATTTCGCCGTTTTCGATGATGGGGCTGCGGTTGGTCAGGTAGGTGTGGCTGCCGCTGGAGTAGTTTATGACGAATTTGTACTGCCTCTGGCTCTTTCCCTCTTTGAGCACGTCCAGCAGGCCCTGGGGGATGATCACCTCCGAAAGGTGCCTTCCAAGGGCCTGGGTCTTGGGCCGCCTGGTGATCTTCTCGGCGGCGCTGTTGAAGATGGTGATGATTCCGTTCCGGTCAATGGCGATGATGCCGTTGTGGGCCGAGTCCAGGATGGTTTCCCCCTGCTGCAGCAGGGCCCCGGCCAGGTTGATCAGTTCCGGGGCGACCAGGTTTTTATCCAGCACCCCGGTGATTTCGTTTCTTTCGTTGACCACCGGAAAGACGGTTCCGGGGAGGGCCCAGGCGTCCACCAGGGGCGAGTTTTCGGACAGCACCGCCACGTCCCTTTCCATCATCTCGCCCACGGTGACCGGATTCCTTATCACCTCGGGTCCGGCGGACAGAAGGTGGTTCTTGGTAATCATGCCCAGAATGCCGCCGTCTTCGTCCAGGACGGGGATGCCTTTGACCCTGACCTCGTTCATCAGCCGCCAGGCCTCGATAACCGGCCGGTCGGGGGTGAGGGATGCCGTCGTCCTGGTCATCACCTTGCTCACCAGCATTGATCGCCCCTCCTTCCTGTGTTATGATTTCTCCTCGATTTCCATAATTCCTTTACAGAGTGCGCCCGCCGAAAAAAAACGCCGTTCCGGGCAGGTGTTGCCGCCCCGGCGCAGAAAAAATAAAAATAAACTGTAAACTATTGTTTAAATATTTCTTAATTGGCAGCCAGGATGTTTCGGGGGGTATTGGCATGTCAACGGTCCATGAAGAGCTGAAGGCCCTTTACCGCCGGTTGGAAACGGTGGAGCACCTCAACCGTGAGCTGGAGGCCATCATCGAGAGCACCTCCGACGGCATTTTCGTCACCGACGGGGAGGGGGTGGTGCTGCGGGTCAACAAGGCTTACGAGCAAATCACGGGGTATACCGCCGACCGCCTGGTGGGCAAATCCATGCACCAGCTGATTGCCGAGGGCCTCTTTGAAAGGTCGGTGACCCTGGAAGCCATCTATCATAAAAAACCCTTCAGCACGGAGCGGAAGGGGGTTTCCGGAAACACCCTGCTGGTCACCGGCCGCCCGGTGCTGAATGAAAGGGGCGAGGTCTTCCGGGTGGTGGTCAGCGTCCGGGACTTCAACGAACTGAACCGCCTGCGCCACGAAGTCCAGTACCAGCGGGCCCTGGCCCAGCACTTTGCCGCCGAGCTGAACATCCAGCGGGCCCGGGGCAACCAGGAAAAGCTGGTGGCCAAGTCTCCGGCCATGGTCCAGGTGGTGGAAATCGCCTCCCGGGTGGCCCAGTTCAACACCACGGTGCTGCTGCTGGGCGAGTCCGGCGTGGGCAAGGAGGTGCTGGCCCGTTTCATCCACGAAATAAGCCCCCGCCGGGAGAAGCCCTTCATCAAGGTGAACTGTGCCGCCATCCCCGAAACGCTGCTGGAAACCGAGCTTTTCGGCTACGCCCCCGGGGCCTTTACCGGCGCCACCCGGGAGGGGAAGCCCGGTCTTTTTGAACTGGCCCACCAGGGAAGCATCCTCCTGGACGAGATCGTGGAGCTGCCCCTGGGCCTGCAGGCCAAGCTGCTGCGGGTGCTCCAGGAACCCGAGATTACCAGGGTGGGGGAGACCAGGCCCAGGCGGGTGGATGTGCGCGTCATCGCAGCCACCAACAAAAACATCACCCACGAGGTGGAAAAGGGAAGGTTTCGCAGCGACCTTTACTTTCGCCTCAATGTGGTGCCGATCAATATTCCGCCCCTGCGGGAGAGGGCGGAGGACATCATCCCCCTGGTGGCCCATTTCTCCCAGCGCCTGCAGGAAAAGTACGGCGCCGCCAAAGTCTTCAAGGCCGAAGTGCTGAACTGGTTCCTGGGCTATCACTGGCCGGGGAACGTGCGGGAGCTGGAAAACCTGGTGGAGCGCCTGTTCGTGGTGGTGCCCGGAAAAGAGATCGATTTGAGCTACGTGGACGCCTTTCAGCAGAAGGCCGCCGGCCTGCCCGCCTCCAAAATCACCGTGCAAAACCTCATGCCCCTCAGGGAAGCGGTGCGGGAGCTGGAAAACCAGCTGATCGAAAAGGCCCTGGCCGTGTACGGCAGCTCCTACAAGGCGGCCGAGGTGTTGAAGGTGGACCCGTCCACCATTATCAGAAAAAGAAATCAGTTGAAGGGAATGCGGGCCGGGAGGAACCCGGATCAGTAAATGCTGTATTATTGCAGTAAATATTGCAGTTTCGCAGCACAGGGAGCCCTGCCTTCCGGCAGCGTTTCCTGTAAAACAGGCCAATCCCTGTTGGTGCCGTGCTGGCACCTTAATTGCAGTATAGCAGGTAAGATCCTTATTTTTGGGGAGGGGTGAAACGAGGCCGGCCCGGATGAAGTTCCCGGCGGGAGATGTTTTCCGGAGAGACCGGCGGGAACATGCGGATCCGGATGGGCACTGCATCTCTGCAGCATTGGTTCAGAAACTTTAGAAGATTGGTAATGGCGTCATGTTTCAGAAATGAGTTTTAACGCGAAGGAATATTATTGCGGGAGGTGGTGGTTTCTTAAGCGGGATATTTGTCTGGCCTGGGGAAGAAAGTTAATACGCAGTTAAAAGGAGGAATTTTACCGTGCGGAAGAAAGGCTTTTTATGGTTGGTGATCACTGTTTTTGCGGCGATTGCGCTGGCGGCGGGCTGCGGCGGCGGGGACAAGGCCGGGCAGCAGCAGGGCAAGCCGGCGGCGCAGACCCAGAAAGACCTCAACGTGGCCACCGGGACCACGTCGGGTGTGTACTACGTCCTGGGCAACGGCATGGCCCAGATGTGGAACGCCAAGGTGCCCGGCGTCAGGGCCACCGCCCAGGCCACCGAGGCCAGCGTGCAGAACATGAACCTGCTCCAGAAGAAGGAAGCCGACATCGGGTTCACCATGAACCAGGTGGCGGGCAACGCTTACGAGGGTAAGGACAAGTTTCAGGGGCGGCCCAACAAGGACCTGCGGGTGATGACGGGGCTTTATCCCAATGTGGTCCAGATTGTGGTTCCGGCCAAGTCCGACGTCAAGTCGGTTAAAGACCTGGCGGGCAAGCGCTTTGTGCCCGGGGCCGCCGGGAGCGGCACCGAGGTGAGCTGCCGGGAAATCTTCGCTCTGTACGGTATAGATTACATGGGCAAGAAAAACATGAAAGCCGATTTTGTGGGCTTCACCGAGGCGGTGGAGCTGCTCAAAAACGGACAGAGCGACGGCGCCTTCATTTCGGCGGGCGTGCCCAACTCGGCCATCATGGACCTGAGCAACTCCACCAGCGTCAGGCTGCTGCCCCTGGAAAAGGACATGGTCGACAAGATCTGCAAGGAGATGCCCTGGTACTATCCCACGGTGATCAAGGCCAACACCTACAAGGGGCAGACCGAGGACGTGCTGACGGTGGCCCAGGCCAACCTGCTGGTGACCCGGGCCGACCTGCCTGAGGATTTGATCTACCAGCTGACCAAGGCCATCTTTGAAAACCAGAAGGACCTGGTCAACGCCCACAGCGCCGCCAAGGACATCACCAAGGAAAACGCCCTCAAGGGGCTGATGGGGGTGCCGGTGCATCCGGGGGCGGCCAAGTACTTCAAGGAAATAGGCCTTACGGTGCCTTAAGCGCGACAGTCGGGACAGCGTGACTCCGGAGGGGAAGCCGCCCTGGCGGGCGGATTCCCCTCCGGAGGGGCAATCTCCCGGTTAAAGCCAAAATGTTCAGAGTGCCCCGGCAAGGGCGCAGGAGGTGTTTTCAGGATTGACGGAAGAAAGGAACCAGCCGGTTGTCGCCCCGGCGGGACAGGTCGGCGAAGCGGAGATCGAAAAGATAGTGGAGAAGTATGACAAGGAATCCACCTTCCGCAAGTACGCCCGGGGATCAGCCTGGGGGATGGTCACCTCGGCGGTGGCTATCGGCCTTTCGCTGTTCCAGGTTTGGGTGGCCACCATCGGGGTGATGTCCGCCATCAACATGCGGGCCATTCACCTGGCCATGATCATGGTCCTTATTTTTCTCATGTATCCCGGCCGGGCCAAGGCGCCCAGGAACCGTCCCACCCTGCCGGACCTGGTGCTGGCTGCGGCCAGTTTCCTGACCGGCCTGTACATCGTGTACCGCTATGACGCCTTTGCCTTCAGCGGCGGGTTTGCCAACACCATCGACTATGCCTTCGGCGTGCTGACCATGCTTCTGGTCCTGGAGGCCGGCCGCCGGAGCATCGGGCCGTTTCTGCCGGTGCTGGGGATAGTCTTTCTGGCCTACGCCTATTTCGGCAACTACGTGCCCGGCACATTCGGGCATCCCGGGTATACCATCGAGCGCATCATCGAGCTGATGTACCTTTCCACCTCGGGAATTTACGGGGTGGCCATCGGGGTTTCGGCCACCTACATATTCCTGTTTATCCTTTTCGGCGCCTTTCTGGGGGAAAGCGGGATGGCCGCCTTTATCAACCGGATCTCCATGGCCCTGGCCGGCCACTCCCCCGGCGGCCCGGCCAAGGTGGCGGTTTTCGCCAGCGGCCTGATGGGGACCATCAACGGCAGCGCGGTGGCCAACGTGGCCACCACCGGGGCCTTCACCATTCCCCTGATGAAAAGCGTGGGCTACCGCCCGTACTTCGCCGGGGCCGTGGAGGCGGTGGCCTCCACCGGAGGGCAGATCATGCCGCCGGTAATGGGCGCGGCCGCCTTCATCATGGCCGAAATATTGAACGTGCCTTACGCCACCATCATGCTCTCGGCCGTTATCCCTGCCCTGCTGTACTACCTGGCCTGCTACGTGGGCGTGCACCTGGAAGCGGTCAAGACCGGGCTTAAGGGCCTGCCCAGGGAAGATTTGCCCAGGGTGAGGGAGGTCATGCGGGAGCGGGGGCACCTGGCCCTGCCCCTGATTGTGATTGTCTATTTCCTGGTGGCCGGATACACTCCCACCTTTTCGGCCGTGGCCGGGATCGTGGCCACCATTCTGGCCAGCATGCTGCGCAAAAGCACCCGCATGTCCTGGCGGGGCCTGCTGGCGGCCCTGGATGCCGGGGCCAAGGGGGCGGTCACGGTGGCCATCGCCTGCGGGGTGGTGGGCTTTATCGTGGGGGTGACCTCGCTTACCAGCTTCGGCATCAAGCTGGGGGACGTGATTATCGGCATGTCCGGGGGAAGCCTGATGCTCACACTGGTTCTCTCGGCCATTACCTGCATCATCCTGGGCATGGGCATGCCCACCACGGCGGTGTACATCGTGGCGGCCACCATGGCGGCCCCGGCCCTTATAAAGATCGGGGTCATTCCCATCGCCGCCCACCTATTTGCCTTCTACTTCGGCAACATCTCCAACATCACCCCGCCGGTGGCCCTGGCCGCCTTCGCCGGGGCCGGGATTGCCGGGGCCAACCCGAACCAGGTGGGCTGGACGGCGGTGCGCCTGGGCATCGCGGCTTTCATCGTTCCCTTCATGTTTGTTTACGCTCCGGAACTGCTTGTGCAGCAGGGCACACCCCTGGGCATAATCTGGGCCGTGATTACCGCCATCATCGGCGTGGTGTGCCTGGGGGCGGCGGGGGCCAGGTACTTTATCACCAACGCCACCCGCCCTGAGCAGCTTCTGCTCTTTGTGGCGGCCCTGGGCCTGATCAAGCCGGGAATAATCACCGACGCCGTTGGCTTCGGCTGCCTTGTTCTGGTCATCCTTCTGCAAAAGCGGCGGTCCGCCAGGGTGGCGGCTTCCCCGTCAGCGGTCAGGGAAAGTCATTCGTAAAAACCTTTTTCCAGGCATAATGAAGAGAACATCAGCCCGCAAGGATTTTCAGGGGAGGGGGACGTTTTTGTCTGACAGAGGCAAAGCCAACAAGCTGATGAGCCTGCAGGAGGCCGTCAGCACCTACATCAAGGACGGATGCAGCATCACCTTCGGCGGATTCATCGGCCGGGACTGCCTGGCGGCGGTGCACGAGATCATCCGGCAGGGAATAAAGGACCTGGTGGTTATCGACGACAGCAAGACCGACGTCATGGACCTGCTGGTGGGAGCCGGCTGTGTCGGGCGCTGGGAGGGGGCCTACCTGGGCTACGGGTCCATCGGCCTGGCCAACAACGTCAGGCGGGCGGTGGAGCAGGGGATTCCCAGGCCCATCGACCTGGAGGACTGGTCCAACGCCGCCGTGAGCATGCGCTTTCTGGCGGGGGGCCTGAACCTGCCCTTCATGGCCACCCGGTCCATGCTGGGGTCGGATATAATAAAGTACAATTCCAGGATCAAGGTCATGGAGGACCCGTACAACGGCACCCCGGTGGCGCTGGTGCCGGCGGCCCGGCCCGACGTGGCCGTGATCCACGTGCAGAGGGCCGACGCCATGGGCAACGCCCAGGTCTTCGGCTTCACCGGCAACGACGGGAACAAGGCCAGGGCGGCCAAGCACACCATCATCACCTGCGAGGAAATAATACCCACGGAAGAGGTGCGCCGGGGGGGCAACCTGACCCTGATTCCCTTCTACTGCGTGGACGCCGTGGTCCACGTGCCCTACGGCTGTTACCCCCAGTCATGCTACGGCTATTACGCCTATGACGTCCTGTTCTGCGGGGAGTACCACGAAATGTCCAAGACCCGGGAAGGGTTTTTAAAATGGCTGGACCGGTACGTTTACGGCTGCCGGGATCACCTGGAATACTGCTCCAGGGTGGGATGGGACAGGCTCAAGTCCCTGACCTACCTGGAAAGGCAGTTTAACCGGGTTTAGGCGGAGGTGATGAAATGCACGGATCGGCCGAGTTTGTCAAGGGCAAGAACTACACTGCCTCGGAACTGATGGCCATCACCACCTGCAAGGAATTCAGGGACTGGGAAGTGGCCTTCGTGGGCATTGGCATTCCGCTGGTGGCCGGCATCCTGGCCAAGCGGCTGCACGCTCCAAATTTGAGCATAGTTTACGAGTCGGGGTCCATAGGGCCGGAGAAATTCAGGGTGGACTTCAACGTGGGAGACTCCTCGGCGGCCGACGGGGCCCTGTGCCTCACCTCCGAGTGGCGCGTGTTCGGAGACCTGCAGGGGGGCTACTACGACATCGGAGTGCTGGGGGGCGCCCAGATAGACAGGTACGGCAACCTGAACACCACCGCCATATTCGGGGGAGGGGACTACCGCCGGCCCAAGGTGCGGCTGCCGGGCAGCGGGGGAGGCAACGACATCGGGTCCTCGGTGGGCCGGGTGGTGATCATGATGCGCCTGGAAAAACACCGCTTCGTGCCCAGGGTGGACTATATCACCACCCCGGGCTACCTGGACGGGTCCCCGGGGGCCAGGGAGCGGGCCGGCCTGCTGGGCGGCGGCCCGGTGGCCGTGGTGACCAGCAAGGGGGTGTTCCGCTTTCACCCGGAAACCCGGGAGATGTACCTGCACACCATCTACCCCGGGGTGGAGGCGGAGGAGATCAGACAGAGCGTGGGCTGGGACCTTAAAATCGCCGGCGACCTGCAGGTGGCCCCGGATCCCTCCGAGGCCGAACTGGCAGCTTTGCGGGCCGCAGACCCGGCCAACCTGATCCTGGGGGGCGCCGGGGCCAGGGAAAGGCTGTCCGGCCTGGACGAGTTCGTGGAACTGACCCTGAAACACGCCAAAAGATAAATCAAACACCACCAACCGGGGATTTTATATGGAGCCGGCAGCTTTTGCTGCCTGCTATTTTTTTTCGCCCCCAGTTTAATTATTAATTAATATTTCAAAAGGTTAGAACTTTATTGACACCTGCCTCAATCGGTTATAATATTTAGTTGTTGATAGTAATGGTATTCGTACCGTCAGGTGGTACGAACGGGAGGTAA
Organism: Peptococcaceae bacterium; assembly: GCA_023512435.1. Lineage (GTDB taxonomy): Bacteria > Bacillota > Desulfotomaculia > Desulfotomaculales > Desulfocucumaceae > JAILZP01. The sequence continues at coordinate 22,499 of JAILZP010000025.1, read as the reverse complement.
TGGGTGAAAAATTCTAGGGATGAAGTCAGGGCTATAAGAAGGGCCCTTGACATACTTGAGGTTCTGCGCCTGGAAAAAGAACCGAAAAGCTTGGCGTACCTGCACCAGGCCCTGGGCCTGCCAAAAACCACCTTGGCGCGGGTGCTGGGAACCCTCGAGGCGGCGGGTTTTGTGGAGAGGGACAGCACCTTGCAAAAGTTCACCCTTGGCATGAAGTTTTTTTACTACGGCCATGCGGTTTCCGAAAGGATTACCGACAAGCAGGTGGTTGCCCCTGTCCTGAAAAGGATCCGGGATGCCTGCCTGGAGACGGTATATATATACATCCTTCATAATAACCGCAGGATTTGCGTTGATTACCTGCCGGGCAAGAATGCCGTCCGGGTGATGACCTACGTGGGGGAGGAATCGCCTCTCTACGTGGGCGCCTCGGGAAAGGTTATCCTGGCTTATTTTACTGATGAGGAACTGGATCAGTACTTTAAGGAAACGGAACTGGTGCCCCATACTCCCAATACCGTCATTAACCGGGAACTGCTGATGCATGAAATCAAATTGATTCGCCAGCGGGGTTATGCTGTCAGCCTGGGGGAAAAAACCGCCGGTGTCATTTCTGTCAGCGCTCCCCTTAGGGATGAAAAGGGAAGGGTGAGGTCGTCCCTTTCCATAGCAGCGCCCCTGGAGCGCCAGTCAGAAGTGGACACCTATGTAAAACTGGTGCTTGAGGGGGCGGCCGAAATAAACAGCTACCGGGCCATAAAATATGACTAAATTTTTTTTCTTTATATTTCGGGACACGTACCGCTGTGCGGAATGCATGTTGCCAGGTGTTGGCCGGGGGGAAATATGGAAAACACAATGTGTCCGGGGGTGGTTGCCGTTCAGATGCGGGTGCAGTGTTTGACTGATTAAATCTTTCGAGAAAGGCTGGTTTTCTATGTCAAACGCCAAGTTCGGGGCATTGGGGAACATTGTCTCCCTTATAGAAAAAATTTGCACCACGGCCAGCGTGATCAGCGTCGTGGTTATGGCTGTTTTTATAACCCTTGACGTAACCTTCAGAAAGCTATTTGATAAGCCCATCACGGGCTGTTTTGAGATCACCGAGGATTACCTGATGGTGGCCCTGGTGTTTCTTTCCCTCAGCTACGTTTACAAGCAGGGGGGACATGTCAGGGTAACTTTATTTTTGAGGTTTTTGCCTTCATCCTGGATGCGTCCGCTGAACGTATTATTGGGCATGATGAGCCTTGGCTTTTTCGGGCTGGTGGCGGTAATGGGATGGAAGACAACATTAAGGGCCATCGAGTTTAAGGAGTTTTCCAGCAGCGTCCTGGCCTACCCGCTTGCCCCGGCTTATTTCATGGTTGCCCTGGGGGCCGCGCTGCTGTGCCTGCGGATCATCGAGGGAATCATCTGGCCGTCCAGGATAAAATGGGAGGACCACTAAAGACATATTTGCCGGAGTGGAGGTCTTGGATAAATGTTAGTGGCACTGATAGTACTGTTTCTCCTTTTTTTAATGTTTGCTGGCATGCCCGTTGGCTTCGCCATGGGTGTGAGCGGCGTGGCGGGCCTCTTTTTAAAGGGCGGCCCGGACGCCATACTGAGCATCATGTCCAACGCTCCCTACCGCACCGCCGCCAACTACGCCTTGAGTACCGTCCCCATGTTTATATTCATGGCTGAAATAGTGTCCAGGGCCAATATTGTAAGGGAGGTATTCACCGCTGCGGAAAAGTGGCTGGGCCGGATTCCGGGCGGGCTGGCCATTGCCACGGTGATTGCCTCCGCAGGCATGGGGGCCATGTCCGGGTCCAGTACGGCATCGGCCGCCTGCATGTCATCCATCGCCATCCCCGAAATGCGCAAGGCGGGCTATTCCATGCCGGTATCCGCCGGCGTTGTAACCGTGGCGGGAACTCTGGCCATAATGATTCCGCCCAGCATTCCCCTGGTGATTTACGGGATAGTAACAGAAACGTCCATTGGCAAGCTGCTCATTGCCGGGATTATTCCCGGCCTGCTTACGACCCTTATATACAGCATCGGAATTATCACCTGGAACAAGGCCAGGCCGGGTATAATGCCGGTGGGCCGGTCGTTTTCATGGAGGGAGAAGTTTGAGTCGCTCCGTCCCCTGTGGGCCTTTTTAATCCTGGGATCCATAGTGATCGTGTCGTTGTACGCCGGAATTGCCACCCCCACGGAGGCCGCCGCCGTGGGGGCATTCGGGGCCGCCCTGATTTCGCTGCTTATGCGTCGTGTCGATCTCAGGGGGTTATACGAGGCCGCGCTGGCAACGGTAAAAATCACCACCATGATTTTCACCATTATTATCGGCGCCATGGTCTGCGGCTATTTCTTCACCCTGACCCAGGCGGCTCAGAATATGATCGGCTATATCGCGGCCTCCCAGATACCGGCCTGGGCCATTATGGGAAGCCTGGTCATCCTTTACCTTGTCCTTGGATGCATAATGGACCAGATCGCTATCCTGCTGCTTACGCTCCCGCTAACCTTTCCCCTTGTAATGAATCTTGGCTATGACGCCATATGGTTCGGCATCATCGTTACCAAACTGGCTGAAATAGGGCTGGTCACCCCGCCGATAGGAATGAATGCCTATGTTGTCAGCGCCACCGTAAAAGTTCCTTTACATGAGGTATTCAGCGGCACCGGGGTAATGCTGGTGTTTGAAACCCTGACCTTGGCGCTGCTCATGGCATTTCCGGCCATCGCCACCTGGCTTCCATCAATGATGAAATAAGAATACTTCCAGCAAACGGGAGGGGGTAAGGCGAACTATGACTTAAAAAACAGCGGCTGCCGTCTTACATAGGATGAATGGTAAAAACAAGAGGGGGATTAGCAATGAAAAAAACATTAGCAGTACTGGCTTTGTTGTTGATGTTCAGCTTTATTGTCACCGGCTGCGGGGACAAGAAGGACACCCCGGCGCAGTCAACAAAGCAGCAGGTTATTACGTTGAAAATGGCTGATATTTATCCGGTTACCCATATTTACGCCACCGATGTGGCCAAGTTCTTCATAAATCGGGTTGAAGAGCTGACCCAGGGCAGGGTGAAAATTGAATACTATCCTGCCGAACAGCTGGGCAAGCAGAAAGACCTGTTGAACCTGACCAGCCAGGGAGTGGCTGACATAGGCTACATGGCCCCCACCGTCCTGGCCGGCCAGCTGCCGCTGAATACCGTCATGGCCCTGCCAAACTACACCACATCCAGCCAGGGAAGCAAGATTTACTGGAAACTGGCCAACGGCGTATTGATGGATGAGTTTAAAAAGTACGGGGTCAGGCCGGTTTATGCGTTTACCACGCCCCAGTACGACGTTTGTACGGTGAAAAAAGAGGTTAAAAAGCCGGAAGACTTGAAAGGGCTCAAGTTGAGAACCCCCGGCGGTATATATGACAAAATAGCCCAGGCTTACGGCGTCACTCCGGTGGTCATTCCCACCACCGAGGTGTACGAGGCCACCCAGCGCGGGGTGGTGGAAGGATTCTTCATGAATTATGTCACCATGAATTCATACAAGTTGAACGAGCTGGTCAAGTATTCGACCATGGGCGCAAGGTTCGGAGCTTTCCCCATCGTGGAGTGCATCAATGAAAAAACCTGGGAAAAGATGCCCGAAGACGTGAAAAAAGCCATTATGCAGGCCGGCGAGGAAACTTCAATGCATGCCGGCGAGGTGAACGACAGGGAAGCGGCCAAACTGGCCGGGGAATTTGAGAAGAAAGGCTTGAAATTGTATCGCCTTTCTCCCGAAGAGGAAAAGTTATGGAAGGAACCGATCAAAGATTTAAGCCAGATCTGGATTGAGGAAATGGAGAAAAAGGGCCTTCCGGGTAAAAAAGTGTACGAGGAATTCGACAAGGTGTGTAAAGAAGTGGTTAGATAGTAAAGGCTTGGGCAAGCAGCCGGTGACAGGAATTGTTAACTGATCGGTACCGGATCCGGGGTGCGGGGTCCGGTACCGGTTTTGTAGAGGGGTGCCCCTGTAGACGGAGAACTTGTACGTCTGCTTTATTTGCTTCAGATAAAGGAATGGTGTAATACATGAAAAAGTACAAAGTTTTATTGACAGAATCAATCTCCCCTGTGGGAATCGGACTATTGCAGGAAAAGGCCCAGGTGGTGACAGCGCCCAGCCCGGCGGAAGGCGACCTGCTGCCTCTGATCGGGGATGCTGACGCGTTGCTGGTAAGGAGTTCCCCCGTCACGGCCGGTTTGCTGGAAGCGGGCAAAAAGCTCAAGGTGGTAGGGCGCCACGGCATCGGCCTGGACAACATCGATCTGCGGTCGGCCACGCGTCTTGGCATTCCGGTGGTGCACACACCCGGCGCCAACACCAACGCCGTGGCTGAACACGCCCTCTGGGCCATGATGCACTGCGCCCGTAACTTTAACAAGGCCGAAAAAGCCTTCAGACGGGGCGAGTTTTGCAGGGCCGGGTCCCTGCCGGGGCTGGTTCAGAAGATGGGCTATACCACCATGGAACTGAAGGGCAAGGTGCTGGGTCTGGTGGGGATGGGGAGGATAGCCCGCCGCCTCTCGGAAATAGCCGGCAGGTGCCTGGAAATGAGGGTGAAGGCCTACGACCCTCTGGTGCCCGAAGAGGTTTTTGCGTCGGCCGGGGTTGAAAGGTGCCGTACCCTTGATGCTGCTCTCTCCGGGGCCGACTTTGTGTCCCTGCACGTGCCCTACACTAAGGAGACCCACCACCTGATCGGGGAAAGGGAGTTGTCCCTGATGAAGCCTACCGGCTACCTGATCAATACTTCCAGGGGCGGAATTGTCGATGAGGAGGCACTTTACATGGCCTTGAGGGATGGGAGGCTGGCCGGGGCGGCCCTGGACGTTTTTGAAACGGAACCTCCCGCCGCTGACATTCCCCTGTTCGGGCTGGACAACGTCCTGTTAACCCCCCATATGGCCGCCATGACCGACCTGGCCTTGGTCAACATGGCCGCCGACGTGGCCTCGGGCATTCTGGACGTACTGGAAGGCCGCAGGCCGCAATACCTGGCGAACCCGGAAGTATGGGGAAGTTCCCGTATTCTTTAGCATAAATTCTTTGGGCGTGATGCCCGATGTTTTTTGATAGGCTCCCTCAGTTTTGCGATCCCGAGTTTTCTTCATGAAAATAAGGGATCGCTGACTGTTTTTTACGACTATATATTGACTACAATGATAAGTGTTTCATATAATATTTTATATATGTAATAATGTACCATATATGAAACAGATCGGGGGTAAGTCCTTTGGAAGATGCGGTTATCGTCTCGGCTGTGCGCACCGCGGTGGGGAGAATCGGCGGATCGCTGAAGGACATCGGCGCCGATCACCTCGCCGCCCTGGTTATAAAGGAATGTCTCGGCCGGGCGGGGATTCCCGGGGAAGAAGTGGGCGAGGTAATCATGGGGCAGACCAAGCAGAGCACGGACGCGCCCAACCTGGCCAGGGTGGCGGCCCTGAGGGCGGGGATACCCGTCGAGGTCCCGGCCTATACCGTTCACCGCCAGTGCGGGTCCGGCCTGCAGGCGGTAAACAACGCCGTCCAGCAGATCATGCTGGGCCTGTCGGACGTGGTCATCGCCGGCGGGGTGGAGTCCATGAGCACCGCCCCTTACTACCTGAGAAACGCGAGGTTCGGGTACGGCGCAGGCAACGGCGAAATACTGGACCCCAATACCGAAAGCCAGCCCAAATCCCAGCCCGAGGAGATCTACGGCCGGTTCAACATGGGCCTGACGGCGGAAAACCTGGCCGAACTATACAAGATTTCCCGGGCCGAACAGGACCAGTTTGCCCTGGCCAGCCAGGAAAAAGCCTGGAGGGCCATTGAGTCCGGCTTTTTCAAGGAACAGATCGTCCCGGTGACGATAAAGTCAAAAAAGGGTGAGTCGATCTTCGACACCGACGAGCACCCCAGGAAAACCACCCTGGAAAGCCTGTCCAAGCTGCCTCCGGCCTTCAAGCAAAACGGCACGGTGACCGCCGGCAATTCCAGCGGCCGCAACGACGGAGCCGCCGCCCTGGTGCTGATGAGCGGGAAAAAGGCCCGGGAATACGGATTAAAGCCGGTGGCCCGGGTGGTATCCCAGGCCGCCGCCGGGGTAAGGCCCGAAATAATGGGCATCGGCCCGGTCCCAGCCACCAGGAAGGCCTTGCAGGCCGCCGGCCTTGAGTTGAAGGACATCGGCCTGATCGAGCTGAACGAGGCTTTCGCCGCCCAGTCCCTGGCCTGCATAAAAGAACTGGGCCTGGACATGGATAAGGTGAACCCGAACGGCGGGGCCATTGCCCTGGGACACCCGCTGGGGGCCACCGGGGCCATTCTCATGACCAAGCTGGTTTATGAGCTGGCCAGGACAAACACCCGTTACGGCCTGGCTGCCCTGTGCATCGCGGGCGGCCTGGGCATAGCCGCCGTGGTTGAAAACTTGCGGTTGTAAAAGAGGATGCCGTGAACGACAAAGACCAAAAATCAGCCGTGCCGTCGGTGGAGTACGCCATTAAGATACTGGATTTTCTAAGCCGCTTTAAAAACCGGAAAAGCTCCCTGGCTGAAATCTCCCGGGCCCTGGCCATCAGCAAAAGCACCTGCCTGCGGATACTGCGGGTCCTCCGCCATTACGGCCTGGTGTACTATGATGAGGAAACCAGGAAATACAGCCTCGGCGAGTACCTGGTGGTGCTGGGATCGCGGGCGGCCGATTTTTCCGACCGGCTTGCCGTGTGCAGGCCCCACCTTGCCGCCCTGTGCAGGAAGACCGGCCTTACCTGTGTGCTGGTGGGGCCGGCGCCGCAAAACCGGCTCATGTACGTGGCCAAGGAAGAACCCGATGTGGATGTGCGCATAAATGTCACCGTCGGCCAGTATTTTCCAATTACCGGGGCTTCCTTCGGCAAGTGCTTCCTGGCTTTTATGGACGAGGAGGAAGCAGGCCGCGTTATCTCGGAGGCGGGGATAAAACAGTTTACCTCCAGGACCATTACCAACCTGGATGAATTTAAAAAAAACCTGCAGGCGGTCCGCCGGCTGGGTTACGCCTACAGCTTCGAGGAGCACACCCAGGGAGTCAGCGCCCTGGCGGCGCCGGTTTTTGATTCGGGCGGGAAGGTGGTCCTGGTGGCGGCCTGCCTAGGCACCCCGGCCCTGCTGAATGAGTCCAACATGCAGGGCATCAGGGACGCGGTGCTGGACGCGGCAGGGAGGATGACCAGGGACCTGGGCGGCGTCTCCGGGTGAGGTCGGACTCCGGGCCGCAAAACTGTTTGGCAAAAAAATAAAGGGAGGTCTTGGGGAGTGGATTTCAGTTTTGACGAGGAACTTATTATGATGGCCAGGACGGTCAAGGATTTTGTGGACAATGAGGTGGACCCGGTGGCCCACCTGATCGACGAAAACGATCATATACCGGATGAAATCATTAAAAAAAGCAAGGAGATGGGACTGTTCGGGCTCAGCATCCCCGAGGAGTACGGCGGAGCGGGAATCGGGATGGTCGGCAAATGTCTCATTTACGAGCAAATCGGCCGGACCTGCAACGGCTTCACCACCCTCATCGGCGCCCACACGGGGATAGGGAGCGTGGGCATAGTGGAGATGGGCACCCCGGAACAGAAGAACAAGTACCTGCCGGACATGGCTTCCGGCGACAGGATAGGCGCCTTCGCCCTCACCGAGCCGGACGCCGGATCCGACGCGGCCTCCATTAAAACCACCGCCGTCCGCAAGGGTGACAGGTATATTCTGAACGGCACCAAAATTTTTATCACCAACGCCCCCGAGGCCGACATATTCACAGTCATGGCCGTAACCGACAGATCAAGGGGAGTTAAGGGAATAACCTCCTTTATCGTGGAAAGGGGCTTTCCCGGTTTCAGCATCGGCACCGTCGAGAAAAAGATGGGCCTCCGCGGTTCGCACACTGCCGAACTGATTATGGAAGACTGCGAGGTGCCGGTGGAGAACGTGCTGGGACAGGAAGGCCAGGGTTACGTCAACGCCCTGAAAATCCTGGCCAACGGGCGGGCCGGGCTGGCGGCCAGGAACCTGGGCTCCATGCAGAAATTGCTGGAACTGTGTGTCAGGTACTCCCAGGAAAGGATCCAGTTCGGGAAGCCCATTGGATCCTTCCAGGCGGTCCAGCACATGCTGGCGGACATGGAGACGGATATAGAAGCCACCCGCTCCCTGACCTACCGCATCGCCTGGATGGTGGACCAGGGGATGAATGTCATAAAGGAAGCCGCGGTGCTGAAGTATTTCGGTTCCGAGGCCTATTGCCGGGTGGCGGACAGGGCCGTCCAGGTGTACGGTGGGGCCGGTTACATAAAGGATTTCCCCATTGAAAGGTATTACCGCGACGCCCGGATTGCCAGGATATACGAGGGCACCTCGGAGATACAGAAAAATATCATCGCCGCCCAGCTCTTTAAAGAATACTGCTGACCGGAAAACCGGCGGCCTGCCCCGCCGGGACTCCCTTCACCGGGCCCCCGGATTGCTTCCAGCCGGCGGCCTCTTTTTTTTCCATGTTTTGCTTTTTATCGAACGGCTAAAGGGATCACCCCCCGGGAGTAGAATTAATTTACTGGGAAAATGAATTTTGGCGGAGGGTGGAAGAATGCTTTACGTCAGTACCAGGGGCGGATCAGAGGCCGTCAGTTCCGCCGGGGCCATAAAAGCGGGAATTGCGCCCGACGGGGGCCTTTTCGTGCCCTCTTCCCCGGCGCGGTTGGACCCCGGCCGGCTGGAAGCCATGAAGCAGATGGATTACTGCGGCAGGGCCGCTGAAATACTGTCGCTTTACCTGACCGATTTTACGTCCGGCGAGATCGGGCGGTGCGTCCGGGAGGCGTACAGTTCCAGGAATTTTGACCATCCGGAGACAGCCCCGGTGCGGGAACTGGCCGGAGGAACCCACATCCTGGAGCTGTGGCACGGGCCCACCAGCGCCTTCAAAGACATGGCCCTGCAGGTGATGCCCCGGCTTTTGCCCCTGGCGGCGGCCAAAACCGGGGAGAAAGCCGAGATTGTGATCCTGGTGGCCACCTCCGGGGATACCGGCAAGGCCGCCCTGGAGGGCTTCAGGGACGTGCCGGGAACCAGGATCATGGTGTTTTTCCCGGACCGGGGGGTCAGCGAGGTCCAGCGCCTGCAGATGGTCACCCAGGAGGGACGCAACGTGGGGGTGGCCGCGGTCAGGGGCAATTTTGACGACACCCAGAACGGGGTCAAGGCCATTTTCACCGACCGGGCCATGAACAGGGAGCTGGAGGAGAGGGGATTCAAGTTTTCCTCGGCCAACTCCATCAACTGGGGGCGGCTGGCGCCGCAGATAGTCTACTACTTCAGCGCCTACCTGGACCTGCTGAGGAAAGGGGCGCTGAAAGACGGGGAGCCGGTGAACTTCGTGGTGCCCACGGGCAACTTCGGCAACATCCTGGCGGGCTATTACGCCCGGGAGGCCGGCCTGCCGGTGAACAGGCTGATCTGCGCCGCCAATGAGAACAACGTCCTCACCGGCTTTATCAGGACGGGGATTTACGACCGCAAGCGCCCGTTCCGCCGGACCATTTCCCCCTCCATGGACATCCTCGTCTCCAGCAACCTGGAAAGGCTCTTGTACCACCTCACGGGCGGGGACTCCGGGGCGGTGGGGGCGTGGATGGAGGACCTGAGGGAAAAGGGCAGGTATGACGTGGGAAGCGGCGTGCTGGAAAAAATCCGGGGCCTGTTCTGGTCGGATTACGCGGACGACCGCGAAACCCTGGACACCATCAGGGAAACCTTCGAAAAAAACGGGTACCTGGCCGACACCCACACGGCGGTGGGCATCAATGTCTGCAACAAGTACCGGAATCAGACCGGCGACCGCACCCCGGCCGTGATCCTGTCCACGGCCAGCCCGTACAAGTTCAACGGCAGCGTGGTCAGGGCCCTGCTGGGGGACCGGGCGGCGGCCGGCAAGAGCGAGTTTGAACTCCTGGAAATACTGTCCCGGATCAGCGGCACAGACATTCCCCGGAACCTCAGGGACCTGGACAAGAAGCCGGTGCTGCACGGCCGGGTGGTGGAAAGGGAGGAAATGCCGGCGGCGGTGAGGGAATTCTTATTTTAAAAACACCTTATTCTGAAAGCCTTATTCTGTCGGAATCCAGAATCCAGAAGACAGAAGCCAGAATCCGGAATGAGAAGTCACGGAAATGAAAACTGAGGGATTGGGGCCGGGCTGCCTATGGCAGGTAGTCCGGCTTTACGTCCCCGTTAAGGACCTTTTTCAGCGCCTTGATGTGCCTGCACTGGAAACCCGGCCTGCGCAGCGACCCGAAGCGGAAGGTGCAGCAGGTGCACGATTCCGGGGTGGTTTCCAGCTCGTACCGGCAGTCGGTGTCGATCACCCTGGCCCGGTCGCGGGACTCGGGGTAGACCACCAGGTCATTGACCATGAAGGGGTGCTTGACGTAATTGTTCATGACGGCCTCCGTTGCTTTTGCATATTTCCGCCAGGGGGCACCCCCCGCAGCGGGGTGTGTTGGAGCAGTAATAATGGCCCGCGCCGTCGATCAGGGCGTGGTACTGGTTGAAAAGGGCCGTGTCCCGGGGCAGGTTCCGGGTGAAGAAATCCTGTATCCGGTCGTATCCCCATTGGGCCGGGAAGATTCCCAGGCGGCTGAAGATCCTGGCGGTGTAGGCATCCACCACGAATACCGGTTTTTGGGCCGCGTACAGGATGATGCTGTCCGCCGTTTCCTTCCCGATCCCCCGGACGCCCAGCAACTGCCGCCTCAGTTCGGCCAACGGAAGGGCGAACAGTTTACCCAGGTCCCCGCCGTGGCGTTCCACCACCAGGGAGCAGAAATCTTTCAGCCTGGCCGCCTTCTGGTTGTAGTAGCGGGCGGGCCGGATCAGCCCGGCGATTTTTTCACGGGGAGCCCGGTAAATGGCGTCAACGCCCAGAAGCCCCTCCTCCTTGAGGGCGGCGACGGCCTTGACCACATTCCTCCAGGCCACGTTCTGGGTCAGGATGGCGCCCACGCAGACCTCGAAGGGTGTCTCGGCCGGCCACCATCCCCTGGGGCCGAAGTGCCCGTCCAGCCGGCGGTAGATTTCCAGCAGGGTTTCCCTCATACCAACCTCACCCGGGTGTGATCAAAAGCGCCTAACACTTAATATAGCACCGTGACCGGGGTGATCACAACCCGGAAAAAACAAAGGCGCCCTCCCGCGGCAGGGCGCTTCCCGATTTTTTCATTCTGGATTCTGAATTCTGGATTCTGAATTCCAGGGGTTTCTACACCCTCTCGATAATGGTGGCGTTGGCCATGCCGAAGCCCTCGCACATGGTCTGCAGGCCGTACCTCTTCCCGGTTCTTTCCAGGTAGTGCAGCATGTCGGTCATGATCCTGGCCCCGCTGGCGCCCAGGGGGTGGCCGACGGCTATGGCGCCGCCCTGGGGGTTGAGTCTGGCCGGGTCCGCCTCCAGGTCGCGCAGCCAGGCCAGGGGCACCGGGGCAAAGGCCTCGTTGACCTCGTAAACGTCGATGTCGGCGATGGTCAGCCCGGCTTTTTTGAGGGCCATCCTGGTGGCCGGGATGGGACCGGTCAGCATCAGCACCGGGTCGTCGCCGATCACTGTCCTGGCCGCGATCCTGGCCCTGGGCCTCAGGCCCAGTTGGAGGGCCTTTTCTTCGGACATCATCAATACCGCCGCCGCCCCGTCGCTGATCTGGCTGGAGTTGCCGGCGGTGATCTTTCCGTCGGGCTTGAAGGCCGGCTTCAGCCCGGCCAGGGCCTCCATGGAGGTGGCGGGCCTTATTCCCTCGTCCTCTTCGAACAGGCCGGCGCTGCCGTCGGGCAGGGTGACTTCCACCGGCATGATCTGCTTTTTAAAATACCCGGCTTCCCTGGCGGCCGCCGCCTTCCGGTGGCTCTGCAGGGAAAACTGGTCCAGGTCCTCCCTGGTGAAGCCCCACTTTTCGGCGATCAGTTCGGCCGAAATACCCTGGGAGATGATGCTGTACCTTTCGATTATCCTGGGGTTGAAGGAGGCGTTGCCGATTGAGGATCCCATGGGCACCCTGGTCATGCATTCCACGCCGGCGGCGATGATCACGTCCATATCCCCGGCCATGATGGCCTGGGCCGCGAAATGCACCGACTGCTGGCTGGACCCGCACTGCCGGTCGATGGTCACCGCCGGGATATGGGTCGGAAAGCCCGCCGCCAGAACCGCCTGGCGGCCCACGCACATTGACTGCTCACCCACCTGGGAAACACATCCCATGATCACGTCTTCCACTATATCCGGTTCAATGCCGGCTCTCCTGACCACTTCTGCGATGACCATGGCGGCCAGGTCGTCCGGGCGGGTGTTGGAAAGGGATCCCTTTCTCCTTCCCACCGGTGTTCTCACGGCTTCGACAATTACGGCTTCCCGCATGAAGATCATCTCCTTGTAATGATTGACTGGTCATTTAAATCCCGCACAGATATTTTACTGATTAAAATGATAATATAGCAATAATCCCCGGCCTGTCAAACTCAACATTCAGATATTTGCCAAGATTTTTGCTCATTCCGGGTTGTGAGTGCCGGAAGCGGTGCATTTATTTCCGTTCCCTGGGAAAGATAAAAAATGAGATCTCAGAACCCAGAACAGTATAGGCATTCCAGGCAGCAGGCCAATAGTTATTGCTGAAGAAAGCTAACATCTAACAGATCGTTTTTTCTCTGTGTCCTCTGTGGTTAAAATTACGGCATTGAAGGTCCGGCTTTTATACTAACAGCTAACAGCTAACAGCCAATGGCCTGACAGAATTATGCTGAAAATAATTGAGTTGGGTGAGGCAATGATACCGTTTCACACCGTTTCCGCCGCGCCGGAGATACCCGGCCGGATTTCCAGACTGAAAGAGATTGCCTATAACTACTGGTTCAGTTGGAACGACCCGGCCCAGGAGCTGTTTTCCCGGCTTGACGGGGGATTGTGGGAGGAGGTGTACCACAACCCGGTCAAATTCCTGATCAGGGTGGGGGCAGAAACCCTGGAGAGAGCGGCCTCGGACCCGGAGTACCTTAAGCTGTATGACCGGGTGACCGACAGCTACGACCGCTGCATGACGGATGAAACCTGGTTTGTCCGCCGTTTTCCGGAATACAGGGATCAGGCGGTGGCCTATTTTTCGGCCGAATTCGGGCTGCACGAGTCCAACCCCATATATTCGGGGGGGCTGGGCCTGTTGGCCGGGGATCACTGCAAGTCCTCCAGCGACCTGGGCGTTCCCCTGGTGGCCGTGGGCCTTTTGTACAGGCAGGGCTATTTTACCCAGCGCCTGAACAGGGAAGGCTGGCAGGAGGCCGAATACCCCATTCAAAATTATTATGAAATGCCCATGAAACCGGTGGCCGGGGATGACGGGGAGGAGCTGAGGGTGTCCGTCGAACTGCCGGGAAGGAGTGTCGGCATCAGGATCTGGCAGGTCCGGGTGGGCAGGGTCAGCCTCTACCTGCTGGATACCGACCTGCCCGGAAACAGCAGGGAGGACCGGGCCATTACCGCCCAGCTCTATGGGGGAAGCAGGGACGTGCGGATTTCCCAGGAAATTGTGCTGGGCATAGGAGGGGTGAGGGCGCTCCGGGCCATGGGGATCTATCCCCGGGCCTGGCACATCAACGAAGGGCACGCCGCCTTCCTCTGCCTGGAGCGGATCAGGGAAAAGGCGGCCCTGGGCGTCAGGCCGGATGTGGCCGTTGAGGCGGTCAGGTCGAACACCCTGTTCACCACCCACACACCGGTTCCCGCCGGGCACGACCTGTTCAGCGTGGAGATGGTTGACTGCTATTTCGGGCATTACTACCCCCAGCTGGGCATGAGCCGGGAAGATTTCATCCGCCTGGGGTTCGACGAGGAATGCCGGGCCTTCAACATGACTGTCCTGGCCCTGAACCTGTCCGATTTTAAAAACGGGGTCAGCCGGCTGCACGCCCGGGTCTCCCGCCGGATGTTCCACAGGCTGTACGGGTGCGTCCGGGAAGACGAGGTGCCCATTTTCCACGTTACCAACGGTGTGCACACCGAGACCTGGATGTCTCCCCGGATTAAGGACCTGATGCAAAAATACGCCGGCCCCGGCTGGAATAAAAATCTGAACGACCCGGCCATGTGGGAAAAGGTGGATTCCATCCCGGACGATCTGCTGTGGTCCGCCCACCTGCAACTGAAAAAAGAGTTGATCGATTTTGCCAGGGAGCGCCTAAGGGAACAGAGGAAGAGGAATTTTGAGTCCAGGGCCAGGGTGGAGGAGGTTGACGGCTACCTCGACCCCGGCGCCCTGATCATCGGCTTCGCCAGAAGGTTCGCCACATACAAGAGGGCCGCCCTCCTGTTCAGCGACCTGGACAGGCTGGCTTCCCTGGTCAACAACCCCCTGCGGCCGGTGCAGGTGATTTTTGCCGGGAAGGCTCATCCGGCCGACAGGCCTGGGCAGGAAATGATTAAAAGGGTATATGATATTTCCGGCCTGGATCCCTTCAGGGGCAAGGTCGTCTTCCTGGAAGACTACGATATAAATGTTGCCAGGCACCTGGTCCGGGGTGTCGACGTCTGGCTGAACAACCCCCGGCGTCCCCAGGAAGCCAGCGGCACCAGCGGTATGAAGGCGGGCATGAACGGGGTGGTTAATTTCAGCGTGCTGGACGGCTGGTGGGCCGAATGCTACAACGGCCGGAACGGGTTTGCCATCGGCAGGGAAAGGGACTATCCGGCCGAAGACCTGCAGGACCGGGATGACAGCCTGTCCCTTTACAGTGTTCTGGAAAACGAGATCCTGCCGGTCTTTTTCGCCCGCGAAGGGGGAGTCCCCGCCGGGTGGGTGGCTTACATGAAAAATTCCATTAAAACGGTGGGACTGCAGTACAGCACACACCGCATGGTCAGGGAATACACCGAAAAGTTCTACATCCCGGCCATCGGCAGGGGCCGGCGCTTCAGGGAGGACAGCTTCGCCGTGGCGGAGAAACTGAAGTCGTTCAAGGAGTTTTTGAGAAACAACTGGCACCAGGTGGGGGTAAGCGAGGTCTCCAACGGAACGGGGCCGGTCAGGCAGGCCGGCGAGAGCATGGTCATCGACTCCGTTGTCCGGCTGGGCCCCGTCTGGCACCACGATGTCAGCGTGGAAATAGTGTACGGCAAGGTGGACAGGGACGACCTGCGCGACATCAGGACCACGCCCATGAGCCTGGTCGGCCAGGTTGGGGACGGGGTCTACCGCTACCGGGGGAGCTTTACCCTGCCGCAGGGGGCCATCGGCTACACGGTCAGGGTCAGGCCGGTCAGCCCCGACTTTGCCCACCGCTTCGACCTGCCGCTGGTCACCTGGGCCGGAGCCGGCTGATTAAATTCCCGGTTCCCGGTTCCTAGCCCCGGGTTTTACCCAAAATCCTGTCCCGGAGGGCTTCAAAGGCGCGCAGGAGACCGGCCGCCCGGGGGCCTATGCCGGGCATATTTTTCAGGTCGTCCGGCCGGATGCTCCCGGTCAGCGCCGCCAGGACCGGAAAAACCAGCACCCCGGCCAGCAGGGCGGCGGTGGTGGCCAGGTATTCGTGGTTGATCAGGGGCAGGCTCAGCCGGTACACCTCCCGCGCCGCCAGCCCCATCAGCAGGGAGGCCAGGGCGGGCCTCGCCACCGAGGCCGCAAAATCGACGTCCAGCCCCGTCATCCGCCTGACCGAAATTATGTTGAGAATGGATGAGACCGCGAACATGGCCACCGTTCCCAGGGCGGCCGCCCTGATGCCCAGCCAGGTCGGGGTCAGGAAGTAGGTGATGCCTATTTTAAAGGCTATGCCGGCCAGAAGGTTGTACACCGGTATGTCGGCCCGGCCCAGCCCCTGCATGATTCCGGAAAGGACCAGGTGGACCCCCCAGAAAACAACGGCCGGCGCCAGGGCCGCCAGGGGAATGCCGGCCTCCGCGTTGGCGTAAATGAAGTCCGTCAGCTGGGGCGCCAGGAAGTACAGCCCGGCCGCGGCCGGCAGGGTGCTGAGGAGTGAAAGCCTGATGGCCGTGGAGGCCTGCTGCCTGATCTGCCGCCTGCCGCCGGGCCCGTGCGCTTCAGCCACCGAGGGCACCAGGCTGGTGCCCAGGGAAAAGGCGAAGGCAATGCTGATATTGACAAAAGACATGGCCATCTGGTTGAACTGGCCGTAAAGGGCGGTGGCCTCCGGCCGGGAATAGCCCACCAGCTGGAGGCGGTCGATTATCAGTTTGTTGTCGATGATCCCGGTGACGGCCATGGCCACGCTGGCAAATGAAATGGGAATGGACACCGCCAGTATTTTTTTCAGCAGGGAAAGGGCCTCCTCCCGGTACCCGGAGGTGTCCCGGCGCACCATGTCCATCAGTGCGCCCCTGTTCCTGAAATAATAATAGGCCATGATCCCGGTGGCCGCCGCAGCTCCCGGCACAGCCCCGAAATTGGCGCCGGCCGCCGCCAGGGCCAGCCCCCCGGGCAGCAGGAGGTAGCTGAACAAAACGGTGCCCGCCACCAGCATGATCTGGTCGGCCACCTGGGACACGGCCACCGGGGACATGTTCTGCAGCCCCTGGAAAAGCCCCCGGAAGGAGGCGGTCACCGCCGAGAAAAAAATAACCGGGGAGACCGCCAGCAGTCCGTAGTAGCTGGCCGGGTTGGCCACCAGGCCGCTTTCCACCAGCCGCGAGGCGCCGAAAAAAAGCAGCAGGGTAAAGAAAAGCCCCACCGAAAACATGGCGGCCAGGGAGACCGTGAAGGTCCTGTAGGCGTCCCTGTACAGCCCGGCGGACACTTTTTCCGAAACCAGGCGGGCCACCGCCACCGGGATGCCCGCCGAGGAAATGGTGAAGAAAAGCAGGTAAAACTGGTTCGGTACCGCGTATATGCCCAGGCCCTCGTCGCCCAGGATCCTGCCCAGGGGGACCCGGTAAACCGCCCCCAGGACCCGGATTAAAATGCTGGCCACGGTCAGGATCAGGGCGCCCTGGATGATTGTCTGCCTGGTCAAGGCCTTGCTGCCGGCCAATCCGCTCACTCCAACAGCTTAAACCCACGCCGGAGGCGTGGGCCGCAGAATTCACGCTGATTATTCCCCGTTGCCGTCTCCCGGCGGGGTGTTGTCTATTCTCCTCAGGGGGGTGACCTTGTTTCTTCTGCCCGGCCTCTGCGCGGGGATTTCGGATTCGGTAACCTCAAGGTAAAAAACTTTGTCCGGGTAGCAGAGGACGGTGACCATCCCCCGCTCCGGCTCGGTGAGCCAGATGCCGCGGAATTCAAGCATCTCTCCCAGCAGGTCCACCTCCACCTTGCGGGGGCCCTCAAAGACTTCCAGTTCCCAACCCTGAATACTCACCACCAGGGTTTTCTGCACCCTCGTGCCTTCCATACGTTCCTCCCGTTTAAGCAGTAAGCGGGGCTGACGTTAAAATATCCCCCCACACAAGATATAATAACATAAATATCAGATTTACCCAAATTCTTTATTGTAATCCAGCCTGTTATAAGTATTGTCAAGTTAAAAAAATAAAAAAACCGTCCCTGCGGCGGCGGAACCCGGAACCCAGACCCCGGAATGTTTGCGGCCGGCGTCTCCCCGGAGGGGAGGAGGCGCCGGCCAAACCGTAGAATATATGTGTATTTTCAGTTCCCAAATTTTCAAGGAGCCGGCCCGATGGATACTATCTACGGATTCCTGGAGAGAATAAGCTACCAAAATGAAGAGACCCAGTTTACCGTGGCCAAGCTTAAGGAAAAGGGCAAGCAGGATCTGACCACCATTGTGGGCAGCCTGGCCGGCGTCAGCCCGGGTGAATCCTTGAAGCTTACGGGCCGGTGGGTGTACAGCAAAAAATTCGGAGAGCAGTTCCAGGTGGAGAAATATGAATCGGTGGTCCCGGCCACGGTGAACGGCATTGAGAAGTACCTGGGGTCCGGGCTGATCAAGGGCATCGGCCCGGTCATGGCCAGGCGGATAGTCAGGGTTTTCGGGCTGGACACCATCGATGTCATCGAGAACAATCCCGGTGAGCTTGCCCGGGTGGAGGGAATCGGCCCCAAAAGGATTGCCACCATCGCCGGGGCCTGGGCCGAACAAAAGGAAATCAAGGAGATCATGGTTTTCCTCCAGGGCCACGGGGTAAGCGCCGGCTATTCGGCCAAGATATTCAAAAAATACGGCAGAGCTTCCATCGAAACGGTGAGAAACAATCCCTACCGGCTGGCGGCGGACATTCACGGCATCGGCTTTGTCACCGCCGACAGGATTGCCCGGAACCTGGGCTTCGACCCCAGCTCGGTGATGCGGGCCGGGGAAGGGGTTATCTACGCCCTGAATGAATTCATGAACGGCGGGCACGTTTACTGCCCCTACGGCCTGCTGGTGGAAAAGGCAAGCCAGCTGCTGAAGGTGGACAGGGAAGTGGTGGCAGAGGCCGTGGCCGGGCTTTTCGCGGACGGGCGCATTGTCCTGGAAGACCTCAACCGGCCCGGGGAAGATCCCCGCCCCAACCACAAGGCGGTTTACCTGCCCCCGTTTTACACGGCCGAAACCGGCCTGGCCAGAGGGCTCCTGTCTTTGAAGGAGGGGCCTTCCTGCCTGCGTCCGGTGGATGCGGAAAAAACCGCGGCCCGGGCGGAGGGAAAACTCGGGATCAGGCTTGCCGGAAAGCAAAAGGAAGCCGTGGCCCTGGCCCTCGAAAACAAGGTGCTGGTCATCACCGGCGGCCCGGGGACCGGGAAAACCACCATCATCAGGGCCATTCTCGAAATATATCAGGCCCTGGGACTGAGGGTTCTCCTGGCGGCGCCCACCGGGCGGGCGGCCAAGCGGATGCAGGAGGCCGCCGGCCATGAGGCCAGGACCATCCACAGGCTGCTGGAATTCAGCTACCAGGCCGGCGGCTTCCAGAGAAACCGGGAATACCCGCTGGAAGCGGACGCGGTCATCGTGGACGAGGCCTCCATGATTGACACCATACTGATGTATCATCTGGTGAAGGCTATACCAGAACACGCCACCCTGATCCTGGTGGGGGACGTCAACCAGCTGCCTTCGGTGGGGCCGGGCAGCGTCCTTAAGGATATTATCGAATCCGGCAGGTTCCGGGTGGTCACCCTGACCGAAATATTCCGGCAGGCCGTTGAGAGCCGGATCGTCAGCAACGCCCACCGCATAATCCGGGGGGAGTTTCCCGATCTCAGCCCGCCCCGTGACGGCGGACCGGAAGATTTCTACTTTATCGAGGAAGAAGACCCGGAAAAGGCCGTGAACAAAATACTGGCCCTCTGCACGGAACGCATTCCCAGGCATTTCGGCTTTCACCCGGTGGACGGGATCCAGGTTTTGACCCCCATGCACCGGGGCGAAGCGGGGGTGGCCAACCTCAACAGCCGGCTGCAGGAGGCGCTGAACCCGGGCGGGGACGGCGTAAGCCGGGGATACAGAACCTTCAAGGTAAAGGACAAGGTCATGCAGGTGGTGAACAACTACGAGAAGGACGTCTACAACGGGGATATCGGCCGGATAACCTTCATCGACCGGGAGGAACAGGAGGTCCGGGTCGAGTTCGACGGCCGGGAGGTGTCCTACGACTTTCCGGAGCTGGACGAACTGGCGCCGGCCTACGCCGTATCCATCCACAAGTCCCAGGGCAGCGAATACCCGGCGGTGATTATCCCCGTATTGACCCAGCACTACGTGCTCCTCCAGAGGAACCTCATCTACACCGGGATCACCCGGGGAAAGAGGCTGGTGGTCCTGGTGGGCAGCAAAAAGGCCCTGGCCATCGCCATACGGAACAACAAGCCCCAGGAGCGCCACACCAGGCTGAGGGAAAGACTGGTGACACAGCAAGGCGCCGGAATACTTGAGGAAGGAAAAATATGACCCGGCGTTTTACCCTGTGGTGTGCGGCGCCCGCAAAGCAGAACCCCGCCGAAGAAATGCTGTTCAGGCATTTTTTCTTACGCCAGTGGATTTCCACAGCGGCAGAACCTGCTACGCAGGGCTTGATCCCTGACATTGGAGGACAGCATAGCCCACCATAGGGACATCTCTGTCGCATGGAAGCGGAACGATTGACGATAAACGGCAATATTGTGGCATAATTATGGTATAATAAAGCCGCAGAAAGGAGCCGGATATTATGCCGAAAATCATTCCAATTCGCGATTTAAAAAAAACGAGCGAGATTTCGCAGATGTGCCATGAATCGGATGAGCCTATTTTTATAACAAAAAACGGATACGGTGATATGGTCATCATGAGCATGAAAATGTATGAGGAAAAGATGTTCATGTCCGACGCATACCGCAAGCTGAGCGCCGCCGAGGAGCAGTTGAAGGAAGGAAAAACTCTCGATGCGGACGGGTCTTTGAAGGGCATAAGAGAAAAATACAATGTATAAGCTGATTGTCACGGAACTTGCCCATCAGGATTTGGACAATATTGTATCGCACATTGCCGTCCAATTGGCGAATCCGGCGGCGGCACCGGACTTTCTCGACGAGATTGACAGGTGTTACGGATACCTGAAAAGCAATCCGATGATGTATTCCAAATGCGGCGACAGCCGGTTGGAAAAAGAGGGGTACCGCAAGGCCGTCATAAAAAACCATATCCTTGTCTATAAAGTGGATGAGATCGGCAAAACGGTAATTGTTTTGCGCTTTTTCTTCGGGGCAAGGGATTATGCCAAATTGATATAAGCTAAAAAAGCTCTCCCGGCTGCAAGCCGGGTTTAATACCGAAGGATGCGGAGAAACCCGCTGATTTGCGAATAAAAACAGATAAAAAATAGAGGAGAAAAATAGCATGGCAAAAGCAAAGAAAACTGCCACATCGGAATCAATTGAGCAGGTGCTCTGGAATTCTGCCGATAAGCTCCGCAAGAACATGGATGCCGCGGAATATAAGCATGTTGTTTTGGGGCTTATATTTTTAAAATACATATCCGACAGTTTTTATGAATTATACAATAAACTCAAAGAGGGCAAGGGCGAGTATGAAGGGGCAAACCCTGACGACCCCTACGAATACCGCGCGGAAAACGTGTTTTACGTACCGCCGCAGGCGCGCTGGGATTACCTGCAAAGCCGCGCTAAGCTGCCGACGATTGGCAAAGACATAGACGACGCGATGGAAGCCATTGAAAAAGATAACCCTTCTCTAAAAGGCGTTTTGCCGAAGGAATACGCAAAAGAGAAACTGGACAAGCAGTCCCTCGGCGGCCTTATTGATTTAATTGGTACTATTGCACTTGGAGACAGCGTTTCCAAATCAAACGATATCCTCGGGCGCGTATATGAATATTTCCTCGGGCAGTTTGCGCTTGCCGAGGGCAAAAAGGGCGGGCAGTTCTATACGCCGCGTTCCGTCGTTCAATTGCTGGTGGAAATGCTCGAGCCTTACGAGGGCAGGGTTTTTGACCCCTGCTGCGGCAGCGGCGGAATGTTCGTGCAAAGCGAGAAATTCGTTGAGGCGCACAGCAACCACTATAATGGAAAAAGAAATGGGAAAACCAGGATTTTCGAGCGCGTGGTTTCCATTTACGGTCAGGAGAGCAACCAGACCACCTGGCGGCTTTGCAAGATGAACCTCGCCATACGCGGCATAGACAGCAGCAACGTTTTGTGGAACAATGAAGGTTCTTTTTTAAACGACGCCCACCCGGATCTGAAGGCCGACTTCGTGATTGCCAATCCGCCGTTCAACGACAGCGACTGGAGCGGAGAGCTGCTGCGCACCGATGGGCGCTGGAAATACGGCGTGCCGCCCGTTTCAAACGCAAACTATGCGTGGATCCAGCACTTTTTGTATCATTTGTCGCCGAAAGGCACCGCCGGTTTCGTGCTGGCGAAAGGCTCCCTTTCATCCAAAACAAACGGCGAGGGGGAAATCCGCAAGAACCTCATTGAAGCCGGGCTTGTTGATTGTATAGTCAATCTGCCGACCAAGCTTTTTTTAAACACCCAGATTCCCGCCTGCCTGTGGTTTTTGTCGAGGGAGAAGGAAAACAACCCGAATCATCCGCGGCGAAAAAAGATTTTGTTTATCGACGCGCGGAACATGGGTACGCTGATAAACCGCAGGACGCGCGAGCTTACCGAGGAAGATATCCGCAAAATCGCCGACACCTACCACAACTGGAAAAAAGACGACGGCTCCTATCAGGACGTTCCCGGCTTTTGCAAGTCCGCAAGCCTTGACGGGGAAGGCGGCGTGCGCGCTCTTGACTATGTGCTGACCCCGGGGCGGTATGTCGGCCTGCCGGACGAGGAGGACGACTTCGACTTTGAGGAGCGCGTCAAAGCGCTGACGGCGGAGCTGAAAGCCCAGATGGAGGAAAGCGCTAAGCTGGATGAAAGGATAAAAGAGAATCTGGCAAAAGTGGGGATTGAGCTATGACGGAGTGGAGAGAGTGTAAATTA
>JAILZP010000003.1 GCA_023512435.1 Peptococcaceae bacterium | reverse complement strand
GTGCCGGGGCGATCTTTGGCTCCAAGAACCTCAAGGGCATCGTGATCCGCGGCACCAAGGGGCACCCCCTGGCCGACAAGGCCCGCTTCCTCGAGCTGACACAGGCGATCCAGTCGACCGAGAAGAACGACTATGGGTGGCGCTCCTATGGCACCGCCCGCATCGGCTATGCCCACTCGAACGCGTCCAGCGACTTCCCCATCCGCAACTGGCAGTGGGAGGCCTGGGCCGATCCACACACGGTCATGGCCCTCTCCGGTCCGTTCATGGATGTGGCCAGCTTTGTACGGAAGCAGTCCTGCCCGGGCTGCGCCATGCACTGCCTGTACCCGGTCGAGACGACGAGCGCTGATCCTCTCATGGATCGCACGATCAGCGACATGCCGGACTGGGAGGCCATGGGCATGGTCGGCGGCAACCTCGGCTACCTCGAGATGCCCGGCGCCACCCCGGATGACCCCTTCACCGGCACGCACTTTGACCGCGCCGAGGCGCTGGCCAAGACGCAGTACACGACCTTTATCCACGACGACTATGGCATCGACTTTATCGAGGGCGGGGCCCTGCTCGCGCTGCTGATGGAATTGCGCCAGCGCGAACTGATCACCCCCGCCGACCTCGACGGCATCGACATCCAGTGGGGCGATGTGCACGCCGTCGACGCCATCGTCAAAAAGATCGTTGCCCGCGAGGGCATCGGCGATGTGCTGGCTCGCGGCACCTACGAGACGGCCAAGTACTTTGCCCAGAAGAAGGGCAACCCCGAGATCATGGACTACTCCATGACGTGCCACCGCTACGCCCAGCCCGCCCACGGCGTCCGCGCCAATGCGTGCGGCAACGCCATGTCCTACCTCGTGGCCATCCGGCCGACCGAGCACACCAGCGGCAGCCGGATACCCTTCAACAAGGGGGACACGGATGCCGCCATCGCTGCCGAGAACGTCCAGGCGTTCAATAACTCGCTCGTGATCTGCAGCTTCTCGGCCGGCCACTGGACCGGGAAGACGGTGGACATGATCAAGGCGGCTACCGGCTGGGAGGACTTTCAGGAGGCCGAGATCGGCCGGGTGGGCGAGCGCGCCTATGCCCTTGGCCGGCTCTTCAACCTGTACTGCCAGGGCATCAAGGATCCCAAGAAGGAATGGGACTGCCCGGAGATGCTCCCGGCCAAGCGTTGGTTCAAGGAGCCGCTGCCGGCCGGCCCGCACAAGGGCAAGATGGCCTACGACGGCGACATGGCCAAGGTCTTCGACCAGCTCCTGCCCGAGTACTGGAAGAAGCGCGGCTGGACCGAGGACAAGGGCATCCCGACCGCCGAAAAGCTCAAAGAGCTCGGCATCGACGACGTCGCTGAGGCGATCGCGGCCAAGCTCCGCTAACCGCAGACGGACCGATCTACCTGTGGGCGAGGCCCCGGCGGGGAGACCCGCCCGGGGCCTCGCGTCTACTATAGACCAGGCTAGTGAGGATGGACGCCCCATGCACTATGAGGAGGCATTCTGGCGTAACCTGGGTATCTTTACCCCTTCCGAGCAGGCGCGCATCCGTGCCGCCCGCGTGCTCATCATCGGGTGCGGGGGCGTCGGCGGTGTCGTGGCACAGGTCCTCGCACGGAGCGGGGTCGAGCACCTCACGCTCATGGACCCTGAGGCCTATGAGCCCTCCAACATCAACCGCCAGATCAGCTGCTTCTGCGACACCCTGGGCCGAAGCAAGGCCCAGTGCACCAAGGAGAGCATCCTGCGCATCAATCCCGCTGCAGAGGTCACGGCCCTCGAGCGGGCGCTCGAGATGAGCGAGGCGGCCGAGGTGGTGCGCGGGTTCGACGTCGTCGTCTGCGCTGCCGACGACTGGCCGCTGAGCATGCTGACCATCGATGTGGCCCGCTCGGTCGGCACGCCGGCCGTAATGGCCTATCCCATCGGCGCCTTTGGCCGCACGACGACCTTCCTGCCATCGAGCCCTTCGGCTGCCGAGTGCATGTCGATGCCCTTAGGGCTGGGCTACGAGGAGCTGAAGGCCTTCACAGAGAGCCCAGAGGTGCGTCGTGTGGCCCTGTACTACCTGACGGAAGGCGAATGGCAGGAGGAGTGGTTCGAGGAGTGGTGTGAGGGCCGGCGCCCCCATGCCCAGCTCTGCGTTACCGTCTGGCTGGTATCGGTGCTGGCCGCCCTCGAGGTCATCAAGATCGTGAGCGGCCGGTGGCCGCCGGTCGTGGCACCGCGCTACTGGTACGTCTGCCCGACCGGGGCCCGCATCAAAAAGTTCAGCCTGGCACGTCGGCTGATATCCCGCCTCGCAGCCAGGGAGTGGGCACGCCGCCGCTTCCCGGCGCTCGCGCGGCACCGGAGGCTGCTCAGGCTGTTCACCCGGCTCTTGAGCTAGAAAGGAGCAACATGAGGGGCGTACTCTCTAGGTTCAATATCCTCTCGCTCATCGCCGCCGGCCTGATTACCGCCTCCTTCAAGTATCCATGGTGGACGCTCGCCTTTGCCAGTGGGTCCGGTGGCGGCCGTGCCATCCTCTACCCGTACGTCATCGCAGGCGAGCTCCCCGAGCTTCTCGGTTACCGCCGTACCGCCCAGATGTCCATCATGGTACCGGTGCTTGTTGCCTGCGTCGTCCTGTGCCTGCTGGCCAGCCCGCTCCGAGGCAAACTGGGGCGCATCATCCCGGCACTCGTGGCCCTTCTCATTGCCGGTGTGCTGTACGCCTTCCTGCGGCGCATCGGGCATGTGGCCCGGGGATACGGCGTTCCTCTGGAGGGCCACGCCTTCGGGCAGATCGACATTGCGGTCGTCGAGATGATCACCAGCTTTGGCCGGGGCATCTATCTGCTCGGCGCGGGAGGCATCGTGGCCCTGCTTGCCAGTCTGCTACACCCCTGGGTGCGTATCCCGGCCCCGCGCCCCCGGGCAGGCCGAGACCAGGCCGACACACCCTCTGGTAGCTGACAGGCCATCCGGCCACCCGACCCTGCCCCCAGACGCCCTCCCGCGGACCTGCATCCGCCACGGGCGACAGCGGCAAACGGAGGATACTGTACATGATCAGGCTGATGAAGGACCTGCAGGCACAGCTGGCAGGTGGGACGCTCACGCGGCGTGCCTTTGTTCGCCGTGCGGCTGCGCTCGGCCTCTCACTGGGCACCGCACAGGCGGCAGCCGCCTGCGCCCGGCAGACGCCGACGACCCCGAGCACACCCGGCACGCCCGCGCAGGCTGCGCTCGCCGGGTCCACGCCAACCGCAACGCTCCCGTGGGATCCCGATTATAACTACGAGTGCCTCTACTGCGGACTCCGGTTCCGCACGCGGGAGGAGCTGGAAGCCCATGCCCGGGCCGCCCATCCTGAGGCCGTCGTGCCGACACGGGAGCCTACGCCGCGGCCGCAGCCAACGGCCACGCCCGAGCCGTTGCCTGCCTGGCGGAGCAGTGGCTGGTTCTGCGAAGCGTGCGGCCAGACCTTCTCCCGCGCCGAGGACCTGCGCAACCACGCCCTCGAGTACCACGCCCGCAGGATGCCCACCATCCGCAGGGTCGACGAGCCAACCTACGCCCGCTTTATCGTCGGGCCGGTCGAGCGCTTTGATCAGAAGAACATCGTCTTTTCCCGCACGGTCTGGGACGAGGAGTACAAGGCCAGGCTGGCGGCCGTCACGCCGCCCCTGCGCCGCAAGGAGCCCGAGCCGTTCGATGCCGCAGCGCTGCGGGCAGGCGCCATCTTTGTCGATGACCTGGTCGGCAGCCTGCACCCCAAGTACACGGGCTTCTCGGGGCACCTCATGGGCGTAGACGGCCTGTACAGCTGGGATGACCCGGTCAACCCCAACCGCATCCCCATAGACGACCCGGCGCAGATGACGGCACGGGTCAAAGAGGCCGCGTTCTTCTTCGGTGCCTCCCTCGTCGGCATCTGCGAGATCGATCCGCGTTGGGTGTACTCGCACTACTTTGAACGCGAGACCGGGGCCTACGGCAAGCTGGAGATACCCTACAAGTACGCCATCGTCATCGCCGTGGAGATGGACTGGAAGCACATGAACGGCTCCCCGGGCTTTATGGGGAGCGCAGCGACGACGCTCGGCTACTCGCGCATGGCCGAGATCGCGGCATCGCTCGCCAAGTACATTCGGATGCTTGGCTATCCGGCGGTGCCCTCGGGCAACGACACGACCCAGAACATCCCGTTAGCCATCGATGCCGGGCTCGGAGAGCTGGGGCGGAACGGCCTGCTCATCACGCCGCAGTTCGGGCCCCGGCAGCGCATCTGCAAGGTGCTGACCAACCTGCCGCTTGTGCCCGACAAGCCGATCGACTTTGGCCTGCAGCAGTACTGCAAGCGCTGCCTCATGTGCGCCCACTCCTGCCCGGCGCAGGCGATCCAGTGGGGCGACCGCACCGCCGAGCCGACGTCGATCTCCAACCGCACCGGCATCCTGCGATGGCCGGTCAACGTTGAACAGTGCTATCTCTTCTGGCGCGCCAATGGAATCGACTGCGCCAACTGCGTGGCAGCGTGCCCCTGGGCGCAGCATCTCCAGCGGGATTGGATTAGGTAGGACGTAGCTGATTGCATCGGAGGAGGTTGGTTCTCGTGAGTGGTACACTGTGGCGGCGCCTCCGCCAGCTCGTGCAGCTTGTGGCCCTGGTCCTCTTTGGGTACCTGCTGGCCCGGGCCCGGGGCGGGAATGGGTTCGCCCTTCCGCTGAACATTCTCTCCCGCCTTAACCCCCTGTTGGGGGTCGGCGCGACGCTCGCGTCGCGCAGCCTGATTCTCACCCTTCTGCCCATTCTGCTGACGGTGGCTGTGACACTGGTGGTGGGCAGGGTCTGGTGCGGCTGGATCTGCCCCGCCGGCACCATCCTTGACCTGTACGGCCCCCGGGGCCGACGGGGCGTGCCCCTCAAGCTGCGACAGGCCAAGTACTACATTCTGTTCACCATCCTGGTCATGGCGGTCCTGGGCAGCCTGGCCTTCATGTACCTCGACCCGATCACGGCCATCATCCGCGGCCTCGCCGGCGTGGTCTACCCGGCCCTGGCGAAGGTGCCCGTCATCGGGCCCGCGCTCAAGGGCCTGTACCTCATCCCGCCGATCACGGGGACGGCGCCGGCCCCCAAGGCTGCCGCCATCTCCTGGGCTATCGCCGCGGTCTTTATCGTCATGCTCGTGCTCAACCTGATCGAGCGGCGCTTCTGGTGCCGGTACCTGTGCCCGCTCGGCGCAACGATCGGACTGCTCTCCCGCTGGGCCTGGCTCAAGCGCGCTGTGCGCAAGGAGGGGGTACAGCCCTGTCGGCTGGACTGCCCCGCCGGCACGAACGTCACCGGCTTTCTGGCCCTCGCCTCCCGAGGCCGGTACGGGCAGGCGTCCGACCTGATCCGCCAGACGAACCCGCTGACTACCGTCTGTGGGCACGTCTGCCCGCACCCTTGCGAGTCCGGCTGTAATCGCGCCGAGTGCGACCAGGCGGTGAGCATCAACGCCGTCGAGCGCTTTGTCGGGGACTGGGTCCGCCAGCACGGCGGCAGCAAGCTGCGCCCGGTGCCGGTCACGAAGGACAAGAAGGTCGCCATCATCGGCGCGGGTCCGGCCGGCCTGACCGCCGCCTTCCACCTGCGCCGCGCAGGCTATGCCGTACAGGTCTTTGAGAAGCTTCCTGTGCCAGGCGGCATGCTGGCGGCGGGTATCCCCCGATACCGCCTGCCGCGTGAGGTGCTCGAGGCGGACATCAACGAGATCCGCCGCCAGGGCGTCGAGATCCAGACCGGCGTCGCGGTTGACGGCGCCCGGCTCGCCGAGCTGCGCAAGACCTACGACACCGTGCTCATCGCGGTCGGCGCCCACAAGAGCCGCAAGCTGGACGTACCCGGCGAGGACCTTGCCGGCGTGGTGCACGGCGTGGACTTTTTACGGGATGTGAACCTCACCGGCAAGGCCACCATCGGCTCGAGGGTCGCCGTCATCGGTGGCGGCGATGTGGCCATCGACGCCGCCCGCTGCGCCCTGCGCCTCGGCTCCGAGGTCACCATCTTCTACCGGCGCTCGCGGCAGGAGATGCCCGCCCGGGCTGAGGAGATCGAGGAGGCCGAGGAAGAAGGGGTCAAGATCCAGTACCTGGCAACCCCCACGCGCATCATCGGCGAGAACGGCCGGGTCGTGGGCATGGAGTGCATCCGCCTCGAGCTGGGCGAGCCCGATAGCTCCGGGCGTCGGCGGCCGGTGCCGGTCCCCGGCTCCGAGTTCACCGTGCCGGTCGATACCGTCATCCCCGCCATCGGGCAGTACACCGACACGACCTGGCTGGAGGGCAGCGGCGTCGAGGTCTTGAGCAACGGCACCATCAAGACCGATGCTGCCGGCGTGACGACCGTTCCCGGCATTTTTGCAGCTGGCGATGCCGCCAGCGGCCCAGCCACCGTCACCGAGGCGGTCGGCGCGGCGCGCAAGGTGGCTGCAGCCATCGAGTGCTACCTGCGCGGCGAGGCCACGGTCGTCCAAGAGCCTGAGAAGCGACGTATCCCGTTCAGCGAGCTGCCGTCGGCGCGTCAGCCGGCCAAGAAGGAGCGGACTGCTCCGGCGCTGCTTGCTGCTGCCGAGCGGGTGAAAGGCTTTGCCGAGGTGCGCCGGACCCTGACGCCGCAGCAGGCGGTGAGCGAGGCGCGCCGGTGCATCAACTGGAACTGCGGCGAGTGTACCCTCTGCGCGCAGATCTGCCCCATGGGGGCCATCGAGCCCAGCGACTTTTCCAGCCACCCCAGCGAGTGCACGGTGTGCATGGACTGCGTCGCCTTCTGTCCGGGCGGAGCCTCCGAGTTCCGTGGCGGCTGGGCGCCCAGCCCCAGAAAGGAAAGCCCCGAAATGGCAATGATCAGCTTGCCCATATCCAGAGTGGCCAGGACAATCACCGGGGACAGCGCGTTGGGCAGGATGTGGCGGGCAACGATGCCGAAGCCGGATGTCCCGCAGGCCCTGGCCGCCAGCACGTACTCCCTTTCCTTCACCGACAGGACCATACCCCTGACAACCCGGGCGTACCCCACCCACCATACGGAGGCCAGGGCAATCATCACATTGATCAGTCCCGGCCCCAGCAGGCCGGCGATAACCAGGGCCAGGACCAGGCCTGGAAAAGCGAGAAGGATATCGACGATCCTCATGATGAGGTTGTCCAGCCATCCCCCCACGTAGCCCGAAACAGCGCCGATTGGAATGCTGATCAGCATGATGGTGGTCAAAACAAGCGCCGCGGCAGACAGTGAAACCCGGGTCCCGCAGATCAGGCGGGATAGGATGCAGCGGCCGAGGTGGTCCGTGCCCAGGGGATACTGCGCGCCGGACGGGGCCAGCCTTTGGGCCAGCACCACCCTCTCCGGATCGTTGGGGGCCAGGTACGGCGCGAATACACCCACGGCGACGGCGGCGGCGATGATGCCGAGACCCAGCAGGGCCAGCTTGTCTTTGGCCAGCCTTTTCAGGGCGGGAGCCATCACGCCCTCGCCGGTCTCTGATACGCTGTCCGGACAATCGCAGACTTTTTTCCGATTGAAGAGCTGCAAACAGTCGCTCACGGCTGTCTTCCCCTTCCCAGGCGGATGCGCGGGTCAATAAAGACATAGGAGATGTCCACCAGCAGATTGGCCAGCACAAACACCAGCGACATGAAGAGGGCATAGCCCTGAATCACCGGGTAGTCCCTGTTGAAAATGGCCTCCACCGCGAATTTCCCCACCCCCGGCCAGGCGAAAATGGTTTCCACGATTACCGCCCCGCCCAGCAGGTGGCCGAAGCTCATGCCGAGCAGGGTCACCACCGGAAGCAGGGCATTTTTCAGGGCGTGCCTCCCAATCACCCACTTTTCTTTTAAACCCTTGGCCCTGGCCACCTTGATGTAATCCCGGCTCAAGACGTCCAGCATGCTTGCCCGCAGCAGGCGGGCGTAGACGGCGGCCATCCCCAAACCCAGGGTCGCCGCCGGAAGCACCAGGTGTCTCCAGCCCCCCCGGCCCATCACCGGCAACAGCCCCAATTTCACGGAGAAACAGTAAATCAGCACGAGTCCCAGCCAGAAACCGGGCAGTGAGGCGCCGATCAGGGCGCAAATCCGGCTCAGGTGGTCGGCCGCGGTGTGGCGGTACAGGGCGGCGAGAATCCCCGCAGGTACGGAAAGAAACAGCATGAAGCACAATGCCGCCACGGTCAGCTCAAGGGTGGCCGGAAGGCGGGTCAGAATCTCCCCGGCCACCGGCCTGCCGGTGCAAAAGGAGTTGCCCAAGTCCAGACGGAATACGCCCCGCAGCCACCGGCCGTACTGTATATGGACCGGGTCGTTCAGGCCCAGATCCTCCCGGAGGGCAAGAACGGCCTCCCGGCTTGGATCGGCCCCGCCCGTGCGCAGGATGATTTCGGCCGGGTCTCCGGGGGCCAGGTTGACCAGCCCGAAGGTAATGACGGAAACCCCCAGCATCACCGGAAGAAGATAGAATAGCCGTTTTAGCAGGTACCGTTTGATGGCCGTCACTTCCCGCAGAACAAAAAACCATGAAAACCCTCTCCCGCTGCGGCAGGACGCCAGGCCTCCATGGCTGTGCCTGAATTTACGCCCGGATGAAATTGCAAAAAGGCTTAAATAACAAAAACCATGAAAGCACATTCTTCCAGTCGCGGAAGAATAGCCTTCATGGCCGCGTTATGGGTTATTGCCTTTTTTTGCCGTCAAGAGGAAATGGCTTCGGCCATTTCATGTGTATATATACTGTTCTCTGCCCGGCATAAAAATCCTTCTCCCCCCGAAAAAAGTATGCAGAATAAGTGCGAACAAGCCCCGGAGGCTCTCCGGGACAGGCACCGTGCTTTTAAAAGTGTCTCCCGGCGGGCCGCCCGCCCGCCGGGCAATGCAATGAAGTATGGAGTTTGGGTTTAAAAATCGGAAAGGCCCGGCTCTTCCACGAAAGCCGGGCCCTTCAAAGGCGGCACACCTTTGCACACTTTGCCCTGCAAGCACCTGGCCTTTCCACGGAAGGCGACACTCTACTCTCTGCCCAGGCAGGTCTCCTGACTCATGGATCCCGGCGTCTCTCCCGCCTTCCCGGGCCTTGACATTACAGACCCAGTGGCATCAACGGGGGACGCTCCCCACTCACAGTGGCCGGACCGTCCGGGATTTGCACCCGGTTCCCTTTTCATCCCCGGCAAAGGCCGGGGAAACCTGGACAGGCTATTCGGTTATTTTCATTTTAACACCGTTTCGGTTGGTTTGTCCAGTTATTTTATTATGATATTGCCGCGCAATTATCATCGCGCAATGCCGTCCCGGGCGGGTACTCCCTTTTGGCAGCAGTGCCTTTTCTCCAACATTTCCGTCACCAGGGCCGCCGTGGTTTTACCCCTGCGGTTTCCGGCATGGGCATTGCGGTTACAGCCGTCCCCGGAACGGATGAATTCCGGGTCCGGACATTTAACCCGGACTGACCGGCTTTTCCCTACCGCAGCATCAGGCCGTACAGCTTGTGCAGCATCACTGCGGCCTCGGCCCGGGTGGCCCTGTCCCTGGGGGCGAACCTGCCGCCGCCCACCCCGGATATGATGCCTTCCCGCACCGCCAGGGCCGCCGGTCCTTCCGCCCAGGACGCCATCTCCGTCCGGTCCCGGAAGGCCGCCAGGTCTTCGGATTTTCCGTTTTTATATCCCTTTTTCAGCAGCACTCTGGCTATGATGACGGCCATTTCCTGCCGGGTGATGTTTCCTTCGGGTTCGAACCGGTCCGGGGCGACTCCGCTTACCAGGCCTCCGGCATGGGCCGCCGCCACCGCCCGGCGGTACCAGGCGCCTTCGTCCACGTCTTTGAAGGGCAGGTCTGCCCCTTCCGGCGTCCCGCACTTCAGCATCCTGGCCGCCAGGACAGCGAATTCCGCCCGGGTGATGTTCGCGCCGGGATCAAAATAGTTCTCTCCCTTGCCGTTGATGATACCCTTGCCCGCCAGGACTTCCACCGCTTCTACGGCCCAGGGGTGGCCGGCCAGGTCACTGAATTGTTTGACCGATTCCCTGGCCAGGTATTTGCCTAAGCGATCCGCCAGGAATTTCACCATCCCGGTGGCCGGGTCATAGACGCCGCCCGCGGGCTCCAGCCCGCCGCCGCCCCTTAATAGAAACACGGCTGCCGCCGCCGGGTTCTGCGGGGTTCCTGGGTAGGGTATGCCTACTTCCATCGGGCTGCTGAAGCTGTCTATTCTTTGGTCCCCCGCCATGGCCTCCAGGTCCACCACCGCGCTGCCCGGGGGTATTTCCGTCCCGCTCATGTCGCCGGCGCCAACCCTGGCGGCTCTTAAAACCAGGTCCCTGCCCCTCGCCCCCGGTCCGAAGGCATCCGGCGTTATGGCAAAGGATGCCGCGGAGGTGTTGACCACCAGGACGGTCCCGCTGGAGGCAACGGTCTCCAATGTCCCGGCGGAAAGGGTGATTTCCACCGCTTTCTCTCCCCGGGGAGGAACATCAATTATTGCCCGCCTGTCTTTTTGCAGGTCCTCCCCTATGCCCATCCTGGCCAGCTTCTGTTCCAGTTCGGCCACGACCCGGACGGCGTTTCCGGCCAGTTCCCCGGCCAGGTCCGGGCTGATAACCGCCCTTAACAGGTCTCCTTCGGTTTCCCCGGCAAGGGTTTCTCTCACCATCCTCCGGACCGCCTGCCGGGCCATGTTCAACGCTCTTTCCCCCAATGTCCGGGCCTGTTCTCTTTCCAGGAACGCCAGCGTCTTTGCCACCGAGTCCAGCAGATTGTGGGCGGTTTCCTGCAATTTGCCCCTGTCGGCGATGACAGCCATCACTTTCGCCACGCTGTCAATGGTCTGAGCAGCCGCTTCCTCCAGGGTCTTTTTGCCGTCCCCGCCGCTGACCTGCGGGGCCAGCCCGGCCAGCACGCCGGCTATTTCTGCGCAGGCCCCGGCAAAGGTCAGGGCTGGATCACCGCTGTTTATGCGGTCCGCGGCGCTGCCGAGGAGCGCGGTCACTGCGGCGGTGTCATTGAACAGCTTGTTGGCGTCACCGGCCGTTTTGACCTTTTTCAGGCCGTTGGCCAGGCTTCTGGCGGCGGCCTTTACGGCTTCGGCCACCAGTGTTTCGGCGGGGGAGCCGGTTTCCAGCACTTTTTTGATCACCCCGGCGGCATCCGAGGGATTTTCAGGCACGGGAACTTCAGTCACGGCTTTGCCGCTTACGGTTACTATCACCTTTTCCGTCCTGGACATCAGGGGGAAATAATGGCCCCCGCTGGAGGAGTCCTTGTCCAGCTTGACCGCGTATATTTCATAGGTGCCGGGGTTGTTCATGGTTATTTCCGCCTCGCCGTTGGAGCCTGTGGTGTATTCCTGAGTTCCCACATATACGGCGGCTCCCTCCATGGGCTCCTTTCTCCCGGTGTTGCTCATGCTCATGCCGCCGTTGCTCTGGCCGAAAACTTTGACTTTTATGCTATCACCGGCATTGAGGCTGGTGGGGGATACTTCCATGGTGCCGAAATAGGAGTTGACGTCGCCGTAATACCATTCGATTCTGTCCCCGTCTTTCACAGGCCATACGCCCACGCCCTGGTTGATCAGATTGTTGTTTACCCGGACCAACCAGCCGCTGGTGATGTGCTTGCCTCTGAAGTCGAATTCTTCTTCCCCGGCCATCCGGGCCACATAGTTGTCATTGTGGGTGACCCTGTTATCCCTAATGCCGTTCTGGTTCCAGGCCACCACGGTGGCCAGCAGAACGGTGGCGCGGTCGTTTACGTATTCCACTCCGTCCGGGCCGGTGAAGCGGTATTTCCCGTCGCCGCCTTTATAGTCTTCAGGCTTGAAGGTGACGTATCCGTCCATAACAGTGCCCCGGTAGCCTTCAATACGCATTCTTACGGAGATGTCCCCGCCCGCGGGTTTCGATCCGGCAGTGGTGCCGCCGCTGCCCGTCACGTTCACCAGTACCGGCACCGGGCGGATCAGGCTGGGATCGACGGGCTCGCAGGTCACGCTGAAAATCCCCTTGTTGCCGGGGGTGAAGGTGACCCGGCCCGAGCCGTCGGTGATCCTGGCTTCGCCGTTGAACAGCACCGGCTGGCCTGTAGCCGGTGCAGAGTAATCGCCGCTCAGCTTTTCCAAGGTGACGGTGAATGTCTCACCCGCCTTGACGCCGGCCGGAGAAACCGTCAGTCTGGTGATGGTGGGGTTCCAGACCAGGTCGTCCACCAGAACGATCTCTTCCCCGCCAAACAGGGTGGTGGTGGGCAGGTACATGCCGCCCCGGTTATTGATCAGCCACTGCCAGCCCTCTTCGCCGGCTATGGCATGGATCAACCCGTTGGCCACATCATACTTAACACGGGTGCTGTCCAGGGCGCTTGTGATGGCGTCAAAGAGGGTGGTTTCCCCGGCCAGAATGGAGACTTCGGTCCGGGGCAGCCTGGTGGCCGTTTTTCCCTCTACTCGTACCGTCACGGTTTTGGTGTCGCTGGTTTTGATTTTGATGTCACACTGCCTGTGCAGCCCGTTGCAGGACACGGTGGCCCGATAGTCGCCGCCGTCCAGGGCGAAACTGAAGGAATATGATCCGTCCTGGCCGGTGGAGGTCTGGTCCAGATAGCTCCTGCTGCCGTCTATGCTCCTGGTGACCACCAGGGACACCAGGGAGCCGGGGAAGGTGTTTCCTCTGATGGTAACATTAGTGCCTTCCTTTTCCACATTGCAGGTGATGCCCTCCGCCGCCGGAGCGGAAAAGGGCAAAATATTCATTACCAGCAGAAGCGCCAGCAGCAATGGAAGTATTTTCATCCTGACGCAGTTCATCGCCCAACCTCCTGTCTTGAAATGCGGGCGGGGGCCGGTTTTTCCCGCAAGCCCTGCCGCCCTCTCCCATTTTATTGCTCGACGGCAGTCATCAGAGGCCTTAATTTGTCCCAGCCGTTCCAGAGCATTGTCTTAACCTGATAACTGCCGGATTCAGGCGCATTCACCCCTCCAGCCAGTTCCGCCGTCTCGCCGGGGGCAATTTCTCTGGTGACGTATGAGCTGTGCGTCATTTTCCCGGTATCTCTGTTCACCAGGGTGATGATCATAACCACTGTCTTTTTTTCTCCGGAAACATTTTTTACCTCCAGGGCCACGGTCCGGTCAACCCCGAACGGGTTGGCGGGATCAGGCACCCTGGCTGTTTCAAAGTCCTGGCCGAACACCTCCAGGGAAACCGTATCCCGCACGGTTCCGTCAGCTTGCAGGGTGGCCGTCGCCTGCACATTACCCGGTCCATGGGCGGTGAGGAGGCCCGTTCCGTCGATGGAGGCCACGGCGGAATTGCTGCTGGACCAGTTAACCTGGTCATTCTCCACATATCTTCCGGACTGATCCGAAGCCTGAAGCCGCACCTGACAGCCCGGGGGAATCTCCAGCCCCTCCGGGGTGATCTCCAGGGCGGTGATTTCCCGGGGGCCGCTGCTGACGGAGGCGATCTTGTAGAAAATATCGGAATAGCCCTTTTCCGTATAGCGCTGCAGGGCCGCCAGGGCTTCCAGCCCCTGGTCGGTGGCCATGGCCGGGTCGGGAGTGCCGTACAGGTGCCCGAACATGCCGCTGTCCTCAAAGTAGAAGCCCAAAAGGCCGGTGACCAGGTTGCCGTTTTGCTTGGTGAACATGGGCCCCTGCGGATCCACCCCCCAGGCGGTGACACCCATGATGGCCTGGGAGATGGACTCGCTGTTTTTGGTGCCCCAGGACTTCAGGGTGCCGTCCTCGTCCTGGGCCTCGCTGAGCCACTGGATGGCCGCCTCCCCTGCTTCTTTCACCGCCGGGCGGTCCCGATATGGGGCAAGGGCGTAGAGGGCCATGCCGGTCATGTCCGGATCGGGCTCGCTGCCGCCGTAGCTCCAGCCCTCTTTGACCCGGTTGTTCAGGATGAAGCTGATCAGGGATTCCCGGCTGTGCACCGCATTCGCCGGAATATCGGCGTTGGCGGCATCCAGGGCCACCAGGGCGAAGACTGCGGCGTTGATCCCCTGGCCCAGGCTGGGGTAGTTGTATATCTTCTCCAGCAGGTTCATCCCGTTCTCGCCGTTCACATCGGCGGCGAAATTGGCCGGGTCCCCACCGGCGGAGACCACGCCGATGACGGTGCGCTCATAGTCGGTCATCAAGCCTAAATAACCGGGCTCCTTAACCCTGGCCTCCAGGTTGTCCAGGTAGGTGCCGCCATTTGTTACATAGGTATTCAGATCCTCGCCCACGGCGTTCAGGGCAAAGGCGGCCCAGTCGGTGCCCGGGGCTCCGCCTTTTTTATAGTAACTGACGGTGCGGTTGATTTTATCCTTAATTTCCGCCAGAGTAACCCGCCGGACAATATTCTCCCGTACGGTGGCCGTGGCTGAGGCGGCGATCTCCGGGTGGTTGGTCAGACGCACCCTCACGGTGGCGCTGCCGGCGCGCATACCCTTGAGCTGACCGTCGGCGCTTACCTCGGCCACGGCGGCGTTGGAGCTGCTCCATTCCAGGGCCTCCCCCTTGATGGCGGTGCTCCCGTCGGCGGCCAGGAGACCGGCCTGCAGCGGCAGGGTCTGGCCGATGGAAACCTCCAGGGGGACGGTGGCAATGCGCAGTTGGCTGCCGCTTAAAGAGCCCAGGACGGTAACATTGATGGTCGCTGTCAGATCTTCATTATCCGGGTGGGTAACGGTCACCGCGGCGGTGCCGGCCTGCCTGGCCGTAAGCACGCCGGCGGCGGCACTTATTACAGCCGGGTTTTGGCTGGTAAAAACCAGTCCGCCTTTATCCATGGCCACACCGTTGGTGTCCCGCAGGGTCAGGGCCGGGGTGTACGATCCCCCCACGGCCATGGTGATATTTTTTTCCTCCGGGCTGATCTCGATTGCCGCAGGCCGGGGTTCAAAAGTATTATCCACAATTTTGGCCAGCCAGTAGTTATAGTTCACATCCGCGTATCCCACATAGAATTCTCCACGGGGGCCCAGCCGGGATACCGGACTGTTGCCAACGAAGCTTGAACTGCTGTTGGGCAGCCGGCATTTGCCCAGCAGCACCCCGGTGCCGCCGTCATCCCGGACCACTCCCACAACGGTGCCCATATGGAAATAAATTTTCCCGTCGGCGGACACGGCAGGGGCTCTATCGCTAAGGCTCGTGCCCTCGGCATCGACGTAAAGCTCCCATTTGTCTCCGCCGTCGGCTGTGTTGACGGCGTGCAGCCTGTTGTCCGCCGTGCAGTAATAGAGGGTATCCCCATACAGGGCCGGTTCAGAAACATTGATATTGATCGGTTTCTGCCAGGAGATGGCAGTGCCGTCGGATCTCAGGCAGAACAGCTCACTGCGGTACTGGTCGACATTGCCGTCGCCGTCGGTGTCGACTATGGCCAGAAAATAGATATTGCCCGCGCCGTCCACCTGCATCCTTTTCTCCCTGTTGGGCAGGCCCTGGCTCCAATACTGGTAGAGCTGCCTTTCCCTGTCCCCCGGCAGGGTATATTCCCATTTGATTTCGCCGCCGGGAGTAACAGCGGTGACGGTCTGTTTAGAGCCCACCACCACCGTGCCGTCCGGGGAAATCACCGGAGATATGGCATTCCCGCCTCCCTTTATTTGCACCTGCCATTTTTTGGACAGGTCGGAGGAGTTTAGGGCGTAGAGGATCCTGCTCCTGGTCACCACATAGAGGGTGCCGCCGTCGGCGGAAAGCACCGGGGAGGTGCCGTCCGCCACCTCTCCGGCCATTAGAAATTCCCGCACCACATTGCCGCCGGAGTCGATTTTGTACACCTTCCGGCTCCGGGAAGCGATGTAGCAGTTCCCCTCCCCGTCCAGCACCGGCCCCAATCCCATCAGGTGCCAGTCGTTGCTGGAGTACTGGCCCAGATTCACCTTCCACTTCAGGTTTTTTTCCGGGGTGTACACGTAAAGATATCCGTCGGTGTTGCAGACGTAGACATTGCCCTCCCGGTCCACCGTCAGAGGGTCCATGGGACTGTGGCAGGTGGCTTTGCCTTCGCTTTTGGTGCTCCGCACCCACTCCAGGGTGAGAATGTCCTCCGCCGGTGCCGGCAGCGCGCCGGCCAGGAAAATGAAGACGGCCAGCAAAAGTCCCAGGCATTTTATTCTTTTCACCCGTATGCCTCCTTTCCTAGCTCACCGGCAGCATCTTTCCGGTGAGCACTTGATTGGACTGGTCCAGCAGCTTGATGCTGATCCGGAAATTGCCTGCGCCGGGAATATGCACACCGAAGTTATAGGACTTGACCGCGCCGGCGTCCAGCCGGTCGGCGGCGGCGGCATAGCTCAGAACGCTGCCCCCCCTGGTCTCCTCCAGGGCCACCACCACCCGGATCTCCCCGGCGGTATTATTGTTGTTCTTGACCCGGAAGGTCAGGTTCCGGTAGGTGTTGCCCCTCAGGCTGCCTATGCCCGAGATGTCGATGTAAAAACCGCTTTCATCGGCCACCCCGGCCTCCTTGCTCTTGATGGCGACGAAGCCGTAATCATCGCAGGCCAGGTAGAGCACATTGTTTTCATCCAGGGTGGCGCTCTTGGGGGACCGCTTGAAAAAGCCGTCCTTGAATTCCGCGGTCCAGAGCTGCCGGCCGTCGGCGGCGTTGACGGCATAGAGACAGTTCAGGGGAATATAGACAATGCCGTCGGATCCGGCCAGGGGGCGGGTGCGGCTATCGCTGTGTATTGTTTCTGTGGTTGAGGGAGTGGTCAGCGCACGCTCGGCCTGAACCGTGCCGTCTTCTTTGATAAAGTAGACCGTGGGATTTGACTTCTCCCTGGTGACGGCATAGATAACGCCGCCGGCGCTGCTCAGTTCCACCGCCGTTTTCACCGGCTTCTCCCAGTTCTTCGTCCCTTCCGGCCCCACGGAAATAATGCTGTAAGATCCGCCGGCGGATTTCTCCATGATGATATCGCCCGCGGCGGTGATTTCCTCAATGACCAGGGCCGCCCCCTCTTCAGCGGTATACAGCAGGCCGGCGCTGCCGTCACCCGGCACCCGGAAAACCTGTCTTCCCCGGGCATAATACAATTCCCCGCCGGCGGACAGGCCCAGGGTAACAGCCCCGCCCCCCAGGCTCAGGGGAGACTGCCACAACGGGCTGCCGCTATCCCGGTCCAGTCCGTACAGCTTGCCTCCGTCGGAGAGCAGGTAAACACCGCCGGCCCCGGCCCGGATCTGCTCCACGGAGCCCAGGCCGCCGGCGAAGCTCCAGCGCAGGCTGCCGTCCCGCCGGTTCAGGGCCGTCAGGGAAAGGTTGAGGCCGCTGATATCGTATACATAAACGTTGCTGTCGTCCACCACCGGAATGGCCGGCATGAAGCCGTATTTGTCCGAGATATTCTGTTCCCACAGGACGGCCCCGGCGCTGCTGACGGCCTTGAGCTTCCTTTTGTTGGCGATGAACAGGGTGCCGTCGGCGGCCTGGGTGTGGTAGGCGATTTTATCGTCCCAGTCCCCTTCTATGGGAAGGGTCCAGAGGATCTCGTAAGGGGCCGGCCCGATCTGCACCGCCAACTGGGCGCTGAATCCGACGTAGCCGTCCAATTCCGCCTGCAGGACGGCGGTGCCCTCCTTGAGGCCGTTCAGCACCGCAATGGACTTGGAAACACCGCCCATCGCGCCCCCGGCATAGTTATACATCTGCACCACCGAGCTGTCCGACAGGGTCCACTTGACGGGCAGGCCCTGGAGCACATTTCCGTGCTGATCCCGCACCACCAGCTGGACCACCATCTCTTCCCACACCACGCCGTTGACCGAGGTTATCCTTTCCTCCAGGTCAACTCCGCCGTGCGATCCGCCATGCTGGGGGACAAAATAGATATCCGTGACTT
The DNA here is from genome assembly GCA_023512435.1 of Peptococcaceae bacterium. GTDB lineage: Bacteria > Bacillota > Desulfotomaculia > Desulfotomaculales > Desulfocucumaceae > JAILZP01. The sequence goes on along the minus strand of JAILZP010000003.1, from coordinate 131,835 downwards.
CCCCCGGCGGCAGTACGTGGAGGGATACGGCGGCGGAAACATTCTCGTGATCCTTTACCTTGACGGTGATGACAGTGTCCCCCGCACCCACGGCGGTGATCCTGCCGGCCTGGTCCACGGCGGCCACAGCAGGGTCGCCTGTCTGGTAGATCAGGGCCTGGAAGGGGAGGAGGTACCCCCGGCTGTCCTTAACCTTGGCGAATATGTCCCGGGTGCCCCCCTGGATCAGTGTGATCTCGCTTTCCCCCACTTCAACGGCCGAGGGCACGGCGCCGGCGCTGTCCACCAGGGTGACCTTCTCCAAGGCCACGGCTTTATCGGACGATATCACCACCCTGACCAGGGCACCGTCGGGGCACAGGGCCAGTTTGGAATAACTCATGTAGGGCAGGTCGCGGTAATAATCGTCGGCGTAGCCCACCGCCTCCAGGTCGGCATAGCCCACCACTTCCAGGTTGTCGTTGAAGATGAACTTGTTGGTGTAAATGTAGCCGTCGTTGCTGCGCATAAAGCGGTCGCACCCGTAGACGCCAAATTCCTTCTCCACCTCGCCGTTTTCCCGGTTGAGCCGGGTCAGCTTTTCGGTCTTGTTCGACAAGTCTGTGATAGTGACGTAGAGAGTGTCGTCCTCGTCCACAAACAGGTTCTTTAACGCGCTGTTCTGTTTGTTTTTGCTCCAGCGCAGGCCGCCTCCGGGGTTCAGGGAATAGATGTTGAATTCATCGCCGTTGTATGGATCCACGTTTTCCAGGAAATAGACATTTCCGGCGCTGTCCACCTCCACCCCGGCGGGAATATTGCAATTTTGCGTCAGGGTAGGGGTGGTGTACTGCCACCGGAGCGATCCCCGGCTGTCCAGGCAAAAGACCTTGTTATCCCCCCCCACCACATAGAGCAGGTTGTCGGGGCCGACGGTGAGCTTTGAATAAACGTTTATTTCCGCGAAATAGCTCCACAGGTAGCGGTCGCTGTCCAGGCTGAAGGCGTAGACCTTGCCGTCGTTCATACTGCTGGCGTAGATGTTGCCCTCCGTGTCCACACAGATATTGCCCAGACCGGACGACACAGCCTGGGACTGCCATTCCAGCCGGCCGGTAACGGGATCGTAGGCGCATATTTTTCTATCTTTGATCCCCAGCAGGTACTCCCGGCCCCCGATCCGGGCCAGCACGGCAACCCAGCCGTCGATTTCCTGAAAGCCTTCCAGTTTGTTGCCGGCGCTGTCATAGGCCCGGGTGACGGGGTTTCCGCCCCCGGTGGTCAGGTAAATGGTGCCGTCCGCCCCCACCAGTGGGGGGGAATTATATTTCTCTCGCAACTCCGTGACCCATACTTCCAGCAGGTGACGGTCGAAATTCCGGCGGATCTCCACGTGATTATCGAACTCGTTATCGTCACAAACAGCCGGGTAGTCCCGGGCCCGGGCGACCAGCCGCAGGTAACCCGGCACGGTGCCGGTGAGGTTGCCCGCCGCATCCACTGTGGCCCCGCCGCCGTTCATGCTGACCACCTCCCAGTCCACCGGCCAGTCCAGGACGTTCCCTTTTTTGTCCTTCACCACCGCCTTCAGGGGGTAGGACTGCCCCACCTGCAGCCGCCGGGGGCAGTCGGTGATCTCTATGCCGGAGGGGCCCTCCTCTGCCGTAGTGAACTGCCAGGCCGGGAAAGCAGGCGCCGGGAAATTATATAAAACCGCTCCTGTCTCGGGATCGGTGATTTTCATAAAGCTGGAAACGGTATATGTTGTCTTGGGTGCCAAAACGATGCTGCCCGGAGCCAGAGACCACAAAGTCCTATCCTCATTGGGCTGCAACGAATATTGCTGGCCAGCTATCCCTATATGGCCATTAAAAACAGGCATTGCTTTGACAATATTGGCCGGCTTGTTAAACCGGATATAGACAGCTGTATTCACTGACACATCCGTGGCTCCGTTGGCCGGGCACAGATCCGTTATCCGCAGCGGTCCTTCTTCTGCCAAAGCGGCGAAAGGCGCTTCGGCAGGCTCAACGGCGATATCGATGCTGCCCCTTTCGCCGCCGTACACGGCTTCCACCACGGCAATCGCCATGGCTCCGGTATTATTCTCCGGCAGGGAAAAGGTGATGGATTTTTCCTCGCCGTCCAGAGCGGCGGTGCGGGACTCCCAGTCGGTGAGGAACCAGCTGAATCCGCCGCCGGCCCCGTAAACGTCCGCGGACACGGTGACGCTTTCTCCGCCCCGGTAGCTTGCTCTAACCGGTTCCACTTTCAGATCAAAGGCCCAGGCCGGGGACAGAGAGGTCAACACCAGAGCCAGGATTAAAAAAATGCTTGCATTATTTCTCAATTTTGTCATCATTCGCACCTCCTTGACACATGCACACATCCCGGCCTGTAAACACGGCCGGGATGTGGAGATAAATTCACAGGGCAGGGATCAGATTTCAGGTTTTAAAATATTCCTACGGCTGCCAGTCGTCGGTGAAGGCCCAGTCCACCTTCTTGTCGCCACTGTTTATTTTTACGATGGAAGAAGCAATGTCGTACTCTGTGTCATTCACTTTGAATTTCCAGCCGGTGGGCCAGCCCGACTGGTGGGCGCCAATTTGATATACGTAGGATCCCTCGAACTGAAGGGTTACATTGTTCGGCACCCAGTCCCAGTCCCAGCCCTGTTCGCCCCATAGATAGTTGTCGTCATCCAATTCCACTTCCAGGGTGTACAGCAGCGCGTGCAGCGCCGTGGGGTCCTTTGTCAGGACATCGTCATCATCAATGCCCGGCCATATACTTGTCAATGAAAACAGGGGAACATTGATGGGGTCGGCGGGATTATCCTGGCTGCTTCGGCTGATATCAAAGTTGGGTGGGTTGCCCAAAGGCGGGATCTCCTTAATTGTCACACTGACATTGTTTACCATGTTTACCGGGTTGCTTCTCCTTTCCACCACCACGTTGGAGGAGCAGGTGATCACCGTATTGTCGGCGCAGGTGTAGGAGGCTGTCACGGTGGCCGTGCCTTCATTAAGACAGACCACGTAAACAGTGTCTTCCACCGGTATTATAAAAGCCACATTTTGATTACTGGTGGTCCAGGTGATGTTCTCGGGGTCGGAAATATCGTGTTTTACGAAGTTGGCGTCCAGACCCACGGCTCTGATTACTTCATACGAAATTCGTGGCGCCACCACGGTAAAATCCTGCGAATCCTCGAAGGTCAGGTAGGGGTAGGTGTCGGCGCCGGCGAAGGCCGGCACCGCCATCAGCGCCAGCAGGAACGCCATCAGCAGCGTGCTTCTTGCCAGTTTCTTCATGTTATCCCCTCCTTTTTTAATTTTTTGCCCTGTGAATTTTATCCGTTGTCGGATGTCCTAAAGCTTTATTTTTTTTATCACCTCCTCCACCACCACCGGTTCATATTCTTGAATAATCAGGCTAATCTCCCCGTACCCGGTGCCCCGTATGAGTTCCAGCAGATTTTTCTCCTTTTCGCTCAGATCAGCTTCAGTCAATTTTTTATCTACGGCCACCACCCCCGCTCCGGATTATTTCTGTTGCCAAACCGTCCCGCCCGGCCTTAGGCAAATCATTTAAAAACCCCGGCTTCCTTGGAATGCCGGGGTGCTGTCTGCTGACGCAGGTGCCGCCGCAGACCGGTCGCTGTTGGCCGGGCGGCGAGCTAACGCTAGCTTCACGCCTTTCCTCGGAAGGTTTGAGCCGCATTGCAGGGGCAGGTCTCCTGGCTCGCGGATCGCCGCTCCCCTCCGCCTTCCCGCCCGGAACAATCATCTGGCAGTGGCATTATGAAAGGTCGCTCCCCGCATACAGTGGCCGGACCGCCCGGGATTCGCACCCGGTTCCCTTTTAACCCGGAAATGTTTCCTGGAACCCCTGCAATCAGTTATTCGGTTTTTAAAAGGCCGGCCGGGAAAGAAAAAGGCACCCCCCTGCGGGTAAGTGCCTCCGGTTTTCCGGTCAGCCAGTTATAACCTGGTCTTGGTAATTGTTTTAAGTGATTTTACCATTTATTTCCCTTTGTTTCAATACTTTCAATAATAAAAAATGTTTGTGGGAATTATTGCCTCAACGAGAGAATTGAGAACCCGGGCAGAAAAGACCGCCATGCAAACTCACTGGAAGGCCTGTCCCATCCGGGGACTGTATTTCTCGTGCAAAAGGTCATAGGCCGCTTTTTTATTATAGGCGTCTGCCAGGGCGTATAAGGCTATATAGGTGGACATGCCGTTGTCGTAAATGGGAAGGTTTTCATCCCCGCTTAGCACGTGGGTAAAGCTGCCGTCGGGCAGCTGGAAACGCAGCAGGGCGCTGACCGGGTTGCCCCCGGAGGGTTTGGTCCACTCGGGTCCCATGGGGTCCTGCCCCAAGAGACTCAGAGCCTGGATCACCCAGGCGCAACTCTCGGGATTTTCCGTTCCCCAGGAATAAAACCCCCCGTTGTCCAGTTGTTTCTTTTTAAGAAAATCAATGGCCCGGGCAACCACCGGATTGGCCTCGTCCTCGCCGAGGACGGCAAAGGCCATCAAAGCCGCCGCCGTCATGTCCACGTCCGACTCCACCAATTCGTAATCATTCGGATCATCAAAGTATTTGGCGTCCCAGGTGAATCCGCCGTCCTTGTGCTGCTGTTTCTCCAACCACCTTACGCATTTTTCCTTGTCTGGAATGGGCTCCCCGGCGCAGTGCAGGGCGATAACCCCGAAGACGTGGGCGTTCACCAGATCTTCCCCCACCGGCAGGCCGGTTTTTCTGTCCGCCACCGAGTCGGCGAAGTGGCCGCTGGGCAGCATGGTGTTTTTGACTATTTCCACCAGGTTCAGGCCGCCGAAATTCCGGGGGTCCTTGCCGGCGGCACAGACCCCGATGATGGTGCGCTGGAAGTCGGTGTTTTTGGTTTTTGAAAGGCCGATGCCCTGCCTTACCTCCTGCTCCCGCCACCAGGCGCCGTTTTTCCCGTTGACAGTCCACCTGGCGCCGCTGACATCCTCCCCGAAGCCGAAAAGCCCCAGGGCCGGCCAGTCCAATATGCCTTTATACTCCTTTTGCCGGTAGGTCTTATGGTAATAGCTGATGGTTTTTTGGGCCGCCTTGTATACGTCCTCCCGGGTTGCTTTGGACTGGGCCGCCAGGGCGGCGCCGCTGAGCATCCCGGCCCACAAAACCGCGGTCATTAACAGCACCATGACGGTTCTAACGGTCCTAAACCCCAAGGGGCCACGCTCCTCTCCCCGGCAGCCGGCCTGAAACTCAAAAGGCACTTCCCTTGTGGTGAAGTGCCTCCGGTTTTCCGGTCAGCGCCGTGTCAACATAATTCCCATATCATCTATATTAATTAGATTTAACCATATTTTCCCCTGTTTATCAACTCCTAATTATTTTTTCTCACATCATCTTTCTTACCCAGAGCTCAGCGGCAAAGGCCGCCAGGGCCAGGGCCAGCAGCACATGGCCCAGGGGCGCGGCCGCAGCGTTTTTTCTCTCCAGCGGCAGATCAAACACATTGGCGTCCCAGTCTACCACCTGCCCGAAGGCGGCAGGCAGAAAGACATCCTGGTCCCGGCCTCCGGCGAACTCCGGAGAATAGTCCAGGTGGACCGTCCTCCTCGCCTGTCTTATGATTTCGCCGTCTCCCGCCAGCCGGAAGTACAGGGCGTGGCTCCCGGTTTGATCCAGGTCGAATACCCCTTCGAACACCCCGGAGCCGGCCTGTTCCAGGGCCACCCTTTTTCCCTCCCCGGATGGGGGGAACAGCAGCAGTTCAAGGGACTGCCCCCTCTGGTAGCCGCTGGCCGAGACGCTGACCCTCACCCTGCAGCCCCTTTGGCTGACGTTTATATCCAGACCCTCCCCGTCACTTACAGCCAGCAGGTCATCAAGCACCCTGCCGAAAAAACTCTGCAGGCCGCTCCAGCGTATCCATTCCCTGCTCCACCTGCCGCTCAGGTCCGGGGTCCAGGCCGCGACCCGGCCCAGGCCGTACTGCCAGCGTGCCAGCACGGGATCGCCGCTGTCGCTTTCCAGAAGCAATTCCGCCCCATCCTTTATGCCCGTCCCGGTATACCCGTACAGCTTCGGCAGGGCTTCGCCCCCGTACGGCCCGCCGCCCCCGGCGGGCCGGGGCACAAACTCCCTGCTGTTCAGGTATTTTCTGGTGGCCAGGTAGGTTTCCCTGGTAAATATTTCGGGGATATCCCGGTAGTGCTCGGTGTAATAGCCGCGGCCGCCGCCTTTTTCAGCCAGGGCCCGGATCAGTTGCCGGTCCGCGTCCTGCCCCACCGCCACGGCGGACAGGGTAATCCCCCCCGCCCTTATTCTTTGAACCACCCCGTCGTAGCCCTCCTTTTCCCCCTGGCCGTCGGTGAGCAGGATGATGTGCTTAACCTTGACCTCGGCCTTCTCCAAAGTTTCCACCGCTTTCTCCAGGGCAGGCAGAATCAGGGTGCCACCCCCGGGGGCCAGTTTACCTATCCGCTCTCTGACATCGTCCTTCCGGTCCGGGGGACCGAAGGGCACCGCCCACTCCTGGCGGTCTGAAAAGGCCAGCACCCCCAGACGGTCGTTTTCATCCAGCGCCTCCATGGACTTTACGGCGGCTTCCTTCACTATTTCAATCTTGCGCGCCCCGCCGCTCCGGTCGTTCATGCTGCCGGAGCAATCCACCGCCAGCACCAGCCCGGTGTCCGGAACCTTTTCATTGCCTTTCATCCGGCAGCGCACCGGCAGCATCTGTTCCAGAAGGGTGTTCTCGTAGCCCCCCGGCCCGAAGGCGCTGTCCCCCCCCACGGCCAGCAGGCCGGCGCCCTGTTCCTCCACGGCGTTTCGCAGGGCGGCCTCGAAACCCTGCGGCAGGTCCCGGTACCGCACGTTGGCCAGGACAATCCCGCCATATGCGGAAAGCATCCCCGGTTCCCCCGGAACCTCCCCGGGACGCCGGATGACGGCGGCATAACCCAGGCTTGCCAACAACCTTGCGATGTTGGCGGTATCCTCCCTTTCGCCGATCACCAGCACCGCCGGACTGTCCTGCAGCGGCACCGTCACGGTAAAAAAGTCGTTGCGGGGGTTCCGGTCCCCGGCAAAGCTTATTTCCCCCCTGAACACCGTCCCGGCCTCCCCGGCCGCCGCCACCCCGAAAGAAAAGGTGTTATTCCCCGCTTTAACCGTGACGGGCTGTTCCAGTACCTTGACGGTTCCGTTATAAAGTCTGAAGGTCCCCCGGGTGTCATAGTCCGAATACAATTCCGCCCCGAGGGTGATCCCGTTCCCCCTGCGGGCGCCGGCCGGGGCCTTGAGCGATAACAGCCGGACATCACCGGAGGAGGGGGTGATTACAGGCAGCACCGCCAGGTTGATCCCCCGGTCCGCCAGGCTGCGCAGGGCCTGGTCGGCGTTGCCCAGGTTCTCCCGGCCGTCGGTGATCAGCACCAGCCTTTTGTTGTCTTCCCGGGGAAAGTATTCCCGGCAGAACTCCAGCGCCTTTTGGATATCGGTGAAATTGGGGTCGGGGGCTGCCTCCAGCCTTATTTCCCGCAGGTCCCGGGAAACCGGCCGCTCCACCATGGGCTCCCGGGCAAAGCTCACCACCGCCACCCTGTCCCGGCCGCCCTTGTTCCCCCTCAGCTGGCGGTTGATAAAACCCTCAATTTCTCCGGCCTTTTCCTCCATGCTCAGAGACCTGTCCACCAGGAAAATGGTGGTGGTGCCGGCGGCGGGCAGGGTCACCCTCAACCCCCAGGCCGCCAGCACCAGGCACGACAGCGTTGCGGCCTTTAATAGCGCCCAGGCCAGAAACTTTTTCCGCGGATACGCACCCCGCAGCCGCAATCCCTGGCATACGAAATATCCCCCGGCCAGGGCGCAGGCAATGATTACGGCCGCTCTCACGCCGCCCTCACAGCCCACGCCTGTACACCTCCCACTCCGCCGCCAGCAGCAGCGGCACGACCGCCAGGGCTATGCCCCCCAGCGGAAAAAACAGCGGCGTGACTGCCCGGACATTATTCCCCGGGCCGGGGTCGGCCCAGCCAACGACAAAGCGGGCCGGGGGATTGCCGGGATATTCCGCGTCAGCGTCCTCGGCCAGCCAGTTGACTATATTGCTGACCAGCACCGGAAATTCCGGCAGCAGTACCAGGTTGGTCCGGTTGAAATCAATGCTGGAGTAAACGGTTTTCCTGCCATTTTCATTGCCTGCGGCCATAACCGCGGCGTCACCGGCACCGAGGATCCACTGCATTCCCTCCCCTGTTGCCAACCGGGCCGCTTCCTCCAAGTAAACGCCCTTCATGGCCAGGCCTTCAGTCAAGGGGGAGTCATAGGCCTGCAAATATGCGTTTTTCACCCCCCCACCGGCAGTCCCGCCGGGGCCCGGGGCGAGGTACCAGACCCCGGCCCCCTCCGGGAGGGCTGGCGCATCCGCGCCGCCTGCCACAATCACCGCCCGGCAGCCTTCGCCTTCCTCCGGGCTCCCGGCCCTGGCCAGGCTGACATCGGCCATAGATGCCAGCGCCTTCTCCAGAAAGTAGTTGCCGCCGGCCAGCAGCACCTTTTTTTTGCCCATGTTTCCGGCAGGCACGAAATAAACGTTGTCCTCCTCCAGCATGTCCGGGTCCTCTATTTTTAGGGTCAGCAGCCCGTCGGCGCCCGGCGCCGCGAAAGAGAAATCCCCCCAGGCCCCGGGCTGCACTTCCATCGCTGCGGCGTCAATTCTTTGGCCGCCACTCCACAGACTGACCGTGACCCTCTTCCGGCTTTGAGAATAGTTTTTCACCGTAAAGAAAACGCTCCCGCTGTAGTAATCGTAGGAGGCCCCGGTGATGCCCGCGTTGTCCAAGGCGCCCCCCACCCGCACCACTCTATCCCCAAGATTCAGGTCTTTGTCCGTCACCACTATCACCGGGGAAGCACAGCCTTTGAGGTATCCGGCGGCGAAGTCGGCGTTCAGGGGCCGGGAGACGCACTCGGCTCCCTCCAGCGCTTCCCCGGCGGCTTTTGGGGTGGCGTCCGTTGCCAGCTCCCGGACGCCGTCCGACAGCAACACCAGGCTTACCGCGCTTTCCCCGGGAAGGGCGCGGATAATCCTGCCCGCTTCCTCCCTGGCGACATCAAACCTGCTGGCGCCGCCCTCCACCGCTTTCATGGAAATGGAGCAGTCCACGGCGACGACCACCCTGTCCCCGGCAAACTGGCGGACCCACACCGGCCCGGCGGCGGCCAGGACCAGGATCAGCCCCGCCAAAAGCTGCAGAATCAAGGGCAGGTACCTGTCTATGCGCCTGACCCGGACGCCCTGGATCTCCCTTTCTATCTCCTCCCAGAATTCCAGGCTGGAAACCCGGTATTCCAAGACCTGCTTCTTTTTAAAATAGATCAGCACGATGAGCGGCAGCAGCGCCCCCAGCAGCAGCCACTCCGGCCTGAAAAAGGTCATTCGCCCACCTCCAGCGCCTGCTTGAGAACACAGACGGGGTCCGTGGCGGTTATGGCCAATATGTACGAGGCTCCCCTCCGGACGCACCGTTCCCTGGTCGCCGCCAGGAAGAGCCCGGCCTTTTCCGCATATCTGCGCCTGGCTGCGGCGGTGAAATGAATCCTTTTTATTCTTCCGGTTTCTGCGTCCACCAGTTTAAGCTCCTCTCCGGCGGGCGGGTCCAGTTCCTGGGGGGAGATCACCTGGATGGCCGCCACCTGCTGATCCGGCAAACAGAAATGGTCAAGCACCACGGCGGCATCCAGGCCGAAAAAATCGGACAGTATAAAGGTTATTCCGGGTCCCCGGGGCGCGGCGCCGGTAAAGGCCTGCTGCGCCGTGGCGCCCCCGGGCCTCAGCAACGGCGCGGCCTTCATAAGATCGTAAAAGTGGCCCGTGCCCGCCACACTTTCCTTTAATACCTCCAGGCTCCGGCCGGCGGTGTAAAAGGACAGCCTGTCTCCCTGCCTCAAGGCCAGGCAGGCCAGCCCCAGGGACAGCTTGAGGGCGAACGCCCACTTTCCCGGGCTTCCGAAATCCATGGAGGCGCTGCTGTCCAGCAGAACCCTGACCAGGACCTGCCTCTCCTCGCTGAAATCCTTTACGTAAAGGTTTTCAGTCCTGGCATAGGCCTTCCAGTCGATTTTCCTTATATCCTCCCCGGGAGTATAGGGGCTGTGGCCGTAAAAGTCCAGGGAGGCGCCCCGCCCGGCGCCCAGGTGGACCCCGCCGCCCCCCTTGGCAATCCTTTTTCGCGGCATTATACTGCCTATGTTCTGTATTTCCTGTATAAAGCGGTCCAGTTCAGATCACCTTTTTCAAAATTTCCCTGATAATGGCGTCCGCGTCCACCCCGTCGGCGGCGGCCCTGAAATTAAGGAAGAACCTGTGCCTCAGGCAGGGAGCCGCCATTTCCGCAATGTCTCCGGCGGACACGTTGAACCTGCCCCGGGCCAGGGCCAGCACCCGGGCCGAGGCAATCAGCGACTGCACCCCCCGGGGGCTGGCACCGCAGCGGACATATTCCTTCACCAGCGGTACGGCCGTCCTGTCCGGGTGGGTGTGCAGCATTATCCTAACCGCCCTTTCCCTGGCCGTGAACGGCACCGGAACCTGTGCGGCGACGGCTTTCATGTTCAGCAGGTCCTCCCCGGACAGCCGCTTTTCAACCCGCGGCCCGTCACCGGCAAGAGAGGTTACGTCGATAATTCTATGAATGTCCCCCTCGCCGGGCAACCGTATGTCCAGCTTGAACATGAACCTGTCCAGCTGGGCCTCGGGCAGCCGGTAGGTTCCCTCCATCTCGATGGGGTTCTGGGTGGCCAGCACGAAAAACGGCTCCGGCAGCCTGTAGGTTACCCCTCCCACGGTGACGGCGCCTTCCTGCATTGCTTCCAACAAGGCGCTCTGGGTTTTGGGGGTGGCCCTGTTGATTTCGTCCGCCAGCACCAGGGAACTGAACAGGGGGCCGGGCTGGAAGGTGAATTCCGGCCCCCGTTCAGTCCTGTTCACCATCACCGTGCCGGTAATATCCGAGGGCATCAGGTCCGGGGTGAACTGGATCCTGGAAAAGGGCAGGTCCAGCACCCTGGCGAAGGCCTTTACCAGCACGGTCTTTCCCAAGCCCGGCGCCCCTTCCAACAAAACATTGCCCCCGGCGATGATTGCCGTCAGGACGTGTCTGACAACCCCTCTCTGCCCCACCACCTGCTTTTCCACCTCGGCCGTCACGGTCTCGAAAATATCCTTAAAACTCCGCACCGCCTGTATATCATTGTTCACCCCGGTAATCTCCCCTCAGCCCCCTGAAGTATTCCAGCACCAGCGATCTCTTGCCGGGAGGTATTTCAAACCTGTCCAGGTAGGCCATGCCTTCCCTTTGAAAATCCCGGTACAGCGCCTCATAGCCGGCGGCTTCCCCCGCCAGGCCCAACACCCTGTCCGACCGTCTTTCGCCCACCTGGCCGCTGTTCTCCTGCCATTCCCCCCTGACCTCCAGCAATCCGGCATCCGCAGCGGGGGCGAAAACCGGCGTGTCACTTTTCGCCACCTGGCCCTCCCGGCCCGCTTTCACGTTTTCTCCGCCGCCGGAAACGCCTCCCCCCAAGGCGCCGGAATCCCGCCGGGACTGGCTGCCAAAATCGCCCCGGGCCGATGCCGTTTCCCGGCCGGCGTTTTCCCCGCCCCAGGGGGCCGCCGCGCCTTCCCGCCGGGATTCATCGCCGCCTGCGCCGCCGGAATTGTCAAAACTTTTGCCGCTCCTGGCCAGCAGCCTTTCCTTAATGCTTTGAAGCTTCGTTTCCGCCTCCTTCAGCCCCGCCACCTCCTTTTTGCCGGAAAGAGCCGAACTCAGCGCCTCCGACAGATCCCCGGCGGAAAGACTCTCCTCCTCCAGGGCGGATTTAAATTCCTTCAGGACCTGCCTGGAGGCTCCGGCCTGATTCCCGTCCTCTAAAAGCCTGCTGGTATTTTCCAGCAGGACCCTGCGTTCATCAGTGTTAAAAGTCATACTCTCGATGGCCCGGGCGGCTGCGCCGGCGTCTCCTGACTGCAAGAAGCGGGCGGCTATGGCGGCTTTTTCCCCGGCGCCCGCGAATATTCCCGCCAGGCCCTTTATGCCGGCGGGGTCCGGCCACCGCCCCTGCCTGTGGAGGGCCTGCAGGGTGTCCGCCACCTGGAGGGCGGCCTGCCTGTAATCATAGCCCTGTTCCAGCTTATTCTCCAATTCCTCCAGCCGGGCCGCGGCATTTTCCCTGAATGATCCGGCTGGCTCCTCCTCTCCCGCAGCTTTCTCCAGGCCGATCCTGATCAGCGCGACATTTTCCGCCTCCAGCCTCAGCTCCCTGTTTACCTCCTCCCGCAAGGCCGCTTCCTCCGCCCGGGAGGACGGCAGCCAGAAAACGCAGGCCGCCGCAGCAAAGATGATCACCGCGGCCAGCACCCTTCTCCAGGGAAAATCGATCCGGTACATCCGGACCGGGCTGAATCCCGCGAGCACATCCTCCAGTTCCTCCCGGAAAGCCTCCATCACGACACCTTCCCGGCTCCCGTACTCCAGGCAGGTGGCAAGCCGATCCTGCAGACCCAGCCGGTCCCCCGCCAGGGCCGCCTGTCTGATCCCAGGGCGTCCGGCCAACCCCCAGATCCCCCCCGCCGTCCACAGGACCGCCAGCAGTGCCGCGGCCTTGCCGGTCAGGTGCGGTATAACAAAGACATGCCTAGCCGCCACCAGCAGCAGCACCCCTGCGGCTGACGCCAGCAGGGTGAAGGAAAGGCTGTTCAGGACGTGTCCCAGCCAGATCCTGTTCCTCAACTTTCTCAGCGCCGCCTCCGCCCTCGTCTCAGCCACGGCCGGCACCACCCGGGATTTTCACCGCCGCCGTGCCCAGGGCCGCCGCCGCCAGCCCCCAGAACAGCAGGCAGGTATAAAATGGGTCCAGGCCCGCCTGGCTGCCGCCCCCGGCCTGGCAGTATACAAGCCCGGCCAGGGACAGCAGGGGATTGAGAAAAAGTGCTCCTGGCATGTCCCGGTCGTAAAGGGTGGTGATCACCGCCTGCCGGTATTCCGTGAGAAAAAACGCCAGCAGCCCGCTCAACACCAGCACGGAAAAAATGAAAAATCCCGTCAGGAAGCCGTTCCAGCGCCAGCCCGGTTTTACAGCCTCCAAAAAGTCTCTCAGGCAAACCACCGCCAGGCCCCAGACAGCTTTCAACATCAGGGGAAGCATAAAATTGGCGGGATTTATCCTGCCTGCCAGAAATATGGCAAGAATCAGCGGCGCCGGAGATGCCGCCAGGATGATGACGCCGGCGGCAGCCCTCAGCAGGTACGCCTTTCCTTGGGCCGCCCCCCCTGTTTCCCAGAAGGATACAAACAGGGAAAACAGTATCAGGTCAAATACCATAAAATACACATAGGCGTTCCTGTACAGGCCGGGATCGTACCCCTCCTCCCGCGACACCACCAGGATCATGTATGCGGCCAGCATAAAGGACAGCACCGCAACATACAGTGACTCCAGGACGCCGTTTTCCCCGCCGGTATGAAAATTTCCCGCCGCATTCACCGGTGTTCAACCCCCTTCACCGCCATCTGGGGAATCAATACCCTGGCGCCGCTCCGGACGCTGAGAGCCAGCGGGCCGGCGGACAGGTATGGCCGGAGTCTTTCGCCGGCCAGGATCTCCGGCCCGAGCGCCTCCCACCTGCCGGCGGCCCGGTTGTATACGGACACACTGTTTTCCCCCGCCCCGGGAGATCCGGTGATGGCTATCTCAGCGGGCTCCAGGCCCGGGGGCATCACATAGTACAGCTTTAATTCCCCGCCCGGACCGCCGGAGTACTCCCTCCAGGACCCGCCCTCTTCAGCCGGGCCGCAGTCAGCCACCGGCCTAACCACCTCCGGGGGAAGGCTCAGGCTGCCGTCCCCGGCCCGGATATCTATGGGGAATACATTCATGACGGTGCGCCTGAAACTCCGGCCGGCGCCGTTTATCTCAACCTCCGCCGACTCCCGGGCGAACCCGATCAGCCTTCCACCGGGCCGGTAATCGTCCACATGATAAAAATAGTAGTCAATCAGGTGCCGGCGCTGATCCTTCACGCCGGCGGCCCGGTACAGGAGGTCAAGGTAGTTGTAGTCCCCGGCGCCCCTCAGGTTATGGTCCTGGCTGTATTTTACCGACAATCTCTCCCTGCCTCCCATTTTCCCCACGGGGATGACGGTGTCGCCAATGATCATAAAGCAGTTTTCCATGTCATACGGCAGAGGGTTGATGATCTCCCCGCTGATCACGCCGTCCCCGCCCGCCGTCAGGACAATGCACTTCGCGCCGCCGGGCTCATAGGAGGAACTGTGGATGTAATGCCCGGTCCTGCCGGGGCAATACACCTCCCTGGACAGGGCGTCGGCCTCCGGGGAGGCGCCCTGCGCCGACGCAAAGGAGGCGCAGGAAATCTTGATGCGGGCCCCGTCCCCGCGGTGAGGATATACACAGGTCAGGGCGTAGGTGCGGCTGACCGGCCCGTGCACCCGTACGCCGGCCCCCCCCGCCACCGCCTTGAAAATGCCGCCGTGCAGGGACAGGCCCAGGAAAAACAGGCAAAAAAAAGCCACCACCGCGCCAAAGGCCCATTTCAGCCTCTTCCCGGCCAGGGCCGCCGCCCCGGCAGCCAGCACATACAGTATAATCAGCGAAAAAATTAAGTACAGGCCGCTTCTCTCCGGCCTGACCGCCCCCCCGGCCGCCCCGGCCATCTTCGCCGCCCCGGCGGCCCGCCGCTGCAGGCCGCTGCCCTTGACCGCCATGGCCAGGGAGTATGGAGTAACGTGCTTTAAAACAACGTCCCGGAGGGATTCCGGCGTGCTTCCTGCGATACCCCCAGCCACCGGCACCATTACCCCGTCACCATGGCGCAAAGGCTCCCTTAAACCGGCCAGCAGGCCGGTGAGATTTTTGTGCGCACTGTCTCCGGCCCCCGCCAGCAGGCAGTTTCCCAGGGCCACCCAGTCCTCCAGCAGCCTGGCTTTGCTGCCGGCCAGTTCCCCGGTCCTGAAATCCTCGACAATGATAAAATTGATATTCTCCAGTTCATCAAGGCTGTACGGAATTTGCCTGTCCAGCTCCACCACGGCGGCCCGGCCCCCGCCCAGCCCGGAGGTATCCAAATCATTGAGGAAGTAAAGGGACTTGGGTGAATCGCTGAGCACGCCGAAAAAAATGGTCCTTTCAGGAAGAATCACCGGGGTGTGGCCGGCCTTGACCTGATCCCCGCCTTCCCCTTCAAAGGCCGCCTCTATCCTTTCTTCCGCCCCGAAAAAGGGTATGGAAAAGCGAATGGCCTTCCTGGCGCCTCTTTCCAGCTCCGCCGGGACACTGTAGGTCCTTTCACCGGCCTTTAATTTTAAAACCCCCTTGCGGCCTTCGCCCACCGCCTCAATGACCACCACCACCGGATTCAGCCCGCCCAGCTTGCACCTGCCGTCAAATCCCGACTTAATGGTAATCTCCACCCCGGAAGCCCGGGCGGTGCCGCCCCAGGCCAGGAACCCCAGGCAGACGGCCAGCACGGCCAGCGCCCGGCAGCGGTTTTTAAATATATCACCGCACTTGTTAATTAACATATGGGACATTGATCACCCCGTCCTTTGTAACCACCGCCCCAAAATGTTCCTTTATGTCCCCGGGGCTGTTGATTAGGGTGTTCAGGGCCAGCCTCAAGCCCTCGTCGTCCGTTGCCGTAACCACCCACACGGGATTCAAACTGCCGGTGAAGGCGCCGTAAGCGTAAACGGCCCCCGCCCGGCTGTGGGAAGAGACGACATTGCCTTTAAAATCAAGGGCCTTTAATTCCCCGTCCGCGAATTTGACATAAACCCCCACAAGCTTGTTCCTGGTGTTTATTTCCCTCAAGAGGCCGCATTCTGCCGTCAGCTTGTCCCACAGGCCCAGCACAATGTAGTATTTTTTCGGCACCTTGAGCACTTCCGGATCAAAGGCCGCCGTGTCCACCTGCTTCACCCCTTCGGCCTCCAGGCTCCGTTTAAGTCTCATGGCGTCCTCCCTGTATTCCGGGGTGTGCATCACCACGGTGCCTGGGTTTTTTCCCCAGAAGCCGCTTTTAAAGGGCTGGGGATAGGAACCGATCACCGCCGGTATAAACATGGTCATGCTCCAGTCGTGATAGTCCCACCAGATGACATCCCCGGGCTGGGGGCGGTACTCCGCCACACCCACCGGGGAAAGGATGCCGTTTACCCAGTAGAACCAGTCATGCTTTTTCCTGTCCTGGCCGGTAAAAAAGGTGTATCCGGACTCCAGACCGTTGATGGCGTTGACGAATCCGCCCCCGTAAGCGGTCTGGATGTCCAGGTTTCTGAACATTACTTCCATTCCCACCTCGTCCCTGACCAGCCCCACGGTCCTGGCAAACATCTTCTGGTGGCCGAAGTCCCTGGTCACAATCAAATCCACCTTGTAGGGGCTTTCAATGTCTCCCGAGGCCTTGAATCCCCTGGCATTCTCTCCGGCCGGGGTGCCCTCCTTATACCTGACTTCCCCCTGCACCGGCCCCTTGTAGCCCTTGTAGGCCACTCCGCCGGTTGCCTTTTCTTCACTTTCCCCGCCGTCCAGGCTGCCGCCGCCGGTTTCTCCATTGCCGCCGCCCGCAGTGGTGCCACCGTTCACCCCGGTTCCGCCGCTCCCCCGGTTCTTGCCTTCCTCTGCCCCGGGGCCGCCCTGATCCCGGCCCACCCCGTACCCGGGCTGTTCATTGTTTTGAACTGCCGTTCCGCTTCCGGCTTTGCCGTCCTGGTTGGTGATCACCCGCATTTGGCCGCTGTTTCCGGGAAAGCAGCCGCTGGCGGAAAACGAGATCATACTTAACGCCAGGACAGTCACCACGATTTTAAACAGGGCAATTTTTTTCAAGCAGCATCACTCCTGAAAAAAAAAGGCACTACCCTCGAAGATAGTGCCTCCGGTTTTCCGGTCAGCATTAGTCCTAAAGCTTGATGGATTTTTTAATTTCCTCAACCCTCACGGGCTGCCCTTCCTGGATGATTATTTTTATTTCGCCGTATCTGGTGGTGCGGATAATCCGAATCAGGTTCGCTTCTCTGGTGGTCAGCGGCTTATTTTTGCTCAATGCCCAACACCCTTTATGGTAATCCATTCCTGAGACCTTGTCAACAATCCCGGTTTTCAACAATCCTAACCTTCAGCTTCCTCCGGAAGCGCGTTAAAATCTTTGTAAAACTGGACCCGAAGACAAGGTAAAAGGCGGCGTTCCCGGCGGCGTGGAAAGTGTCGAACCAGAAACTGGCCGCATATGAGGCCAGAAAGGACTGCCAGTTCAGCGGCTGGATAAAGGACGTCCAAAACCACAGATTCATGATCCAGCCGAAAAGGTAGCCCCAGATAAAGTTGAAAGCCGACATGCCCAATGTCCCTATGCCGGGATAAACCATTCTGATCAAACCGGCCGAAGCTCCGGCCAGGCCCCAGGCGAACATCTGCCAGGGCGTCCAGGGACCATGGCCCAGGAAAAAGTTGGAAACCAGGGCCGCTGTGGACCCAACCATGAATCCGGCCCTGGGGCCGAACACAAAGCCTGAAACAATCACCAAAAACGTGGTGGGCTGCACGTTGGGCAGCGCGGCGAAGGGGATGCGCCCCGCGGCGGCGGCGGCCCCCAGCACGGCGATAAAGGCTGCTTCCCGGCTGGAGGCCCCGCCCCGCTCAAATCCCCAGTAGAACAAGGCCAGGGCCGCCAGCACCATTTCCGCCGAAAGCAGCCCCCAACCCTGCCCGGCCAGGAAATTGTCCTGCTTTATGCCGGCATAAAGCAGCCCCGGGATAACGATCAGAAAAAGGGGAAAAAGAATTTTCCGCGCTGTTTTCGGCCTTTCGCCGGGAATGCCTTCGCCCATACCCGTACCTCATTTCAACGCGCCGGCCCGGACCGCTGTTTCGCCTGAAAGCAGCGGACCGATCCTCTCCACGGCCTCGTCAAAGGTCAGGATGCCGTCGCAGAAGCCCCTGCACAGCTTGCCGATCTGGGTGGAGTAAAAAACCGACTGTCCCAGGGTTTCATGCCTGGCGCCGTCGCTGACAATCCGGCCGGAAAACATCATGATCACCCGCGAGGCGTATTCGGCGGCAAACTCCACGTCGTGGGTAACCAGCACCACCCCCGCCCCCGCCGCGGCCTGCCCGGCCAGAAAACCGCCCAGTCCGGCCTTGAGGCGATAATCCAGTCCCCGGGTCGGCTCGTCCAGCACCAGCAGGTCCGGCCTGGTCACCAGCACAGAGGCCAGGGCCGCCCGCTGCCTCTCCCCGCTGCTCAAATCCCGGGGGTTTGCCAGGCGGCGGCGGGATAATTGCAGTTTTTCCAGCAGTTCGTCAACGATGCCGTCATCCTTCAAGCCGAAATTGTTCAGGGTAAACAGCAGTTCGCCCTCCACGGTGTCCTGAAAGAGGTAGTCGTTGGGGTTCTGGGAAAGATAGGCCACCTGGCCGCCGGGACAGCCGCCCTTGCATTTGCCCAGGTCGCGGCCCTTTAAAATCACCCTGCCGCGCCCCGGCCGTAAAAGTCCCGCCATATTTTTCAACAAAGTGGATTTGCCTGCGCCGTTCTCCCCCAGGATGGCCACAAATTCCCCGGCGCCGACCTGCAGGTTTACGTCCCGCAGCGCCTCCCTGCCGTTGGGATAAGTGAACCATAAATTTTTTACCTCCACCAGGGGAGTACGGCCTTTCAAGCGGGAACCCGGCTCCTTCCGGGGGTCCGGCCCCCCGGAAACGGGCCGCCCGCTGAGATATTCCCTCAATTGCCTTCTGCCGTCCTTAACAGTTACCGGCACGGAGGGGAATCCCAGCGCCGAAAAAAACCTGGCCACGGAAGGAACCAGGGGCGCCCCCATTCCGGCCGCCCAGCGGGCGGCCTGTTCCGGGGTGCCGTCCTGCGCCACCCGCCCGCCTTCCATGACCACCACCCGGTCGGCCAGGTGAAAGCACCTTTCCAGCCTCTGCTCGATCAACACGACGGTAAAGCCCATCTCTTCGTTCAGCCGCTTTACCAGATTGAGGAACTCCTCCGCGGCCACCGGGTCCAGCTGCGACGTGGGTTCGTCCAGGATCAGCACCCGCGGCTGCATGGCCAGGACGGCGGCCAGGACCAGCTTCTGTTTCTGTCCCCCCGACAGGCCGGCGGTAAACTCCTGCCTTAATTCAGCAAGCCCCAGGAAACTGATCACCTCGGCCACCCGGCGGAACATCTCCTTCCGGGGCAGCCCCAGGTTCTCCAGGCCGAAGGCGATCTCGGCCTCCACGCCGGTCATCACCAGCTGCTTTTCCGGGTCCTGGAAGACCATGCCCACCTGCCGGGCCAGTTTGCGCCGGTCGATGCCGCGCATCTCCCGCCCCTGGAAGTAAACCCTGCCGCCAAACCGGCCCCCGTAAAAATCCGGGATCAGCCCCGCCAGCACCCGCGCCAGGGAAGACTTGCCCGATCCGGATTCACCGGCCACCAGGACAAACTCCCCTTCCTCTATGCCCAGGTTGATCCCGTTTAAGGCCGGTTTTTCAGCATCCGGATAGCAATAAGTCAAATTTTCGATTTTAAATAATGACAGCGCCGCCACCCCCAACCGGCCATCACCGGAACGGATAAACTGAAAAGCACAATCAGCAGCACCGCCACTGTTCCCGGGCCGCTGATCAAACAGTCCAGCTGCGGGTAAAAAGTGTAGCCGCCGAAACCGTTCAGCAGTCCCCAAATGCCCGCAACAAGCGCGCAGGCGCTGGCCGAAAGGCACAGCGCATCCCGCGGCCGCCACGGGTTCCGGCTGTAGCAGGTGCGGGGACCGCTGCCGTAGGCCCTTGCCTGCATGGACTCGGCGATCTCCAGGGAGCCCTCCAGGGAGGATAAAAGCAGTATGTTGATTAAAGAGGAGTATTTTTTGATCCTCTCCCGGGCCGATCCGCTGTTGAAATCGACCCCGCGCATCTGCTGCACGCCCCGGATTCTCTCCAGTTCCCTGACCATGACCGGAAACATCCTGGCGGCCAGGGACACCACCAGCACGGACCTGCCGGCAAAGCGGGAAAAGAGGTTTAAGGCCCTATCCGGGTGCACAATCAGGTTGTAAAGGCAGAACACGCTGATTATGTCCAGCAGCCTGACGCTCATGGCGGCCCCGTAGCAAACGGCCTCCAGGGAGACGGTCAGCCGGCCGAAAACCGGAATACGGGGACCTTCCCAGAGAACGGTTTTTCCGGCGTGAACCACCAGCGGGTTGATGATCATGACCGGCACCATCATGAACAGGGCGATTTTCAGGTAACCTTCCCACGCCTCCAGGCCGTCCGCCTCCCGGACGGCCAGCGCCACAACCAGCAGGATCCCAAGCAAATAAAGCGGGTTGGCAAAGGCCAGCGCCAGCACCAGCAGCGTGCCCAGGTATACAAAAGCCGCCAGGGGATGCAGGCTCTGCAGGAACAACCCCTTTTCCCGGTAAAAAAGCTTATCCGGCAACGGCCGCCACCTCCTGAAAACAGCTACCGGCTGCCGCCGTCAGCGCTGTTGACTCCTCCTCTTTGCCCGACCAGGCCGTCCCAGTCCGGCACGGAGTCACCCATGCTTTTACTGTACCACCAGATCACTTTGTCCCCGGGATTAACCGTTTTTTGACCGGCGGCAACCAGCGGGACTTCATTGTTCACCTTGAACATCCACCCCGCCTGCCCCTTGTTGCGCTGTCCGGCAACGGCCTCGACAAACCCCGGCCAGCGGGCGGACACGGTATAGGGCAGGCCGGTGGCGTCCAGCGCGCCCAGCGCCGTGACTCCCCACGTGTTCTTCCCGGCCAGGGCAACGTTCCCCGGCCCGTACAGCAGCTCTCCGTTCATGCCCACCACGGCGATGCCGACTGTGCACCCGCCCTCCTCCGCGCCGCCGGGCGGTCCGGCCGCCGGCCCCCGTGCCGGCTGGACGCCGCCCTGTCCGGCGGCGCCGGCCGGGTCATCCCTCCGGCCGGCCGTGTTCCCGGCCGAAGGGCTGTGATCCGCCCGCGGCGCGGCGGACCGGTCAGGCGTGACTCCGTTTTCGGCCGCACTGTAAGTGGATGCCCGCCCCCCTGCCGCCGGGCCGGCCGCTTCGCCGCCCGCCGGACGATCCGCCGCCTGTTTCAGGCCGGACATTCTACCGGCGTAAATGGCCGGTCCCATTATGCTGGCTGTCACTATCAAAAACAACACAACATAGATTAATTTCCTCTTCAAAAAGCTCACTCCCCGCCCGGGGGCAACCGGGAAACACGCGCCTTTTTCCGGCAGCGCGGGCCGCCCTTTAATTCTCGCCTGCCAGCATCCGGTAAACCGTCACCGCGCACTGGGCCCGGCTGGCCGCGGCATCCGGCCGGAAGGAGCCGTCCGGGAAACCCCTGATCAGTCCCTGGGCCGCCACGGCCGCAACGCCGGCCCTGGCCCAGGAGGCAACCCTGTCCCCGTCGGCGAAAGGCAGTTTCTGTTCCGCGACTTGAAGTTTCATGGCCCTTGCCAGCATAACCGCCGCTTCCTCCCTGGTGACGGCGCTGTCCGGGCGGAAAGTGCCGTCACCGCAGCCCGCGATCAGCCCGGCGGCGTGGGCCGCGCTAACCGCCCCGGAATGCCAGTCGCCGGGGCGTACATCGTTGAAGGGAGGGGCGGCGCCGGGCTGCGCCTGCAGGCCCAGCGCCCTGACCAGCAACGCGGCGAATTCCGCCCTGGTCACCGCCCGGGCCGGCTCAAAATGCGTTCCGTCCACTCCGGCGACAATCCCGGCCCCGGCCAGCTTCTCCACGGGTTCCTTCGCCCAGCCGAAAGAATCAGCGGTAACGTCGGCAAAGGGTTTCACAGGCTCCCCGGCGAATACTGCGTAATGGCTGAAGTGCCGGACCATGGCCAGGATCAATCCCCTGTCCGCATCCACCACCGCCGGGATGGTCATCCACTTGCCGGTGGGTTTATCGTACCGGGCCAGGGCCAGATTTTCCGGCCTGACCAGGGGCGGGACGGCCACCTTTATGATCAGGGTAGCCGGCAGGGCAAAAGAAGTCCCGTCCGGCCCAAAGTCGTACACGGCGGACACCAGGCGGAAACCGGGCGGTGCCGTGGTCCCGGCGCCGCTGCCGGCAGCCGTCTCTTTAACGGTTATTTCCACGTCACGGCCAAGCGCCCCGGCCGGAATGACCAGGGCAACCTCGGCCCCCGCGTCCGTGAGAGCGCCCCCCGAACCGGCCGCCACCTTTTTAACCAGGTCCACCGCATTTTGGTCCAGCTCCTTTTTCAAAGCGGCAATGGCGGCCAGGTCCGGAGGCCGTAAGCTGCCTGCCACGGCCACGGCCACGGCCCCGGACTGTTCATCCGGGGTGCCCAACATTGCTTCCATTTCATTGGGGCTAAGCCGGACGATTTTTTCCAGCTCCGCCAGGGCACCGTCCGAAGCCCGCAGGGCGGCGGGGAGCAGCCCGATCTGCTCCTTGGGGCCGGCCGGCGTCTGCGGATCCGGCTGAACGGAAACATTCGGCTTAAGAAGGCTGTCCCAGGTGGGGCCTGAGAAATTCATATCCTTGCTGTACCACCAGATCACCCGGTCTCCCCCGCCCACCGGTTTGGACGACGCCGCCACCGCGGGCACCGTATCGTTAACCTTGTACATCCAGCCGTTCATCCCCCTGTTGGCCTGCCCGGCTATGCTCCTGACAAAACCGCCGTCCTCCTCGTACGGCAGTCCCGTGGCGTGGAGCGCCCCCAGGGCCGTGAGTCCCCACCTGCCTGACTTGCTCACCGTGACGCTGTCCGGACCGAAAAGCAGATCCCCGCTTTGGCCGACCACCGCCACGCCGACACTGCACCGGTCTTCCTCCGCCGGCGGCTGGCCGCCTCCACCGGGGCCGCCCTGCCCGTTCACCGTCAGAAGCGCGTCCAGCACCTCGGCGGCGCAGAAGACGTTTCCGACAGAACCGAAACTCCCGTCCTGGTTCATGCTCTTGTTAAGCAGGTAGTCCGCCGGGGTCAGGCCCGCGGAGTTTTTCCAGGCGGCGGAAGCGGGATCCACACCCAGCCTGTTCAGGGTGCGGATTAACTCGGAGTTGTCCACGGCCGGGTCGTCCCAGGCGGAATAGACGCCGCCGTCCGCCTGCTGCAAGCCTTTCAGGTAGGCAAGGCCCTTGGCCACGGCCGCCTGGACAGCCTCATCGCCGCCGGCTCCGGGCAGGTACGTGAGCGCCCGGACAGCCTGGGCCGTGGTCATAAAGTCAGGGTAAAACACCCCGGCCCATGTGCCGCCCCAGGATCCGTAATTGTCCCCGGCCGTGTTGCACTGGCTGCCCAGAATATAGCCCCGGGCGTATACGGCGTTGATCACGCTGATCCGCCCGGCCCTGCCCAGCGCCTCATAGGCCGGCATATCAACATAGACGTTGTCGTCAAAGGCGCCGTTATCCTTCTGCCGCCCCGCCAGGATGGCCGCCAGCTGGTCGGCCTGATCCCCGCCGGCCCACCGGCTTGCCGCCAGCAGTTGGAGGGCTACGTCCTTCGTCCCGGCGGAAGACGGATCGCTTAATGTTGCATAAACGGAATCCAGCACCGAATCCTTCAGGGTCTTGCCGCCATAGACCCATTCCGGCGCCGACAGGTCCTCGCCGGCCAGGGTCAGCACGAAGACGGCGTAACCGTCCGCTTTCTCCCCGGCCCTGTACTTCTGCTTGATAAAGTCAACGGCTTTGCCGGCCATCTCTGCGGCTGAATACGCCGGCGTTTGATCCGCGGCCGCAGCCCCGCCGGACAGTCCGAACGGAGCCGCCAGTCCGGTGAGAAGGCATAATGCCAGCATAATCGCCAGATAGCGAAAATTAATTCCATGTCTGCCCATTTTAAGTTTAAACACCTCGATCCCGGCGTTTTTGGATCCATGCCCGCCCTGAAGCATCCTGCGCGTGTGGCGAATTGATTGGATGGACAGCGATGGCCCTTCACCCCTGTCCCCCGCCGCCATGCCTTGACAAATACCCCTCGATTCCGCGCAAAACAGCACTGTAAACGGTTTTTCCTATCAAATACCCAAGGCTTGTGGCCGTCCCGGCGTAGCGCAGGGGATCCCCCCTGCCCGTGCAGGCCACAACAATGGCGTCAGTGGTGGTGCCTGTAACCGGCTCACCTCCTGGCAGGCTGATTCTTGCCTTGAACAAAGCCCTGGTTTTTGCTTCGGTGGCCGTTATCACGGCGTTCACCATGGCGGCGCCGGTCAAATTCCCGTCAATCAGCAAAATAATGTTGATGGTGCCCGGCTTGTACCGTTGCTGCACCTTCCCGGCCGGCAACCCTGCCACCCCCGGGTTGCCGGTGCCCACCGTACAAAAGGCGGCCACCAAAAGGTCTTTTTGCCTCCCCTGTCTTAACACGGTGTGCTTAACGCGTACAGCCGTCATCATTCCTACAACGTTGCCCCTTAAACCCAGACGCAGCGCCACCTGCTTGAGATCCTCCTCTGGATCGCTGCCGTTGTATCCCTCGTCCACGGAGTGATTGATTATGTGTTCGGCCTCCCTCAAATTCCCTCCCAACACGGCGGAACTGACCACGTTGAGCGGCCTCTCCGACGAAACGGCAAACGTCGAATGGCGGTAGACACAGCATCTTATTCCGTGGATGGGAACCTGCCCTCCAAAAACCAGAAGTTTGTCCGGCAAAGCACCTTCCTCCCGCATATAAAATTGCCGACTAAAGACCCCCGGCCTGCGGGAGGCCGGGGGTTCTATCCCTTGCAGCTGGGTGCAAACAACACAAACATCAACCCTCCCTATCGCCCGTAGGTAATGGTTCGTATAAAACGGGCAGGTCTCCTGGCTCAGGATCATCGAAGCACCCCGCGTCTTCCCGGAAATGTCGTCCAGTGACAAAGTGCGGGACTTCTACCCTTCACAGTGGCGGGACCGCGCCGGAATCGCACCGGCTTCCCTTTTAAGCCCGTCCTGAAATAAGGCACCCGTTTTATAAATATTAAATTGTCCGGGCCGGCCCGTAAATTAAAAACCCCCCGCACCCATGTCCGCAGGGGGATAAAACCCGGCTTTGCTTCCCGGAATATGAATCAAGCCCGGGACCTCTTTCCCATCCGTCGTGGGCACGCCCGTAAGGACCGGAACAAGCAGGTCTCCTGGCTCAGGTTCATTGCCCCTTCTGCGCCTTCCCGGCATGTGCCTCCCCAGTGGCGTCATGCAGAAGGGCTCCCCTTCACAGTGGCGGGACCGCGCCGGAATCGCACCGGCTTCCCTTTTAAGTTCTACTTTAACAAGTAGAATCACTTGTCCCGAATTTTCAATTTTAACCCATAATAACACTGGGCCCACATCATGTCAATACCTGCCAGCACCCGGTCCCGGCCGCCCGCCGCCGGGGGCTACCGGGGATCAGCCCGGCCGGAAGGGCGTCGGTGAGGGCGCTTTTCCTGCCCGGATCGCTGTCCACCGCAATCGACCCGCCGTGGTGTCTATGATCTTCCTGCAGAGGATGTCACATCGCGGCGGCCCGGCATATATTAGTGTATTGACCCGGGGGCGGCACCGTTGATAAACCCCTGGGCAGCCTTTGACGGGCCGTTTTTTCAAATCCCCAAAAGGAGGTTAAGGTACAATGGGCATCGGCAGGCTCAAAAAGGTCTTTCCCGGCGGCAACACCAGCAAGGGCTTCTATTCCTTCTACGACTACATCATCGAGCCCGACGCCTCCAGGATCTTCGTGATCAAGGGCGGGCCGGGAGTGGGCAAATCCACCTTCATGAGGAAAATAGGAGAGGCCATGCTGGAGAGGGGATACGACGTGGAATTTCACTGCTGCTCCTCGGACAACGGGTCCCTGGACGGCGTGGTGATACCGGCCGTCAGGGTGGCGCTTCTCGACGGCACGGCCCCCCACATTGTGGATCCCAAGAACCCCGGGGCGGTGGACGAGATCATCCACCTGGGGGACCACTGGAACGCCAGGGGCATCGCGGGCAAAAAGCAGGAGATCCTGGAGGCCAACCGGGAGGTGGGCAGGCTTTTCCGCCGGGCATACGGCTACCTGGCCAGCGCCAAGATATTCCTGGACCAGGTGGAGTCTTACTACCGGGACACCGGCGCCCTGGACGTGGGATCCCTGGACAAACTGTGCCTGGAACTGACCCACGAGATTTTCGAGGGCAGGGACCGGCAGACCGGCAAGCCCCGGGCCAGGCATCTCTTCATCACGGCCATCACCCCGGACGGCCCGGTGAGCCACCTGGACACCGTGGTGGACCGCCTGGGCAAAAGATACATCATCAGCGGGGATGACGGCACCGGCAAGACCACCCTGGTCGGCAGGCTCATGGACGCCGCCATGATGCGCGGGTTCAACGTGGAGGCCTACCACTGCGCCCTCTCCCCGGACAACATAGACCACCTGGTCATCCCGGCCCTGGACACGGCGGTGATCAACTCGGTGGAGCCCCACTTCTACAAGCCCCGGGAGGGGGACCGGGTCATCGACACCATGCAGTTCGTGAACCCGGCGCTGAACAGCCAGTACCTGGCCGAAAAGACCGCCGCCCGGGAGATGTACCGCCGCAGCATGGAGCTGGCCGTGGATTTCATCGCCAGGGCCAAGGCCGAACACGACCGCATGGAGACCTTCTACGTGCCGTACATGAACTTTGACGAAATCAACGCCCGCCGGGAAAAAACCCTGGCCCGCATCCTGGAACTGGCGGAGGAGCAAAAGCAAGCAATTTCGGCAAACCTTTAAAACAGCAGAAGCGCATCACTTTTGTGGTGCGCTTGTTTACTTGGCCGGAACGGATGACCCAAAAGGCCAATACCATAAAGAAACCGTTGATTATTCCGGAGTCAGGGAACCGTCCCCGGTTATTGCCTCTGCTCTCTGTTTCCCCCGTGGTTTTAATTTTTTTTTAATGATCAACAATAACCAAGCCCCTTCTCAAACCTGTTTCTCTTTCATGCACCAGCCGGTGGGCAAATTCCAAAGTGACGGAACTGAAACGGATTTTGTCGCCCGGCATGCACTGGGCGGCAAAGGAATGATCCACCGTAACTACATTGGCTATTTTTGCATATCCTCCGGTTGTTTGACTTTCGGCCATTAATACAATGGGCCGGCCGTGGGCCGGTACCTGAACGGACCCAAAAGCCACGGCCTCTGAAAGAATATCTGCGCCGTCTTTATATTCCAGCACCCTGCCTTCCAACCTTATCCCCATGCGGTCCGAATTGAGGGAGACGGTAAAGTGCTCGCTTAAAAAAACTTCCAGGGCCTCCCCGGTAAAATAATGATCTTGCGGCCCCATGATTACCCTTAGCTCCCATTCCTTTCGATCCAGGTCAGGCCGGAAGTCCGGGTTCAATTTCAATAGCCTGGCTGCGGCCTGAGTTTCGCCTCCGTACAGAACATCCCCGTCTTTCAGCGCCCTTCCGCCAAAGCCCCCCGTGGCGCCGCGCAAAAAAGTGGACCTGCTGCCCATCACTTCCGGCACATCTATACCTCCTGCCACGGCAAGGTATGCCCGGCAACCGGACACCCTTCCGCCAAAGGACAGCAATTGCCCGCGCCTGACCTTCAAACCCTGCCACATGGGCATCGGCTCGCCGTCCAAAAGCGGGCTCAGGTCGCCGCCGCATATGGAGACGAACGTATCGCGGCAAAACTCGATCCTCGGCCCCAGGACGGTGATTTCCAGGCCTGCACAGGATTCCCCGTTGCCGATTAATATATTGGCCACCTTCAAGGACCATGAATCCATGGCCCCGCTTACCGGCACCCCGTACCTTTGGTAGCCGTAACGGCCTTTATCCTGGACGGTGGTAAGCAGCCCGCCCTGAACTATTCGCAATAGCGGACTACGCAAGGGTCGTTTCCACCTCCACACGGCGCCGCAACTCCACCCGGGGCTTCCAGGAACCCCTGCGCACTTCCTCTTCCAGGCGGTGGTATACTTCCCTTTCCACCTGGACAAACCGGACATAGTCGCCAGCTTCCAACAGGGTCGGGGGGTTTTTCACCGGCTGATAAAGAGGAACCGGGGTCCGCCCGATAATCCGCCATCCTCCCGGGCTGTCCACCGGGTAGATGCCGGTCTGTTCCCCGGCTATCCCCACCGACCCGGCGGGAATGTTCAGTCTGGGATCTTCCAGCCGGGGTGTCTTAAGCCTCTTATCCATCCCCCCCAGGTAGGGAAATCCCGGGGTAAATCCGATAAAGTAAACAAGGTAGTCCCTCGATCTGTGGCGCTCGATCACCTCTTCGGGCGTCAGGCCGCAATGCCGGGCCACATCAATCAAATCCGGCCCGCAATCATTCCCGTACAAAGTTGGTATCTCCACCACCCTGACATGATCATCCTCCGTCGGAGCCACACCTTCATCGTCCTCCAGGATTTTTTCCAATAAAAAAAGCATCTCGTCATACGACAAAGATAAGGGATCATAGTATACCGCCAGGCTGCAGTAAGCCGGCACCGTTTCAACGATGCCGGCCATCCCCTTTTCTTTCAGGCGTTTTTCCAGCGAGGAAACCTTTCTTTGAACGGCCGGAGAAATCTCCGGCCTGAAAGTCACCAGGCAGGCCCTGTCACCCAAAGGGAAAATGCTTTTTTCCAGCAACGCGATGCTCCTCCCGGTATTCAGTCAGTGCTTCTAAAAAGACATTGGCTTAATGGCCACTCCCGCCGATTCCATCCTCTCTCTTAAGGCCAGGGCAAACTGGACCGCTTTTTCATTGTCCCCGTGAACGCAGACGGTGTCGGCGGAAACCTTTAATAAGGTTCCATCCGCAGCCCTTATGCACCCTGTCGATATAAGTTCCGTCAGCCTGTCGGCGGCTTCTTCCGGGTCGTGTATGTAAGCATCGGGAGTTCCCCGGGGCGTCAGCGTGCCGTCGGCCCGGTACGTCCTGTCGGCAAAAACCTCACTGGCCACTTTCAGCCCGCACTTGAGGCCCTCCGTGACCAGGACGCTGCCGGCAAGCCCAACGAGGATGATGTTCGGATCCACCATCTGAACCGCCTTTATAATGGCCCGGGCTGTTTCCCGGTTTACCGCGGCCATGTTGTATAAGGCCCCGTGGGGCTTAACATGGTTTAAAGTTAAACCCGATGACTTTACGAAGGCCTGCAGGGCTCCGATTTGGTAAACCAGCATGTTTGTTAAATCTTCGGGCCCAATATCCATCCGCCGCCGGCCGAAACCCTGAAGGTCGGGAAACCCGGGGTGAGCCCCGATGGACACCCCGTGAGCCGCCGCGATTTCAACCGTTTTCCTCATTACCGTCGGGTCGCCGGCGTGATATCCGCACGCTATATTTACTGACGAAACAATTGGTATTATCTGTTCGTCCATTCCGATCCTGTACCTGCCGTAACTCTCCCCCAGGTCACAGTTCAAATCAATCTGCAGCATATAATCCTCCCGTCCGTTAAGCCAGCAAAAATTTTTAACAGACACCCGCTCCGATAACTTTATCAGGCACTTGAAAGAAAAACGGCCTAATCTATTTTATCATCTTGTTCGGCAGTACAAGCACTATCTCCGGGCAAGCCGTCAATAACGCAACGACAAGCAGCATGATCACAAAGGAGGGAAGTGCATACCAGGAAATTTTGAAGATGCTCCTTTCAACAAGACCATTAATGACGAAAAGATTAAATCCCACGGGAGGCGTTATCTGTGCAACCTCAATCATAATCACGAGATAGATGCCGAACCAAAGGGGATCAAACCCGGTCGCCTTGATCAGCGGCAAAGCCAGGGGAAGGCTCATGACGATCATGGAGAAGCCATCCAGCAAGCAGCCCAGAATAATGTACATGACCGACAGAATCACTATCAGTTCGTAATTGGAAAGCCCGAGGGTGCCGATGAATCTGGTGAGGCCGGCCGGAATGCCGAGATAACCCACCGCCACGGACAAATACGAAGCCCCGCACACAATCAACATGATCATGCAACTCATCTTCACTGACCCCAGCATTGACTCCCGGAATATTTTCATATTCATACTGCCGGTGATCCTGGCAAAAAAGAGAGATCCGGCCACACCCACGGCAGCCGCTTCGGTTGGAGTGGCCCATCCCGTGTAGATACTCCCCAGCACCAATAGTATCAGTGATATTACCGGGAGCAGTTGCGGGATCGCCTGAATGCGATCCTTCCAGTTATACTTCAAGTCTCCACAGGGCGCAAGATTCGGGTTGACAATGCACCGAAACATCACAAAAAGGCTGAAGGCGGCGGCCAGGATGATACCCGGGATGATGCCGGCTATAAATAGTTTGCCGATACTGACCTCCGCCATAATGCCATAGACGAGCATCACCAGGCTTGGAGGGATGAGAAACCCCAGTGATCCGGCCCCTGCAAGGGACCCAAGGCTGAGAGACTCACTGTAGTTTCGTTTCAGCAGTTCGGGGACTGTAATCTTCCCCACGGTGGCGGTGGTGGCTGCGGACGAGCCGCTCACGGCGGCGAACAGGGCGCTGGCTGCAATATTCACGTGGATCAGGCGGCCGGGCAGATTGTTCATCCAGGGGGACAGACCCTTGAACAGGTTCTCTGATATTTTGCTCCGAAAAAGCACCTCTCCCATGAATATGAACAGCGGAAGGGCAATCATGGTAGATCCGCTCGTGTTGTTCCAAAGGATATTGGACAGGATATTGAGGGGGGGGCTGCTTGTAAAGATTGCGAAACCTGCAATGCCTACAAGGAACAGGGATAAGCCGATCCATATGCTGCTTCCCAGAAACAGGAAAAGAAGGCCCAATATTGTAAGAGATACGTTCATCAAATCCAAGTCAGTCACCACCTATTTCGGTGTCAACGGCCCAGGGCGCTGGACTCAACTTCCAGATCCTCCACCCTTTCCGAACGGATATGAATTATCGACCGGCCGATCTCAGCAGCGAATTGCAGCGCCATCATGAAAGCACCCAACGGCATAAAGAACTGGGGAATGGCAAGATAGGTTCCGGAAATCTGCATCGACTGGCTCTTTGAAACCACAGAGTCCCAAAAGAAACCGGCGGTGGTCACGGTAATGGCGGCGCATAACGCCAGACCGGCAACATACGCAAAGATGTCAAGGCCAATCCGCGCTTTTCCTTTCAGTACTACATGCAGAAAAACCATGCGGATATGGCCTTTCTCTTTGAGTGTGTAAGACAGGGCAAGAAAAGTAATCGCCACCATAAGATAACCGGTGTATTCTTCAGTGATATACAGGGTCATGCTGAAAAGGGTGCGAATTACAATCTCGATCAGTATCAACGCCAGAGCGGCGATCATCATGAATCCTGCCATCATTCCACATGCATGGGAAAGGCGGTCACACAGGCGAACGAATTTTTCCATGTCTCATCCCCCTTGAGTTAATAACGGAGAGGAGTAACCGAAAGTATTACACCCTTTTCGGTCACTCCTCTGCCTTGCTTATTGACGGCCAACCTGTTTTTGGAACTTGGCAACGATTTCCTTGGCCTCCGGAGGGGCAGTTTTCAGCCATTCTTCCCGGATGTTTTTCGTGATTGCCGACAGTTCATTCATGTATTCTTTGCTGGGCTTGACGGTAACAATGCCTTTCTCGTTGCAAAGGGCCTCTTTTTCCTTGTCCAGTTTGGCAACCTTGGCCCACATTTCGGTTTCCATTTCTTTACCGGCCTTGATCAGTGCTTCCCGGGTCTCCTTGTCAAGGGCATTGAAGGCCTTGAGGTTGACCGTCACAAGGTCCGTGGCCATGGTAACGTTGATCGGCGCATAGTACTTCAGAACCTCCCAGAACTTGGCATCAACGGCTGTGGGAGTGGATGTCAAAACCGAATCGATAACCCCGGTGGCCAGCGCCGAGTATACTTCGCTGAAGGGCAGCGGGTAAGGTGTGCCTCCCACGGCCTCCATTACCAGAGCGCCGTTCTTGTCATAGGTACGGGTCTTAAGTCCTTTCATTTGAGCTACGGACTCCACCTTGCCTTTGGACCACAGTCCGGCAGCCGGCCATGGAGCAACATACAGGATCTTCTGTTGCCATTTTTCTTCCGCAACCTTATCAAAGTAGGGACGGGCGATGTCGTTCAGTATCTTTCCCTCCTCGAAGCTTTGGATGAGGAACGGCAGGGTAACCACACCAAATATCGGCTCGTCTCCCGCCACTCCGCTGGTAAGAATGTCAGATACTTGCACAAGCCCGTCGCGAACCACCTTAAGAAGTTCCGGCCCTTTGTAGCCGAGAGCTCCACCAGTCTGAACCGAGATTTCCACTTTCCCGTTAGTCGCCTTTTTAACTTTCTCCGCAAACTCCTGCAGGCCCGCGCTTTGGTGGTTTTCCGGGGGCCAAACTGAATTCGCCGTCCATTTGACAGGTTGGGATGATTTTGCCTCATCCGCCTGCTTTCCGCCCCCGCACCCGGCAATTATTGAAAAAAGAATGAGCAGGGACACAATAAGGGTTGCCACACTTAATTTTTTAAACATACTCAAAAAAACACCCCCACATAATTATTAATTATTAAAGCTTTCTATATAAGTTCCGGAACCGTTTTTTACTCACGCAAACAGCATGCCATCACAAAAGTCCCTAAAAAAACTAAATATTTTAATCCACATGGCTCCCTCATGTGCGAATCAGCAATAATGCAATAAGACAAAAGAATGGGCGATATTGCACAGTTGGCCCATTCTCCGTACGTGCAAAACCGCCCGCTGTTTCTTAAAAAAATGTGCGTTTTTGAACACTCTGTCCTGGCAAATATTGTCATAAACCGCCTGTACCTGTACACAAATAGAGTTTCGTGATAGAATTCTAAAAAAATGTTTTTTTAGAATGGCATATTTTTTGCTATCGTAAGTTATGGATCCCATTCAAATATAATAAACCATAGTTTACTATAGTTACTAATGCAGCTTTCAATACATATTCAAAAAAGGTACGGCCTTTTATTATGCCCAGCTGGTTTTTTTACGTTCTGGCTTTTCTGATATACTCAGGTTTAATTCTTCTGTTCGGTTACCACGGCCTGGACAAGACAAAAAACATGCAGGATTTTTACCTTGCCGGCCGTTCCCTCAGAACCGCCCCGTCAGTCGGAACTTTTATCGCCACCTGGTTCAGCGCCGCCTCCATGCTGGGTTTTACCGGAAATGTATACACTTTCGGCATATCCACCATTCTTTACAGCGTGCTGGCCTGGTTTGCCGGCCTGTCTATAATGTTGTTTTTTGCAGGGCGCCTAAGAAAATACGATATATTGACAATACCGGAATTTCTCCGCCACCGGTACGACAGCAGGATTTTACAGGCCCTAACCGCCCTGGTGCTCCTCGGGTGTTATCTCTATTACATAGCTATGCAAATCCGCGGGGTCGGCATTGTTATCAGCAATTTTTTGGATGTGCCCTATGCCATGGCTATTTTATTCGCATACGTGTTCGTGCTCTATACAACCTTCGGCGGAATGTATTCGGTGGTACGGACAGACTCCCTGCACGTGTCGTTCATCATTATCGGCACCGCCGGGCTGGCCTGGCTGGTGATCGATCACGTCGGCGGCCTGCGTGAACTATTCCTGCAAACTGCAAACGTGGCCGGGGCTCCCCTCTTCAACTTTCGCGAAACTTCGCCGGGAGCTATGCTGGACCCCTATTCCAACGGCCAGTTTTCCCTCCTTTTCTACGTCTCCACCTTTTTCGGCTGGGGCCTCGGCCTTTCCGCCAACCCGCAGTATGCCGTCCGCATCCTTGCCGCCAGGGACCACCGGACAACCGTCAGAATGATACTTATCTCCGCCCTTCTGCTCCTGATGATTTACTTCGCCTGCCTGATTACAGGGCTTGGTGCGAGGGTGATCATGCCCAGCGCTCCCTTAAACAGCCCGGACGAGGTTTTGCCTTACTTTTCCAAAAACTTTATGAACACCATTTTCGGCTGTGTCGTTCTCATCAGCATCATCTCCGCCGCCGTTTCCACCGCCAACTCCCAACTCCTGATCATAGCCAGCAGCGCAGTGCACGACATATACCGCAACCTGATCGACCCGGGCGCCAGTGAAGAAAAGCTGCTGCTGGCCAACCGGCTGGCAATCGTCCTGGGCGGTTCGCTGGCTCTGCTGCTGGCCTTAAACCCGCCTATGCAGCTCTTGATATTCGGCAGCTATATCTGGGGGGTGGTGGCGGTAACCTTCCTCGCGCCCCTGATTGGAGGACTTTTCCTGCGCAGGCCCTCCTTCCTGCAAGCGTTGACATCGGTCACCGGGGGGTTGCTTACAATCTTGATCTGGTTCGCCTGGTTCGCCACGGGACCAGTTACCATCAACCTTCACCCGGCAATGCCGGGGGTTATCGTCTCCGTAGTGCTGTACCTGGGAATCGGTTATTGCCAAAAAGCAAGGGAACAGAGGTTATGAAGCTTTCCATCGAGCGCAAAATAATGATTCCCTTTCTGCTGGTGGTTCTGTCGCTTACCGTAACCATTGCGGCGGTTGCATACTGGGGCGGTTACCAGTTTTACGTCAACTATCGCATGAACGAAGTCAAAAAAATATTGCTCAGGGCTGAACAATTCCTGCAACACCAAAACTCCGCCGACAGAGTCGCGGCGCTGTCGGAATTGCTGGGGGAAGACGTGGTCTTACTGGAACGTGGCCGGTTCGTCAAATTTCCCTCCCTGCTTAAGCCGCACGGCGACCGGATAATGGCCTTGAGGCGAGAGATGTCCGGGCCCGGACAGCAGGTTGAGAACATCTTATTATACAGGAGCGACAGACTGTTCAGCGAAACACTGTGGCTGGTCGCGTCCTACTCGCCCGGTGAAGACCGGCTGATTGGGCTTCCGGTGCTGATCGAACCTTTTCCGGAACCTCTCCTCTTCTTTCAAAAATATGTCCTGCTGGTGGGATTGCTGGCCGGCATCCTGGCCGTTGAAATAACCATCTTTCTTGCCCATCACATCACCATACCAATAAAAAAACTTGTGGGCATTTGCCAGGAACTGATTCCCGGCGAGGGCACATACAACCTGCCCGTAAACCGCAATGACGAAATAGGAATTTTGGCCGGCTCATTTTCCAAAATGATCAGGAGAATCGAGGAAAACCTCAATGAAATAAGGCACATGCAGCAATTTAACGACGCTATTCTCAGCAGTATTTCAACCGGCATCATCACTGCGTCGTATGACGGCCAATCTGTCCTGAAGGCCAACCCGACGGCAAGAAAAATATTAAAATTAAGTGAGGAAGAGATCGTTCAGAGATGGGTCGGGAACAACCACCAGCTGCTTTCGCTTCTGAAAAGGCACTGCCTGGAACTGTGCCGCGAAAACAGTTCACCGGTGTCCTGGGAGCACAACATTAAAGACGGTGAAGAAAACCTCTGTATATCGGGCAGGACGGAACTGGTATACGACAATGAAGGAAAAAGCATTGCGATAATGCTGCTGTTTGAAGACACGACCGACAAGCGGCGTTTCGAGCGTAACATGGAAAGGGTGAAGCAACTGGCTTCTTTCGGGGAAATTGCAGCGTCGCTGGCCCATGAAATACGCAACCCGCTGGCCGGAATAAAGACTTGCAGCCAGGTCCTGGCCGACCAACTTCCCTCCGACATGAAGACAAACCAGCTTGTAACGGCCATCTCCACGGAGATAGACAGAATAAACGGCCTTATCGTTAATATGCTCAACCTCGCCCGTCCCCAAGCGCCTAACCGTACCGGAGTCTGCCTGAACGATTCTTTAAAATCGATTTCCGGCCTGGTTTTAAGGCTGTTAAAGGAAAAGCGGATCTGTTTTGAAAACCGGCTTCCCCCCGAACTGCCCCGGCTTTACGTGGACCCGGACCACTTGAAACAAATACTGCTGAACCTTATCTTGAACGCCATAAAAGCTTCTCCGTGCGGGTCGACAATAAAAGTCTCGCTTTATTCCCTGTCTGCTTCTTATTTGAGTTTTGCCGTCTCCGACGAAGGAAAAGGCATTCCCCCGGAAAATGTTAACAAGATTTTTCGGCCTTTCTTCAGTACCGATCCGGACGGGAGCGGGCTCGGACTGACCATCGTACAAAGGCTGGTCAACGAAAACGAAGGTGAAATCGACGTGATTTCTGAAACCGGCAAAGGAACCCAGATGGTGGTAAAACTGCCGGTTAAAACGGAGGTTTGAACCCATGCGCAAGCGAATCCTGATAGTTGATGACGAGCCAACCCTTCGCCTGTCCCTGAAAGAAGCGCTAACCAACTGGGGATATCAAGCCGATGTGGCAAAGAGCGGATTGGATGCAGTGAAAATGCTGGGGGAAAATTACCATCTGATTTTTCTGGATTTGAAGCTGCCCGACCGGGACGGCCTGGACGTGCTTGCCGATATCCGCAAAGGGTCACCGGATACAATGGTGATCATTATGACCGCGTACGGAACCACCTCCTCCACCGTCACCGCCATTAAAATGGGAGCGTACGACTACCTCAACAAGCCCTTCGACCTCGTTGAAATCAAGTTTTTAATCGAACGGGCCTTATCTTCGCTGCAAATCGAGAGAGAAAGCCATCTTTTCCGGAAACAGCAACAGTTGCTGTCCAACCAGGAAATAGTCCACTGCAGCCCGGCCATGTCGGAAGTACTGAAAAAAGTTGAAGCTCTAGCCGCAGCCGATACCACCACTGTTTTAATCACTGGGGAAACGGGAACCGGAAAAGAACTGGTGGCCCGCACCCTGCACAAAAAGAGCATTCGGGCGGAAAAACCCTTTATTGCCATCAATTGCGGCGCAATCCCTCCCAGCCTTCTGGAGAGCGAATTGTTCGGCTTTGAAAGAAGCGCCTTCACCGGCGCCACCAAACCTAAAAAAGGCTTGTTGGAGCTGGGGGACGAAGGCACCATTTTCTTAGATGAGATCGGTGAGTTGCCATTAGAGATGCAGGTGAAGCTGCTGCGGTTCCTGGAAGACCGCAAAGTTTCCCGCCTGGGAGGATTGCAGGAACACTCCGTAAACGTGCGCGTGATCGTAGCCACCAACCGCAATCTGGAACAAATGGTGGCAAAAAAAACGTTCCGCGACGACCTGTATTACCGGATCAACGTTGTCCCGGTCAGGCTTCCTCCGTTAAGGGAGCGAAAAGAGGATATCCCTCTTTTGGCCGGGTTCTTCCTGAACCTTTTTAACAAACAGTTTAATAAAAGGATTGCACGGTTTTCACCGGAAGCCCTGTGTGTTTTGCAGGAATACGGCTGGCCCGGCAACGTGAGGGAATTAAAAAATGTCGTAGAGCATCTGGCTATATTATGCGACAGTGAAATAATCGGCCTGAAACACCTGCCGACTCACATGTTCAGCATGCAGAACTCTGAATGCAACGCCGGCACCGAAAGTCTTTCCGCCCTGGATGGAAAGAAAATACCGGAGAACTTTTCTCTGGAAGCGACCCTCACCAGCCTGGAGAAAGAATACATCAAAATAGCCCTGAACGAATCTCGTTGGAACGTAAGCCAGGCATCGCGGCTGCTCGGTTTAAGCCGCTACTCGCTTCAGAGACGCATAGAAAAATATTTTCCTAGCGTGAAATAACCGGTAAGCCGTGACCCCAGAAAATCAAACTCCGGTTTCCCGCTCATCCCCCCTGGCCGCCAGCCCGGAAGCAGCCGGCTGATTAAGGGAGGCCGGTATTCTCTCCCGTTCCAGCGGGCGGTTAAAGGCCCTGACCAGCCCGCCGGGAAAGAAGATCACGATCCGAACAAACATATGGAATATTTTAACAAAAACGACTGCAGGCCGGCATCCTGCTGATCCAGCACTTCCAAGTGCAGTTGCCAGGCATTACCCCAAGCGGGAATGACATCATGGAACGGGAACCTTTAAATTTTAAGCCCCCGGTTTGCCGAAGGGCAATGACGGGGGCTTTCCGGCATGATCCGTCGCTCCCTGTTTTACGATCCGGTTCTTTTAACCACGGTGAGCAGCATTTTGAAGGCTTCCCTGGCCTCCAGGCCGTGGGGCACGTCGGCGGGCATGACCACCGATTCCCCGGCCTTTACGGTAAACACCCCGCCGCCGATGGTTATTTCGGCCTCGCCCTCCAGGACCTGCACCATGGCGTCACCGGGGGCGCTGTGGGTGCTGATCCCCTCGCCCCTGGAAAAGGCGAACAGGGTGATGCTCACCCCGGGCAGCTGCGCCAGGGTCCTGCTCACCACCTGCCCCTCCTGGTAGCCGACCAGGTCCTTCAATACCAGCACCTTTGAGAATTCAATGTTTTTCATCAAGACCCCGGACAAGGAAAAAACCTCCCTCATTGCTTAATACAAGGAGGGGTGCACCGGGCACACCCCTCCCCGTCCCGGACATCTCAGTTAACCCAGTATTTCATTGAGGTCCTGGTCCGGTGTGGTGATCAGCTTCAGGCCGTAGTTCTGCTGGATGACGGCCAGCACGTTGGGCGTCAGGAAGGCCGGCGCCGAGGGGCCGATGCGGACGTTCTTCACGCCCAGGTGCAGCAGGGTAAGCAGGATGGCCACCGCCTTCTGCTCGAACCAGGAGAGCACCAGGGACAGCGGCAGGTCGTTGACCCCGCAGTTGAAGGCCTTGGCCAGGGCCACGGCCACCTGGATGGCCGAGTAGGCGTTGTTGCACTGGCCCATGTCGATCAGGCGCGGAATGCCGTCGATGTCCCCCAGGTCCAGGTGATTGAAGCGGTACTTGCCGCAGCCCAGGGTAAGGACCACGCAGTCTTTCGGCACTTTCCGGACAAACTCGGTGTAGTAGCTGCGGGAGGCCTTGGAACCCTCGCAGCCGCCCACCAGGAAGAAGTGACGGATCTTGCCGGCCTTCACCGCGCCGATAATCTTGTCGGCTATGGACAGGACAAAGTTGTGGTGGAAGCCGGTGGTCAGAACCACACTGCCCTCTTTCCCGGGCAGGGGCGGGCAGGACTTGGCCTTCTCTATCACCGCCCTGAAGTCGCGGTCCTTGATGTGGACAACCTCCGGCAGCCTGGCGATACCGCAGGTAAACATGCGGTCTTTATACGAATCCTTGGGGATCAGGACACAGTTAGTCGTTCCCAGGATGGCGCCGGGAAATTCATCGAACTCCTTCTTCTGGTTCTGCCAGGCCGACCCGTAGTGCCCGGCCAGATTCCTGAACTTTTTCAGCTCGGGGTAGGCGTGGGCCGGCAGCATTTCACCGTGGGTATACACGCTCACGCCTTCCGGCTCGGCCTGCTTCAGCAGTTCATAGAGGTCCAGCAGGTCGTGGCCGGTGATCACTATCCCCGGGCCGGGCTTGAAGCCGGTGGACACCCGGACGGGCTCCGGGGACCCGAACCGGTCAACATTGGCCCTGTCCAGCAGTTCCATGGCCCTGAGGTTCATCTCGCCGCACCTGAGGACCTTTTCGATGTGGTCTTTCAGGTCGAAATTCACGTTGGTCAGAGTGGTGAACAGCGCCTCGTGCATGAAAGCGTCCACCTGTTCGTCCCGGGCTCCCAGTTCCCCGGCGTGGTAGGCGTAGGCGGCTATGCCTTTCAACCCGAGAATCAAGGTGTCCTGCAGGCTGGCGATGTCCTCGTTCTTCCCGCACACTCCCGCCTTGGTGCAGCCGGTCCCGCCGGCCGTTTGCTCGCACTGGTAACAAAACATTTCCGATTCCTCCCTGACATCAATTTTTACATTTATAAATTTATTTCAAAAGACTCTTATTAGATATGATTTAAATCACACAACAGACAGTTTTTTGATCACAGAACGCCATGGTACATATTTTACCGGGGTGGTACATTTTTGTATATGCTGAACTTACTGCAACAAACCGGCACCCAGGGAAAAAACCCGCCGGCAATTAATAAAATGGTACAGAAATATACCGGGCAATGGGGACTTGGTTAATAAAAGGCTTTTTTAGGGTTAAATCAAAGGCTTGCGTTTGGTGGAATTTAATTTGCAAGTAGAATCAAAACCGTAGCGTCAGTAAAAAAATTGTTCATCCATGTCAGGTTTCAGTGGACGAAAAACCTTCCCTGCCAATTGTACAAGCTCGTTTTGGGCCGGTTGTCGCCGGCCTTTGTCTGAAAATATAAAATATTAAAAAGAGGTGATCGTATTGGCTCTAAAAACACTTGTGGTCAATGCCGGCAAGTGCACCGGCTGCCGGACCTGCGAAATGGCCTGCTCCCTGGTGCACGAAAACAAGTGCAGCCCCCAATTGTCAAGGGTCAGGGTAATCAAGTGGGAGGCCCAGGGAATAAGCGTCCCGGCCACCTGCGCCAACTGCACCACCCCCTACTGCATGCTGGTCTGCCCGGCGGGTGCGGTTTCCGTCCAGGCCGAAACCGGGGCTCTGATCATGGATGAGAGCAAGTGCATAGGCTGCCGGGCCTGTTCAACCGTATGCCCCCTGGGCCAGGCCATCTACCACCCCGAAAAGCGCGTTGCCATCAAGTGCGACCTCTGCGGCGGAGACCCCGCCTGCGCCAAATTCTGCCCCTCCGGCGCCCTTGAGTACACCACCGTGGACCAGTCCCTGATGGCCAGGAGAAGGCAGTTCTACAAAAAAGTGATCGAGGGCGGTGAACACTGATGTACGGCTGGAACGGCAAAAGACTGAGGGTTGACCTGACCACCGGAAAAATAACGGTGGAATCCATTGACGCCAAATTCAGAAAAATGTGGCTGGGCGGCAGGGGCTTCAATTCGGCCCTGCTGTACCAGGAGGTGGGGCCCGAAATCGACCCCTTTGACGCAGAAAACCGGCTCATCTTCGGCGTCGGCCCGCTGACCGGGACATTTTCTCCCTCCAGCGGGCGCACCACCATCACCTCCAAGTCCCCCCTGCAGTACCCGTGCGGTTTCGGCGACGCCAACATGGGCGGGCACTGGGGTCCCGAGCTTAAGTACGCCGGCTACGACCAGCTGGTGATCCAGGGCAAGGCCGAAAAACCGGTGTACCTGTGGATCGACGACGACCGGGTGGAGATCAGGGATGCCGGCCACATATGGGGCAAAACCCTGTCGGAAACCGACGCCATAATCAAGGAGGAACTGAAAGACCCCGACATTCATATTGCCGCCATCGGGCCGGCCGGTGAAAACCTGGTCCGCTTCGCCTGCGTTATCAACGACGTTTCCAGGGCCGCCGGCCGCACCGGGATGGGGGCGGTGATGGGGTCCAAAAAGCTGAAGGCGGTGGCCGTGCGCGGCACCAGGCCGGTCAACCTGGCCCGGCCCAAGGAGTTTTTCGAAGAGTGCGCCAAAGTGCGGGAAAAAATGAAAGCCGATATCATGGTCCAGATGCTGTACGACCAGGGCACCTGGCTTTTGACCATGCCGGCCAACTACGAGCAGGGATGGTTCTGCTGGCGCAACTTCCAGGCCGGCTTCCACCCCGAGGCCGACAAGCTCAGGGGCGAAAGGCACCGGGACCACTACCTGGCCCACCGGGAGGGTTGTTTCGCCTGCTCCATTTCCTGCGGGCGCTTCAGCAAAATACCCGGCGGGAAATACGCCGGCGAAAAAACCGGCGGCCCCGAATACGAAACCCTTACCGCCGTCGGTCCCAGGCTCGGAATACTGGACATCGAGGCGGTGATCCACAATTCCCTGCTGGTGAACGAGTACGGCATGGATTCCTGCTCCCTGGGCGGCGCCATCGGGTGGGCCATGGATTGCTGGGAAAAGGGCCTGCTGACCTCCGCGGACACCGGCGGGCTGTCCCTGGAGTGGGGAGACCAGGAAACAGTTGACAAACTGATTAAAATGATTGTCTACCGGGAGGGCTTGGGCAATATCCTGGCCGAGGGCTCCTACCGGTCGGCCCTGCACTTCAACCGGGGCTTTGAGTAC
This sequence comes from Peptococcaceae bacterium, assembly GCA_023512435.1. Lineage (GTDB taxonomy): Bacteria > Bacillota > Desulfotomaculia > Desulfotomaculales > Desulfocucumaceae > JAILZP01. Next base: position 89,976 of record JAILZP010000003.1, on the reverse strand, counting down.
ACCATGACCGTCAAGGGCAACGACATGTCCCAGGACGACCCCCGGGGCCTGGGCTTCGCCTTCGGCATCGGTTTCGGCACCGGACGCCGCGGCGGAGACCACCTGCAGGGACTGCCCTGCCTTGAGCTGACCGGCCAGTTTTACCCCGGCCTGGTGGAAAAAATACTGGGCACCGCCGAGGCCGAAAGCCGCCTCTCCCCGGTAAAGAAGCCCGAGATGCAGAAATACCAGGAGGAAGTCAAGGCGGTGGGGGACTGCCTGACCATGTGCACCTTCTCCCATTCCTGGTCCTTCGCCGTGCTGCCGGAGGACATGGCCAGGATTCTTTCAGCCTGCACCGGCGTCGACTACACCGTGGAGGACCTGTTGAAGATCGGCGGACGGATTGCGACCCTGGAGAGGGCCTTCTGGAACCGCCTGCTGGTGGGCAGGCTGGAGGACACGGTGCCGGAGCGCTTCACCGGAGAGCCCATGCCCGTCGGCCCCAACAAGGGAACGGTATTCCCCTTCGAAGAACTGCGCCCGCTTTATTATAAAGTGCGCGGCTGGGACGAGGCCACCGGCTTCCCGTTGGACGAGGTCCTGGCGGAATACGGCCTGGATGAACTGGTGGAGGAGCTGGCGCCCTACCGCCGGGCCTATCTGGAGAAAATGGGCTAGCAGCTTACCGCTTACAGCTTATAGCTTAAAGCTTCACCGCCGGGGGTATCGGGATGAGGATTACAGTGCGCTACTACGGCTTTATCAGTTCGTTAACCAAAAAAATTCACGAAGAGATGACCTTGCCGGAAAGCTGCACCCTGCAGGACCTCATCGATCGCCTTGCCGCCCGCTACGGCTACAAATTCAGGGACCTCTGCTTCATCAAGCCGCTGTACAGCGACCGTTTTTACTGCAACGCCAACCTGAACAGCCGCGACATAAACGATAAAAAATCATACCCCGACGGCCTCGACACCGTCCTTAAAGACGGGGACACGGTGTCCTTCGGGGTAATCAGCGGGGCAGCCTGATGACCGGGTCGGATAAGACAATCTCCAGCCCCGTTTGGCTGAGGCAGCTGGGCATTCCGGGCTTCGGCCCGGAAGCCCAGCTGGCCCTGGCCGGCGCCCATGTGCTGGTCCTGGGGCTGGGCGGTGTGGGCTGCCCCGCCGCTCTTTACCTGGCCGCCGCCGGCGTGGGGAGGATGACCCTGGTGGACGGCGACCTGGTCGAGGCCAGCAACCTGAACCGGCAGATCCTGTACGGCTGTTCCGATGTGGGCAGGCCCAAGGTGGAAGCGGCGGCGGAGGCCCTGAAGAAACTCAACCCCCAAATAAACCTGGAGGTTTTCCGTGTCCAGGCCGGGGATGAGGAAATAGACAGACTTGTAGCCGGGTCCGGGGCGGTGGCGGACTGTTTTGACCGCAACCGCCACCGGCTGGCCGTGAACAGGGCCTGCCTGCGCTTCCGGAAGGCGGCCGTGCATTCGTACGTGCAGAATTTCAGCGGCTACGTGGTCTTCAGCCCCGGAGACGGGGGATGCCTGGGCTGCCTGGTTGACGAAAGTTTCCCGGAACAGGGGGACAACCCGATCATCGGCGTGGCCGCCGGGCAGGCCGGAATCATCTCGGCGGCGGAAATCATCCGCCACCTGACCGGCATCGGCGGACCCGCCGGAAGCCGGCTGATCTTTTTTGACCTGGCCTTCATGGAGTGGACCACCCGGCCTGTCGCCCGGGATCCCCTCTGTCCGGTCTGTGGAAGGGGTGAGTCTATTTGACCGGAAACGAATATACGGACATCGTTAAACGGCACACGTCGCCAAACGGCAGGGTATTAAGCATCCTGGAGGAAATCCAGCGAAAATACAGGCACCTGCCCGAGGAAGCCCTGCGGGCGGCGGCCGAAGAACTGAACCTGCCGCTGAGCCAGTTATACGGAGTGGCCACCTTTTACACCTCCTTCAGTCTGCAGCCCAGGGGGGAACATATCATCGGCGTCTGCCACGGCACGGTCTGCCACGTCAAGGGGGCGGCCCGGGTAACCGCCGAACTGGAAAAGAAACTGGGAGTATCCGAGGGCGGCACCACCGGCGACGGGAAATTTACCCTGGAGTCGGTGAAATGCCTGGGCTGCTGCAGCCTGGCCCCGGTGGTGAGCATTGACGGGTCGGTCCATGCCCGGGTCAAGCCGGAAACCGTGGACGAACTGATCAAATCCGCAATCCCGGGGGGTGCGCCCGGTGACTGAAGGCGGAATTAAACACCGGGTCGAATCCGGCCGTGACTTGCAGGCCCTGGAGAAGAAAGGCCTGGAACTCCTGTACCCGGGCCGGCCCAGGATAGCGGTGGCCATGGCCTCCTGCGGCAGGGCCGCCGGATCCGGAAGGATTTACGAAAGCATCGGGGACGAGCTGGAACGCCGGGGCCTGGACGCTTCCCTGGTACCCGCCGGCTGCCCGGGCCTGTGCAGCCGGGAGCCCCTGGTGACCGTCCTGGAGCCCGGAAAGGCCCGGATTTATTACTCAGGCGTACAGCCGGCCGACGCCGGGCCGCTTGTTTCGGCCCTGGCCGGCGGAGAGGTTTATCAAAAACGGGCCCTGGGTGCCGAAGTTGAAGACCGCCTGGTCGTCACCGGCCGGCAAATAGATCTCGGCCCTCCGCCCGGGAACCTGGGCCTGCTGGCCGATCTTGATTTCTACCGCCCCCAGGTCAGGCTGGCAACCCGGAACTGCGGCTGCATAAACCCTTTCAGCATCCATGAATACGCGGCCCGGGGCGGTTACCGGGCCCTGGCCGAAGCCCTGGCCGGGGACCCGTCCGGAATCATCGCGGAGATTAAAAAATCCGGCCTGCGCGGGCGGGGCGGAGCCGGGTTCCCCACCGGCCTGAAGTGGGAAATCACGGCAGGATCCGGTCATGATGAAAAGTACATCATCTGCAACGGGGACGAGGGAGACCCCGGAGCATACATGGACCGCAGCATCCTGGAGGGCGACCCGCACAGCGTGCTGGAGGGCATGATCATAGGCGCTTACTGCATGGGCGCCCGGCACGGCATTATCTACGTCCGGGCTGAATACCCGCTGGCCATCAAAACCGTGGGGCACGCCATCGCCCAGGCCCGGGAACTGGGCCTGCTGGGTGAAAACATACTGAATTCCGGGCTGTCCTTTGACGTGGAGGTGGTCATGGGGGCCGGAGCCTTTGTCTGCGGCGAAGAAACCGCCCTGATCGCCTCCATCGAGGGTCACCCCGGCGAACCGCGGCCCCGGCCCCCCTACCCGGCCAGGCAGGGTCTCTGGGGAAAACCCACCTGCATCAACAACGTGGAGACCCTGGCCAACATCCCCCTGATCGCCGGCCGGGGAGGGGACTGGTATGCCGGTCTCGGAACCGCCGGCAGCAGGGGCACCAAGGTCTTCGCCCTGGTGGGCAAGGTGAAAAACAGCGGGCTGGTGGAGGTTCCCATGGGCACCACCATCGGGGACATCGTGCTGGGGGCCGGGGGCGGCCCGGACGGGGGCAGGAAGCTCAAGGCGGTGCAGACCGGCGGCCCCTCCGGCGGCTGCATCCCGGCATCCCTGGTTGACCTGCCCGTGGACTACGAAAGCCTCACCGGGGCCGGCACCATCATGGGGTCGGGGGGAATGGTGGTCATGGACGAAAGTGTTTGCATGGTGGACATGGCCCGCTACTTCATGACCTTCGCCGCCGGGGAGTCCTGCGGAAAGTGCACGCCCTGCCGGGAAGGGACGGCGGAAATCCTGGACATTTTGGATCGCATCACCCAGGGCGGAGGGCGGCCGGAAGACCTGGACACCCTGGATGAACTGTCCCGGGTGGTCAAGGACGCCTCCCTGTGCGGGCTGGGGCAGACGGCCACCAACCCGGTGTTGAGCACCCTGCGGTATTTCCGGTCCGAATACGAGGCCCATATAAAGGACAAACACTGTCCCGCCGGGGTCTGCCGGAACCTGACGGTTTACCGGATCAACCCCGAACTGTGCATCGGCTGCGGCCTGTGCGCCGAAGAATGTCCCGGCGGCGCCATCCTGGGCCGGGACGACCAGCCGCGGGTTATCAGCCAGGAAAGCTGCACCCGTTGCGGGGCCTGTTACAGGATATGCCCCCAGGAGGCGATATTCTTTACGGGAAGGGGGATGCCCGGTGCCTGAGATGATCATCAACGGCCTGGCTGTAAATTTCAGGAGCGGTGAAACGGTGTTGCAGGCGGCACTGGCCGGGGGCATCCACATCCCCGCCCTTTGCCACCACCCCGGGCTTGGACATTTCGGGTCCTGCCGCCTGTGCCTGGTGGAAATCCTGGCCGGAGGCCGGCCGGGACTGGCTGCGTCCTGCTCCCTGCCCGCCTCAGAGGACCTGGTGGTGGAAACCGGCACCGAAAGGGTGGTCCGGGCCCGCCGCGTGGTGCTGGGGCTGCTGCTGGCCCGGTGCCCCGACGCAAAACCGCTTTTGGAACTGGCGGAAAACCTGGGCGCAGTTAAATTCACCCCCCGTCCCGGCGACCCCGGCTGCATCCTGTGCGGCCGGTGCGTAAGGGCATGCCGGGCCGTGGGCGCCAACGTCATCGGCTTCGCATGGCGCGGCCGTGACCGCCGCGTTGCCGTCCCCTTCGACCAGCCGCCGGCAGATTGCCTGGGCTGCCGGGCCTGCGAACAGGTATGCCCGGTGAATGTGATCAAAGTGGTGGAAGACCGGGGGCGGATCAGGATTTTTCCCTGGCAGTCAGAGATAGAAATGGCGTACTGCCGGAATTGCGGCGCCGCCATAGGCCCCGGAGTGCAGGCCGGGCGGCTGCAAAAACGGTTTCCCGTCGAGGGCCCCTTATCCGGACTGTGCCCCGCCTGCCGGAGAAGGTTCCAGGCCGCCCTGGCGGGCGGCCTGGTGATTCAGCCGACATGACATACAGGCTAAAATTTATTGCTGTTTACGGCCCGGCCTTAAAGGCCGGGTTTTTAACTGTCAAACTTCGTCCTCAGGTATTCCCAGTCCGAGTCAACCATTCTCTGGATCTCGTCGATCTGCTCCCCGGTCAGGTGCCTGTAGCGCTTCTGGCGGCGCAAATAGGCTTCCACCGGAATGCCCTGGGGACCGTGGTTGAGGGTGTACTTCCGGCCGTCCTCCACCTCGTAGAGCGGGAAGATGCCGGTCTGCACCGCCAGGCGGGATATTTTCGCCCCTTCGTGGTCGGCCACGCCCCACCCGTCAAGACAGGGTATCAGCACCACGATAAAGCGCATGCCCTTCATTTCCTTGGCCCGCTGCACCTTGCGCACCAGGTCGTCCAGGTAGCCCGTGGTGGCGGTGGCGGTATAGGGAATCCGGTGGGCCGCCATTATCTCGGCTATATTCTTTTTTACTGTCGGCTTTCCGCTTGGGGTCGAGGTGGTATAAGCCATGAAGGGCGTGGAGGAGCTTTTCTGCGCCCCGGTGTTCATGTAGCCCTCGTTGTCCAGGCAGATGTAAATGATGTCCTCGTTGCGCTCGGCAGCCGAAGACAGGGCCTGAAAGCCGATGTCGTAGGTCCCCCCGTCACCGGCCATGGCCACCACGTTGACGTGGTCTTTCCCCCGGGCCTTCAGCGCCCTCTTGATGCCGGCCGCCGAAGCCGCGCTGGCCTCCAGGGTGGTCTGGTAAACCGGTATGCGCATGGAACTGAGGGGTTGTGGGCCGGATATGATGGCGATGCAAGATGGGGGCACCACCGCGACGGTGTCTTTCCCCAGCGTGTTCACTATATAGCGGATGGCCAGGGCGGCGTTGCAGCCGGGACAGGCATGGTGGCCGGAACAAAACACTTTTTCTTCGGCGAACTGGTATGCCATTTTTAATCACCCCTTCCAGACGGGAAAAACTGAGGGCTTGCCGCCCATGGCCTCCCGGGCCAGGGCGGCGATTTTAGTGGGGGAAACGTTGGTGCCGCCCACCCCGGCAAGGCAGCCGTGGACCGCCGGCCCGCCCTCCAGGCCGTACAGGGCCGCCTTCAATTCCTGGTGCAGAAAGCCGCCGGTACCCGGAGCAAAGTTGCGGTCCAAAACCACCACCCCGGGCACTCCTTTCAGTGCCCGGCGCACCTGGTCCACCGGGAAGGGGCGGAAAAGCTTGACTTTAAGCAGCCCTACCGGCACGCCGGCCTCCCGCAGCTGGTCGACGGCCTCCCTGGCCGTGCCGGCCATGCAGCCCATGGTGACGATCAGTAGTTCGGCATCACGGCAGCGGTACTCCTCGATCACCCCGTATCCCCGCCCGGTCAGTTCCTGCCAGAGGGAATCCGCCTCAATGGCGGCCTCCAGCGCCTGGTCCATGGACCTGCCCAGGGTCTTCCGGTGGCGGTAAAACATATCCTGGTTGACCACGTTGCCCCAGGACTCGCCAATCTCCGGGTCCAGCCGGTGGGGCGGGTCGAAGGGCGGAAGGTAGCGGTCGGCCACCTCCCGGTCCGGCACCTCCACCACCTCCAGGGCATGGGAAACGTAAAAGGCTTCGTGAATGACCATGGCCGGCAAAAGCACTTTTTCGGCCACCCGGAAGGCCTGCAGGACCGTGTCCAGGGATTCCTGGGGGTTTTCGCAGTAATACTGGATCCAGCCGGTGTCCCTCTGGGCCAGGCTGTCGGTCTGGTCCGGCCAGAAGCCCCACGGGGACCCGATGGTCCGGTTGACGTTGCACATGACGATGGGAGCCTGGGCGCCCGAGGCATAGTGCAGCATTTCATGCATCAGCATCAGCCCCTGGGAGGCGGTGGCGGTGAAGACCCTCACCCCGGCCAGGGAGGCCGTGATGCAGGCCGCCATGGCGGAGTGCTCGGACTCCATGGTCATGATGTCCACTTCCATTTCTCCCCGGGCCTGAAACTCGGAGATCTTTTCCAGAATGGGAGTCTGCGGCGTGATGGGATAGACCGGCACCACCTTGGGCCGGGCCAGCTTAACGCCGTATGCGGCGGCATGGTTGCCGTTGAGCAGCATGCGGGCAGATCCTGCACTCATCTTCTCACCTCTTTCAGCACTATGGCTCCCCGGGGACATTCCTCCACGCACAGGCCGCACCCCTTGCAGTACCGGTCCTGAATACCGTAAAGCTTTTCGGGGAGGGTTTCCCTGATCACGGCCATGTCCGGGCAATAGTAGTAGCAATTGTCGCACTTGAGGCAGTGGCCGCAGCTGAAGCAGCGATGGGCCTGGGCCCGGGCCTCCTCTTCAGTCAGAGCCACCCTCGCCTCCCTGAAGTCCTGTAACCTCTTCACGGGATCCGCCGCTTTTCTTTCAACCCTGGCGGCAACGGGGAAGTAAAAGGTATTTATCTCTTTAAAAGAAACCTCATCGGGAACCGGTTCACCGCCGCAGTTCCCGCCACGGCCCTCCAAATAGCGTTCTATGCCCAGCACCGCCCGCTTGCCGCCGCCTATGGCCGCCGACACAAAGCGATCTGTACTGGCCGCGTCGCCGCAGGCAAATATCCCGGCCCCGCTGGTGGCCTGGCAGTGATCAACTTCAATCACCCGGTTTTCTCCCTGCCTGACGGGAAAACCATCCAGGTCGGGGTCCTGCCCCACCGCCAGGATCACCGTGTCGGCGGAAACCTGGAAGCTGACCCCGGGAATGACAATGGGCTTTAAGACCCCGGGCGGGGCCGAGGGGTCCAGGACCACCTTGTCGCAGGTCAGGTTGAGGATGCCTCCTTCTTCGGCCGCTTCCCTCACCATCACCCCGCCCCGGATAATCACGCCTTCCTCCAGGGCCTCCTGCACTTCCTGGGCTTGGGCCGGCAGGTTATGCCCGTCTTCCAGGGCCAGGACCTTGACCTGGCTGCCCAGCCGGCGGGCCGTCCTGGCCACGTCCATGGCCACGCTGCCCCCGCCGATGACCGCCACCTGCCGGCCGATGGCGGGGATATCGTTCCGGTTCACCCGGCCGAGGAAGTCCAGTCCGCTGATCACCCTTCCGCCGGCGGGGTTAAACTGCGGCAGCACTTTCGCCCGGGGCGCCCCCGTGGCCAGGCACAGGGCGGCAAATTCTTTCCTCAGGGAATCCAGGTCCTCTCCCCGGACGACGGTGCCGGTGCGCAGTTCGATACCCGTGGCCAGCAGGCGGTTTACCTCCCCGGCCACTATCTCCTTGGGCAGCCGGTATGCCGGTATGCCGTAGCGCATCACCCCTCCCGGTTCCGGCTGGGCCTCAAACACCGTTACCCGGTACCCCCGCCGGCGCAGTTGATAGGCACAGGACAGCCCGGCCGGGCCGCTGCCGATCACCGCCACCCGGGCGTCCTTATTGTTTTCCGGGCCGGGCAGCGGCCACCCTTCCTTGAGAGCCAGGTCGCCGACAAACTGCTCCAGGGCGTTGACCGTCACCGCACCGTCGTATTCCCCGCGGTTGCAGGAAACCTCGCAGGGGTGGTGGCAGACCCGGCCGGTCACCGCCGGAAACGGATTGTTGGCCACCAGGGTCAGCCAGGCCGAATGGTATTGACCCTCCCTGACCTGCTGGATCCAAAGGGGTATGTTTCCCCCGGCCGGGCAGGCATTCTTGCAGGGAGAGGGCCGTTCCTCATGCACCGGGGTGGCGCTGCGCCAGGTGCCGGTGCTCAGTTCTTCCGTCCACCCGGTGGTCCATACGGGTGGAATCTCCTTTGCCACTGCGCACATTTTAATTCATCCCTCCCGTCACCGCGCGATAACCCTCCAAAAAGGCCTTTACGTTTTGATCGACCTTGGCGGGACTTTTTTCTCTTATTACCCGGATCAGAATATCCAGGTCGGGTTTATTCACCAGGCCGGCGAAAGCGCCCACCAGGGTGGTGTTGACGATCCGTCCCAGGTCATTGGCATGGGCGATGGTGACTGCGTCAACGGTGGAGATTCTGAAGTTCCCCAGGGAAGCAAAATGGTCCGGCGCACTGGCGGAATTGATCAGCAAAAGGGTATCTTCCCCGGCCCCCTGCAGCAGGGCGCCGGTAAGCAGGCTGGGATCAAAGCATACGATCACGTCGGGGTTCTCGATGTCGCAGCGCAGCCTGATCGGCTTATCATCCACCCGGACAAAAGAACTGACGGGGGTACCCCGTCTGGCTCCCCCGTATGTAGCGTAGGCCTGAATGTATTTCCCCTCCCTGAAAAAGGCCTCGGCTAATATCTCGGCGGCCTTCTGCGCCCCCTGGCCGCCCCGTCCCTGAATCTTGAACTGCAGCAATGATCACACCTCCCAAAATGCAGAAATTAGAAACAAGGGAGTCTGGGGTATACTTCTTGCAAACTTAGTTCCAGGAAGGAGGCAATCCTGACCGGAATGAATTGCGACACGATATCATTGAATTATGAAGGTTTTAAAAATGCTGATGTTTCTTTACAGTTATAATTCCGCGGCGCCCCGGCCGGGGTGGTATAAAAATTTACCATTTGCCAGAAGGTTCAGTCTTCAAATACAATTATTAAAGAACTTGCGTATTACTAGGAAATGGGTGTTTTCTCCACCGGTTCAACAGTGTACCGCCGCGTTGAATATCTGAAAATTCTTGCATATATGACATAAAATATATTTTAACGGAGGGAATGATATGCTGGAGCTTGATTTCCTGAACGAACTGAACGAGGCCGTGGTAATCACCAATACCTGTGCCGATATAGTTTTCTGCAACAGACGGGCCGAAAGCATTACCGGCAGGCAGGCCAAAAAGTTAATCAACCAAAGGGTGGAAGTCAAGCTTCCGGAGATCGGGCCGGACATAATTGAAGTCCTGAAGACCGGCCGGCCAAAGTGCCAGATAATGAGAAAACTAAACAACCACATGGTGAACGCCAGTTTTTTCCCTCTGTATAAGGAAAACACCTTGAACGGCGCCGCGGCCGTTATCCAGGACGTGTCGCAGCTGGAATCGCTGATGGTTGAAAACAGCCGCATCAAGGCCCAGAATAAAGAGCTGGAAGATATAATGGAATCCTTCTACGACGGAATAGGCATTATTGACAGCGAGGGCACCTTGCTCAGGGTAAACAAAAGCTACGAGCGGATAACCGGCCTTTCAAGAAAGAACAACAACGTGGGCAGAAATGTCCGGGACCTGCAGGAGGAGGGGACGGTGTCCAGGGCCGTTGCCTTGATGGTGATAGAACAAAAAAAGCCGGTGACCATCGTCCAGCGCATCAGGACAGGCAAGGAAATCCTCATCACGGGAAGCCCGGTCTTAGACAAAAAAGGAAATGTAAGCCGGGTGGTGTGCAACATCCGGGATTTGAACGAATTGAACATACTGAAGGAACTGGATGAGTGCGAACAAAACAGGGACAAGCTGGAGCTGAAGGAATTGAGGGCGAAGCAGCTGCTGCACGGCGAGCTGGTCTATAAAAGCCGGGCCATGCAGCATATATTTGAACTCGCCCTGAAAGTGGCCAAGGTGGATTCCAACGTCCTGATCACCGGAGAGTCGGGCGTGGGCAAGGAGATCATCGTGAAGATAATTCACAAGGCCAGCCCCCGCGCCCGGAAATCATTTTTCCAGATAAACTGCGGTGCCATACCGGAAACCCTGCTGGAATCGGAGCTTTTCGGCTACGAGGGAGGTGCCTTCACGGGTGCCAGGAGCGGGGGTAAAATGGGCTACTTCGAGCTCTGCAACGGGGGGACCCTGCTGCTGGACGAAATCGGCGAGATGCCCCTGAACTTGCAGGTAAAGCTGTTGCGGGCCATTCAGGAACGCCAGATCTTCCGGATCGGCGGCACCACTCCGATTAAGTTTGACGTGCGCATAATCTCGGCCACCAACCGGGACCTGGGGGAAATGGTAAAGAACGGCCTTTTCCGGGCCGACCTGTTCTACCGCCTGAACGTTGTGCCCATTAACATACCGCCCCTGAGGGAGCGCACCGATGACATAATCCCCCTGGCCATTCACTTTCTGGAGAAGTTCAACGCCAAGTACAAGACCAACAAGCGCTTCGAGCCCGACGTGCTGCTGGCCTTTGAACTCTACAACTGGCCCGGCAACGTGCGGGAAATGGAAAACGTCATCGAGCGCCTGATAATAATTAACGATGAAGAAATCATCGGCCTCCATCACCTGCCCTTTAACAACGAAGGCGTGGACACCTCGGGATTCAGCATCGACCTTAAAAACCCGATCCCCCTTAGGACGGCCTCCGAGATCCTGGAAAGGAAGCTTATCGCCAAGGCCCTTCAGCTGTTCGGCAGCACCCGGAAGGCGGCCAAAATTCTCGGCGTCTCCCACCCCACCGTGATCCGCAAGGCCCAAAAATACAACCTCTAACCCGGAACTGGCGGCGGCAATCCGGTACGGAAAAGTACCGGCAGGACCGTTCAGGACCGGACCTGTAAGGTTTTAAAAATCTGTGCGCCGGTAAGGTTTTGTACCGGGAAACCCGGCCAAGGGTCCCCGGCCGGGGTCCTTCTTTCCATTTAACCCCTGAAAGAAACTGGTCACTTAAGGATTTAACCGTTTCGGAAGCGGTAAATCCCGCCCCTCCTTTCCAAAGGAACGGGACTTGCATGTACCGGTGGCAGTCCGGATTGTCAAAAAATTTTAAATAATAAGAGGAGGTAGATGACGTCACATGGCGGATCTGGTAATCAGAGAAGGCAAATTGGTAATACCGGGAACAGGCATCGTAGAGGCCGACATAGCGGTGGAGGGCGGCAAGATAATCGCCCTTGGCAGCGGCTTGACCGGCCGCGAGGAAATTATCGCGTCCGGCAAATACGTCCTGCCCGGAATCATTGACCCGCACATTCACCTGGGGATCTTCGGGGACCTGGCCATGGAAATGGAGACCGAGACCCGGTCGGGGCTCATGGGCGGCGTTACCACGGTGGGTTGCTTCATGGGCGGACCCAACCCGTACCACCCTGGATTTTCGGACACCATTGCCCTGACCGAAGGAAAAATCAACACCGACATCTTTTTCCACCTGGGCATCATGACCCCGGAACAAAGACAGCAAATACCCCGCCTCATTGAAGAATACGGCATTACTTCCTTTAAGCTGTACATGGCCGGCATCCCCGGATTGATCCCCGACGTGGACGACGGCTTTTTGCTGCGGACCTTTGAAACTGCCGCCGCATTGGGCGACGGCGTAACCATCTGCGTGCATGCGGAGAACCCGCAGATTAACGCCGCCTCCAGGTCCGAGGTGCAGGGCAGGCTGGCGGACGGAACCCTGGCGGACTGGACTGACACCCAGCCCAATTATTCCGAGGAGGAGGCGGTCCGCCGGGCTTCGTATTTCGCCGGGCTGGCCGGAAACCGCCTGTATTTTGTGCATATTTCCACCGGCGAAAGCATTCGCGCCCTGGCCGCCATAAAGCCGGCCAACCCCAAAATATTCGCGGAAACCACCTCGCCCTACCTTTCCATCACCAAGTTCAGCGACAAGGGGCTGCTGGCCAAAATGGTGCCGCCCTTCAGGGAGGAGGCCAGCGTGGAGGCCCTGTGGCAGGGAGTGAAGGACGGAGTGGTGGACACCATCGGCACCGACAACGTCAGCCAAACCCTGGCCGTAAAGCAGGCCGACAAAGGGATGTGGGGGGCCATGCCCGGGTATCCCGCCCTGGGCACCCACCTGCCGGTTGTTTTGCACCACGGGGTGAACAAAAGAGGCGTCAGCCTGCTTAAGGTGGCCGAACTGATGAGCAAAAAGCCGGCCGAAATATTCGGCCTCTATCCGCAAAAGGGAGTAATCGCCCCGGGCAGCGACGCCGACCTGGTGGTGGTGGACCTGGACAAGACAGTCAGGGTTGACCATAAAAACCTGGGGTCCTACTGCGATTTCTCGCTGTACGACGGCGAGGAACTTAAGGGCTGGCCGGTCATGACCATCAAATCGGGACGGCTGGTGGTCAAGGACGGCCAGGTGGTGGGTCAAGTCCCGGGACGGTACCTGCGCCGTTCGGCGTCCTGACAGGACGGCCCGGCCCTGCTCAACCGGACAATTCCCGCTGAACTCCAAAAACCACGGGCTTTTGGAGTTCAGCGGGCAATTTTAAGGCAATGGGTCCTAATTTACACAACTTTCAAAATTGTTTGCTGGTATCATGCTTAACTTAAAGGAGGGATTGCCGAATGGCTAAAGCGGCAACATCCCCGGCGACCGGGGACAGGTGGGTCCGCAGCGCCTGCAAGATGTGCCTGCACGGGTGCGGTATCAGGGTGCGGGTACAGGACGGAGTGATTGTAAAAATCGAGGGCGACCCGGACAACTTGAACAACAGGGGCAAGATATGCCCCAAGGGCCATACGGGGATCATGCGCCATTACGACCCCAACCGGATCAAGTCGCCGGTGCGGAGGACCAATCCGAACCGGGGGCCGGGCGTGGATCCCGGCTGGGAGCCCATATCCTGGGACGAAGCCCTGGACATCGTGGGCAAGCGCCTTAAAAAAATACGCCAGGAGGACCCGCGCAAGCTGCTGGTGGCCATCAACGACTTTCAGCGCATTCATCTGTGGGGGTGGGGAGCGGCCTTCGGAACCGGGCACTACTTCACCACCACCGGCCAGTTCTGCGGGGCCGCCTACCACCCGATCAACGGCATCATTGACGGATCCTTCGCCTCGGTAAACGACTATGAATACTGCAACTACTGGATCCAGATGGGAGGCGGCGACGGCTTCTCCTCCCACCTGCACGTGGCCGGATCAATCAAGCGGATGGCCGACGCCAGGGTGGACCGGGGCATGAAGCTGGTGGCGGTGGATCCCAGGATGGCCTCGTACTGCGCCAAGGCCGACGAGTGGATCCCGATCCTGCCGGGCACCGACCGGGCCTTCATTCTGGGCATGGTTTACGTCATACTGTACGAGCTTAACCGCTACGACGCCGAATTCCTCAAAAAGCACACCAACGGGCCGTACCTGATCGCCCCCGACGGCCGCCTGTTCCGCCACCCGGAAAGCAAAAAACCGATGGTCTGGGACGGCGTCGACAACAGGGCCAAGGAATACGACGATCCAACCATCAAAGACTTTACCCTGGAAGGCTATTACAAGGTAAACGGCACCGAGGTCAGGCCGGGCTTCCAGGTGATCAAGGACACCCTTAAGGACCACACTCCGGAGAAGATGTCAAAGGTGTGCGACGTCCCGGCGGAAACAATGCGGCGCATCGCCAGGGAGTTCGTGGAAGCGGCCCGCATCGGCAGCACCGTCATGATCGAGGGAAAACAGTACCCGTACCGGCCGGCGGCCATTAACTTTTACCGGGGAGCCATCGGCCACTGCGAGGGGACCCACGACCATGCGGCCATCAAGCTGATGAACATGCTGGTGGGGAATATCGACGTCCCGGGCGGTCACCTGGGCGTGGGCCTGGACCACCGGCTGCTGCTCATCGAGCCCGGCCCCGACGGGATGCTCAAACCCCAGCCCCATATCCTGCACCCGATGGTGCCTTTTACCTGTCCGCCCAATACCCTGCAGATGATGGAGTTCTTCCCCATCGGGCTGGATCCGGCGCACCTGGTTGCCCATAACATCCTCAACCCGGATGAGTGGGGCTTTGACTTCAAGCCCGAGGCGGCGCTGATTTACCATGCCAACCCGCTGAAGAACATAAACGGCTACGACAAGGTGCTGGAAGTATTCAAGATGCTGGACTTCATCGTGGCCATTGACATTTTGCCCAATGAGTCAACCGAGTGGGCCGACGTCATCCTGCCCGACCACAGCTACCTGGAGTCCTACATGATGACCCTCTGCGAGCCGCCGGTGATTACGGGGCACACCCTGCGGCAGCCGGTGGTGGAACCGATGTACGACACCAGGGACGCCCACGACATTTTGACCGAAATATCCGAACGCTGCGGCTGCCTGGATGAATTCAACGGACTGCTGAACTTCACCATGTTTTTAAAGCCGGAGCACCACCTCAAGCCCGGGCGCAAGTACACCGTCCTGGAATGCCTCGACCGCATGGCCAAGAGCATTTACGGTCCCGGCCAGGACCTGAAGTGGTTTATGAAAAACAACAACGCCGTTCGCCACATTAAGCCCGGGGAGATGTACCTGCCGTGGGAGGGCATGCGCATCTCGCTGTACCACGAGTACTTCCTGCAGGTGGCCGACGACCTGGAGGAAAAGTTCCGGGCCGCCGGCAAGGAGTGGGACACTTCTTCCTATCTTCCCGTCCCCACCTGGAACGATAATCATCCCCTGCACCGGTTGCCGCGCGAATACGACCTCTACGCCATAAACTTCAAGGCCGAGGCCGTGTTAAACCACCATGAAAACACCACCATACCCTGGGTCAACGAGCTGGTCAGCAACATACCGATTCACAAGGGAGTGCTGATCAACACCCGGACCGCCCGGGAAAAGGGCATCAAGACCGGTGACCGGATCAGCATCGAATCCCCCTTTGGCAGGGTCGAAGGGATAGCCAGGGTCATAGAAGAGATCCATCCCCGGGTGATCGGGATTTCGAACGCCATTACCCGCTGGACCATGCATCCGGTGGAGAGAAAAATGAATACTCACTTCAACAGGCTGCTGCCGGCCAGCCTGGAATTCACCGACCGGGTGTCGGGCCACCAGGAAACGGCGGTCAAAGTCCGGATCAGCAAAATATAGGGGGTGACGGAAATGGCAAGATATGGAATGGTTATTGATCTTAAGCGCTGCGTGGGCTGCAATGCCTGCACCGTGGCCTGCAAAGCGGAAAATGGAACTCCGCCGGGCATATTTTTCACCAAGGTGCTGGAACAGGTGGCGGGCCAGTATCCCATTGTGAAAAAGAAATACGTGCCCGTTCTTTGCAATCACTGCCTGAACGCTCCCTGCGTCAGGGTCTGCCCGTCCGGGGCCACCCACAAGCGGGAAGACGGAATCGTTCTGGTGGATTACAACAAGTGCATAGGATGCAAGGCCTGCGTGGTGGCGTGCCCCTATAAAAACAGGGAGCTGATGCCCGAGGGGAAACTCAAGGAGGGGCATTTCAAAGGCTACCTCACACCCTTCGAGCAGGTCAAGTACAAAAAATTCCAGGAGGGCGTGGTGGTCAAGTGCACATTCTGCTCCGAACGGGTGGACCAGGGGCTTGAGCCGTCCTGCGTCAACACCTGCCCGGCCGAGGCCAGGGTGTTCGGAGATTTGCACGACCCCGAAAGCAAGGTCAGCCGCCTGATCAGGCAGAGGGGCGGCATTCAGCCCATGTCCGAGGCCAACACAGACCCCTCGGTATACTATATTGAATAGGAGGTTTAGCTATGATTAGTCAAACCGTGCCCATGGTTGGCGAAGAGTTTGTCATGGGATACAGAAAACAGAGCGTGTGGTCCAAATGGATCGCCCTGGCCTTCTTTTTCGGCAAGGTGGGGTCGGGAATGTTCATCCTGGCGGTGCTGCTGAACACCCCGCTGATAGCCCTGGCCGGGCTGGTGATTGAAAACGTGGGCAAGGGCGGCGCGCTGCTGATCCACCTGGGCCGGCCGGCAAGGTTCTGGCGGGCCATGACCCGCCCGCAAAGCTCCTGGATCTCCAGGACCGTCTGGGTCATGGGCATATTTACCGTCATCGGACTGATCTACCTGGTCCTGCCCGCGGGCAGCCCGGCCTGGCAGATCTTCAAGGTGCTGGCCCTGGTCAGCGCGGTGGTGGTGGCCATAACCGACGGCTTTGTGATGAACGATTCTCCCGCCATTCCGCTTTGGAACACGCCCATGCTTCCCTTTCTGTTCCTGTTTTATTCCCTGCTGGGCGGAACTTCGGTGTTCTTCTTCCTGGTTCACGGAGGATGGGCCAGCATCACTCCCCTGGTGGACCTTGAGACCCTGGAAACCGCACTGATCATAATCAATTTAATCGGGGTGGCCATTTACCTCGGCAGCATGGTGAACGCCACCGCCACCGCCCGGGAATCGCTACGGCTGCTGATCAAGGGCCCCTACTCGGGAATGTTTTTCGGCTTCGTGGTGGCCATTGGTTTTATCCTCACCCTGGTCCTGACCCTTTTCCTGGGCGCCTCCGGCGGAACCCTGGTGGTGGGGCTGATCACCCTGGCCGACCTGATCGGACACTTCTTCATCTTCTACCTGCTCCTGATGGTGGGGGTTTATTCCCCGGTGCTGGGCAAGCTGACCATCTGATCCCCCGCCCGCCAATCCGCCCAATACTTAAGGCAAAGCAGTCCCTGCCCGGAGAAACCGGGCAGGGACTTTTTCAGGTCTTCCGGCATCATTCGCCGGGAGCCTTTTTTTATTGAAAATTTTCAATAGTAGAATTTACCGGGGGTTTGTTGCTTTATTCACAAAGCTATTATAAAATGATGCTGAAAGGTCGAATATGGCGGCCGAATGGCAGTAAAAAGCCGCTAAACGGCGCGGGGGAGGGATCAGCATGAGCGCATTTGCAGAGCTGTTGGCCGGGGATGTGATCATGATTTTGATCATCCTCGTACTCATCGGTATGCCGGTGATTAAAATTTGGGAAAAACTAAAAATCACCCGGGCCTTGCGGTCGGCGGCGGTGCTGCTGGACTGGCGGCCCTCCCGGAAGGTATGGCGCAAGGCGCTGGCCGGCAGGCACGATCTCTTGTTTTCCATAGTTCTCGGCTATATCCTGGCGGTCCTGGCGCTGTCGGCCGCCATAGGCCTGAGCCTGCTGGAAGACGGAGCATTGACCGGCGGCAACCTGGCCAGGTTCTTCGTCCGGGCGGCGGTGCTCCTGCTTTGCGCGGGGATTTTGTGGTGGCAGTTCCGGCCGCTGCGGTGGCATTTCCCGTACCGCTACGTTTTTACCGAGAAAGGGGTCTGGGTGATCGGGGAAGGCAGCCACCATCACACCGGTTTTCTTCAGTGGATAAACTTCGACCAGGTTGTACAGCGGGGGGACAACCTGGTTGAGCTGACCACCCCAGATGAAACCCGCGCCTTCGATATCGTCTATCCCCAGGAACTGAAAGAGAAAGTGGGAAAGGTAATCAGCGACAAGGTGCCCTATGGATGGAGGAAGGCGGCCTAGCGGCCGCCCATTTTAAGACCGGAAGATTTTTTGCCCGTGGGACAGGGCGGAAAGCCGTTACCCACGGGCATCACCTTTTTTGCCCACGGAAGGGCCGGTATCAGGGTGATTTTTTATAAAACCTGCGCACACACTGCTTATCCCCGTCAGCCAGGCAGGCCAGGGTGTCCACCCCCAAATCCGGGGATAACCCTTTGACCGCGGACTCAAACCAGCGGTGGCAGCCCGGCCGGCATTTCCCCTCGAACCCCGCCCTGCGGTAGGAATCGATCCAGGGACAGTCGTCGTGCAGGAGCAGCCAGGCATCCCCGTCGGGCTCGACCCGCACCGTTTCACCCATTATCTCACTGCTCCGGGCGGCCGCCCTGGCCACCCGCTCCACGTCCCGCCCGTCAATCTTAGCCCTGGCGTACTGGGCGGCCGTGTTCCCGCCGACCAGCTCCCAAAAGCGCAGGGTCAGTTCTTCCATGGCTTCCTCTCCATACTTTTCATAAACCGCCTGCCGCCAGTTGTGAAAGAAATCGTGGGAGATCATGATCATGGTCTTCCAGTCCCGCTCCAGTTTTTTCAGGCGGTCAACGTTATCGGACGTCAAGCCGAACACCCCCTTGTAAAATTTAAAAAATATTTTATTCAATATTGATGCCATATGGGCAAATGCCGTCCTTAAAGACCAGGGAACGGAAACAGGGACCCTCCCGGTACACCAATGAACCACCTGGAATAAAGCCTGAAAACCTCCCGGCGGGGCTTTTTGCCTTTCGCCCGGTGACGAAAAACATCCCTTGAAAAGTTTGATCGCGGAGATTGACAAAAAACCCCTTGCGGTTGTATAAAAGGTGTAAATTCCGCTAAGGAGGCGGCCAGATGTCCTCTCCGCGCCTGCTGATTGACTCTCACGTGCATTTGATGACTCCCCCGCGCATCAGGGGGGGGATAAAGTGGATCCGGAAGGCGGTGCCGGCCTACAATCAGCTGAGCCTGGAGGTGACCTGCGAGGAAATAATCGGCCACCTGAAGCAGGCCGGGGTGGATTATATAATCAACTACTTCTACCCCCTGGGGCCGGGAGAAAGCCGGGAAATAAACCGCTGGCAGCACCGGCTGGGCAGTGAACACGGTTTTGTCGTCCCCTTCGCCTCCCTTCACCCCGGGGATCGGGACAAGAAAGGCCTGATCAGCGAGGCCTATGACGGCCTCGATCTGGCCGGCTTTAAGTTCCACCCTTATGTCCAGCAGTTTTATATACTGGACAGGGACATGGCGCCGGTATACTCCGAACTGGAAAAAAGGGGCCGCCCGGTGACCTTCCATACCGGGTTCGCCGCTTTTTACGGCCTGCCGCCGGTGACCGGCAGCTTCCTGGAACTGCTGCGCCGTTACCCGGGCATGAAGGTGATCGCCGCCCACATGCTTTTCGCCGACTTTCCCATCGCCGGCTGGCCGGAGCTGCTTGAAAAACACCCCGGTCTGTACCTGGACGCCACCAACACCCTGAGCCTGCTGCCTCCCGGCTCCGGGGAAGAAGCGCTGTTAAAGGACTTGGTCGGCAAATACAGCCACCGGATGGTTTTCGGAACGGATTACCCGATGGGGATGGACTTCCCCGTGGAAAACCTGTTCAAGCTGGCACATCAAATATGCCCGGACCGGGAAAGCCTCGAAAACCTGAGCTGGAGGACCATGGTAAACATCGTGGGAAAAGAAAGATTTAAAAATTTGCCACTATCCGAAACGGAACAGCACAAAAGGAAGAACTCCCACGATTGAAACCTGCATGGGAGTTCCTTAGCTTCCGCTATACCCCTGTTGCCGGTTCAGGATGTCTTTCCCGCCTTCAGCTCGGCGATCAGGGCTTCGGCCACGGCCCGGGCGTCGGCCACCACCTTGAAATCCGAGAACTGGAATATTTCGGCGTTGGGGTTGGTGTTCACGCTGATCACCAGGCCCGAGTCCTTCATCCCCACCACGTGGTGGGTGGCGCCGGAAATCCCGAATCCCAGGTAAACCTTGGGGCGGACTGTTTTTCCGCTGGTCCCGATCATGGTGTGTTCACCTTCGGTCCACCCCTCGTCCAGGGCCGGCCGGGTGCAGCCCACCGCCGCCCCCAGCAGTCCGGCCAGTTCCTCCAGCAATTGCCAGTTCTCCCGGGAGCCCACCCCCCACCCGCCGGCGATGACCACCTCGGCCTCTTCCAGGGGCTTTCCGGTTATCTCCCGCCGCTGCACCTCCAGCACCTTGATCCGGTCGTCATCGTCCAGTTCCGGCCGGACCACCAGCGGCTCCCCGGCCGGGGCGTCCCCCGGCACGGCCTGGAACACGCCGGGCCTGACGCTGGCCATCTGGGGCCTGCGGTCCGGGCACAGGATCTCGCCCAGCACTTTTCCGCCGAAGGCCGGCACGCACTGCACCAGCAGTCCCCGGCCGTCAATCCTCAAATCCGCGCAGTGGGCCGCCAGGCCGGTTTTTACCCTGGCCGCCACCGTGGGGGCCACCTCTGAACCCCAGGCCGTGGCCCCAAAAAGAACAATCCCGGGAGATCTTTCCCTGATCAGGTCCGCCAAAACGGCTGCGTGGAGGTCGGTGCGGTGTTCCTCCAGCAGGGGGTGGCAAACCATCAAAACCTCGTCCGCCCCGTACCTGTACAGTTCCTCCGTCCCGGGCGCGCTGCCCGGCCCGGTAACCACAGCCCACACCCCCGGCCTGCTTCCGCTGACTTCCCCAAGGCGCCCGGCCAAATCCCTGCCCCGGCTCAGCAACTCCAGGGCCACCTTCCGGAAGCCGTTGGCGCTGCGCTCAACGATCACCCAAAGGCCGTTTTTGCCGTCCAATTGCCTCACCTCACAACTGCAGGCCGGCCGCCCGGAGTTTCTGTAAAACGGCGCCGGCGATTTCCCCGGCCGAACCCTCCAGCAATTCGCACCGCCTGCTCAGGTCGGGCTGGTAGATGTCTCCCGCCTTGGTGGGAGACCCCTCCAGGCCCAGGAAATTCTCGTCCACCGGCAGGTCACCGGATGTCCAGACCGATAAAGGTTTCTTCCCGGCCGCGATGACCCCCATCAGGGATGTAAACCGGGGCTTGTTTATGGTGCGGACCACCGAAACCACCGCTGGCAGCTTTACCCGGTAAGCCACCCGGCAGTCCTCCCGGGCGGTGTCCACCCTGATGAAGCCGTCCTCCATAACCTCCAGCCCGCAGGCGTGCATGAGGTGCGGATAGCCCAGCCATTCCCCCAGTTGGGCGGACACCTGGGCGGTGCCCCCGTCGGCGGACTCGTTTCCGGTCAGCACCAGGTCCACCGGGCCCAGTTTTTTTACGGCCGCGGCCAGCACCATGGAGGTGGCCAGCGTATCTGACCCGGCAAAAGCCCGGTCCGACAGAAGGTAAGCCTCATCGGCCCCCATGGCCAGGGCTTCCCTCAAATTCTCCTCGGCGGCCGGAGGGGCCATGGAGATCGCCGCCACGGTCCCCCCGCATTTTTCCCTGATCTGCAGGGCCGCCTCCAGGGCGTTTTTGTCCAGGGGGTTAATCACGGTGGGGATGCCCTCCCTGACCAGGGTCTTGGTCCTGGGGTCAATCCCGACCCGGTGGTATTGGTCCGGGCTGGGCACCGGTTTTATGCATACCGCTATTTTCAATCCGCTCAAAATAAAACTTCCTCCCCGTTAACCGGCTGCCGGCATATAACTCCCGGCCCGGAATACAGACTTTCATGCCGGCATTCGGCGTCTGACCGCCGGTGACTGAATCAGCCCAGTGTATTGGCGGCGACGATAACCTTCATAATGTTGGAGGTGCCTGCCGACGGCAGGGTGGCCAGCGCGTCCCTCAGGTACCTGCCGGCGGGATAATCGTTGAGCACCCCGTAACCGCCCATGTTGTCCATGTTCCTCTTGGCCGCCCTCACCGCCGCCTCCGTGGAGAAATATTTGGCTATGGTAAAGTCCAGGTCGCAGCGCTGTTTGGCGTCCTTCAGGGCCAGGGCCTTGTAGGTCAGCAGCCTGGCGGCCTCGTAATCGACCCTGGTTTCGGCGATTGAAAACTGGACGGCCTGGAGGGTGGAAATGGGCTTCCCATACAGATTCCTCTCCTTGGCAAACTTCACCATGTCCTCCAGGCAGGCCCTTATTATGCCCAGGCTGATGGCGGACATGCCGGCCCGGCCCACCTCGCTGATGGTGCCCAGGGCCACCCGCTGCCCCTTGCCCTGGCCGCCCAGGATGCTTTCGGGAGGCACCTTGCAGTTGTTCAGGACCAGGTCCCCCATCACGGACACCCTGAGCCCGAACTTGCTTTCCTTCCGCCCCGGCGACAGCCCTGGATTGCCGGACTCCACGATAAACGCCGTAAGCACGTTCCTGCCCTTTTCATCGGTCCCTGTTTTTGCGGTAACGACGGTAACATCGGCATTGCTTGAGTTGCTGGCGAAGCACTTGCGCCCGTTGAGCACCCACCATCCGTCCGCCAGTTCCCCGGTGGTCTGGTGGTTGGCCAGGTCGGACCCTCCGGTGGGTTCGGTAACTGAAAGGGCGCCTATTTTTTTCCCGGAAGCGAGGCCGGGCAGGTACTTTTTCTTTTGGTCCTCGTTTCCGAACTCCAGTATCGCGGCCACGCACAACTGGTGGGTCATCAGGAACATGGCCAGGCCGGCCGAGTGCCTTGCGACCTCCTCCAGGATAATGGCCCGTTCGGTATATCCCAGGCCGGCCCCGCCGTATTCCGCGGGCACGAACACGCCGGCGAAGCCCAGTTCGCCCATTTTCCTGAAAACCTCCACCGGGCAGTGGTCCTCTTCATCCCATTTGGCCGCCATGGGGGCCACCTCGGCCTCCACAAACTCCCTGACCGTCTTGCGCAGAAGTTCCTGCTCCTTGCTGAAGCTGAAATCCATCAATTCAGTCCCCCTTTATTTTTTCTTTTCAGGTTCGTTGACCGGCTCATCTATTCCTGCCAGGGCCCTGGCCAGGTCTGCAAAACGGTCCACCGGCGTCAGGGAACGCACCACCAGCCTGGCCCCGTCGGGAGACCCCCCGCCGTGCATGCAGCCCGGCACTCCCGCCCCGATGGTCAGCCACTCGCTGAGGCGGGCGGCCCTGGCCCTTGTCTCGGCCGACACCGGGCCGGCCTTCATGTACCTGCGCACCAGCTCACCGTATTTCGGGCTGTTGAAGTCCCTGGCCGACGGGAAGCAGCCGGTCTCCACGATCCCGCCCCCTATTTCCTGGCACAGCCGCTTGGTCTCGTAAGGCAGGGTGGCCACGTGCACCTTGTTGGTGTGGGCCAGCAGGGAGTCGGACACCCAAACCCCGGCGGGGTGCAGGAAACCCATGGCGATGGCCCCGATGCCCAGCCCGAAGGTGGTCTCGTTATTTACGGCCATCTGCACTATCTTGTCGCTGAAGGTCCGGGCGGAAAGTCCGTTGGACCGGGCCATCAGGGCGGCCGCCCCGATCATCACGTCCCCCTGGCCGGCCACGCAGGCCCCGATGCAGGCCCGGTAGTTGGCGGTAAAAAACTGGATGATCTTCCTGGTGAACTCCACTTCACCGCATAGAAAAACCCTTTCCCGGGGAATAAAAACATTGTCGAAATACAGGAAGCCCTGGGTTATACCCGTGACGGGGGCATCGAAATCGTCCAACTGCTCCCTCTCGTCGCTGGGGTGCCTGGCCTCCACTATGGTCAGTCCCTCGGTGTCCCGGGGCACCGCAAAGCTGACGGCGAAACTCTCCTCCCCCGGTCCGTAGGCCGTGCCGGGAATGACAAAAATTTCATTTGAAGCTGCGGTCCCGGCAATCATGTGCTTGGCGCCCCTTACCACTATACCGTCCTCCCTGGCCTCCACCACCCTCACATGAACGTCCGGGTCCTCCTGCTGGGAGGCCTTGAGGCTGCGGTTTCCCTTGGCGTCGGTAAGAGCCCCGGCCACCACCAGGCCGTTATTCTGGGCACGCAGGATCCAGGACTTCAACCTGGACTGGTAGTCGGTGCCCGCCTTCCGGTCTATCTCCCAGGTAACAGCCCACATCACGTTAAAGGCGTTCCACCCGGCGCACAGTCCGCCGGTGCAGGTGCCGGTAAGGTGGTACATAACCCGCTTCATGCGGGCGTTGTTGATCACGTCCTCCATGCAGGTCATCAGCGAATTGTGCCGGTGAATCTTTTCCCCGGTAAGGTTTGAGGCGGTGGTAAAGATATCTGCGTACTCCGGGTTGTGGGCGGCCTCGATACCCCTGGCGTGGCTTTCCACCACCCTCCTGGTGGCCCAGTGGGAGGTGACATCGTCGATCCTTTCTCCATACTTGAAAATGTTGGGTCTCATGGCTTTCAGGGACTGCAGGTACTCCTCCCGGGTTTTCAGCGCCATAAAACTTCCCCCCTTCTTTGGTGCGCCTGTCTCTTCCAAGCTCTCATGATTTATACAGCAAAATAAATGCCATCCAAAACTCAGTAATCAGTAATATCTAAATATTTTTACAAAGCCCTCTGTATATTTTTTATACTTGAGATTGTTTTACCTGCCGGCCCTCTTGAAAATTTTGCGCGGCCGCCATAACCGGGACACTAATTTTTAAAAAATGCCGTTTCCCTGCGATTATAAACATGATGCCCCCATAATGAAAACAACCGGTCAGCGGCTATATAAAAAGTATACAACCGGCGGCCTTAAAGTATATTTTCTATACGACGCATCCCGGCCGGCCCGGCACCTGACCGGGCGGTCAATTCCCAAATCGCAGGGTACTCTTTAGATAGCATTTGACGGTATACTTCTTGCATGTCATTTTAATTTACAATTCTGAATAGTTTTAATTATCATTTTAATTTTCAGGAGGTGGCACAACAGGTTTTCCGCGCATTGACGCACTTGTTTTCTGAACATCACGGATTGGAGGTCGGCGAGATGAATAAATACAAGCCATACTGGGATCCCGAAATAGAAACCATGCCCAGGGAAAAAATGAAAGCCTTTCAGCTTGACCTTTTAAAGCAGACCCTGGAACTGTGCTACAACAAGTCCCCGTATTACAGGCGGACCTTTGACGAGGCCGGGGTGAAGCCGGAGGACCTGAAAAGCCTGGAGGACATAAAAAAATTCCCCGTCATTGACAAAAAGGTGCTGCGGGAAAGGCAGCAGGAGGCGCCGGACTTCGGCGACCTGGTCTGCGTGCCGGAGGAAGAAATAGTGTACATTTCGGTCTCCAGCGGGTCCACCGGGGTGCCCACCGCCTCGCCCTTTACCGCCAGTGATTTTGAGGATTTTCAGGATTTTGAAGCACGCCTTTTCTGGTCTTCGGGAATGCGTCCCACCGACCGCTACTGCCATGCCCTGAACTTTACCCTCTTTGTGGGCGGGCCTGACGTCATCGGGGCGCAGAAGGTGGGGGCCCTGTGCATTTGGGCCGGGGCCATCCCCTCGGAGCGGCTGCTGGCCATCTTCAAACAGTGGAAGCCCACCGTCACCTGGACCACTCCGTCCTACGCCTGGTACCTTGGAGAAACGGCCAGGCTGCAGGGGTTTGATTTTGAAAAGGACTTCAACCTGAAAAAGATTTTGGTGGCCGGCGAGCCGGGGGGTTCCATACCCGAAACCAGGGAGCAAATCGAGGCCCTTTGGGGCGCGGACTTATACGATTATTACGGCCTTTCGGACATTTTCGGGGCGTGCGCCGGCATGTGCGAAAAGAAGGACGGCCTGCACTGGGCCGAGGACCATATTCTTGTGGAGGTGGTGAACCCCGACACCGGAGAGGAAGTTCCCGAGGGTCAGCGCGGGGAGATGGTTTTAACCTCCCTGAAAAAGAAAGCCAGGCCGCTGGTCAGGTTCCGTACCGGGGACATAGTCTCCTACACCACCGAACCCTGCCCGTGCGGCAGGACCAGCCTCAGGCTGCACGGCGTCCACGGACGCCTGGACGACATGCTGATCATCAGCGGAGTCAATGTTTTCCCCAGCGATATTGAAACGGTGGTCAGGAAGAACAGCGACCTTACAGGGGAGTACAGAATCGTGGTCACCGAGGAAATGCACCTGGCCAAAATCACCGTGGAGGCCGAACACGCTCCCCACATCACCGGGGACACCACCCGGCTGGCCCAAAAAATACAAAAGGAGTGTCAGAGCATCCTGGGCATCCGCCCCAACATAAAACTGCTGGAGCCCGGCGCCCTGCCCAGGGCGACGCACAAGGCCCAGAGGGTGCTGGACATGAGAAAGCGGTAATAAAGCCGCCCTCCAGCCGGCACCGCCGTAAACGGCGGTGGAATCCAGAATCCAGGAGCCAGAATCCAGAATGATTTAATGCATTCCTTTAGGGAAGGGGGGAAACAGGCGGCAATTACTCACCGCTCATGCCATTAATATCAAATTTCCTTAACGGAAGGAGATGAACAGATGTCCAGTGTCCCTGCAACAACAGTTGACGCCCTCGGGCGCAAGGAGGTAGTAGTCCCCCAGTCCCTTTTGAACAGGGTGGTAGTGACCGCCACCGTGGGGGCCACGGTTGAATGGTATGATTTCTTTGTATACGGACTCTTGGCCACAATTGTCGGCAAGCATTTCTTCCCCCCGGGCGACCCAGTGGCCCAGACCCTGGCCGCCCTGCTGACCTTTGCCCTGGGGCTGTTCTTCCGGCCCCTCGGCGCCGGCTTGTTCGGTATTCTGGGCGACAAGCTGGGCAGAAAGCCCACCTTCATGATCAGCATATTCCTTATGGGACTGTCAACCTTCTGCATCGGACTGCTGCCCACGTACTCCACCATCGGGATCTGGGCCACCATACTGGTGGCTTTCCTGAGAATCTGCCAGGGCCTGTCGGTGGGAGGCGCCTGGGGCGGCGCGGTCACCTACGTGGCCGAGTATGTGCCGCAAAGCAAGAGAGGATACTACGGCAGCTTTATCCCCCTGGCCGCCCCCCTGGCCGTTGTGGTGGCCAACGGCGTATTCATTCTGGTCACTCTGGCGGTGGGTCAGAAGGGCCTGGAGCAGTGGGCCTGGCGGATCCCCTTCCTGCTTTCCCTGGTCCTGGTGGGCGTGGCCCTTTACCTAAGGTGGAAACTAATGGAAACACCGGTCTTTGACGAGATGAAAAAAGGCGGCACCGTAGCCAAAGCTCCCTTTAAGGAGGCCGTCATAGACTACTGGAAGCCTCTTTTGATGGGCTGCATCATCACCATCGGGGCCGGGGTGGGATGGTACAGCGCCTACTTCGGCATCGCCTCGACCCTGAGGCTGGTGGGCAAGCTGGACTTCCTGACCGTTTCCACAGTGATGATCATTTCCGCCTTCATTTCCTGCATCGGATATATCGTCCTGGGAGGCCTTCTCACCGACCGCTGGGGGAGAAAACCGGTGCTGCTTCTGGGGTACGCCCTGGCCGCCGTCACCTGGTATCCCCTCACCACCCTGCTGAAAACCGGCAACCTGTTCCTCATCGCCCTGGTGCCGATCCTGCTGACCACATACTCCGCCATGTACTACGGGCCATACGGGGCGCTCTTCCCCGAGCTCTACCCGGCCAAGGTGAGGTATACCGCGCTGTCCCTGGCCTACCACGTCCCCATAGGAATATTCGGCGGCCTGGCCCCCTACGCCATGACCTACTTCGTGACCAGGTTCAACGATCCCATAGCCGGCGTGTGGTACCCGGTCATCGCCACCGGTCTGTCCTGCGTGGTGGCCTCGATATTCCTCAGGGAAACCAGGGAAGTAGACATTTACAAGTAAACGGTGTCCGTGCAAATCTCAAGGGGGATCTCAAATTATAGAGATCCCCCTCGTTGTTGCTCCTAATCCCCAATTCCCAATTCCTAATTCCCAATTCCCATTTCATGATACCACGTACCTCATCCAGTAGTTTGTAAAATTGCTGCTGGTCAGCTTCTGCAGCCTGGTGATGGCGGAAAGGGCGTTTTTTAGCAGGGACTGCTCGATTATGTTCAATCCGTACGGGTTGATGTAGCTGTCGGCCGGTTTACCCTGCTTGACCTTTTTCAGATTTTCCCTGATGCGCAGCATCATCAGTATTTCATAGGCATTTTGCACGAACTCCACATCTTCCCGGGGCAAAACATTGTTCTCCACGATCCTGGACAGCCTGCCCAGGGTTGATGTTTCCATTATTTCGTTCTTGACGGCAAAGATGCGGACGCAATTGACGACATGCCGGCAGACCTGTTTGAGGTTTATCTCACCCTTGTTGGGCCCGGATCTTTCGGTTATGAATCCGCCGAAGATGGTCAGGGGCACCTTCACGTGCACCTCTTCCTCGGTTAAATAGTGGGATGCCTTGACCGGCTTGCTGAATACCTCGAAGATATGCTGCCACAGCTCCCGGCCCAGCGCTTTCACGCCGTACACCGGCCTGAAATCCAGGAGGATTGATAGCAGCCTGGTATCTTCGGGTTCGGCCCGGGTAATCCATACCGCCACCGCCTCCTTCCACTGGTCCAGGGAACGGCACCACAGGGGGTTGGAGGCCATGGTGCCGCCCTTGCACCAGTCAAAGCCGGCCCGCACCAGTTCCTCCACCACCCTCGTGCCGAGCGCCTGAAAGTATTTTTCGCTTTCCGGGCCGCCGCCGGCATAAATTATTCCGTTGTCCTGGTCGGTGCGCAGGGTCTGTTCCTTCCGGCCGGCGCTGCCCATGTTGATCCAGCAGAAGTCCGCGGGGGGAGGCCCGTAACCCCTGCCGGCCAACTCCTGCTGGCACAGGTCGATAACCCGGCAGGTCAGCCGGTCGTGCATTTCGGTGATTATTTCAAAGAGTTCCGGCACCGACGCCCTCTCAGCCACCAGGGCGTTCAGGAAGTTGTCCACCTCGTGCCCGATCCTGGCCAGTTCATCCAGGTTTTTGGCCGACTCTATCTTGTCTGTAACCCAGAGGCTGCCGGTGCTCCTGGTTTTAATCAGATCCCCCAGAGTGACAATGCCCGCCAGTTTATCCCCGTCCATGACCACCAGGTGCTTCACCTGGTGTTTCACCACCGCCAGAAGGGCCTGGTTGTAAAAGTCGTCCACCTTCAATTTAATCAGCTTCTCATCCATGATCAGATCGGCGGTAAGGTTTTCCACCTGCCAGGAAGACCTGGTCAGCACCTTGCGGACCAGTTCTTTTTCTGTAATCAGACCCACCGGCTGAAGTTCATCGTTGACCACAATCACCGAGCTGATCCTGTACTCGGCCATCAGGCGGGCCACCTCGGTCACCGATGCCTGGACATGGCAGGTGACTGGGGACCTGGTCATCAATTCGCTTATTCTTTTGCGCAACAGCGGGGATTCAACGGTGCTGTACGCCTCGTAAGACTGCTGGGACACCGTTTCCTCGTAAAGCATGCGCAGCCGTTCGGACAGCAGGGTGGTAAAAAAGCTGGAAAACTCGGGGTGGCTGACTATCGTCTCCTCAATCTTTTCCCGGGGGATCAGGAGGCAGGTCATGTCCTCCGCCGCCCGCACCGAACCGCCGTAGGTTTTGCCCGTCAACAGGGCGGTTTCACCAAAGAAGTCGTACTGGCGGCGGTGGCTGACCACGACCTCCTGGCCCTTGCCGTCGGTTATGGTCACCTCCCCCAGGCCCGAGGCGATAACAAACAATATCTGCAGGCTTTTCTGGCCCTGTCTGAAAACATACGTCCCCCTGGGGTATGTTTTCACTTCGATGTGCCCGGCCAGTTCCGATAGAAAGGCATCTTCCAGGGCGTTAAAGGGGACGCTGGACTTCAATACCCCGATTACGTCAACTTCCACTATTCAGCCCTCACTTTTTTGTCATTTCAACCTTAGACTCTCATGCCGCTTAAAGCGGCACCATCAGACAATGAAAATTCAGGACCGGGGTAGCTAAACCGTCAACTGATATTTTTTAAGCTTCAGGTAAAAAGTGCGGCGGCTGATGCCCAGCGCTTTGATGGCGCTGCTCTTGTTCCCGTACTTTTTAAGCACCCCGGTAATGACTTCCTTCTCCAGTTGCTCCACCAGTTCGGGAAGGGTTTCCTGCTTCCGGTCCGCATGGTTGAAGCTGTCTTCCCGCCTCAGGTATCTGGGCAGGTGTTCCGCCGTGATCATATCCCCGGGGCAGAGCACCACCGCGTGCTCTATGACATTTTTCAACTCCCGGACGTTTCCGGGCCAGTCATGTCCGATCAAGGTGTTCATGACTCCGGACGAGACAATTGCCTTGCCCCTGTTGTGCTCCCGGCAGTACAGCCTTACAAAGTGGTCCACCAGCAGCGGAATATCGTCCTTGCGCCTCCGCAGGGGAGGCAAAAAAATGGGGATCACATTGAGCCGGTAATACAGATCCTCCCTGAACTGCTTCTTTACCACCATAGTTTCCAAATCTTTGTTTGTTGCCGAAATCACTCTTACGTCAACGGGTATCGTTTTATTGCCGCCCACCCTCTCTATCTCCTTTTCCTGCAGTACCCTCAGGAGCTTGGCCTGCATTGCCGGACTCATATCCCCCACTTCGTCCAGAAAGATGGTGCCCCTGTGGGCCAGCTCAAACTTGCCGGGCTTTCCTCCTTTTTTGGCGCCGGTAAAAGCCCCCTCCTCGTAACCGAAAAGTTCGCTCTCCAGCAGGGATTCCGGTATTGAGGCACAATTGACCTTGACAAAGGGGTACTCCCTCCTTAAGCTGCTCCTCTGGATGGCCTCGGCCAGTATCTCCTTGCCCGAACCGCTTTCCCCCCTGACCATCACCGTGGCATCGGTGGGGGCAGCCGTGGCGGCCAGCACCAGGGCCTGCCTGAAGTAGACGTTGTTGCCCGCCAGTTTCTTAAAGGGGTCGGGCAGCTTGCTTGTCGATTTCAGCTCATTGTGCAGGTACTGGGCTATATCCCTCATTCTCTCCAGCTCGTTGCTCAGATTGATGGTTTCATAGACATTCCGGAATACCGATATGACTCCCTTAATTTTTCCGTTCACAAAAAAGGGCGTTATATTGGCCAAAACCTCCACCCCGATGGAATGGATGACGATCTTCTGGTTGATGATGGGGGGGTGGCCCCTTAAAACCTTAAGGCACATCGAGGAAGGCTCCACTTCCTCCATTTTTCTCCCGATAATCTTTCCCCCGGGAACCCCCACGATGTTTGAATAGGCGTGGTTTACGTAAACTATGGTCCCTCCGGAGTCAATGATGATCACAGCCTCGTACATGGCGTCGAAAATATTGGGAAAAGGCACGTATTCCTTCATGCCTGAAAGCATGCGCAAAGCCTTGTTGCCCGGGGACACCGCTCCCAACAGCTTGTTTTGCCTGTCCACCACATAAACCGGGCTTTTTCTATCATTAAATAAATCAATCAGCTCCAGGGCGTTTTCGCTCTCCAGAATGGTCTCTTTAACCGGCTCCACAATGGACCTAACCTTTTCGGGCGCCAGGTCCCCTTTCAACAGCCGGGAGTTTATTCTTCCCAGCAGGCAGCCATTTTCGTCAACCACAACCGCGCCCTGATCATCCCCCCGGTTCCCGGGGTGGCTCATGAAAACCGGATCTTCGGCGCCGAGCTTAAACACGCTTAATAATTCCAATGGAATGTCGATCATGTCCTGGACCAGCATTCGATGATCAACCCCTCTTACTGACCTGAAAGCATGACACCCGGAGTCACCGCCGCCCCGGGAACATCCCCCGGACCCCCTGCATAACCGTCCATTGATCCGGTCACGCGGCTTGAATTTTTTCACTTTTACAAATATTCTACAGCTTGCCGGTTGATTTATCAATCATCAGGGAGCAGCCACCCAAACAAGCGGATCTCCCCTGTACGGCCAGGCCAATTTGATGCTATTCCGGCCGTCCTTCCCCCTGAACGCAGTTAAAACTGCAGTCCCGGCATTCCTCCCGGCAGGGTTCCACCTTTATGACCACATCCGCCCGGTGCAGGCGCGTTTTTATTTTTTGCTCCAGGTCC
The DNA here is from genome assembly GCA_023512435.1 of Peptococcaceae bacterium. Lineage (GTDB taxonomy): Bacteria > Bacillota > Desulfotomaculia > Desulfotomaculales > Desulfocucumaceae > JAILZP01. The sequence continues at coordinate 58,083 of JAILZP010000003.1, read as the reverse complement.
CCGCAGGTGTCATGTATTTTCCTGATTGGCAGGTCCCGGGGGAAAACCAGGTGCAGGTCTATGAACCTCTGGGACCCGGCCTTTCTGGTTCTCAGCTCGTGGTAGTCAAGATACTTTAAGGAATTTTCCCTGAGCACTTCGTTGATTGCGTCGATCTCTTCTTCTGAGAGCCGCTCATCCACGATTACCCGGAACGACTTCCTGATCAGGTCGGTCCCGGCCTTCAGAATATAAAGGGCAACCCCCGTGGCGATGATGGGGTCCAGGATCATCAGGCCGGTAAATTTTATGGCCGCCAGCCCGGCAAATATACCAAGGGAGGTGTAGACATCGGCCCGCAGGTGCAGCGCGTCACCCTCCAGGGCCGGCGAGTCGGTTTCCCTGGCCACCCGCATCAACTTCCCGGATACCAGTATGTTCACCACCACCGACACCGCCATAACGGCCGCCCCCGCTCCCAGGGATTGAATTTCCGCAGGCTTGAAAAACCTGGGCACCGCCTCCGCGATTATCGCCAGGGCGGCGGCAATGATCAGCACGGCTTCCACAATGCCGCCCACGTTTTCATATTTGCCGTGCCCATAAGGGTGTTCAGGGTCGGCAGGCTTGCTGGACTGCTTCACCGACAAATAGTCAACCACTGAAGCCACCAGGTCTATGCCCGAATGCAGCGCCTCCGAGATAACGCTGATGGACCCCATGAATATTCCCACCGCCAATTTGAGAAGGGTCAAACATGAATTTGAGATTATCGACAGCCTGGCCGCCTTAATCTTTCTATTCATTTCATCCTCCCGCCCCCGGGCCGGCCCGGACACCGGCACCCAAGACAAAAAACCCCGTGGTACAGCACAAAATGTCCCACGGGGTGGTTTTCAGCCCGTTGCCGTGTGGCCCGGTCGGTGACCTGACATAGGCATATTTATTTTTTCCCGTTTAAAAAATATTACTACTGACCTAAAATCAAGTCAATATACCGGGGGAAATTGTACAGGCTTCCAACTATAAAAAAGACCGGCCGGGTATGCTATGCTCCATTAGGAAACTATGCTATACTTGTACTGAAAGGAGGAAGTACGGATGGGCAAAAAACTGGTTACGGCCCTGGTCCTGGCAGCCCTGGCAGCCCTTTTGGCGGTGCCGGCCTTCGCGGCGGACGATAACAGCGCCAAAGCATGGTTTGAAAGCAGGTTTAAGGCGAAAAAGGATTTTGTGGACCAGGCGGTAAAAGACGGCCGGATTACCGCCGAACAGGGAGAGGCGTGGAAGAAGCATTTTGATGAAATGTACAAATTTCACGAAGAAAACGGCTTTGTCTGTCCCATGGGCGGGCCCGGCATGGGAAAAGGCATGGGCTTCGGCCAAGGCAACGGGGCGGGCTTTGGCCCGGGTAAACGGACAGGCGGCGGAATGGGCGGCCGGGGTTTCCAACAGGCCCCCGCTCCGGCCCTGCAGTAGACAGTTAAACAAAAGCACTTGGATTATAGAAGCTGCTGCGGTTGTCAGCAGCTTTCTGTATTGGAAAACAATTCAGGGGTAAGCGTGCAAAATTCTCGACAAACTAACTCCATGAAGAACACGGGAAAACAAATCACAACCTTTAAAGTGGCTGCCGCGTACATGGGCACCATAGTGGGAGCGGGGTTTGCCTCGGGCCAGGAGGTGATGCAGTTTTTCACCTTTTTCGGCATAAACGGCATCCCTGCCCTGGTCATGGCCGCATTCCTGTTTGTTTTCTTCGGGGTCATCATCCTGGAACTGGGGCGCCGCCTGAAAGCCAGGTCCCACCAGGAGGTAATCCGGTACGCCGGAGGGCAATGGATGGGAACCGCCGTCGACGCCGTGATTACTTTTTTCCTCTTTGGCGCAATGACCGCCATGGCGGCGGGTTCAGGGGCGATATTCGTCCAGCAGTTCGGTCTCCCCCACGCGCTGGGAAGCCTGGTCATGGTGGCTGCCACAGTGTTCACCGTCCTGCTGGGAATCCATGGGGTAATCAACGCCATAAGTTTTGTGGTGCCCTTTTTGATCGTGGCCGTGCTGGGGATCAGCATCGCCACCCTTTTATCCGCCCCCGTCAGCCTTGCGGCGGCCGCCCGGTGGACCGGCGTGTCAAGCCCCCCTGTACCCTTCTGGCCCCTTTCGGCAGTGGTTTACGTATCCTACAACCTGGTCCTGGGGGTGGCGGTGCTGGCGCCCATGGGCAGGCTGGCGGGCAGCGATGCCGGCGTGTTGCGGAAGGGGGCGCTGTACGGCGGGATCGGCCTCGGCATCGGCGCCCTGGCCATTAACCTCGCCCTGCTGGCCAGCCCCCCGGAAGTTTCCGGCTACGAGGTCCCCATGGTCCGGATAGCCGCCGGGTTCTCACCCCTGGTCCAGACCGCCTACAGCCTGGTGCTTCTGGCCGAAGTCTACACCACCGCGGTGGGAAGTCTCTACGGCTTTACCGCCAGGATCACGGACCCCGATTCACCGTCCTTCAAGTGGCTGGTCATCGGAACAGGGCTGGTTTCACTGGCCGCCGGCCAACTTGGATTCTCCACCCTGGTGCGGGTGCTGTACTCGGCGGTGGGTTACGCCGGCCTCCTGATGCTGACCGGCTTGGCCTACGGATACGGCAGGGAGCGCCTGGCCCCCGGGCCCGCATTCAAACCCGGCTCCAAGGCGCCGGGCTTAAGGCGCCGGAACTGACGCCGGCAGCACCCATACTCCCACACCCATACTCCCACAAGCAGATCAAAAGGGCGGGAAATACCCGCCCTTGGTTCTCTTGGTTCTTCCGCCCATTTTCAAATTGCCATCCTGCGCAGCCTTTCAACCCTGTCCTGGATGGGCGGGTGGGTGCTGAACAGCCTGGCCAGCGAGGCGCCGGAAAGGGGGTTGACAATAAACAGGTGCGACGCGGCGGGGTTAACCTGCATGGGAATGCGGTGCGCCGCCGATTCCAGCTTCAACAGGGCATTGGCCAGGCCGGTGGGCGTTCCGGCAATCCTGGCCCCGGTGGCGTCGGCCCCGTACTCCCGGGAACGGGATATGGCCAATTGAATGATCATGGCCGCAATGGGGAAGACGATGGCCATAATCAGCCCGCCAGCCAGGCCCGCGCCGCCTCCTTCCTCGTCATCGCCCCGGCCCATTCCCAGGATGGCCCCCCACTGAATGGCGTTGCCGATCATGGAAATGGCGCCGGCCAGGGCCGCGGCGATGGTCCCCACCAGCACATCCCTGTTCTTGATGTGGGCCAGTTCATGGGCCAGGACGCCCTCAACCTCGGACCGGTTGAGCAGTCTCATCAGTCCCTCGGTGACCGCCACCGCCGAATTGGCCGGGTTGCGCCCGGTGGCGAAGGCGTTGGGCTGGTCGGACGGGGTCACGTAGAGCCTGGGCATGGGCAGACCCGCCCGCTGGCTCAGCCTGCGGACCATTTCGTAAAGTTCCGGGGCCTCATTCTCGGACACGGGATAAGACCCGGTCATTTTTATGGCGATCTTGTCACTGTAAAAATAACCGAAGAAATTCATGGCCATGGCAATCAGGAAAAACAGCAGGGCGCCCGAATTGCCTCCGATGGCATTGCCCATCAGCACCAGCAGTACGGTCAAGACTCCCATTAAAAGCCATACTTTCAGGGTATTCATAAACTCACCTCTCGCCTTTATAATATTTATTCAAACGGATGCCCTAAATCCCCGTTATCACCGTCAATTTTCCCGCATCCTCACCTGCCCCTTATTAGTATAAACATTTTTGGTTGACCTGTTTCCTTTTGCCGAACCCATAAAAAAACCTTTATCAACAATGCAATTGATGATAAAAGTCTCGCTAACAACCCGCAGTTGCCGGCAGAGCCGAGGGGCTTTTCCCTGTACTGACGGCTGCTGCCGTAAAAGCTACTCCCTTTTATATATTTATTTTATAAATATTATACCTGACCGTATAAACGGCATCAAGAGAAGAAACGGCAATATTTTCAAACCCGGTTCCAACTCCCACTCCCAGCTCTTCAACCACTAATTCCCAATTCCCGCCTTTCCTGGGCCGGCTCCCGGCCTCACGTTGCCCCGGGCCAGGGAAGCGAAAACTCCGGCAAAACACAGGGCGGTGAACACGATAAAGGCTGTTCTGGCGCTCTTAATCAGCAGTCCCGAGTACGCCGGGCTTAATGCCACATTTCCCACAAAAAAGGCTGTGATCAGGGTGACTATGGCCATGCTCACCGCCTGCCCGGTAAGCCGCATGGTGCCCAGGGTCGAGGAAGCCACGCCGTAAAACCTCTTTTCCACCGATCCCATCACAGCGTTGCTGTTGGGCGAGGAGAACAGGGCGAAGCCCGTTCCCAGCAGGGCCAGATTCAGCATTATAAACCAGATGGGCATGCCCGGATTTATAAAGCAGAATACGAACAGCCCCAGGGTGGTCAGGGCCATGCCCCAGGAAGAAACCACCCTTGGCTCCACCCGGTCGGAAAGCCTGCCGGCAAAAGGAGACAGCAGCGCCATCAGCACCGGCTGGGAAAGGAGAATCAGGCCGGCGGTCTGGGAGTTGTACCCCATCACCACCTGGAGGTGCAGGGAGAGGAGGAAGCCCACCGCAAAGGTGGCGCTGTAATTGATCAGGGCCGCCAGGTTGGAAAAGGCGAAGGTGACGTTCCCGCTGAAGAGTTTTATATCCAATACGGGCTGTTTTGTCCTGACCGCATACCGGACAAAAAATATCAGCAAGGCCAGGCCCGCCAGCAAAATGTACTTCGCCCACGCCGAGGCGGCCAACGACGAGATCCCGTACATAAACATGACCAGGCCGGAGGAATACAGCACCGCCCCGGCCAGGTCAAAGCTCTCGCCCCTGGCCCCGGTCCACTCCCCCTTCAACTTCGATGCCGTGAAAAACAAGATGTAAATCCCCACCAGGACGTTGAAATAAAAAATGGACTGCCAGCCAAGGTTGTGGTTCATCCATCCCCCCAGCACCGGCCCCAGGGAAAGGCCGACGTACACCACGGCCACGTTCAGGCCCAGCACCCTGCCCCTTTCCTGGGGCGGAAAAACCGAGGTCAGTATGGCCATGCCGGTCCCGAAAATCATGGCGCTTCCGGCCCCCTGGAGGGCCCGGAAAAAAATCAGCGCCTCAACGGAGCGGGACAGGCCGCACAGCAGTGAGAACACGGAAAAAGACAGCACCCCCAGGAGGAAAATTTTCTTCCGGCCGACTATGTCGGCCAGCCGGCCGAATGGCACCAGCAACGCAGCCGAGGCCAGGAGGTAGCTGGTAACCACCCAGCTCAACAGCAGCGCGCTGCTGTTGAAATCCTTCCCGATGGAAGGCACCGCCAGATTTATGGCGCTGCCCATGAAGGGGGTCAGAAAGGATGCCGCCATGGCCACCATCAGGGCATACTTCTTGATGGATTCATCCTTGTTCATTTCTTTAACCTCCTTGACCGGCGGATTTAATTTAACCTTCTGATTCCCGCAGATCCCGCCCCCCGTCCTCCCGGGGCGGCCTGGGCCCGAAATACTGGTACAGATTGCACTGGATCCTCCCGTTATAAAGCTTCCTTTTTTTGTCCGGCCGGCGTCCGAAAAGGCGGTCGAAGGCCGGATGGGCGGTAAGTATGTAATAAGACCAGGTGTCCAATCCCCTGAACACCTTTCCCATTTCCCTGTACAGCCGCTCCACCCCGGCCTTTTCCCCCAGCCTCAAGCCGTACGGCGGGTTGCAGATAATATGCCCGTACCTGTGCCTTGAACGCAGGTCCGAAACAGGCCTCTCCTGGAAGGTGACGGCCTCCCCCAGACCCGCCCGGCGGGCGTGGTAGCGGGCCAGGTCCAGCACCCCGCCGTCAATGTCGAACCCGTGCACCTTCGGCTTAAAGTTCCGGACAACCCTGTCCTCAGCCTCTTCCCTGGCCCTCCTCCACAATTCACCCGGTATGGCCGGCCACTTTTCGGCGTCGAATTCCCTGTTCAGTCCCGGCGCCATGCGGAGGGCAATGAGGGCGGCCTCGATGGGAATGGTGCCGGACCCGCAAAACGGGTCAATCAAAACCCGGTCAGGCTGCCAACGGCTCAGCAGTATTATGGCGGCGGCCAGGGTCTCCCTCAGCGGGGCTTCGCTGCCCAGCTTCCTGTACCCCCTTTTGTGCAGCCCCGCCCCGCTGGTGTCCATGGTCAGGGTAACGGTGTCCTTAAGCAGCGCCACCTCCACCCTGTAGCGGGGACCTGTTTCCTCAAACCAGCTCCTCCGGTAGCGGGTCTTCATTTTTTCAACAATGGCCTTTTTGACTATGGCCTGGCAGTCCGGAACACTGAAAAGTCTTGAATTGATTGATTTGCCCGACACCGGGAAAGAGGCGTCGGCGGTTATCCAGTCGGGCCAGGGCAGACTCCTGGTTTGCTCAAAAAGCTCCTCAAAGGTCCGGGCCTCGAATTCACCCATTTTTAGAAGCACCCGGTCGGCGGTCCTGATCCACAGATTTGCCCGGCAAACAGCCTCCGGGCCGGCCGAGAAAGTGACCCTGCCGTTTTCCACGCGTACTTCCCGGTAGCCCAGTTCCCTGACCTCCCTGGCCACCACGGCCTCCAGACCGAAGGCCGACGTCGCGATCAGCTGCAATTCCGACATGCCTGCTCCAATCCGTATATTCCCAACCAAGAATATACTATCACTTCTATGCAAGTCTTAATTTTCCTCCGGGCGGCCGCCAATTATGCAGCGCATTCCGGCCGCAGACATCAATGCGGCCGCCGGCCCAAAGGCCGGCGGCCGCGGTTCTTCACGCCTGTCAGGTATGGCTGTCCGTGTATTTGTCCAGGTTGATTCCCAAAGCCCTGATAAAAAAGTCAGCGCAAATCCCTATCACCGACCCCAGAACCGCCATGACCACCACCACGATCAATGCGTACACGATCCTGGAGTTGTTAAACGACCACAGCACGATATCGTTAAACATTTCAAACATATTATCCCTCCATTCCGCCGGTACTCCAGCCATCCAGGCGACCGGCAATCCGGAAACTTATACTTCCCGGCCGGGGAATTTATCGCCATCTGAACTCAAGCGTCGGCTCGCCTTCCTCTTTCGAAATCCTGATCTTAATACCCAGGAAAATAAACAGGTAGTATATTCCGGCTTTTAAAATGAAGGCAAAAGATAAGGCCTTTACGATGCTGCCATCCAGACCTCTCGAGGCAATTTCCCAGTTCTTGGCCAAATTTAATGCCACCAGAAGCAAGCTCACCGCCAGGCTCATGATCAGGGCCTGGCCCTTGCCGACAGAACTGTCGTTCCGGCCGAACCTGTAGAGTATGAACAGGGTGCAAAGCGAAACCGCGGTGCTGAACAACCCTTTTATGGTGGCGCTTCCGAAATATGGCCTTGCAATGGCTTCCAGAACCAGCACGGCAGCCACCAGGGAAAAGTATTTCAAAAATGCTGTTCCCTGTTTCCCGGACGCCATTGTTTCCTCCGGAACATCTTTCCGGTTCTCCCGAGGTTCTGGCCGTTGATTTTCAGGCTTTTCCGGGTCAATCTCGACGATTTCATTCATTTGCAAGTCAAGGGCTTTCCATTTGTATTTTTCGTACAGAAGCTCAATAATATAATAAGGCTCACCGTTTGTGATCAACCTTATCTCCCTGACCGGATCGTCCTCCCCCGCATCAAAGTGAATGTCGAAATTGCCCCCCCGGGCAACGACCCGTCCGGTACCCGGTATGTTTTTTCCGGAAAAGGTGTTTTCAAGCGATGACAGCACACGGTCCCGCGGCCCCATCGGGTCGAGGTTCTCCGGAACGATGTCTTCCCTGGTTTTAACCCTGGACGATCCGCTTATTAATACAGCTTCCCACACAGGCTATCCTCCTCTCAAGAAAAATATTGCAAAACAGGCTGCTGTTCCTTGTCGAGGAATTGAAAATTAGTGGCCGCCCTGATAGCCCAAACCAGGGCGGCCTTTTCAACTGACGCTGACATCACTTGGCGGTCTGGGATTCCGCCGCCACCGCGGCCAGGCGCTCCTGGCGCTCCCTGAGTATGCCGCGGACGCACAGGAAGATGAGGAACAGCGACAGGCCCACCGCCGATCCCAGCATAATATACTGGCTCAGGTTGGTGAGGAGGTAGTTGGTAGAGAACGCATCGAACATGTCCGGCCTGTTCAGTTTCTCCACCATGTACTGGTACATCAGGGCCTTTTTCTGGGCGGTCAGGGCGCCGCCGGTAAGGTTTTTGACCTCGGCGGCCTTCATGCCCAGCTTGGAGGTCAACAGGGCGGTGAACTCCTTCATGTATGTCACTTCAAAGTAGTAGGCGATCTGCTTCAGCACCACCGACACGCAGGCCAGGGATATGGTGATGGCCAGCAGGAGGCGGATAAAGAAGCCGAAGACATACTTGGTGGTGAGGGTGCCGATTTGGGCCCCCACCGCGGCGCCCACCAGCATCAGGGTCGCGCCCAGCAGCTCCACGGCGCCCTTCATCCCGTATGACAGTCCGCCGTAAGCGCCGCTCATCACGATCTCGAAGAGGTCGGTACCGACGGCGATCTTGGTGGGCATGCCCAGGACGTACACCATGCAGGGCACCCGGAAAAAGCCGCCGCCCACACCCAGGATGCCTGCCACCAGACCGGTGAGGCAGGCAATGAAGACTATCGCCCAGGCCGAGATGCGGATCTTGGTGACCTTGCAGTAGACCATGGGGGGAACATTAAGCTTGGTGTGTACCCACTCGGACAGCTTGGTGCCCACCTTGTCAGTCAGCTCTCTGCCCGACTGTCTGGCCGCCCTGAGGTTGGCGAAGTAGTCGTAAAACATCCAGATGGCCAGGCCGCCGAGCAGGGCAATGTAGATCCAGCGCACCACCGGGCCGGCTATGCCTTTCTTGGTGAGCCACATCAGGGTCTGGGCGCCGACCTCAACACCGGCGAAGGTCCCGATTATAAATACGAATGCAATGACTACGCTGACGTGCCCGAATTTCCAGTGGCGGAAGGTGGCCACGATGGACTTGCCGGCCAGGTGCGCCTGGTCGGTGCCAACGGCGTATGCCATCGGAAAGCCGAAAATATTAAGCGAAGGAGTGACCATGAATGCCCCGCCAATCCCGAAATACCCGCCGATAACGCCCACGCAAAAGCCGATCAGCACCAGCGGCCACCAGGCCATTTCCACGCCGGCAACAGGCATGTATACCATAAAAGATCACCTCCGGTAAATTCATCATTTTCTAATGAAGCTGGTCCTCAAATTCTTTCTTGTAGTAACCCAGGTTGACTCCAAGTAATCTGATAATAAGGTCAATGACCACGGCAATAGATACTCCCAGGCCGGCCATGGTTGTCATCACCAGGAAACCGTAGGCCACGGGATTGTTCTTGGACAGGGCAGCTCCCCAGGTGAAAAATTCCATTAACATAGTTACACCCCTTTCATTAAATGTACTTGCATTTTATTTAGCCTACCTTACCCACTATGTTCCCGCTAAAGATGCAATACAGCCAGAACCCGACGAAGCCCACGCACGTTGCCACCATGATGAGTTTGGCCAAAGCATCCTTTAACATATGGATCACCTCCCGTCCTTGGTTTTGAAATCCTCTGCGATCTAATCCGTTCCCTGCAACACTTTACATTCACATGTACACGTTATATCTTTCACTTTCCTATATCCACAAAATGCCTCCCAAATCCATCAGATCCATCTATATCAAAAATTCTATTGCCCTTTTTTGATTAACAAAATCACCCCTATAAAACAGGCAAGCCGGTTTTTCTTCCCTGTGTCTGGAAAGAAAACCGGCCTATCGTGGTTCGATTCAGCCCAACTTTTTATTTGTACTTATAGTAACAATTGGACAGTCACCTGTCAATACTTTTAAAGCTAAATTCAGCCAAAAAAACAGCTACAATGATAAATCCCAGCAGCGGCGCGAAAAAACATCTTCTGGCTTTTTCCGGGCACATCCGGGATTGTGAACTACAAGACATAAGATCCGGCTTATTTAATTGATGGGCCAGACCTTCATGACCAAAACCATCATCAGGATGGAGACAGCAAAAAGCCCCGCCGCATTGACCAGATTTTCAAGGAGGCTGTCTTCCTCCTCCTGTCCGTGCCCACTGTTTTCCTTCCAGATATAACGAAACATTTAAAAAGCCCCCTTGAGTTTATAATAGTAAAGAAGGGGGCGGTTTTCAACCGTTTTTTGTTTATTGTGAATATTCATTACTTTCCCTATTGAGCCTGACTTTCCAGCGCCCTTTCCATTATTTTGTATATCCGGTCAATCATGTTCCCCCTGGCGCCGGGAAGTCCGGCCGCCAGGAAGGCGTTATCGGCTATCTGTTCAACGCAGGACCGCAGGAAATCCCCGTCGGCCCCTTTTTCCCGCAACCTGGCCAGCCTGACAATGACCCCGCTCCCGGGGTTTATCTCCAGCACCTTGGGCCCGACCCCGCCGAAATCCTTGTCGGCGGCCCTCAGGACACGCTGCATGGTGGTGGTGAACATCCGGTCCGGGTTTACCACCATGGCCGGGCTGTCCACCAGGCGCCTGGACTCCCGCACGTCGCTTACCGTGTCGCCCAGAACTTCCTTCATCCAGGCGGTGAGAGACCTGATCTCCTCCGGGGACAACACCTCCCGGCTGCCGCCGGCGGCCTCCGCCGGAGGCAGGTCCAGGTCAGCCTGGTCGGCGGAAACGAGTTTTTTGCCCTGGAATTCCTGCAGGGCCGTCATGACGAAATCATCCACCGGGTCCAGGAGGTAGAGGACCTCGATATCCCTTTCCCGGAAGGCTTCCAGGTAAGGGCCGGCTTCGATTATTTCCCGGGAAGGGCCGTTAAGGTAGTAAATCGCGGTCTGGTTATCCTTCATCCGGCCCACGTAATCCGCCAGCGGGATCATCTCCCCCTCCCCGGTCCGGCTGGACTGGAAGCGGAGCAGTTTGGCCAGCTGTTCCCGGCTGTCGGGGTCGTTGACACAGCCCTCCTTGATGAACATGGAGAACTTGTCCCAGAAAAGGCGGTATTTTTCCTGGTCCCTGGAGGCCTCGTCCTCCAGGAAAGAAATCAGGCGCCTGGTTAAAAACCTGCTCATTTTCTTGATCAGCCGGCTGTTCTGGGTGGTTTCCCGGGAAATGTTCAGGGGCAGGTCCTCGGAGTCCACCACCCCTTTTACAAAACGCAGGTATTCCGGAAGGATGTCCCTGGCGTTCTGCTGGATCAGAACCTTCCGGGAATACAGGTTCACCCCCGGGTCAAGGCGGCCGAACCCGAAGCGCTCGGGGTTTTCGGCGGGTATAAAGAACAGGGCGTTAAGCTGAATGGGCGCATCGGAAGAAAGGTGCAGGCGGTACATCGGGTCCATGAAGGAATTGGTCAGAAACTTGAAAAACTCGCTGTATTCCTCTTCCTTTATCTCGCTTTTATTGCGGGCCCAGATGGCCTGAACGGTATTCACCTTTTCTCCGTTCACCCTGATGTCAAAGGGGACGAAATTGGAATACTGCCTGATGATTTTTTTGATCCGGCCGGCCTCGGCGTACTCCCGGGCGTCCTCCTTCAGGGAAATGATAATCCTGGTGCCCCGTTTCAGTCCCCGGGCCGGTGAGACGGTATAGCTGCCGGCCCCGTCCGATTCCCATTCCCAGCCCTCGGACCCCGGCCTGTACGAAAGAGTCATCACCCGCACCGAAGAAGCCACCATAAAAGCGGAATAAAACCCCACCCCGAACTGCCCGATCAATTGCGCGTCCCGGCTGTCTCCCTCGGCCAGGCGCTTCAGGAACTCCCTTGACCCGGAATGAGCTATGGTGCCGAGGTTTTCAATCAGTTCCTCCCTGGTCATGCCGATGCCGGTGTCCGCAATCACCAGGGTATTTTCCTTCTCGTCCGTTTCAATGTTTATCTCCAGGGGCAGGTCTTTGTCCCGGAAGTCGTTTTCCATCAGGGAAACAAGGCGGAACTTTTCCAGCGCGTCGGACGCGTTGGAAATCAATTCCCGGACAAAAATGTCTCTTTCGGTATAGAGGGAGTTGATCACAATGTCAAGTACCCGCCTGACCTCGGCCTGGAAATCCATCTTCTGCGGTTCTTTTGCGCAAGTTTCACTATCCATGCAAATCAAACCTCCTCCCAACCCCCGATTCCAATCCCAACTGTCCGCCTCGCGGGCCCGATCAGGCTGTCGCCTGCCGTTTGGGGGCCGCAGCCTCACTTTCAGGGTTGAGTATAGCAATGCCGTCCCGGAGTGTCAAGTACCGGGCCGCGCCTGGAACCGGCAGAAGGGGGAAATGCTGCCGCGGGGCCGCAGACCGCGTTTGCATCCCCCGGTCCTAACAAATACTTAACTGTTCTTTAACAATCTTTTAAAAGGGGTTTTACAACCCAAAAAGAATAATTAAATATTAAAAAGGTATTTTGTCAAAAACAACCGGAGGAAGCCCCTGGCATGGCACGGTTTTTGTGTTTCTTTGGACCGTCATTCAGTTGAGGGAGGTGTTCAGCGGGAAAATAACCAACTGGAACCAGGTCGGGGGACTGAACATGCCGGTCACGGCGGTCACCAGGGAGCGCGGGTCGGGAACTTACAACGTGTTTAAGGATATTATAATGGGAGAGGAAGCTTCCATCGACGGCAAGGCGCTGGTGATGACCTCCACCGGGGCGGTACTGAACACAGTGATGAGGGATGCGGGCGCCATCGGGTATGCCTCGTCCAATTACCAGGCCGACGGAGTAAAAACGATAGAGGTCCGCGACGGTGAAAAAAGGGTTTTTGCCTTGATCAGACCTTTAATGTACGCGGTTCCGGCCAGCCCCGGCGGCCTTGTGGAGGATTACCTCGCCTTTTGCACCGGCGAGGAGGGAAAACGGATAGTTGAAGGCATCCATAAAAACTCAAAAATTAAGGGGAAACAGAAATGGTTAACTTAAAAAGGCTCTTTAAAAAGAAGCAGAACATCTTTTACCAGTACTTCCTGCTGATCGCCAAAAACATCGTTCTGGCCGCCGATACCTTCATGGAACAGATGCAGAACCTGGACAACCCGGCCAAGGCCGAAAATTACTCCCTGCAGATTAAAACCGTCGAGCAGATGGGAGACCAGTACACCCACGAGGTGATCCTGGAACTGAACAAGTCCTTTGTCACTCCCCTGGAAAGGGAAGACATTATGGAGCTCACCCTGCAACTGGACGACGTCCTGGACTGCCTGGAGGTCTGCGCCTCCCACCTGGTCCTGTACGGCATAAGGGAGTCTGACGACTACATGCGCCTGTTCACCCGGAACATCCAAATCTGCGTGCAGGAACTGTATTCCGCCGTTGAGCTCCTCGCCCAGAACAGGCTCAAGGAAATGACCAAGCACACCCACCGGATCAACGACCTGGAGAACGCCGCCGACGAAATGCTGAGGGACGGGCTGAGAACGCTTTTCACCACCTATACCGACCCGATAGAGCTTATGAAGAAAAAAGAAATTTATACCATGATGGAGTCCTTTTCGGATTTCTGCGAAGATGTGGCCGACATCCTGGAAGGAATTATAATGAGAAATTCATAGGAGCGTAAAAATGAGCGAGACGACTCTGGCGCTGACGGTGCTGGTGGTGGCGCTGGCCCTGTCCTTCGATTTCATAAACGGCTTTCACGATACCGCCAACTCCATAGCCACCTCTATCTCCACCAAGGCTCTCCCGCCCAGGATCGCCATTGTTCTGGCCTCGGTGATGAACCTGCTGGGAGCCCTGACCTTCACCGGGGTGGCCAAAACCATAGGCGGCAAAATAGCCGACCCCTTCAGCCTGGGCAACGGTTTATACATCGTAACGGCGGCCCTGATGGCGGCCATCGCCTGGAACCTTATTACCTGGTATTACGGGATTCCAAGCAGCTCCTCCCATGCCCTGATTGGTTCAATGGCCGGTGGGGTGGTGGCAGCCGCCGGCTTCAAAGCGGTAAACTTTTTGGGATTTCTGACGATCATGGAGGCCCTGGTCTTTTCGCCAATCATAGCTTTCATTGTGGGCTACATGGTAATGAGCCTGATCAAGCTGCTTTTCCGCCGGGCCAACCCGGTGAAGGCAAACAGGCGTTTCAGGACCCTCCAGGTGTTCACCGCGGCCTGGCAGGCCTTCAGCCACGGGACCAACGACGCCCAGAAATCCATGGGCATTATCACCTTTGCCCTGATCGCGGGTGGATTCCAGCAAAGCCTGGATATTCCCTCCTGGGTGAAAGTATCCTGCGCCTTCGCCATGGCCCTGGGGACATCGGTGGGCGGGTGGAGAATCATAAAAACCGTGGGGACAAGAATTATCAAGATCGAACCCCCGAACGGCTTCGCCGCAGACTTAACCTCGACGGTGGTGATCCTGGCGGCAACCCTCCTCAAGCTTCCGGTGAGCACCACCCACGTCATCTCCTCCGCCATAATGGGGGTCGGGGCCGCCAAGAGATTTTACCAGGTCAAGTGGGGCACGGCCCAAAAAATCGTCACCGCCTGGCTGGTTACTCTGCCCGTGACATTTTTCCTGGCCATTGGGGCTTACTTTTTAATCGCCCTTGCCAGATCATTGTTTTAAAACAAAAGTGTCCCCGGTTCTGAAGGGTTGCCAGTCGGCACTATTGGGGTTTTGTCTCTTTTCTGAACTCGGTAAAGCACCGGTCAATATCTTCCAGCATCCGCACCAGATCGTCAATTGTTTTCTCGTCCAGCTTGTTCAGGACCCTGCCCAGCATGGCAATCCTGTCCTCATTAATCCTGTCCACCAGTTTCAATCCCTCACCGGTGGGTATAACCTGAACCACCCGGCGGTCCTCCTCGCCCCTTTCCCGGACCACGTAACCCTTATTGTTCAGGCGGTCGGTGAGATTGGTAACGGTGCCGGGGGTCACCCCCAGCATGGGGGCCAGGGCCGTCACCGAACACCCCCCCTTTTTTCGCAATATCTGAAGCAGATAGACTTCAGCCGGGGTCAGCCCGTAGCAGGTGGGATTGTCAATGTATTGGTAGTATTTGGGAAATATGCTTTCAAGTTTTTGATAAATGGCCTTCATTTTTCTCATTTTTATGCTCCATTCACTCAGCATTTTTTGATAATTCCGTCTTTATATTTTACAGAAAACATTTGTCTTCGGCAAGCCTTGCCGTTCGCCTCCCGCCGGGTGAAAGAACAAATAATCAACGCGAGAATAAATTAAACCAAAATATTTTAGCCCAAAAAATATTCCCTGTTTCAGGCACAAACCAGATGGTTTTAAGGCCGACCAGACTGTAGCACGTTTCTTGCAAGCATATTTAAGAAAAAAGGGCCGTCACGCCAGCAAAAACACATATATAAAACACATTGCAGGACTCCCTTAAACAGGGGTAACCGCTATAATTGTTCAAAGAATAAACAATATTAACCTGTAAAACTTATTTATCAAATTTGACGGTAAGCTGTCCCTGGAATATACTATTAAAGTGGTTTTTGTTATGACAATGAAACAGTGGCTGTAGAGGTGATGGTTTAAATGGCCCGGATACATGACCCCATCAGCGCCCTGGACCCTTTTTTTAATCCCGGATCCATTGCCGTCATAGGAGCTTCGGAAAACTACGCTAAACCGGGCGGCAGGCCGGTCAGCGCCCTTATGTCAAAAGGCTACAAAGGGAAAATTTACCCCGTCAACCCCTCCCATGAATACATCCACGGCCTTAAGTGCTACCCTTCAATACTGGATGTGCCCGGCGAGGTTGACCTGGCCGTGGTCAGTGTGGTAGCCGACAAAGTCCACCGCACCCTTGAGGAATGCGCGGCCAAGGGGGTCAAGGCGGCGGTGGTTTTCAGCTCCGGCTTCGCCGAAGTGGGGGACGAGGGCCTGGAAAAGCAAAGGCGGCTTTCCGAACTGGCCGGCAAAACGGGCCTGCGCATCCTGGGACCCAACTGCCTTGGGCTGGTGAACACCACCAACGGGGTGATGGCCTCCTTTGCGTTCATTGTGGACCTTCCGGCGGTGGAAGACAAGGTGCTGGGATTCGTCACCCAGAGCGGGGCCTTCGGGGCCATTATCTACGCCTCCTCGCTGCACAAGGGGGTGGGCTTCAATTATTTCATCAGCGTGGGAAACGAAGCCGACCTGGAGTTTGCCGACTTCCTGGATTACATGGTACACGATGAAAAAACAAAGCTTATGGGGGGCTACCTGGAAGGGGCCAGGGACGGCGGCAAACTCCGCCGGGTGGCCGAGGAAGCCATAGAAAAAGGAAAACCGATTTTAATCCTGAAAGTGGGGAGAACATCCGCCGGCAGCCGGGCAGCGGCCTCTCACACCGGTTCCCTGGCCGGTTCCGACCGCATATACGACGCGTTCTTTAAACAAACCGGCATCATCAGGATAGACGACTACACCGAACTGATTGCCTTTACGCCCCTCTTCCAGGCCGGAAAGCTTCCCCGGGGGAGGAACACCGCCATTATTGCCACCTCGGGGGGGGCCGGGGTGACCATGGCCGATCTCTGTGAATCCCTGGGACTCAACGTGATCCCCCTGCGGGAGGAGACGAGGGACCGGATGGACAGGGTGCTGCCCCCCTTTGCCTCTTCCCGGAATCCGGTCGACCTGACCGCGGCTTTCATGACCAGGCCCGAAATTGTGGTGGACTGCCTGAAGGCGGTGTGCGGGGACCCGGAGGTGGACATCGTTATATGCAACGTGAACTTCCCCTATACCGCCCCCGGTGATCCCATCATCCGGGAATTCATCGACACCTGCATGAGCACCGATAAATTCGTACTTTTTACCCCCTTTGTCTTTCCCGGAACCGACATGGACCCGGCGGCCCTGGAAATTAAGCGGGCCGGTGTGCCCACAAACCCGGATACCATGAGTGCCATCAAGGCCGTGTGCAACCTGGCCCGGTACAGCGAAACCCTGAAAAGGAAAAAGAACCCGGAATACCGGGTTCAGCCTCCGAAGCGTCCAAAGCCGGACTTGGGCGGCATGCTGAAGCCCGGCGAAGCCCTGAGTGAAAGCGCCGCCAAGGCCGTCCTGGCAAAATACGGCATCCCCGTAACCCGGGAAGCCCTGGCGGCGTCAGCGGATGAAGCGGTCAACCAGGCCCGGAAAATAGGCTACCCGGTTGTCCTGAAGGTTGACTCCCCGGACATCGCCCATAAGACCGAAGCCGGGGCGTTGAAACTGAACCTTAAGGACGACGGGGAGGTCCGGGAAGCCTTCGATGAGATCATGGCAAATGCCAGGGCCTATAAACCTGAAGCCCGGATAAACGGGGTTTCGGTCCAGGAAATGCTGCCCGAAGGGACCGAGGTGATCATCGGAGTGACCAGGGATCCTGTTTTCGGCCCGGTAATCATGTTCGGCCTGGGCGGCATTTTCGTGGAAGTCCTCAAGGATGTGTCCTTCCGGGTGGCCCCGGTGAGCCCGGGGGACGCCAGGGACATGGTCCGGGAAATTAAGGGATACGCGATGCTGGAAGGTGTTCGCGGAAAGCCTCCGGCGGATGTTGAGGCCATTGCGGACGTGATCCTGAAGGTTTCGGACCTGGTCACCGACTACCGGGACAGCATAGAGGAACTGGACATAAACCCCCTGGTGGTTTATCCGGCGGGGGTTAAGGCCGCCGACGCCCTGCTGGTGGTCCGCCGGTGAATACAGTGGCGGCTGCCGCCCGGCAGCAGGATTTTGGCCCAATTAAGGCAAAATAATTTAAATGCAGTTTATTGAGGGAGGTGTAGTTGTGCCGATATTTGAATACAAATGCGCAGGCTGTGGAAAAGTATTTGAGGCGCTGGTCCTCTCCGGACGGGGGGAAGAGAACGTCGGCTGCCCTAAATGCGGCGGAAAGGACCTGAAAAAACTGATCTCCGCCCCATTCCTGCCCAGTTCGGTGGGCAAGCCCGCCAACGACGACCTTGCCGGTCCCTGCTGCGGAAGCAGTCCGGAAGAGAAGGAGTGCACGCCGGGTTCCTGCTGCGGGAGGGAAACCTGCGAATAACCCTTCTTCATGTTACAGAAGGTCTGTATATAAAAAGCCGCCGGAGGGCGGCTTTTTTCGTTCATTAACCCAGGGTTGCGGCTTCTTTTTCGGCGGCCCCTTCCCTGCCGGTTCCTTTGACCCTCGGTTTGTGATCGTGATGGAGATCATGATGATGGATCTCCAGATGGTGCAGGTTTTTATATCCCCGGCGGAGTTCTTCATTGACGCTTAGAACCTTGCCGTTGAACTCCGCTTCCCGGGAACCGGCGGCCGGCAAATCCCGGGTCTCCTCCCGGGACTGAAGCATCCTTCCCGCCGGCACCAGGGTGGTGTCGGCAAGATCAACGCCCGTTACCAGGGCACAGTGGGACACGAAACAGCCGCTGCCCAGCCGGGCGTTGTGCACCACGGCGTTAAATCCCACGAAGGTTTCCCTGCCAAGCACACAAGGGCCGTGGATCACAGCACCGTGGGCAATGCTGCACCTTTCGCCAATCTCGACGGAACTGCCCTTAAGACCGTGTATAACCACCCTGTCCTGGATATTCGAACCCTCACCAATGATGATTGGGGACCCCTCGTCCGCCCGAATCACGGCGCCCGGACAGATAATCACGTTTTTCCCCACCCGGACGTCACCAATCAGCACCGCCGAGTGGTGTATGTACGCGGTCGGGTGCACTTGCGGCCTTTTTATCTCCCCGCTCCAGGATGTTACAGGCGAGCTTTCTAAAAACATCCCAATCATCTCCCCTTGTCACCACGGTTTAAAATGTGATATGTGTCACCATTGGACATAAAATAAAACGGTCCATTTTGCTTATATCCGGACCACCCGGGAGTCTTCAGGTCCTAATATCGGCCACTACCCTATTGATTACTTGTGATATATTATACATTCAATTGCCACCGATCACAAGATCTTTTTTTGTCCCTACCCCTCAATACGTGAATCGTAAAAACCAATGCTTTTGTCACATGAACAAAAACGCCATCTGATGTATAATAATTTCAGAAAAAACGGCAGCACCGAAGAGGTGAAAAGATTGAAGTCTGAAATCATTTTTACCGGAACAGAACTGATCCTGGGACAGTCTCTGAACACAAACGCCCAATACCTGCAGCAGGCCCTGGCCGCCCTGGGTATTGACCTCTACTTCCAGGTCACCGTCGGAGACAACCTTAAAAGACTGGTGGAAGCCATACTGCAGGCCTCGGCCAGGGCTGACCTGGTAATCGTCGGCGGCGGCCTGGGGCCAACCGAAGATGACGTGAGCAGGGAGGCTCTGGCCGAGGCCCTGGGGCTCACACTGGAGGAGAACCCTGAAGCCCGCCTGGTCACCGAACGGTTTTTCAAAGCCAGGGGCATTGAGATGCCTCAAAACAACCTGAAACAGACTCTTGCCCCTCCGGGGGGGATGATCCTGGACAACCCGGTGGGAACGGCCCCGGGCCTGGCTCTGGAACACGGCTCCAGGCTTTACATACTGCTTCCGGGCCCCCCCGGCGAATTCAAAACAATGGTGGACGGCAAGGTGATCCCCCTGCTGAAGAAGAGGCTGGGGCCCGGTGTCTCCGTGATCAAGTCCAGGGTCTTAAAACTGTGCGGAATTGGTGAGAGCAGGGTGGATGAGATTCTGGGGCCGCTTCTCCGGGGCAAGAATCCAACCCTGGCCCCCACGGCAATGTTTTCCGAAGTCCACCTGCGCATCACTTCCAAAGCTTCCAGCCACGAACAGGCGGACGCAATGATAGACGGGATGGACCGCCGGGTGAGGGAACTGCTGGGGCAGCACATCTACGGAAAGGACGGCGAAACCCTGCCGGAAGCGGTGGGCAACCTTCTGGCGGAAAAAAAATTAACCCTGGCCGCGGCGGAAACCTGTTCCGGGGGTTACCTCTCCCACCTGATCACCTCTTTCCCCGGCGGGGCGGAGTATTTCAAATTTGCGGCGGTATCGGGTTATTGCGGAATGGAAAGACACCTCGGGTTAAAGATTGATCCCCGGAAAAAGCCGGCAGAAGCCCTGGCCAGGAACATAAGGGAAATGGCGGAGACCGACATAGGCATAGCCATCACCGGGGAAGGCGGCGGCCTCTACCCGGCCGGACAGGGAAACATAACCATCGCCACATCCTTTAAAGACAGGACCCTGTCCAGGGATCTGGCACTGTGGGGCGAGGGCGCGGAACTCCGGCAGAGGGCGGTGCAAACCTGCCTGGTGCTGCTTTGGAGAACACTTAAGTAAAAAAGCCGCCCTGCGGGCGGCACCGCCATAAACGGCGGTGGAATCCAGAATCCAGGAGACAGAATCCAGAATCACTTAATTCTTATTTCCCGTGTTTGTCCGGGGGCTTCGAAATTATCACCCTGCTGGCCCTGGCCGCGGCCACGGGCTTCCCTCTGTCGTCGGTAATCCGGGCCTCCGTAAAGCAGGTCCTCTTGCCCAGCTTCAGCACCCAGGCTTCAACGAACAGCTTTCCTTCCGACACGGAATTTAATACCGAAATGTTGATGTCGGCCGTAACAGCCACCTTGTCCTCGGGCAGGGCCGAAGTGGCCGCGATAAAGGTGGCCACTTCGCACATGGCGTGAAAAATACCGCTGTGCACCACATTATAGGGCCCTATGATATTGGCGGTGACAGGCATCTCAATTATACAGCGCCCCTCACCGAAACTTTTCACTTCAAAGCCAAGGAACCGGTCAAAGGGAAGACTGTTCCAGGATCTCAACAAAGCCCCCATTGCCTCTTTATCCATATTTCCACCCCAAAAAACTGTTGATAATAATATTTTTTCTACACTAAATCCCTTCATCCTCCCGGCGCCAAGTTTTATACCGGCGGACAACGAAAAATCCCTCCGCTTCCGGAGGGTCTACATTCAGACAATTTCAATGGCCTCGCCGTCTTTGGTCTGCCTGTACTTGGCCGCGCTCAGCTCCCTGTTGACGCCCATGCGGATGGACCCCACCTGGATTACGCTCCCCGGCAGGGTTCTTTTCACCTTAACGTAATTTTTGGGCTTAACCCTTACCAGGGGAGGAGCACCCAGGTTGCTCCCCAGTTCATCAATTTCAACGTTGCCCTCGCTGATAATCTCCCCGCCCTTGAAGGGGCCGGTTA
This sequence comes from Peptococcaceae bacterium, assembly GCA_023512435.1. GTDB lineage: Bacteria > Bacillota > Desulfotomaculia > Desulfotomaculales > Desulfocucumaceae > JAILZP01. Next base: position 36,965 of record JAILZP010000003.1, on the reverse strand, counting down.
TTCTTACATCCCCGCCGGCGTATATGGTGGTGTTCACACAACCCTTGCCGGCAACGATGACCTCCCCGGAACACTTTATGGTGGACCCGAATGCTGCCTGCACGACTACCCTGGCCTTTTGGGGCTCCTGGGCCTCCATTACCTTTACGGCCCGGTCGAGGTGGAGCATCAATTCCCTGAATTCTTCCGGCGTGAATTGTATGCCGGTGATGAACTTGGCGGACTCCACGGCGTCGGCGACCTCGAATGGAAGGTTGAAGGTTTTTGTGTTCACCAGTTGCTTGGCATACACCCTTATGTTTTTAAAGCGGTTGTCAATCAGGCCGTTCACCACCTGGGCAAACGAATATTTCTCAATGTTTGACAGTTTGCCCCTGATCTGCTCCATCAGTTCAATCAAACTTCTCAGTTCGGAATAAAGATCCTGGATAAGGTACCTGATCTTCCCGCATTCCACCGCTCCCATGCCCGCGGTTATATTGCTGGTGATTACATTCTTAAGCACCACCAGGCTTTCCCCGCAAAAAACACTGGCCCCGGTGACTATGCCGTTCACCTGAACGCTGCCGGATGCCTCCACGGTCATGGTCTCGGTAATATTTCCCGTAACCGTGACGTTTCCCTTGAATCTGATATTCCCTGTCTTCAGGCAAACGTCCCCGACCACCGTATAAGAAGGCTCCACAATGATCATAACGGTGGTGCCGGAACTTCTGGCCACCGGCCTCCCCTGGCTGGTTGAATAAGCCCTGTCCTCCCCCGGGTCCAGCCTGACACCCCTGCCGGCCACTATCCTGGCTTCCTTGGGCTCCGGAGGCAGAATTACCTCACCGGTTACCCCCCTTCCCGGCTCCCCCTTGACCGGGGGATACCTTTGGGCGAGCAGGGCTCCCTCGTTGACCGACACCAGCTTGCTGGTTTCCCTGTAATCAATTGTTTTTGCGTCGTCCTGAAGGGGTTCGGCTTCCTCTTTCTTTTCCCATAGTATGTCCACCCAGCCGTTTTTGCCTGGAACCGGCGGATCCCCGCTGGCAATAACCGTGGCTTCGTCGGTTACAACAGTGGAACAGTAATCCACCACACTTTCCAGAATGCCGTATACGACCCCCCGTTCCCTAAGGGCCTGAAGGATTTCCTCCCTGGACGGGGGCTCCGTCCCGAAGACCCTTATGGTGGCAGTCAGCTTGTCCTTGGAAATTTCAATCTTGATGCTGTCAGGCATTGCTTTACCTTCTTTAAAGGATTTTATTCATCAAATTGCAATTTTTTATTTATTATTACAAAATTTTCTTCAAAAATCTACCCCCAATTTCGGGATGTCCAACCACCCCAAAAATAAACCCGGTCTTTCAACCGGGCCACCCTAACACATCACAATTAATGCCGACTTTTTGAGAAACGGACCGCTTCTCAGGCCGTCAGCCTCAGGTAAACCTGAAAGGTTTGTCCTGATTGCCGCCGCACCCGCAGTTACCGGTTCCGCGGGTTTCCTCCCTGACCCTGGGGCTGCCGCACACCGGGCACTTTATTTTCTCCGGCCTTATAAAAAAGTACATCAGGCCGAATTTGTGATTGCAGTCGTCGCACTTTAAATTAATCCTGGCCATGGTCTCACCACCCTTAATTCCGATATTACGGTTTTATTTCACTGCCTCCTGCCGGGCCTCCTCCTTAATGTTTTCCGAAGCTTTCCTGAATTCCCTGATCCCTTTACCCAAAGACTTCCCGATCTCTGGCAGTTTCCCCGGGCCAAAAATGATCAGGGCTATCGCCAGAATGAGAATCAGTTCCCAAGGGCCGACACCGAACATTATAAAACCTCCCGTCTCATTTTTTAGGACCTTGCTTCAAAACTGCCGCCGTTTCCGCCGGGGCCGGTCAAACCGGCGCCTCCACGGCCCGATCCCCTTTATTCCCGCGCCGGACCAGGAAGGAGACCCAAATGCTGATCTCATACAACAGGTACACCGGTACTGCCATCATCAACTGCGAAACCACATCGGGACCCGGGGTCAGGACCGCGGCTGCCGCCAGCACCAGGAGGACCGCGTATTTCCTTTTCCCGGCCAGGGCCGCCGGGCCGATAATTCCCAGTTTACCCAGAATGTACACCGCCAGGGGCATTTCAAAGGCTATCCCGAAGGGTATAAAGAAGGATACCGTGAAAGACAGGTACTCGCCCACCGTGATCATGGGCATCAGACCTTCGGTGGTCATCAGCAGAAGAAACCTCACCGCCAGCGGAAAGACGGCAAAGTAGGCAAAGAACAGTCCGCCGGCGAAAAGCAGGATGGCCAAAGGGATTATTACCGCGGCCATTCTCTTTTCCTTTTTGGTCAGCGCCGGGGCCAGGAACCCCCAGATTTGAGCGATCATCACCGGAAAGGAGACGACGAAGCCGGCCAGCAGGCTGAGTTTCACCTTGGTCATGAATACTTCGGTCACCCTGATGGAGATAACGGGTATGTCCAGGCTCCTGACCGGTCCGGTAAGAAACTGGAACAGCCAGTCGCCCCGGGTGAGAAAGATTGCAAAGGAACTTGCCAGCAGGGACAGGCCCGAAACGACAAGCGCCTTTCTCAATTCCCCCAAATGGCCCCGGAGGGGCATCAACTCCCCGGACACCGGCAATCATCCCCTTTCCTCAGGAGTTCGCCTGCGGCACTTTCCGCCGCCAGATCAGCCGGGGGAGTTTTTCTTTCTTCCCCCGCCAGCAGCCTTTTGTACCACAGGCTGTGCCGGCGCCTGGCGTACTCCAGATCCACCCTGCCGGTGAACATCCCCCTGATCAGCGGCCGGTTGGCCTTGAAAAGGAAGGCGGCCAGGTGCGCAGCGATACCGAAAATCAGCAGGATGGAGGCAAAGGTGTGAATGTCGTTTACCCAAATCACGAAGGTTCCGGAAAAGCTGACCGACGGCAGGTTTTTGATCACCTTGAGAATCCCGGTGACTGATATCAGGATGATCATGGAACCGACAAAGGCATAGGCCAGCCTCTGTTCCGCCACGTACTTGTCGGACGGAGGCTCCTCGCCTCCAAAGATCATGGCCCTGATCACCGCCAGGGACTGCCTGAAATCTCCCCGGCGGGGAAGGATATCAAAGTCCTTCCTGACCAGGTGGAAAACTATGTGATAAGCCACCGCCAGCAGGAATAACACGGCAGCCAGGTAGTGTATGACAATGGTTACCGAGTAGTCGGCCGACCACCCCAGGCCGGGCAGGTCCGCGATCCGGTAGCGTTTGTACATGGGCATCTGCCCGAATCCGCTGAAGATCAGGGCAATGGTGGAAAGAGCTACGGCCCAGTGCACAAACAAGACCGAAAAGCCGTGCCTCTGCACCATCTTCTCCCTGTGCAGAATCTTTTCGGCCACCTGTCATCCCTCCTTCATGGTCTTGTAAGCCGCGTACCCCGCGGCCACAGCCCCGGCCACCGGCGCCACCAGGATCCCGGCCATAATGCCGTTGGCCGAATCCAGGAAATTTCCCACCCCCACCGGCATCAGGGGAAACCCCGGGGCGCCGGGATCGGGCTGTTTCGATCTTTGCGCCTGCAGTTCCATATTTATCTTCTCAAAAGGTACCGGGGAAACGTAAAATGTGGATGTCCCTCCATTTTCCTTATCCCCGTACAGGAAGCCGCCTATTTCCCCGGCCCTTTTCCGGGCCGTCTCCCTTACCGAATTCAGGTCGCCGAAAACAATGGCTTTTCGGGGACAGGCCTCTACGCAGGCCGGCACTCCGCCTTTTTTGACGCGGTGGTAACAAAGGTCGCACTTGTACATCACCCCGGCGCCCAGGTACTTGGGGGCGATTTTCATATACAGCCCCACCCCGGCCTGCCTGGCCGGAATTCCCCAGGGGCAGACATCCCGGCACTTAGCCCCTCCCAGGCAGAGGTCCTTGTTTATCAGCACCGGCCCCTCCGGGCTCTTGCTCTGGGCCCCGAAGGGGCAAAGATTAGCGCACGGGGGGTTGTGGCAGTGCATGCATCTCCGGGGAATGAATACCTCCACCCGTCTTCCGTTGTGTTCCACCGACACCCCCTGCACAAAGGTCCAGTTGTATGGAGTCAGACGGGTGGTAAGATCTTTCCTGTCCTGCCAGTCTTCCTTTTTCTTGTTGGGCCAGTAAAATTCAATCCGGTCCGGGGGCACCGGGTCGGGAAAATTCGACCTGTTCTCCTCCCGGCAGGCGGACACGCACCGGGGCGTCTTCGTTCCCCCGCACCCGTCGCACTTGGTTAAGTCATAGAAAGTTCCCACCTGGGACGAAGCGGCCCGGGCCATCCCGGCGCCCCCGCTTAAGACAAGGCCCGCGGCGGCTCCCGAGGCCAGGGTCCTTTTCAGAAACTCTCTTCTTGTCAGGCCCGACATCTTATTCCCCCCTGCAGTTCATATATACCCCATGGGGTTTCACATACTAACTATCGGGTTGGTTTGAGTGAAAATAGCGTGGTTCAATATGTATACCCCATAGGGTATCTGCAAACATCTTAGCATGGGTTTGCTTTCCTGTCAATCGTCTAAAGACCATAATTAAACTAATCAGAGAGGCGAGATAACCATATACCCTTACAGGTATCATGCCCGGAGAAAAATTAGATTACAAAAAAAAATAAACCAGCATAATAAATAATCCGGCCGAAAGTGAGCATAATATAGACACGGGTTCGTGATGGCCGAGCCCAGATTGATACAGGGTCCACAGGGCTCTGTATCAGTCGGCCAAAGACTGGTACCGGGTCGCAAAGGCTCGGTATCAGTCGGCGGGAAGACTGGTGAGTGTTCCGGCAGGCTGCATTGCAGTCCGAACGACTGCAATGCGGTCGCAAGGGATGTTCACCGGTCGAGCTGAGATTGCCATGGGTGTCGAAATACCTTTATTCAGGGTTGTAGAGGTCTGCAATGGTCGAGAGATCATTGCAGGCTTCCAAGATATCCATGGCAGTCAAGCAAAGGTCACTGCGGGTGTCGTAACGGTCCATAGCGGCCGAAAGGTCATTATGGGCTGCGCAGATACGCACAGTGGCTGTAGCGCAGGTCATCACGGGCTCATGACATAGAGGCCTTCTTCCCAAGGAAGAAGGCCTCTACAATTTTTCGCGTTTTTTTTGCGCTTACAGCCCGAGGGTTTCACCAACGATAATGACCACGAATTCGGGTATACCGGAAGGTCTCACCTCGGTCACGGCGGTGATCCGGCAGAACTTGGCCGGGGGTGAGCAGTCGGCGCAGAATGTGGATTTTACGCACGGGGCGGGCAGGTTAAGCCGGTAAAAATTCAGCGGCGCAGCCTGATTTTTTATCCTGGCCAGGGCCTCTTCCCGGTCCCTGACAATCTTGTTTATCCCGGCCACCACGATCACTTTTTTCGGACCGAAGGTCATGGCGGCCACCCTGTTTCCCGCTCCGTCTATATTCACCAGGTGCCCCTCGGCGGTTACGGCATTGGATCCGGAAAGAAAAACATCCGAAGTGAGCTGACTGCGTCGGACCTGGTCCGCCTCGGCCGGGCCGATCCCCTCCTGCCAGTGGTCGAAGACCACGTGGCCCCTCTTTTTCAGGGCTTCCACCGCCCCGATCTGCCTCAGCGTCACGGACCCGCCCACACCCACGGCGGCTCCTTCCGGCACCCTCTTCAGGATCTCCTCCAGGGCCTGCTGCCCGGTGGGTACATAAAGGCCCTCGAAAAGATTTTTATTCAGGGCCGCCACCACCCTCCTGGCCCTTTCCTCAAAAAACGGCCGCAGGTCAGTCATACTCAAAAACCTCCTAATATAGTATTATCCATCAATTCAACAGGAACCTGCTTTTTCCTCCGGTCCGCCCGCAGCCGGGAAAACATTTCCATAACCCCGGCTATCCTGGTTACAGACCCTCGGCGCAATGTTATAATAGACTTTGAGGTGCATGGTATTGTCTTCTTTCAGGACCTTCGCCAATGCCTTCGCGGCCCTGGCGATCGTTGTCTCCCTGGGCACGATGGCATTTGTAAAGCTAGAGGGTTTTTCGGTCACAGACGCTCTGTGGCTGACCTTTGTAACCATCACCACGGTTGGATTCGGTGACATAGTGCCGCATACGCCGGCAGGCCGGTTGATCGCACTGTTCATCATCATAAGCGGAGTTTCGCTGTTCACTTACATTCTAAGCAATGTTTTTTCGGGATTGTTGGAAGGCCAATTAGCCGAACTATGGTGGAGGAGAAGAATGATCAAGAAGATTTCCAGGCTCGAAAATCACATAATCCTCTGCGGGGCCGGCCGGGTGGGCAAGGAAGCGGCAATGGAACTGCTGAGGGAAAAAGTAAACTTCGTGGTTGTAGAAAAGGATCCGGAAAGGCTCAACGAGCTTAGAGAACTGGGCGTGCAATACATCGCCGGGGACGCCACCGAAGACAAGGTGATGCAGCTGGTGAACCTGGAGAACGCCTCGGGCCTTATCACAACACTGCCCGAAGACACCGGCAACCTTTTTATCACCATCTCGACAAAGGCCCTCAACCCCAATATAAAAGTGGTGGCCCGGGCCAACAGGCCGGAAAACATAAAGAAAATGCAGCGGGCCGGGGCCGACCTGGTCATCTGCCCTTCGGCCATAGCCGGGGTCAGGATGGCCCTCTCTGTGCTGAAGCCCGCCAGCGTTTCTTACGTTCAGACCCTGGTGGACTCAAGAGACGTCAGCATCGAGCTGGAGGAAATATTCCTGGACAGCCGGTCGCCCCTGGCGGGCACCGAACTGAAAAACTCGGGCCTGCGGGAAAAGTACAACATCCTCCTGCTGGCCATTAAAAGGGAAAAGGAAATCATCTTAAACCCCATGCCGGAGGAAGCCTTCCGTCCGGGGGACATCCTGATCGTGCTCGGAGCCGCAGAAAGCCTTTCCCGGCTGGAGAATGAAGCCCTGGGCATTAATCAGGCCCGGACTCCCTGAAGCTTAAAGCCGGGCCCGTTATTACTCTTCTTCCAGCACCGGACTGAAAAACCTCATGGGTCTCCGGTCGGAATCCGGCTTGCCGGTGGAATGGGAGATGTCTACTATCTTCCCGTTAATCTCGTCTTCCTCCGCTTCCCCCCGGAGGAACCTCAGCGAAAGGCGGATCATGTCCACCGACTCCTCGACCCCCATGCGGAACAAATCCTGAAAGCTTTCGGTATGAATCTCGCCTGCGTCCATTGGGTGGCACCAGGTCTTTCTCTGTTCATTCAGGTGAGCTTCCCCGTTCTTCTGCCCGGGCCTGTAAAAATAGTACCTCAGATTCAGGGCGCCTCCGCTGAGAGCGTCAAACAAGGCGGCAAGACCCCTTTTGACGCCCAGGGGGTCGTGCAGAATCTTCAGGGCCTTGATCATGTCGCGGTATGATTTATTTATAAAATCGGTGCCTTTCAAGTCCTCATAACTGTCCGCGTGAACCAGGGGCAGGATATGCCGGTAAAAGGCCACGATTTCTTCGGGCAGGCAGTCCCCCACCTCTATCTCCCTGTGCGCCGGGACCTTCCACACCTCAGTCTTAAGCAGCCTCCTCCCCATCAGCACGTCGATGGCGGCCTCCACCCGCTTGTGGTTGTTGATTAATTTTCTGGTTTCCGCCTTGTGCCCCTGGTATACCCCGGAGATGTAATATATGTACGGATGGGTGACCCGGTCAAGGCACCAGTGGCAGACAAGGCCCATCAGATACACTATGGTCCCGGCGTCCGGGTTCCTCCTGGCAAATTTAAGCGACTCCCTGAAAAAAAGACCGCACCTCTCATGGTGGATCCGGTTGCCCAAGGAAAACACCCGCTTGTCGCCCCAGGGTAAAAAATCATAGTAAAAAAACAGGTCCGGCCCCTGGCAGCCGAGAAAAAAAAGGTTTTTCAGGTCCCGGGCGGCCTTCCGGAATCTTTCCTCCACCCCGGCCAGGGCCTCCCGGCCACAGAATATGTGCGTCCACAGATCAGGCATTGAAAACCACCCCGCTTCCGCGAAAGATAATAATTGCCGGCTGGTCACGGGACACGGCAATCATTATAAAGCACTATGTTTATTACTAAAGCAATTAATCCCTACGCATATTCCGACATGAATTTTAAGATATTTATTTCATTAATGTGCTATTATTATATAAGCTGTCAAATATTCAGAAGGTCGGGTCGGGCAAATCCATGACTTGGGTCAACTCAACCGCCAAAAACAAGGAAAAACCGCGGCGGGAACCGGGGAAATTCCCGCTTCAAACCGGAACAATCCTGAACTCTTTGGACAACATTGTGGTCATTGTGGACCGGAAAAACAAGATTATCATGTGCAACCGGGCCTTTGAAACCACGTTCGAAATGAACGCGGACGACATCCTGGACAAAGACATTGAGAGTTTTTTCAACCTGATCGAACTGAATGACCGGGTTTTTTCACCGGAAGACCTGCATGGAAGGGCCCCGGCCGGGCCGCTGGAGGCGTCTTTTACAACGCCCGGCGGCGATAGAAGGGAACTGGTTGTCCATTTCGCCCCTATTTCAGGTCCGGACGGAGAGGCCGAAGGGGGCATCGTGGTGGCATCCGACATAACCGCCTTAAAAAGGGACCAGCAGTTTCTGCAGCAGCGGGAGAAACTGGCCTTGCTGGGAGAAATGGCGGCGGGAGTTGTCCACGAAATCAGGAATCCCCTGACCGCCATCAAGGGGTTCAGCCATATCATAGCCGCCAGGGCACAGGATGAAATAATCAGAAACTATGCCGGCATTATCGAAAGCACGGCCAACGAAGTAAACAAGGTGGTCAGCGACTTTTTATCGTTTGCCAGACCCCAATCCCCCGTTTTACAGGAAATTTCGGTGAATAAACTTATCCAGAAGATGAGATTGCCGCTGGAAAATAATCTGTCGATGAACGGGATCACCCTGAACATCTCACTGGCAGAAGCGGAAAGAAACGTAATGGCCGATGAGGCCCAAATCAGGCAGGCAATATTAAACATCATCAACAATTCCGTTGATGCCCTGAACGGGTCAGAAAATCCCCGGCTGGCCATCAGCACCTGCCTCAGCGAAGCAAAAGACGAGATGGTGATCACCATATCCGACAACGGCAGGGGCATGACTCCGGAAGAAAGACTAATGGCCGGCACGCCGTTCTTTACCACCAAGGGGCGGACGGGCCTGGGCCTGAGCATCTGCTACCAGATAGTGAACCAGCATGGCGGGAGAATCAGCGTGGAAAGTGAACCGGGTGCCGGAACGGCATTTGCCTTGTCACTGCCTTGCAAGACAGCGGAGGCCCGTGACACCGGCCTGAAAATCAAACTTCAGTAAAAATCCGGCGAAAATCCGGCCTGATGGTCAAGGGCCGGGGTGCTTAATCATCCCGGCCCCGGTTATGCCCCGCTGTATTTATTTTAATAATTTTCACCGGCCGGCAGCCCCAGCAGGCTGGTTAAACATTTTATACAAAGCCACCCCTCACTGTCCCCGTACCGCCCCGAGATCTCACCCTCCAGGCTGCACCCGCAGTTAAAACACACTTCCATCCGCAAGCCCCCGTAAACATTATATTCACGGGTATGCTTGTCACTTGACAAGAACCGGGAACACGGAACCGGGGCGGATCCGGACCGGCGGCCATACGCTTAAGTCCTCACCTGGCCGCTGCCGTAAATGACGTATTTATACGTGGTCAGTTCCTTCAGTCCCATCGGTCCCCGGGCATGCAGCTTCTGGGTGGAGATGCCTATTTCGGCGCCGAAGCCGAACTGGTAGCCGTCGGTGAACCTGGTGGAGGCGTTGACGTACACCGCCGCGGCGTCCACTTCCTTCAAAAACCGCCTGGCCAGGTCATAATCCCGGGTGACAATGGCCTCGGAATGCTTTGTCCCAAACCGGTGAATGTGGTCCATGGCCTCGTCCGGGCTGTCCACCACCTTTACCGCCAGGATCAGGTCCAGGTACTCCGTGGCCCAGTCCTCCTCGACGGCCTCCTTGACCCAGCCGGCCAAAGCCCTGACCCGCTGGTCACCCCTTACCTCGACACCCAGTTCCCTCAGCTTCTCCAGGATCCCGGGCAAAAACCGGTCCGCCACCCCGCTGTGCACCAGCAGGGTCTCCATGGCGTTGCAGACCCCGGGCCGCTGGCACTTGGCGTTAATTACGATTTTTGCGGCCATCTCCAGGTCGGCACTGTCGTCCACGTAAACGTGGCAGTTGCCCACCCCGGTCTCAATGACCGGCACCGTGGCGTTTTCGATTACGGTCCGGATCAGTCCGGCCCCTCCCCTGGGGATGACCACGTCGATAAGCCCGTTCATCTTGAGCATGGCGTATACGGCAGCCCGGTCGGTGCTTTCCACCAGCTGGACCGCCCCCTCGGGAACGCCGCCCTTGACCGACGCCTCAGCGATGATCCCGGTGATCACCTTGTTGGAGTTGATGGCCTCCGACCCCCCGCGCAGCAGGACGGCGTTGCCCGCCTTGATGCAGAGCCCGGCGGCGTCCACCGTGACATTGGGCCTGGCCTCGTAAATTATCCCGATCACCCCCAGCGGCACCCTGACCCTTCCCACCTGGATGCCGTTGGGCCTGACCCACATGGATTCAACCTCTCCCACCGGGTCCGGGAGACCGGCCACCTCCTTCAAGCCTTGGGCCATGTCCAGGATCCTTTCGGGAGTCAGCAGCAGCCTGTCGATCAGGGCCTTGGAAAGCCCCTTTTCAAGCCCGGCCTGCACGTCTGCCCGGTTGGCCTCCAATATGGCCGGTGTTTCCCTGACCAAGGCCTCGGCCATATGCATAAGAGCGCCGTTTTTTTCACCGGCCGAAAGCCCGGCCAGTGTTCTCGCCGCCCGCCCCGCCTTTTCGGCCTTGGACCTTATTTCCTGTTCAAACATCCCTCATCACTCCTCTTAGACTTACACATTGGAAACCATGTTGTTCCGGTGGATGATCTCGTCGTAATCGTGGCGGCCCAAAATTTTTTTAATCTCCCGGGAGTGGATCCCCTTAATCTTTTCAACATCCCGGGCGGCGTAATTGACAATCCCCCTGGCTATTTCCCGCCCCCGGGGGTCGACCACGGAAACGGTATTGCCGACCTCGAACGCGCCCTCCACCCCGACGACGCCTGAAGGGAGAAGGCTTTTTCCGTAGTTCAGCAGGGCCCTGGCGGCGCCTTCGTCCACCATTATTTTCCCCTGTACCGAAGAGCTGTAGGCAATCCACCTCTTTTTGTTCTCCAGTTTCCCCTGGGGCCAGAAAACGGTGCCTATTTTTTCACCGGCCATGATCCTCCGGACCACGTCCTTCTCCGAAGCGCCGGCCAGGACCATCACAAAGCCTGAATGCATGGCTATCCTGGCCGCCTGGAGCTTGGTTGACATTCCCCCGGTACCCAGGCTGCTTCCGGCCCCCCCGGCCAGCTTTTCCATTTCTTCGGTGATTTCCCGGACCTCCGGGATCAGGCCGGCGTCTTTGTTCAACCGCGGATCGGAGGAGTACAAACCGTCAACGTCTGAAAGCAGAATGAGTATTTCGGCATCCACCAGGCCCCCCACCAGGGCGGCCAGGGTGTCGTTGTCACCGAGCTTTATTTCATCCACCGCCACGGTATCGTTTTCGTTGATGATGGGGATTACCCCCAGGCCCATCAGCGCGTAAAGGGTGTTCCTGGCGTTTAAAAACCTGTGCCGGTCCGAAAAGTCCTCCCGGGTGAGAAGGACCTGGCCCACCGTGACCCCGTATTCGGCAAACAGTTTTTCGTACATGTGCATCAGCAGCCCCTGCCCGACGGCGGCGGCGGCCTGCTTCTCCGGTATGTTTTTCGGGCGCTTGGAAAACCCCAGGCGGTTTAAGCCAATCCCGATGGCCCCGGAGGTCACCAGGACCACTTCCATTCCCCTGTTGTGAAGGTCGGAAAGCTCCCTGGCCAACGACTCCAGCCGGGAGAGGTTGGGCCTCCCGCTGTCATAAGCGATGGAGCTGGACCCCACCTTTACTACCAGCCTGTTCAAATGTCTGAAATCGCTTCTGTCCCTCATGGCACCCCACACGAAATCCTTTATCTGGATACCTTATTATAACATGCGCAAACAAACCGGTAAAAAATAATTGCAAATGAAAAAAGGATGCCCCTTGACATCCCTCCTCAGGATATTTCCTGGTCCGCTTCCTGTATGCCTTTTATGACACCCTGGCCTCAGCGGGTTTCAACGTCAGGTCGCACCCGCAATAGGGGCAGATCCACAATCCCCTTTCGTTTGAGCTGAAGCTTTCACCCTGACAGCAGTCGCAGAGTTTTTTCACCACGTCAATCCACCTCCTGCCGGCCCTGCCTACTCTTTATTTCGGCAGTTGTTGCGGACTCCTTTAGCCATCGTTATACTCAAATTCAAAATCCTTTATTTTGACCATGTCCCCGTTTTTGGCGCCGGCCTCCCGCAGGGCCCGGTCAATGCCCATCAGATACATAATCCTTTGCAGTCGTCCCACCGCCTCCTCGTTTTCCAGGTCGGTCATGGCCACGTGCCGCTCAATCTCCCTGCCGCCGACGATGAACACTCCGCCTTCCCTGCCGATGGTAAAGCGGGGGCCGGCGGTGTGCAGGACTCCGGGATCCGGGCCGGACACCTCCGGGGCCTTGACCGGGATGGTCTCCAGCAGCCGGCCGATCCTGCTTACCAGCCTGTCCAGTCCCTCCCCGGTAAGGGCGGAAACGGGAAAAATTTCATACCGTTCTCCCAGCTGCCGGCTGAAATACACAAGGTTTTCCCTCGCTTCCGGCAGGTCAATCTTGTTGGCGGCCACCAGCATCGGTTTTTCAGCCAGTTCTGGGTTATACAGGGCCAGCTCCCTGTTGATGGTGTGAAAATCCCGCACCGGGTCCCGTCCGCCGAATCCGGATATATCCACCAGGTGGACCAGGATGCGGGTCCTTTCCACGTGGCGCAGGAATTCGTGGCCAAGGCCGGCGCCGGCATGGGCTCCTTCGATCAGGCCCGGAATATCGGCCACCACGAAGCTGGATCCCTCATCCACCCTGACCATGCCGAGGTTGGGCACGATGGTGGTAAAGGGATAGTCCGCTATTTTGGGCCTGGCCGCGGAAATTTTCGAGATCAGGCTGGATTTCCCGGCATTGGGCAGCCCGACCAGGCCGACATCGGCCAGCAGCTTCAATTCCAGGGAAAGCCAGAGTTCCTCGCCGGGTTCCCCCTTTTCGGCCATTTTGGGAGCCCTGTTGTTCATGGTGGCAAACCTGGCGTTGCCCCTCCCCCCGCGGCCGCCCCTGGCCACGACCAGACTCTGCCCGTTGATGGTAAGATCTCCGATCAGCCGGCCCGTTTCGGCTTCCCTGACCACGGTGCCCACCGGAACCCTTAAAACAAGGTCTTCACCAGACGCGCCGTGCATGTTTTTGCCCTTTCCGTGAACACCCCGCCCGGCCTTGTAATGCCTCTGGTACCTGAAGTCCACCAGGGTGCGCAGACCCTCGTCGGCCACCAGGATTACATCCCCGCCCCTGCCCCCGTCTCCTCCCCAGGGGCCGCCCTCGGGGACATATTTTTCCCGGCGGAAGGCAATACATCCATTGCCCCCGTCTCCGCCCCTGACGTAAATTTTTGCCTTGTCGTAAAACATGAGTCCACCTTTAATTCAGAATTCTGGCGGGATAGAATTTCATCATAAGTTTATTATGTACCTAAGCTACCCCGTTCAGGCAACTGGTGCGGAAATATGATAAATATTTCCCCCCCGCTGCCCGATTCTTCAATCTTGACCATACCCCCGTAGGGTGTCATCTTTTGGCCCGCACCGGCAAGCCTGGCCTGGACTGTTCCGGCTTTCCCGCGGGGAGGCCTGGGGAAGGACAACTTTAATATATACTTCCTGTCGGATTCGCCGATGGATACCTTCAGGCGGCAGCCGGGCGTGCCGGGACGGGCAATGCAGGCCACGGAATGGCGGAAGGCCTCCTCCAGCACTTCGGCCAGAATATTTCCCGGAACCGCACAGTCTTCGAGGTTCGTGCCTATGTCGTACACTACATTGACCTGGTGCTTTTCGGCCAGATAATGCCCCGCCAGCAAAACCGCCGCCACCTCGGGCACCATCAGGCGGGCGACCTTGCCCAGCCTATCCATTTCCAGGCTCACCTGCTTGACATATTCCTTTACCCGCTCTATTTTGTTCAACTGGGCAAGGCCGGAAATAACCTGCAGGTGATTTAAAAAATCGTGCCTCTGTATGGACATTACTTCCAAAAAGGTTGCGGTGTTCACCATTCGGCCCCCTATCAGGCAATTAATGGTGTGCATTCGACCATAAAATCTTTTTTCCTGCTCATCAAATAAATGGAATTTTCTCTAGAAAAAGAGAAACTCCGCTATTCCGGCGGAGAAAATATCCACAACCCGCCATGATAAAAACGCACGTATTTTCGTGGGTCCCTGGTCCTATGTCAATACTTATCAACAGGTTATCCCCAGGGCTGGATGACTGCAAATACCGACATCCGCGCGGATTTTTCAGTGGCCGGCGGTCCCGGCAGGGACGCCCCCGGTCCGCCGGCGCCGGAAAATTCTCTCCTTGAGGGATTCCAGCAGGCTGTATATCACCGGCACCAAAAACAGGGTAAGGCAGGTGGAGGAAATCAGGCCGCCGATCAGCGCCACCGACATGCCCCGCCTCATTTCCGACCCGGTGGAGATCCCCATGGCCAGGGGAAGCATGGCCATGACCATGGCCGTGGTGGTCATCAGGATCGGGCGCAGCCTGACCGATCCCGCCCGGACCAGGGCCTCCCGCACGCCCAGGCCGCGCTTCCTCAGGGCATTGGTGAAATCCACCAGCAGGATGGCGTTTTTGGTCACCAGCCCGATGAGCATGATCATGCCCACCATGGAAAATATGCTCAGGGTCTGCCGGGTCAGCGCCAGGGCCAACAGCGCCCCCACCATGGCCATGGGCACCGACAGCCAGATGGTCATGGGCAGCAGGAACGACTCGAATATGGCCACCATGATCAGGTACACAAATATGAAGCTGATCAACATGGCCATGGCCAGGTCCCGCATGGACTCCTCGAACATCTTCTGGTCGCCCTCGAACACCACGTTGATGTCCGGAGGCAGATTCATGTCCTTAAGCTTAAGCTTGAAGTCGTTCACCACGTCCCCCAGGCTCCGCCCTTCCAGGTTGGCGTTCACCGCAATCATCCTCTGGCGGTCGATCCGCTCTATTTTTTTCAGACTGGCGCCCTGACTGAACCTGGCTATCTGGCCCAGCTTGATCTGATCACCGGTGGAACCGGCCACAAGCAGGTCGGCCATGTCATTGGGGTCATTGCGGAACTCGGGGTCGGCAATGAGCCTTACGTCATACTGGTCTTCCCCGTCACTGAACTTGCCCACCACCTTCCCGGTGACGTACAGCCCGAGGGTGCCGGCCACGTCGCCGGTAAGTATTCCGTGGGCCGCGGCGGCGTCCCGGTCCACCCTGATGTTGTACTCGGGCAGGCCGCCTTCAATGGTGGTGCGCACTTCCCTGACCCCCGGGATTGAGGCTACGCTCTCCTTGATCAATTCCGCGGACTGCTTCAGTCTGTCCAGGTTGCTGCCCCTGACCTCGATCCTCAGATCCGAGTCTTCAGCGCTGCCAAAGATGGATGTCAGCACAATGCTGGACTCAATGCCGGCCCTGCGGTCGGCTATGTCCTTCACCTTCTGTTTAACCGGGCCGCTTTTTTCCGGCCCGGCTTCCCTGAGGGTCACTTTTATCTCGGCCAGGTTGCTGGACGAGGCGGCGTCGTACCCTCCCGTGGTGTATCCCAGGGACACGTACACATCCTTGACCTCCGGCAGGGAACGGATTTCGTCCTCCACGCCCCTCACCAGGGAGTCCATCCTGGCCAGGCTGGTTCCCGGCGGCGCGGTAAGCTTGAGGATGAACTCGCCCCTATCCACCTTGGGCATAAATTCCGTTCCCACCAGGCGCAGGGGAATAAGTGCCCCGGAGGCAAGCAAGGACCCCACGGCCACGGCCAGCACCATTTTTTTATGGTCTAACGCCCACTTTATCCCCTGCTCGTAGCTCCTGCTCAATCCGCGCAAAAAGCCCTCAAACCCAGCCAGCAGCCGGGAAACGCGCGACCGGCCCTCTTTTTCACCAAGGCTGGCCCACCTGGAGGCCAAAAGCGGTATAAGCGTAACGGCCACCAGCAGGGATAGCATGGTGGAGCACACAACCACCAGCCCGAACTCCCGGAAGATCTTGCCGGCTATGCCGGGCACCAGGGCCATGGGCAGGAACACCACCACCAGGGTCAGGGAAATGCCCACCACGGCCACGCCGATTTCCCTGCTGCTCCGGATGGCCGCCGTCACCCGGTCCAACCCCTTCTCCATGTGGCGCTGGATGTTCTCCAGCACAACGATGGAGTCGTCCACGATGATCCCCACCACCAGGGCCGCTCCCATCAGGCTCATCAAATTCAGCGAGATATCAAAAAGCATCATAAAGAGCAGGGTGCCTATCAGCGATACGGGTATGGAAAGCAAGATCACCGAAGACCCCTGCCAGCTCCCCAGAAAGACAAAGATCACCAGGGCCACGATCAGCACCGCCAGGATCAGCTCTTCCTGCACCCCGGCCAGGGAGCTTTTAATGAAATCCGACGAATCGTAAGCGAGGGCGATGCGGACCCCGTACTTGTTTTCCAGCCGGCTGACGGCTTCCCTGACCTTCTCGCAGGTCTCTATGGTGTTGGCGTCGGTTCTTTTGAACACCATCAGCCCGATTCCGGGCTCGCCGTTGAGGCGGATTATGCTTGTGTCGTCTTTGAAGGCGTCTTTTACCCGGGCCACATCCCGCAGGTAAACAGGGCCCTCCTGGGTCCGGGCGACAACAATTTTTTCCAGTTCGGCGATGTCCGAAACCTGGGATTTTACCCTAACTATATAGTTTTTCCCGCTTTTTTCCACTTTGCCGGCGGGAACGTTCTGGTTGTCTCCCTGCACCGCCGCCATCACCTGGAGGATCGGGATTTTATACGCCTGCAGAAGGTCCGGCCGCACCTCCAGCCGTATTTCCCTCTCCTTGCCCCCCAAAAGCGTAACCCTGCTGACTCCCTTAACCTGCTGAATCTCCGCCTGAATGTCGTTTTTTACCAGGTCGAAGAGTTCAGCCGGGGGCAGGCTGCCGGTGACGGAGAACTGCATGATGGGCACGTCGTTCATATTCCACTGCAGTATGGTGGCCGGCTCGGCTTCCACCGGCAGTTCGCCCACAACGGCGTTGTACTTTCTCTGCACCTCGTTGACAGCCAGGTCCGGGTCTGTGTCCAGCTTGAATTCTATCCAGATCATGGCCATGCCTTCCTGGGACCCGGAATAAATGGATTCTATATTGTTCAGCGAGGACATGGCGTCCTCCATGGGCTTGGTCACCTTGCGCTCCACGTCTTCGGGGCCCGCCCCGGGGTAGGGCACCATTACCGCCACGAAAGGAAACTCCATCTTGGGCAGCAGGTCGGCGGGCAGGCGCCCGTAGCTGAAAATGCCCAGTATAAACAGGGCGAGAAAGACCACCGTGATCAGAGACGGCCTCTTGAGGGAGAATTCGGTGATTTTCATTTCACTCCCCCTCGGTGACCAAAGAACCGTCTTTAAGCAGGCTTTGGCCGAATGTTACCACTTTCTCGCCGGGTTGAAGACCCCCAAGCACGATTATATTCCTGTCGTCGCTAAGACCGGTTGTTACGCTTTTCAGGACAGCCTTCCCGTCCTTGACCGCGAACAGCTCTGCGTTCCCCGACTCGTCCCGGGTAACCAGAGCCTCCCGGGGAATGATGAGGCCGGGTATCTCCTTGGTTTCAAGCCTGACGTGGCCGAACATACCCGGTTTCAGCAGGTCCCCGGCATCTTGGGACAGGGTCAGTTCAGCGGCATATGTGAGGTTGACGGGGTTTGCCCTGGTGCTGATGCTTTTAACCGTACAGGCGAATTCCTTTCCGGAAACAACGCCGGTGGTAAAAATCCCCTTGCTCCCCTCCGACACCAGCTTCAATTGGTCGGCGGTGAGATTGGCCTTGATTTTCAGCCTTGAATCATCAACCAGGGTCATGAGCCTGGTTGACGGGAAGATCATCTCACCCTCCTCCACGAAGCATTCCGCCACGCTGCCCGAGAAGGGAGCCGCCACCGTGGCGTCCCTGATCTGCCGGTCGGCCAGCCGGCTGTCCGACACGGCCGCGTTGTAGGCTGCCTGGGCGTTTTTCAGGGCGAGTTCCGCATTCTCGTAGTCGGCCCGGGACACCGCCCCCTGCTTGTACAGTTCAGCGATCCTGGCAAAATCGGCCTTCGCCTTTTCCAGGGCGGAACCGGCGGCGTTCACCTGTTCCCTGGATTTTTCCAGGGCAAGCTGCTGGTTTTCGCTTTCGAGCAAGGCCACTGCCTGGCCTGCGGCCACCCGCTGACCGGTCCTGGCCAGCAGCGAGATTAAAATGCCCTGGGTTTTGGCGGTGATCACCGTTTCCTTTTCGCCAGCCACCGTCCCGCTCAGGGTGAGGGAAGGGCTGATGGCTCCCGGGACCGCCGCCGCTGTTTTGACCGCAACAGGTTTATTGGCCGGGGGATCCTTTTTTCCCCCGGCCGTCCCCACGTTCCCTGAGTATTTGATGTAGGCCAGCAGGAAAACCACCAACAAAACCGCAACGGGGATAATCAATCTTTTTTTACCCAAAGCCCTCTCCCTTCCTTTTCCAGATTCCATCCATATGTATTATGTATTGCCAAGGAAAATACTTCAAGTAAAAATTTAATCAACTGGTTTTTTAGGCCGGTATCCGGAAGCCGGATTACACCCTCAGCCGCGTCACCAGGAAGTCGTGCACCCGCTCAAACATAAGCCCGGTCGCAAACCAGAGCGGGGCCATGTCCAGGCGGATGAGGCCGTCTATCTGCCAGCGGGTGGCCCCGGTGTAGTCCCAGGGGCTTAACCCGGTCATAAGCCTGATCAGAGATCCGGTCACATACTCGATGGTCCAGATCACCAGGATCCACAAAAGTCCGCGGAGAAGCCAGGGCCAGGCCCTGACCCGGTCGTGCAGCGGCTCCATAAAGATGGCCAGCCCGTAAATGGGAAACATCCAGAGATAGGTGCCGGCGGACAGCCGGACGTCTCCCCTGACGGCCGATCCCAGGCCGGTCCAGAATATTTCCAGTCCCCATCCCAGCAGCCCGTAGACTATAAACCGGTAGATCATAGGACTATTTTGCTTACCCGCCGGTTAAATTATTATCAGATGCCTGAGGCCGGGCCGGGGAACAACGGTATTGCCTTTTTGCCGGGCTTGGTTTATTCTTTAATAAAAGAAAAAGGGGAGGAGGTCTGGCTTAAGTGGGAGCTAAAATACTGATCGCGCTGGCGGTGGCTTTTTCGGGAGCCATAATAGCCATGCTGGTTAGCGGTACCGCCCGGGAGATGACTCTGGCCACCACCAAGTTTGAAAATACCGGTGACCAGCATCATTGATTATAAAAAAGCCGCCCTGCAGGCGGCGGAACCAGGAACATACAAGACCGGGAATTTAAGGCATCCCCGTCTCACAGGAAGAATATAAAGGCGGATGTTCCGGGAACGGAGCGTCCGCCTTCATATTCCACCCGGCTTCTGCTTCCGGGAAAAAAGAAGGATGGCCTCCCTGACCAGCTTCGCCGCCAGGATGGCGGTGCGCTCGCTGTGGTCGCAGGGCGGGCAGACCTCCACCAGGTCGAAACCGATTACCTCAAGGTCCGCCAGGGCCTCCAACGCCGAAAAAAGATCGCCCGGCGTGCAGCCGTCGGGCTCGGGAGTGCCGGTTCCGGGGGCATAGGACGGGTCCAGGACGTCGATGTCCAGTGTTATGTAGACCGGTTTTCCCCTTAATCTTTCAGCGGCCCCGGCCACGTCCTCCACTCTCAGACCGCTGTGGAAATTCACGGCCGACCGGGCGAAGGCGAATTCCTCCCTGGTGCCGGAACGAATGCCGAACTGGAAAAGCCTCTCCGGGCCCACTGTCTCGACAACCCGCCTCATCACCGTGGCGTGGGAAAGGCGCACGCCCAGGTATATTTCCCTGAGATCGGCGTGGGCGTCAAAATGGATGACCGAAAGGTCCGGGTATACTTCGGCCGCGCTCTGCACCGCCGGCAGGGTCACCAGGTGTTCTCCCCCCAGCATGATCAGAAGCTTGCGGTCCCTGAACACCCGGCGGGCGGAATGGGCAATCCTGTCCAAGCTTTCTTCCACATTGCCCGGGATCACGGTCACATCCCCCAGGTCGGCGTACCGGTAGTCCGCCAGGTCCCTGTCCAGGCGGGGGCTGTATTCCTCCAGGACTTCGCTGACGCTTCTAATCTGCCTCGGGCCGTGCCTGGCCCCCGGCCTGAAGCTGGCGGTCTGGTCCATGGGGGCGCCGAGAATGGCCGCGGCCGCCCCCTCGTAGTCATCGCAGCTTCCCAAAAATCCGCTGAAAACTTCTCTCTGCATAGTACACAGCATCCCCCGAAAAGACAGTAGCCTGTCTTCACTTCACCAGTTCCTTCACGAAGGGCGGCAGGACGAAGGAAGTCCTGTGAATTTCAGGGCTGTAGTATCTCGTGTCCATTACCGGTATGCCGCCGGGATCGACTTCCATGGGGTCATACCTCTTGGTGCCCATGGTAAAGGTCCACAACCCCCCCGGATATGTGGGGACATTGGCCAGGAAAAGCCGGGCCATGGGGAAAATTGAACGGACGTCGCCGATTATCCTGGAGATGAGGTCCCGGTTGAAAAACGGCGATTCGGTCTGCGCCACAAACAGGCCGGTTTCGGTCAGGGCGTCATACACATCCCGGTAAAAGCCGGCCCCGAACAGCCCTTCGGCGGGTCCCACGGGATCGGTGGAGTCCACGATAATCATGTCGTAGGTGTTCTTGTGTTCCTTAACGTGTTTAATACCGTCGTCTATAATCACTTCGGCCCGGGGATCGTCCAGGCCGCAACTTATTTCGGGCAGGTGTTTTTTGGCCGCCTCGATTACCCCGCGGTCGATTTCCACCAGCGTCACCTTCTCCACGGACCTGTGCTTCAGCACCTCTCTCACCGACCCGCCGTCCCCCCCCCCGATAATCAGCACCCGGCGGGGGTCGGGCAGGGTGTTCAGCCCCACGTGGGTGATCATTTCATGGTAGACAAATTCATCGGCCACCGTGGTCTGGATGACGTCGTCCAGCAGGAGCATCCTTCCGAACTGGACGGTGTCCACCACCATTATTTCCTGGAAGGGAGTCTTCTCATAATGAAGGGTTTTGGATATGCGGCAGCCGATTGTGAGGTTTTGATTCTGGTACTCGGTAAACCAGAGGTTCAATTTTCTTCCCCCCGTATCCAACAATGGCCGTATTCCTGATCCTTAAGGCCGACGGCGAGCGGTCAGCTTTTAATACCACATCGGTACGGCCGCAAGGGCGCAGCCAATTTTCCTTACCCTGTGTTCAGTGGCGGCAATTTCCATTTTCTTCAGCTTCATGCCGCGGCTGGCAAAGGCCTCTTTAAGCATTTTTTCTATTTCATTATGGGCTTCTTCTTTAGATCCCACGCAGGAGTGCTCCATGATCACCCCGAAGGCATCCTCCGAAAAACCCACACCCACGGCGGCGGCGATAAGCTGGCCGGGCTCCTCGCTGATAATGTACCCGTACGCGGTGGGGACAAGGGACCCCGGCGGTATTTGCAGGTCGTTGCACAGCTCCGCCCCGGGGGGCAGGATGCTGCTCACCCGGATAAGATTAATATTTCCTATTTTTCCGGCCAGCAGGGCGTTGTCGAAGGCTGTCAGGTGGCTGTGGCCCTCTGCGGAAGCGGCGGTGAGAAAGAACTTTTTGGGCGTGGGCAGCAAGTTTATCACTCCATTTTCTAAAAAACATACAGATATAATTATATACAGAATCATGGGAAAGACAACATTTTTTTGCCTGCCTCCCACACCCGGAAACAACGGCCGCCGTATAGTTTTTCCCCCGCGAGGCAATATATAAAGGCAACCACATTTTCAACAAGGGGGAAACGGCATGTCCAAAACAGTCATCGCCACCTTCAACAACCGCGACAGCGCCGAAAGGGCCGTCAACGACCTCAGGAGCAAGGGCTTTGAAAGGGATATTTCACTGCTGGCCAAGGATGAGAAGATCGGAAGAGGTGACGCCAATAAATACAATACCAACTTCACAGGCGGAGACCCGGTGATGAACGGGGTCAGCACGGGCGGGACCATCGGCGGCCTCATCGGCCTGGCGGCCGGCGCCGGGGCCCTGGCCATTCCGGGCATCGGCCCCCTGGTGGCGGCCGGACCCATCGCCGGCCTTCTCTCCGGGGCGGCCACCGGGGGAATTGCCGGAGGTCTGGCCGATTACGGCATTCCGGCGGATAGGGGCCGCTTTTTCGAGGAAAGAATAAGGCAGGGGGACATCCTTGTGGCCGTGCGCTGCGAAGACAATAAGGCCGAAGAGGCGTCCCGGATTCTAAGCCGGCACGGCGGCAGCGATGTGGAAATCCACTAACCAGGATTACAGGGGTTGGCCCGGCCAACCCCTTTCCTTTCCGGCCTAACCCCTGTCTTCCCGCCCCGAAGCCACGGCCTGCTCATATATCGATTTGTAAAACAGGGCGTCTTCTGCCTGCAGCCCGTCCGACTCACAGATCAGGGTGAACTCCAGCGACGGGTCCGCCAGCAAGGGGGCCAGGCAGGCAAAATCGGGGCCGAAACCGCTGTCCCTGGTGGTCCGGTGCCTCCTCTCCCCTGCGGCGGTATACTCCACCGGGCTGAAGTGAATATGCAGCCTCCTCGAACGTTCCCGGCCCAAGGCCGCCACGACCCTGTCCAAAACCTGGGCAAAGTCCCCGGTGGAATTAAGCAGGCCCCCTCCGGCCGCGTGCAGGTGCCCGAAATCGACGGCCGGGATAATCCTTTCATCCAGTCCGCACAGTTCCAGCACCTCATCCAGGCTTCCCAGCAGGCTCCTTTTGCCCATGGTTTCCGGCGCCAGAAGGATGCCGTCCAGTCCATCCTCCCCGGCCTGCCTCAGCACTTCCCCAAGCATGTTTATCGCCCTTTCCATGGCGGCGGCCCGGTCGCCCCTGGCCGAACCGGGATGAAAAACAACCACCCCGGCCCCCATCCAGCTGGCCGCCAGCATTGAATCCAGCAGGTGCTTTTTGGTCTTTTCGCGCCCTTCCTCTTCAGAGGCGGCCAGATTGACATAATAAGGAGCGTGAATACTCAGGTATATGCCGTATTCCGCCGCCAGTTCCCCCAGCCTGCGGGCCGTCTCCCGGCCGATGTTGACCCCCCGGACGCACTGGTACTCGTAAGCATTGAGACCTCTTTCCCTCAGCCACCGGGGCATGTCCAGCGAACTCTTGTGTCCTTCCCGGTAAAAAGAATCCGGGTTTCCTGCCGGCCCGAACCTTGCGTTCAAAAAAATTACTTCCCCTTCCTAAAAAAATTGACCAGAAAAATTAATTCTGTCTCCTGTCTTCTGTCTCCTTTCTCCTGACCCTTAATATTTTCAGAGAAAACAACCCCTTCCGGCCGCCCCGCGTTAAATAGTTTTGTCCTTTTGCAAAAGACTTTTTCAGGCAGGAAGGATTTGGCATATTTTACTGTAATATCATATTAGGCTTGTACAAGGAGGTCTGGGCTTGCGTAAAATATTTTTCACCGTGGTTTCCCTGCTGTTTTTGTTCATTTTGATCAGGGGCGGCGCCGCGGTCCTGGGATGGGGCGCGGCACCCGGCAAAGACGAACTGGTTGTCCTGCAGGGCAGCTTGCCGGACAGCCTGGATCCGGCCAGAAACTCATCCTTTGAAAATGCCCTGCCCATTACGGGTATCTACGAGGGGCTGGTCAGGCTCAACCCCCGCACGCTGGAACCCGAACCCTGCCTGGCCGAGAGCTGGAACGTATCAGACGACGGAAGGCGCTGGACCTTCCACCTCAAGCCGGGAATACGTTTCAGCGACGGCACGGCATGCGACGCCGAGGCCGTAAAATCCAGCATGGCCCGGTCCATGGTTTTAAAAGACACCGATCCATACTGCGCCTTTGTTTTCAACCCGGTCTCGTCCATCGAAACCGAAGGCAGGTACAGCGTATCCTTTGTCTTGAAGTACCCGTATGCCCCGTTTATAAAGAACCTCGCCCTCCCCTTCGCGGCGCCCGTGGTAAGCCCCGGCGCGCTGAGCAAGTACGGGGATGAATTCTGGAAACATCCGTCGGGTACCGGGCCGTACATGCTGAAGGAGATTGGGCGGAACAAAATCGTCCTGCAGGCCAACCCCCTCTACCGCGGCCGTCCTGCCCCGGCCCGGAGGGTGGTGATTGGGGCGGTGCCCGATTCCCAAAGCCGGACCGGGTATTTACTGGACGGAAAGGCTGACATTATTTTTTCCCCCGGCCGGGAAAACCTGGACAGGCTGCAGGCCCGGGGCATGAATATAGTATCCGTGGCCGGCATCGACGTCGGCTACCTTGGGTTTTACACCGACAAACCCCCTTTCAACAATAAATATGTCCGGATGGCGGCGGCCTACGCCCTGGACAGGGAAAAAATCGTGGCCGCCGGCCTCGGGGGCGAAGGAGTCCCGGCCGCCGGCCTCGCCCCCCCGGCGGTGATGCCGGGAAAAAGCAAGGGAATGCCGAAGTACAGCCCCGACCAGGTGCGCAGGATACTGCACAGGGAGGGATACCCGGCCGGAATTGACGTCACCCTGATCACCTATCAGGACGCAAGACGGTACTGCCCTCCGGGAGGACGGGCCCTGGCGGAAGAAATTAAACGGCAGCTGGAACCGGCCGGAATAAGGGTGACCATCCGGTCAAGGCCCTGGAATGATCATAAAGAGGCCATCAACGCAAAAGACGGCCACTTTTTCCTTTACGGGTGGACCGGAGACAACGGTGACGCCGACAACTTCATGTACACCCTGCTGGCTTCATCCCAGGCCGGCCACGGCCTTAACGCCTCGGGATTCAAAAACGGCAGTCTGGACATATACCTCAACACCGCCCGCCGGATTGCCGATGCCGGGTCAAGAAATTACCTGTACCTCCAGGCGGAAGAAATAATACTGGACGAGGTTCCGCTAACGGCTATAAATCACAGCATCATCAGGATCGCCCACCGTCCCGCCGTCTCGGATGTCAACCTGTCTGGTTTCGGGCTGATTGACCTTTATACCGTTAAAAAGGGCTGAATGGCGCACTTTCCCTCTAATTACCAGTATAAACCTTAATGTGCTGTAAATACTAAATTCTGAAAGCCGCGGCTTAAAAATTTCCAAGGGGGAAAAAATTGATGGATCAGGTATTTCAGCTCCAGCAACAGATTCAGAGACTGCAGCAAGAAGTGAACGACATTTACCAAGTTTGCAACCAATTGCAGCAGTCCGAACAGTCCAACGCCCTGCAGCTTCAGCAGATGACCCAAAAGGAACTGCTGGCCTCCCAGGGCATCCGCAGGATACAGCAGGCCGCCGGCCAGCTCAGCCAGGAAATAAACCGGATTTCCGGCATCGCCCAGCAGATAGTAAACCAGGTATCTCCCTTCCAGAGAACCTTCCAGGGCACCGGAACCCTCACCGGAACATACGGTACCGGACTCGCGGGCCAGGCCGGGGCGTTCTATCCCCAAACCGGCACCGGCGCCTACTACGCCCAGCCCGGCACGGGCTTGACCGGCGGAGCGCAGTACGGAGCCTTCGGGCAGGGAATCACTCCCCAGATCGGTTTGACAAACCTCGCCAACATGGGCGTGTCTCCCAGCTGGGTAAGCAACCTTCCCAGCATGCTGCACCCGTACAGCCAGGGATATATCGCCAACCAATTCGGCACCGGGACCCAGTCCGGCTATTCCGCCCAGGCTTTCGCGAGCCCCATGGCGAGCCAGTTCGGGAACTTCCAGCAGGGGACCGGACAGGCGCTGTCAGGATACGGAGCCGGCCTGGGGCAAACGGCATTAACCGGCGCCGCGGGTCAGATGGGGATGATGAACATCACTCCCGGGCAGCAGGCTACGTTCGGCGGCACCCAGACGTACGGCAGCAGCCAAGGGCTGGCCGGATTCACCGGCAACCGGGGGATTCCCGCCTCCCAGTTGTTGGATGTCATGAGCACAACCATGGGGCTGGGGACCAATCCCGCCAGCTCATTCCAGATCATGCCGGGCCAGGCATGGGCGAGTCCCGCCGGTTATTCCCCCTATCAGGCCAACCAGTTCGGGTTCAGGTAAAAAAAGGAGGAGGCCGGTCAAGGCCTCCTCTTCTTAGCCTTAAAAAAGAGAACATTCTCTACCCTTCGGCCCGTCTGCCGGGACCTTAATAAAAGATTTACCCAAAAACAGGAATTTGCCATAAAGTGTCGAATAAAATATATTTTAAGTTCGTGACCTGTTCCGAAAGGGCAAACCTACCGAAAGGTGGGGACGCAAAGCTAAAGGGCCTGCAGGAAAAATTCCATGGCAGCCAGCTACCGAAGGGGGCTTAATTTTGTTTATCGGAAATTGCCAGCAGAATGACTTGATAATCGAAGACATACTAGTTAATCTCATAGAAAAAGAACAAATTTCCACCTTAAGAAAAATATCAAGGATTAATTGCAGGGAAGTTAACGAGCTATTGCTAAAGATAAAAAAAATCACGGGGGAATATACAAACACTCCCTGAATGTAGCCAGGCTTTCTGCACTGCTGTCCCGCCAGCTAAATTTGCCGGAAATCGAAATATATAACATCAGTATCGGAGCATTGCTGCATGATCTCGGTAAAATTTTTTTGCCCAATTATATTTTAAATAAACAGGGAAAACTTAATAAAAACGAATGGGCATTAATAAAAAAACACCCCCGGTTAGGGGCAGAAATTGTTTCCCGCTACGACTGGGGACAACAACTTAAACCAATGATATTGCTGCACCACGAGCGGATTGACGGCAAGGGATATTATAACGTGTCGCCGGAAAAAGTGCCCGTTTCCGCCAGGATAATCACCCTGACCGATTCCTTTGATGCCATGATATCTCCCCGGCCATACCAAAAACAAAAAAGTTATAGAGACATCTGGATGGAAATAGAAAGATGCAGCGGAACCCAATTTGACCCGGACTTGCTGCCTGCATTTAATCAGGTCACTGCACGAAATCAAGGTGTCAAAATAATGTGAGGTGAAAAAAAGTGGCTGATAGTGCTTTGAAAAGAGAAAACACCAGAACGGCAGACGTTTCCATCCGCCTTTCAGAATTTGAAATCCCTCCAATGCAGGATGTGCTACTGGTGGGCAGACGCGCCCCGATTGGCCCCGAGGCAGCCAGAAGAATGGTGGATGCCCTTTCACCGGAACAATATGAAGTGATTCCCATTAAAGAAGGTCCCTTCGAAGCGATGGTCGTTCGCAAATCATTGTTAAAATTGATTCCTCAAGAGAGGCTCTTTCCCATTATCCTGGAGGAAGGGAAAAAAATCTCCACCGAACACACTGTGATCAAAGCCCAGATAAATGTGGTTATAACGATAAATAAAGCTATTGACCTTTAATGGTAGAAAAACGGGAGCGAAAAAATAATGATAGAGTCAGTAAGCAACGTTATGATTAAAAAGGTACCGGCGGTTACACCGTGGGTGAGCGTTTATACCGTGATAAATAAAATGAAACAGCTCCGTATAAGTGGCTTACCGGTAATAGACAACGGGCATTTAGTGGGAATTATCACTTCACGCGATATTCGCGAATCACACCCCAACCGCCTGGTAGCCGACACCATGACTAAAAACCCTGTAGTAATCACTCCTGAAACTTCTCTCTGGGAAGCCAAAAATCTCATAGAACAACACCAGATTAAACGCCTTATTGTGGTAGAAGATGACAAGGTAGCCGGCATTATTGACAAAACTCAAGTGTATGCTAAAATCGGGAAATATATGGATTCAATGACCGGACTTCCCCGGACGGAATACCTTTATCAAAAATCAATAGAACTGCTAAAAAACAATCATGAAATATCAATTATTTTTATCGATATTGATGATTTTGGTAAAATCGACAAAAAATTTGGACATGTTGTGGGAGACCAAATTTTAAGGAAAATATCGCAAATGTTAAGAGATAATGTCCCTAAGAGTGGTTACCTCTGCCGGTATGCGGGTGACGAATTTGCCTTTGTATGGTCCGCCACCCAATCTGAAGCCAAGGCATTAGCTAATTTGTTGGTTGACAAAATTGCACAGGAAGTTTTTTGCCATGGTATCCACGTCAGCGCTTCGGCAGGAGTGGCGGGAGGCCGGCGTCACAATACCGAACGATTTAAGGGGGTTGAAAGCTATACCGTCAACGACTTGATTAATATGGCCAGCCTGGCTTCCACGAAAGCCAAGCGCGAAAAACGTCAAGTGGTGGTGGTAGAAAGTATGCAATTAATAGAAGTGTCTTAGCCGGAAAAGGATGCCCGCCCGGCGTTCTTGCTTTATTAGACATTCTTTACCTCTTAACTTTTTTTGGCAATATTACTATAATTATACTAACCAGCGGACAACTGGATAACAACCCGACAACTTTAAATATATCGGGAGGAGAAAGATTATGGCCAAACCCATAAAAGAAGGCTTGACTTACAACCAAAGGGATATAGTTGAACTCCTGGTGGACTTCTCGGCTTTTAAAGACCGGGTTGAAAAAAGGTTTAAAGAAGTGGCCAGGGAACTGGAGGGAAAACCCAACGAGCACGAATTATGGGTTAACCTGTACCTGATCTCCACTGATTATTCAGAGGAGTTTTTCAACAAAAAAGCAAAGCATGAAAACGTGGTTCAAAAGGTGTCATAACCGGGCCCCCAGCCCGGTTTTTCGCTGAAAAAGAAAAGTCCCGCCGAAAAGAGCGGGAGAAAAAATTTTGACTGAGACTATGTTCCAGTTATATTTTATTCACTATTATAAAAAAACCTCTTTTTTGTCACTAAAAATTTTTTATTTTTTTAAAGGCCGGTTTTCCTGAAACAAAAAACTGGCCGGTATATAATAGGGATGTGATGACAAAAAGATCTCATTCCGGAGGTGTGCCTGGTGATCGATCCCGTTGCCTTCACCCTGGGGCCGCTGCAAATCAGGTGGTACGGAATCATCCTGGCCACAGCCTTTGCGGCCGGGACGCTCATTGCCTGCCGCCGAGCGGTCCGCATGCGGATTGACCCGGACCATATTATAAATATGATTGCCTTAATCATACCTGCGTCCATTATCGGGGCCAGGCTTTACTACGTGGCCTTCACCTGGGCCGAATACCGGGATGATCCCCTGAGCGCCCTGGCCGTGTGGCACGGGGGCCTGGCAATTCACGGGGGGATCATGGGCGGTGTGCTTGCCGGGCTGTGGTACGTCAGAAGACATGGCCTCCAGGCCTGGAACATCGCGGACATCCTGGCCCCAAGCCTTATTCTGGGCCAGGCCGTCGGACGGTGGGGCAATTTTATCAACCAGGAAGCCCACGGAGGCCCCGTGTCCGAGAAGTTTATCTCTTACTTCCCGGATTTTATTGAGAAGCAAATGTTCATCGGCGGCAGGTACTACCACCCAACCTTCCTGTATGAGTCGGCCTGGGACTTCGGCGTGTTCCTGTTCCTGACGTACTACTGGTCCAGGCGCAAGGTCCAGGGAGAGGTGGCCCTGCTATACCTGATCCTTTATTCGACGGGCCGCTTCTTCATAGAAGGCCTCCGGACGGACAGTCTTATGCTGGGCCCCTTCAGGGCAGCCCAACTGGTCAGCCTCTTCCTGATCCTGTCCGGAATCCTGGTATTCTGCCGGAGAAGAAGAAACGCAGGAATTGGGAGTTAGAACACAGAACTCAAACTCAGAACACAGACCCACAAGCCGGGCTGCCAGCCAAGCCGGAGGATTGGGAATTGGGAAGACACCGCACCAATTTTCATTTTTCGTGGTGCCGCTTATGGCGGCATGAGTTCTGAGTTCTGATCTGTGTTCTGTGTTCCGTCGCCGGCACGGCGGCGCCGCCCGCAAGGGCGGCTTTTTATCTTAGTAGTCACTGCTGGAAAACCCCCCCCCGCACTTGCCCCGGTAACCTTTTTATGGTAAGCTCAGTATGACGGAAAGCAACTTTTTTGTATTTTTTTGTCGGTACAGGTTTATCGGGAGAGAGCATGAAAGTAAGAAATAAAAGCACCAAACAACCGCAAAAAAAATCAAACAACGACTTAAAGTTCGAGTTTGCGGGAATAGCCCTGGTCACCCTGGCTGCCATCGGAACGGCCAGCCTTTTCACCAGCGCCCTGGGCACCCTGGGTTCCCTGCTGGTCAGGAGCATGGAGATCGCGGCCGGGGAAAGCAAGTACCTGATCATTTTATCCCTTGCCCTGGCGGGGATCAAGCTTATTTTTGAGAAAAGCAGGATCAGAATTACCCCCAGGGCGGCGGGGTTTGCCATTCTGGCCCTGGTTTTCCTGACCCTGGCCCACATGGACATGCCCCGGGACGATCTGTTCGGCAGCGGCCTGAAGGGCATGGGGGGAGGAGTCGTCGGCGCCGCCGCCGTTTACGCCGCCACGGCCTGTTTCGGCACGGTGGGGACCTACATCATTCTGGCTTCCCTGACCCTGGTGTCACTGGTCCTGATCACCGGGTACACGCTGGACCAAATGGGGCTGCTGGCCGCCCTGAGGGCAAAAAAAGCCGGCAGCAGGATGTGGACCTGGATCTTCAACTTCCTGACCGAAGAGGCGGACACCGCAGAGTACCGGGAGGAGCGGCCGGTACGGCCGGTACCCGAAACAACAGGCCTTTCCCCGGTTCTGACGGAGGCGACGGCTTGCCGCCCCAAAGAAAAACCCTTTGATCAGGAAGTCGAAACCCGAACCAAAAAGAAGGCGGCCGGAGAACGGGTCGAAATTCCCGACATCCAGGCCGCGCCCTTGGCGGACGGCCGCATCTACCGCCTTCCTCCGGTCAATTTGCTCAAGGCCCCAGGTAAAGCCAGAAACGAGATTTCCGACCGGGAAATTGCCGACCGGACCCGCATCCTGGAAACTACCCTGGAAAGCTTCGGCATTTCTTCAAAGGTGTCCGGAATATCGGTGGGGCCGGCCATTACCCGCTATGAAATCCAGCCCCCTCCGGGAGTCAAGGTAAGCCGGATAGTGGGCCTTGCGGACGACATAGCCCTCAACCTGGCAGCCCCCGGGGTCCGCATCGAGGCTCCCATACCGGGAAAAGCGGCCGTCGGCATTGAGGTCCCGAACCGGGAAATTTCTCCGGTAACCCTGCGGGAGCTGATTGAGAACAGGGAATTTATAAACTCCCAGTCAAGATTGACCATAGCCCTGGGCAGAGACATAGCCGGCACGCCGGTGGTGGCCGATCTGGGCAAAATGCCCCACCTCCTGGTGGCGGGAGCCACCGGGGCGGGCAAAAGCGTGTGCATAAACACGATCATAGCCAGCATCCTGTTCAAGGCAACTCCCGACGAGGTAAAAGTCCTCATGATAGATCCCAAGATGGTGGAGCTGACCACGTACAACGGCATACCCCATCTAATCTCCCCGGTGGTTACCGACGCCAAGAAGGCGGCCGGGGTCCTGCGCTGGGCGGTAAAGGAAATGGAACACCGCTATGAGTTGTTCGCGCAGGCAGGGGTGCGGGACATCGGGAGATACAACAAGAATTGCGGGAACGGCACTGAGGATGGTCCCAAGCCCCTCCCCTGCATCGTCATCATCATAGACGAACTGGCCGACCTGATGATGGTGGCCCCGGCGGACGTGGAGGATTCCATCTGCCGCCTTGCCCAGATGGCAAGGGCAGCGGGGATACACCTGGTGATCGCCACCCAGCGGCCCTCGGTGGACGTCATAACCGGCCTGATCAAGGCCAACATACCTTCCCGGATCTCCTTCGCGGTTTCTTCCCTGGTGGACTCCCGGACCATCCTGGACACGGGAGGGGCCGAAAAGCTCCTGGGAAGGGGAGATATGCTGTTTTTCCCGGTGGGGGCGGCAAAACCGATTCGCGTCCAGGGGGCATACCTGTCGGACCATGAAGTGGACGCCCTGGTCACCTATCTAAAAGAACAGGCCCAGCCGGTGTACGACGAACAGGTTCTTACCGCGCCCCCGGCGGAGGGAAAAAACGGGAGTTTAGACGAAGATTACGACGAACTGCTGCCCCAGGCAGTGAAAATATTTATAGAAAACGGGACCGCCTCCATTTCGCTCCTCCAGCGCAGGCTTCACATTGGTTACGCCAGGGCGGCCAGGCTGGTGGACATAATGGAGAGGCGCGGCATAGTGGGCAGTTTCGAGGGCAGCAAACCGCGCAGCATAAAGATGACCCTGGAACAGTTTCACCAGACCTTCGGGGAGCAGATGTAATCCTGCCGAGAATTCATGAACACAGATATGTTCTTAGAGCCGGTTCAGCCGGAGGATCGAAAGCCCGGATCTCTTAACCGCGCCCCCGGCCCCAAATTTTCATTGTCTGATGGTGCCGCTTTTAGCGGCATGGGGGTCTGCCGCAGAATTGCCCTCTTCCCTAACCAGTAAAAATATGCGATAATAATTAGGTGAAAAAAGTTTTTAATTATACACCAGGCTGATATTCAAGGGGGTTGAAAGTATGGAGACTACCTTTGACTTTACTTATTTTTACTGGGCTTTTTTCATCTGCATGCTGATCGGCCTGTTCTCGGCCATTTATAAGAAGCCCCTTGACGCGATCATTGACCACGTGGAGGAAAAAGCCAGCGGCCGTATGGCAAGATGAGTGTTTCGAGCAGGCGTTTATGCCTGCTTTTGGTTTTGTTTAAAATGACCGGCCAATTTTTTGCTTTCATGCGTGTGAAAAGCTTCATACAAGCTTGTAGAAGCTTTTTTCTTTCAGTGAGCGCAAACGATCCCTCCCCTGAGGTTCGATACGCACATTTTAAAGACAATGGGGGTGGTCAGGATTAAAAAGATATTCAGAATGTTTTTTCTAGTGGTGCTGACTGCTGTCCTGGTTTCCTGCGGGCATAACCGGGAGAAACCGGTTGATCAGCAAAAACCGGCCTCTGAAGGAAAAGCCGTTACCCAAAAGGATACCATCAGCCTGGCCCTTTATTATGTGAAGTATACGAACAACGATGCTTACCTGGTAAGGGAAATCCACCGGGTTCCCTATACCCAGGACGGGCCCCGGGCGGCGGTCAACGAATTGATCAACACCCCGCCCGTCACCGAAGGAGCGGCCAGGACCCTGCCGAAGGACACCCGGTTGTTGGACATTAATGTAACGGACGGCCTGGCCACAGTCAATTTTTCAAGGGAGGTGCTGAGCGCAAACGTTGGAACCTCCGGGGAAGGGCTGGGCATTCAGAGCATCGTCAATACCCTGACGGAGTTCCCCCAGATCAGGGAGGTTTCCTTCCAGGTGGAGGGAAAGGTGGACAGCCGGACCCTGGATTGGTGGGGCCATGTGGGACTGTATGAACAGCCTTTCAAGCGAAATCTGGACAGGGTCCTGGAACCGGCGGTATGGATTACCCACCCGGCGGCAGGGCAGGTGGCCGGGGTTCCCCTTCTGGTGAAGGGCAGCGCCAGAGCGCTTGAAGGACAAGTAAACGCCCGCCTGCTGGACTCGTCCGGCAACAAAATAGCCGAGGACCGCGCAACCCTCTCGCGGCAGGCCGCAGGAAGGGTGGACTTTGAAATGAAGCTGACCTTCACCCCGCCGGGAAAGGGAAGCGGCACCCTTGAGGTGTCCCTGGCGGGACCGGGGAACTTACCCGGAAATACCGTAAAAATACCGATCCAGTGGCCATGATTTTTGTGTTATATTAAAATACGTAAAGTCAGTTGCCAAATGCAAGGAGGTAAAGTCTCTTGGCCGGGAAGAAACAGGCTGCACAGGCGGCCCCCCAGGTGGATACCCTTGAAATTGCCGTGGGCAGGGTAAAAAAAGACCTTGTCTGGGTGTTGATAAGTGTGGCGGTATCCGTGGCATCCGGACTGATCGCAGGCAATTTCTTCAAGTATTGACGACCTGGCGCCAGACAGGCCCCCCGGACGGGGGGCCTGTTTTTTTTGAACGAAGGACCACGGTGTCGCATACTTTAACAAAAAAAGAGAAGGGATGATTTTATTGGCCATCGATATCAAAACGGTTGAAAACTTTCACGACCTGGCGGTCTTTGCCCGGATTCCGGCAGCCATCCCGGCGTATAAAGAAATGGGGGTAAGGCAGCAGCCGGAAAGCACCTCGCAATACAGCCCCGCCGTCAACCCCGTGCACAGGCACCTTAAAACAGCGTACTTCATGGCCTTGAGAGATAACGCTCCGGTGGGAAGAATCGCGGCCATCAAGGATTTTTTGAACCCGGATGCCGGCACCGGGTTTTTCGGCTGCTTTGAATGCGAGAACGATGCCGGGACAGCATCGGCCCTCATCGAAGCAGCCCGGCGCTGGCTGGCAGACAACAGCTGCCCCAGGATGATCGGCCCCGCCACGTTCAATACCAACCAACAGGTGGGAGTCCTCATCGAAGGGTTCGAATCCGGCCCCCAAATCATGCTGCCGTTCAATCCTCCCTATTACGGCCGGCTGATGGAGGATTCGGGCCTGATCAAACACACCGACCTGGTCACTTTCAGCTGGAGGCGGGAGATGGGCATACCCCGGAAAATCGCCCGGGTATCCGGCAGGGTGCGCCAAACAGACGGGATCGCCATAAAGAGATTAAACCTCCTGCATATGAGGCGCGAGGCCGGCCTGATCAGGGACATGTTCAACCGCTCAATGTCCGCCAACTGGGGCTTCATTCCCCTGACCGGCGAAGAGTGCGAGGCGATGCTTGATTTTTGCAGGGTGTATGCCGACCACGACCTATTGCTCAGTGTATGGGTTGACGGGCAACCGGCAGGTATATTGCTGTTTCTGCCCACAGGCCTGTCCGGGCCGGGGCCTTCCAGGAAGGTGAGAGCGGCCATTCTTGGAGTTGTTCCCCGGTACCGGCACCGGGGGCTGGATTCACACCTGATCGAACACGCGCTGCAGATCATGATCCGGAAGGGTTACGAACAGGCCGACATTTCCATGATCCACGAAGAAAACAGGGTGATGATCAAGATCCTCACCGAGGTTATCGGCGCATCCCTGACCAGGCGCTACAGGGTATACGGAAACGGTACGGCTTATTAAACCGTGGGGCAGCCAGCAAAAAAAACCCCGCCGGTTAGCGGGGTGCTGAGAGAGATTTAGGAGGCTGGTTTACTGCCTGATGCAGCATTAATATTATTACCCCCGTAATTTTTTTTATTCCTGTAAAAAAAGCGCCGCGAACATATCCGGCCCGCAAGGAGGATTTTGCCGGCAGCCCGGCAAATTATTGATCGATCTGAGTTTGCATTCTTCATATCGGGGGCCTGAAAAATGATAGATTATTTAATATGCGGGGGGGAACTGGTTACCTCCAGCGGAACGGTACCCAACTCAGGCCTTCTGGTGACCAGGGGGAAACTGGCCGTGCCGGGCGCATTGAGGCCCGAAAACCTTTATGCCGGGCTGTCCTGCTCCATCGGACGGCCGAAGCCCGGAAGCCCGCCTCCCTTTTTAACCAAGCCCCTGAGTGATCAAAAAAATTGCTGCTGCAGCGGTCCCTGCGATCAGGAGTGCGTTAAAATTGACGCAAGCGGGCTGTACATAGCTCCCGGCTTTATCGACATGCACGTGCACGGCGGAAACGGGTACGACATCCTGGACGGTTCAGCCAGGGCGATCAGGGAGGTGGCGGCTTTCCACGCCAGGGGCGGAACGACTTCCTTCCTGGCCACCGTGGTCCCCGCCCCGAGAAATATATTTGAAAAAACACTGTCCACCATCAACGCCCTTACCCTGAGAAACACCGAGGGCTCCCAGCTCCTTGGGGCGCACCTGGAAGGCCCCTTCCTGAACCCCATGCGGTCGGGCGCCATCAACCCGGCCTACCTCAGGGAAGTAAACCTTGAAGAAATGTCGGAATTAATCTCTCTCTGCGAGGGCACCCTGAAGATGGTCACCGTTGCCCCGGAACTCCCGGGCTGCACCGATTTGATCAAAATGCTGGCCCGGGAGGGGATCGTGGTGGCAGCGGGTCACTCAGAGGCCTCCTATGAAATAGCTCTCTCCTCCTTTAAGGCCGGAATAAGGCATGCCGTTCACCTGTTCAACGCCTCGGCCCCCCTCCACCACCGTGAGCCGGGACTGGTGGGGGCGGTCCTGGCATGCAGGGAGATAAGCGCCGAAATCATTGCCGACGGGCATCACCTGCATCCTTCAATGCTCAAACTGCTGCATTCGGTCAAGGGGAGGAGGGGCCTGACCCTGGCCACCGATGCCATTTCGGCCGCCGGCCTGCCGGACGGCGAATACCTTTTCAACGAACGGAAAGTGACCATGCACGGCCGAAAAATAACCCTGCCCGACAATTCTATGGCAGGGAGCTCTCTGACCATGATCGAGGCGGTAAAAAACATGGTCAACCTGGCCGGCATACCCCTTCACGAGGCTGTCCGGATGGCCAGCCTTAACCCCGCCCGGGTGCTGGGAATCGAAAACACCAAGGGGGCCCTGGCTCCGGGCATGGACGCCGACCTGGTGCTGCTGGACAAAGACCTGAACGTCAGGCTGACCATGGCGGGCGGAGAGATCGTCTACAGCAGCCTTGTAAGCGATAAATGATAAGTAGTGGGTGGGCAGATGCAACTCAAAACTTATAACTTGCAACTAAACTAACAGCTAACGGCTAAAAGCTAACAGCTAACAGCTTATAGCTTATAGTTCAACTTTCGCAGTTTAGACATTGACCTAAAGGCTTGGTAAATCTGTTTTTTTCGAGGAAAACAAACAAAAACACCCCTAACTTTTGGTAAAATAGAATTAACCAAAAACCACTCCACCAAAAG
>JAILZP010000070.1 GCA_023512435.1 Peptococcaceae bacterium | reverse complement strand
CTTGCAAAGCTCCTTCCCAGGGTGTCGGTCATGGTGACAGTGAGGAGATAACTGCCTTTGGCTTTAAAGGTAATGCTGCCGCCCTCGTTGGTCAGGCTGCCGCCAGCGTAATCGGTGTAAGCTTTAGCCTCACCGCCGTCTTTTGAGATTGTCCATGAAGCATTTAGGTTTTCAAGATCATTTCCGCTCACGGACACCGAAGTGGTTTCTCCCGCGTAGCCAACCTGCGGCAGCGTTAGCTGTATTTCCGGTATGGGGTAGACGGTAATGGCTTTGCTTTGGGAGAAGGCTCTGCCAAGTTCGTCCGTCATAGTGACGGTCAGCACATAGTCGCCCTTCGTTTTAAAGGTAACGCTTCCGCCCAGATTGGACAGATCTCCGCTGGCATAGTCCGTGTAAGGCTTGCTGTCGCCGCCGCTTGCCGATATGGTCCAGGCGGCGGCGAGGTTTTTCAAGTCGCTTCCGCTGACGGCCGCCGCGGCGGCTTCTCCCACATACGCGGTCTGCGGCAATGCCAACTGGATTTCAGGTATGGGATAGACCACGACAGAATCCGTATAGGAGAAGGTTCTGCCCAGGGCGTCGGTCATTGAAGCGGTCAGGGTATATTGACCCGCTTGGGTAAAACGGATTTTTCCTCCCTGCGCGTTGAGGGCGCCTTCCACACAGGCGTCAAAGGGTACGGCTATTCCATCCTTGGATACGCTCCATTCTACCGGCAGGACGCCAATATTGCCGCTGGTCCTTAAGTCGATTGTCCGGTCGGGATAGGTTGCCTCCGGCAAGCTGAACCGGATGTTCAGCACAGGATGCACCTCGGTCTTGCTCCCGTTTTCAAAGAGGAACACCCGCCCGGTGGCGTCTGTCGTTCTGGCTACCAGCTCGTAAACACCGGCGTGCTTGAAGCGGATTGTGCCCCCATCATTGTCCAATTTGCCGTCCACATAGGTGGCCCAATCCTGGAAGCCGTAGGTGTTGTCCACCAGCCACTCTACCGTCAGTCCATCCAGCTCGGCGGATGTGGTATCTACCTTGATATCACTGTCGGTGTGCGCTGTGGCCGGAAGCTGAAACGAAAGGCTTGGAACGGGATAAACGGTGACCGGCAAGGAGTAGCCGTAGGTTCTGCCTGCCGGATCGGTAAAGGCGGCGGCCAGGATATATTCGCCCTTATCCTTGAATCGGATGCTGCCGCCGTTGCTGGTCAATGTTCCCTCAACGTAGTCGCCAAGGGTGACCGGTGCGCCGTTCCTGGTCAGCGTCCAGACCGCTGTGGCGGCGTCGATGTTTTCAAAGCTGGCTTTTACAGTCACAACCTTGTCCGTGTGGGTTATTTCCGGCAGATAGAAACCGGCTACCCCAACAGGATACACCGTGGTTTCCGACGTGGCTGCATACTCTCTGCCGGTGGCATCGGTAACCGTTGCGGTTAAAGCGTACACACCTTTTTCTTTGAACCGGATTGCGCCGCCGGCGTTCGTCAATTCTCCCTCAAGGTAATCGCCGATGGCTACTACCTCGCCGTTTCGGGTGAGACCCCAATTGATAGAGAGGCCGTCCATTTCAGACAGGGTTGTGATGAGGTCAATGGTTGTATCGGTGTGCGCTTTTTCGGGGAGTTCGAAGTCTACGCTTGCCACGGGATAGACCGTGATGGAGGAGGAATGGCTAAAGCTGCGCCCCGTATCGTCGGTGACGGTGGCTGTGATGCCATAGCCGCCTTTTTCCTTGAAGGTGATTGTACCGCCTTCGTTGGAGAGGTCGCCGTCGATAGCCGTGTCCCATGCCACAGCCTCGCCGTCTTTGGTGGCTGACCACACGATGTCGAGATTTCCAAGCCCGGTGGTGGCCACCTCGATAGAAACTGTTTTATCCGTGTGGGTGTGCTGCGGCAGCTCAAAGGCTATGCCCACCACCGGATAGACCGTGATATGCTGTGAGCAGCTTGTCGTTTTGCCATCGTAATTGGTGGCGGAGGCGGTCAATGTATAGCTGCCGCTTTCCTTGAATACAATGGTGCCGCCCTCTTTATCCAGGGAACCGGACACGGCTTCCGCAAGGTCAAGGGGCTGCGCGCTGCCGTCCGCGGCTTCTTTTGCGAGCGACCAAGCGAGCGTCTTGGCGTATTTAAGGACAGGCGTTACGGTGATGCTTGTATCGGTGTGCGCCGCGGCAGGCAGTTCAAATGCAACCTGTGCCCTGGGATAACTGGCGGAGCCTCCGCCCGAACTGCCGGAGGGCGGTTTCTTTTCGCCCTCCTTTTCTGCCTTTTTTCTGATTTTTTCCAGTACTTCATCCTGCCGCACAAGCAATGTAAAGGCTTCGGCTCTTGTGGTTTTGCCCTCCGGACGGATGGTGTTGTCGGGATAGCCTTTGACCAGATCGTACCGGATTGCGATGTTGACATAGCCTTTGTCGGAGCTTTTGATGGACTTGTCGTCCGCAAAGCCGGTGTTGTCCGTGGTCTGTTTTGCTTCTTCCCCTTTGCCGATTGCCCGCACCAGCATTCGGATGATTTCAATGCGGGTAATCGGTTCATCGGGTTTTAAGCCGCCGCCATAATCCGCCGGGTCGAGGATGCCCCGGTCTACAAGGGCCTCGATGTTTTTCTCCGACCAGTGGCCGGCAATGTCGTCAAAGGTGGGCGGCTCTCTCCCTGCTGCTGCCGTGTCCAGCTTGTGATTCCTGGCCAGCAGGGCGATAAATTCACCTCTGGTGATGGTGGCGTCCGGCCTGACCGTTCCGTCAGGGTAGCCCTTGATCACGCCTTTTTCCGCAAGCTCGATGATGGTCTGTTCCGCCCAATGTCCCTTGATGTCGGGGAACAGGACCGCCGCGGCGTATGCGCTGCCGCAGAGCAGCAAGGACAGAACAAGGGCAAGGACGCAGATTCTCCTGCCTTTCTGTTTCATGTGGTTTTCAATCCTTTCTGTTCGTTTTTTTTATGGATTCAAAAAGCCGGGGTCTCGCTTCGGGTCCCCCGGCTCCGTTCCATGCTTGCAACACTCCATCGTCTTTACAGGTTCATGCTCATGCCGCCCCGCGCTTGCTCTTTGCGGAATGCCTCGATGGTTTCCGGTAATGGATGGATGACCTCGCCCCGCACCATCTCGAACACACAGAAGCCGTCGCGGTCGCAGATCATCACCCGGTGCTGGTACTCCTTTTGCATCTCGATGTAGTCCTTGACCTCCTTTTCGCTGCAGAGCCACACGCCCGAGGCGTATCTGCCGTCCGGCAGAAAGCTGTACCCGCTGTACCTCGGCTCATGCTCCCGCGGGTCGAGAGCTCCTCTTGGCCGGATTTGCGAAAGGTGCAGCCTGGCGGAGTCGGGCAAAAGCTCCGGCTTCAGGATGCCAAGGACGTCGCCGCGGTTCCACCGCGCACGCTCGCCGTCGGCCAGGGAAACCGTGAAGATGGAACGGTCAATGGGGTTGGGGTTGCTGCCGTTGCCACCTTCGCAAAAGTACAGTTGATGCGCGCCGTCCCGGCGCTCCGGCGGCAGGGAGGACGGCTTCAATACGACGACCTTGCCCGCGATGGACATGGCATACCCGGTTTCGATGCAGTCCTCCTGGGTGAATGCGTTTTTAACCGTCATGTGAAAGCCTCCTTACTCTTTGCTGTTTTCTTCAAGGAGGGCGATGAGCCGCGCCGCGAGGGAGAGGAGGGTTTGCTTTTCCATGGTCTTGACGGCGGAGAACACATACGCCTCCACCGCCTGCGGGGACTGGTCGCCCACCTCGATGAGGTCAACCTTTTGGGCGGTGACGACCCCTTTTTGCACCGCCAGCTTTATAATGTCGCCGTGCTGCATCCCTGCGGCGGCGCGGAGCTGCCTGGGGATCAGGACGCGGCCTTTGTCGTCCAGCACCTTGTAAATACCTTTACCGGCCATCCGAAACACCTCCGCTTCTCATGACTTCCCGGACGGTGTCGGGATGGATGCCGAGATCATCGAACAGCTCCCGCAGCTCATCGGGCAGGCTGTCCAGCAGATCGGCCTGCAAAATGACGACCGTGCCCCTGGCGCAGACGATCTCCAGGTCGCTGTCCAAGGGAATCTCCGCCGCCTCCAGCAGTTCATGGGGCAGGGTGAGTTCCGCGTCCTCATCGTCCTTGAGAGCGGCGACGCCGTGCGGTGTCAAGACAAATTCTTTATAGATGTTGTGGATGGAATCTGTGGAGCTGCTGATGTAGGCGAGCTTCACCGTGTCGCCGGGGACCAGTCCCATGTCCTTCAGGAGCTGGGCGGGGACAGTGAGCTGGCCCTGTCCGTCCACAACGCTTTGCATTTCAATCATTTTCATAAACTGTTTCCTCCTTGGCGCCCCATCACTGGGGCGTATTCAATTTTTTTCGCATGGTCTTTTTCAGACCGCTATTCCGTGTCGTATAAGTCGTCCATCAGATCAAACAATCCTATCTGCGTGGGGATGTCCCGCATGCGCTCCGAGGTGTCGTAGTTGGAGATGAGTACTTCGGGGAATTCACAGCCGTTGTCATATCTTTGGGCCAGGTTGTTGATGCGGCTGACGGCTTCGATTTGATAGTCCTTGTACAGTTCCCGGATGTATTCGCAGTCGTTGTAGGACACCAGCCATTTGCCCTGGCAGCCGGCCAGCGTGTCCCGCAGCCGCGCGTGATCCTCCCTGCGGAATTCCACTGCGTAGTGACCTTCTGTTTCGAAGTACGGCGGGTCACAATAAAAAAAGGCGTTGTCCCTGTCGTACTGACGGATCAACGCCTCGAAGTCCTTGTTCTCGATCACCGTGTCTTTGAGCCTGCGGCTCCCCGACCAGATGAGGTGGAAGGTTTTGCGGATGTCGAAGGGCTGGCAGCCATAGGAAGTGCAGCCGCTGCCGTAGCTGTAGCGGATGAGCTTGAAGAAAGCGGCGGCCCGCTTGACGTCATTCATGACGGCGTTCTCCATGAGGATGGCCTTGATTTCCTCGAACTGCGGCCCGCTCAAGTTTTGCTGGGCCAGCTCCAGTTCCTCCCGCAGGTATTCGCTGGTGAATTCCTCCTTTTCAAGATATTTTTTCAGGACGTTGAATTCGTCCCTGCCGTTTAAGGGCAGGAAGTTCAACTCCTTGAGCAGGGCGAAAGGGCGCTCCTTGACGCAGCGGAACAGGTTGGCAAGGTCGGCGTTGAAGTCGTTGTAGACCTCCATGTCGGCACCGGGCGGCTTTCCGAACAGCACCCAGCCACCGCCGCCGAAGACCTCAACGTACCGTCCAAACTCCTTGGGCATCCGCTGGTAGATAAGGGATCGCAAGGCCTTTTTCCCGCCGACCCAACTGATGATGCTGTTCAATCATCCATCACCTCCCCGGCCTGCCGGCCCGGTCCATCTCGGTGCGCAGGCAGGTTCCGTCCGTGTCCCAGCAGATAAAACCGACGCCGGGATAAGGACAGCCTTTGCACCGGTTTAAGTCTTTGGGAAGGGGGACGGTATAGATTTTTCTTGGCGGCCCGTGGTCGCTGTTTTCTTTTTTCTGCTGTGGTTTTACATCTGTGTCCAAGGTTTTAGTCTCCTTTCCGGCAACAAAATAAGACGCCGCCTTTTCAGGTAGCGCCTTATGCTCATTTGCCTTATCGATATATGTATAGACGGCATGTCTTTCTACACACCGCCCATCTTAGGAATTTCATCCGGCTCATCTTCCACATATTCATATTCGCCGGTGCT
Source organism: Peptococcaceae bacterium (assembly GCA_023512435.1). Taxonomy (GTDB): domain Bacteria; phylum Bacillota; class Desulfotomaculia; order Desulfotomaculales; family Desulfocucumaceae; genus JAILZP01. The sequence continues at coordinate 2,903 of JAILZP010000070.1, read as the reverse complement.
TTCATTGTAGATATATCCTGCTTCGGCAAGGTCTATATCGAGTATGCTTGCCGCCAGTTCAAGGGCTTCGGCAGAACCGCCCGCCGGGATATAACAGCTTAAGGTTTTGCCGCTTTTATACTCTGCCTTGCCGGTGTTATGCCCAAAGTCCTCGTCCGCCCATTTGTAGTCGAAACGGATATCCGGAAACATAGAGGACAGCTTTTTCATCAGATCGCTAACGCTGCTCCATGCGGTTAAGAATTTTACCGTGCAGCCGTCAAAATTGTCTGCGGTATGTTCGTCATAGCCATAGCTATTCCATTTCGTTCCCCAGTTTTTTATGCTCCAGTCATACCAGCAGTTTTCAGCACCGTACTTTTCAATCTCCTCCCTGCCCAGGTTCCCCCTGTAGATATGTTCCGGCATCGGTACAATTTTATTGAAATCAATGCTGCCGGCTCCAATCTCATCGTTCTTAATGGCTTCAAACATTGCCCTGACCTTTTCCTTATCACCATATGCGGTAAGTATGTTTGTGATATGATTGGGCATGTTACATTCCTCCCATCGTCTGTTCGCTGAAGTTTTGTTCGTTTTCCTGTTTCAGTTCCCGCTCCGGTTTGATGAAGAAATGATCACTGTTCCAGAAGCTGACGAAGATTTCACCGTCATCCGTTTTGATGGGACGCTGCTCGAACCCCTCGCCCCAGCCGTCAGACATTTGACCAACGGCAAAATCGAGCAGTTTGTCTGTTTCCGCTTCGGTCAGCTCACCATAAACCTCTGCCACCATTACGCCCCACAGCTTGCCGTTCCATTCTTCAACTGTCGGGTGGAGGCTATAGATTTTTTCAGATAGTGCCTGGTCATCGTAGAAGTAAACCATCAGACCACGGTCACCTTCGCTGGGCAGCTTTTCTTTTTCGATAGCGGAAAGGATTTCATCCATGTAATACACCGCCTCTGATGGAGATAATTCTTCAGGCAGATCACCTGCGCCGCACTCGCCGTATTCATGAGAAGGGTATGTTGTAATCGACAGTGGACTGAAAAACTTGACGGTTTGCTTGATGTTTGACATTTGATTTCCTCCAATCGTTTAAATTTTTTATCTAAAAAAGGGCACAAAAAAAGCGGATGCATTTTCATTTGAAAACACATCCGCTCATTTTATTGAAAATCCTTATTCAGCTGTATACGAGGGTTCAATTCTCTCCAGATTGCCAAAAAAGCCCAATGTCATCTCTGATTTTGAAGTGTAAAAAATGGGAGTCTTTACCTCCATAAAAGCCTTATGCCATGCGGGTTTAGCCGCATGGCATCTTTATTTACCTAAAAAGATGGTGGAGGCGGGGGGAATCGAACCCACCGTCCGGAAGACCGACCACAGGAGTTTCTCCGAGCGCAGGCTGTAGTTTAGGTTTCGCTCCGCGGGCGCTTACAGCCAGGCTCCCTTGGAACTATCTCGATAGATCTCGCTTAAGCCCTCCGAGAATTGGGCTTAAGCCAGCCCGTTTAGATGACCCCCTGGCCCGGGCCACGGGCCCAGCGCGGGTAGAAGGTTAACTGCAATTAAGCAGCTAAAGCGTATTCTTCGTTGGCAATTATAGTTTCCCACCGTTTTACGGGCTGATGGAACCCCGGCTCGCTCCTCCTGCCACCGCTTCCCCCGTCGAAACCTTTACGCCCCCATAATTATTAGGTTTCCCAAGAATTAAACGTGACAGCTATTTAATTTTGCCGTTTAATTTTACTGTAATCCTGTTTTGCTGTACCTCGACCTTTCCTTCACCGCCCGGTCGATTTCCCTCTTAGCGTCCCTTGCCGCAATATCTTCTCTTCGGTCATAGAGCCTTTTGCCCTTAGCCAGCGCCAGCTCCACTTTGGCCAGGCCGTTTTTGAAGTAGACTTTCAGCGGAATCAGCGCAAGGCCTTTTTCCCTGGTCTTTCCAAGCAGGCGCAGTATTTCGGACTTGTGCATCAACAGCCTGCGGGTGCGTTTTGGCTCGTGGTTGAACTGGTTTCCCTGCGCGTAAGGGCTTATGTGCATATTATACAGCATCAACTCGGCGTTTTCAACGCGGGCGAAGCTGTCCTGCAGGTTGGCCTTTCCGGCGCGCAGGGATTTTACCTCCGTGCCGGTCAGGGAAAGCCCGGCTTCATATGTTTCCAGTATATGATACTCGTGCCTGGCTTTTCTGTTCTCTGTAACCGTTTTGACAACCATAATACTCTCCTGAAAAATCAAACCCTTACCTGACGCTAAAGCGAGGAAGGGCATTGATATATCGAAAGTAAATACATTAATACATACTATAATTATAGCAGGGCTGTTATTTTTGTCAAGCGCCTGTTTTTGCTATAGCCCCAGATCTCCGGCGACAGCCTGCATACCTTCCAGGCCGAGACCGAGAAATTCTTCGAGCGATAGGCCCAGTTCCGAGCAGGCTTTGATGGTCTCCCTGTTCGCGCCGCGGGCAAAGGACTTTTCATGAAAGCGGTTCATCAGAAAGGGAACATCAATGGCAGCCAACTTTTTTTCGGGCCGGATCAGGGCGCCGGCAACGATCAGGCCGGTCAGCGGGTCGGTGGCGAAAAGCGCCTTGTCCATCAGAGATTCACGGGGAAATCCGTGGCGGTCGTTATGCACCTTTACCGCATGCACTATGTCTTCCGGCAGGCCGTGTTCCGCAAGCAATTGCGCGCCTTCGACACTGTGCCGGTCCGGATCGTCCTTGGTGCGGTCGTAGTCGATGTCGTGCAAAAGGCCTGCCAGGCCCCATTTTTCTTCATCCTGATCGAAATGCCGGGCCAACCGGCGCATAACCGCCTCAACGGCCAGCGAATGGCTGAAAAGGTTCTTGTTTTTAAGATTCTTTTTCAATAGCGAAAGGGCTTCTGCTCTATCCAATATCCTGTTC
>JAILZP010000069.1 GCA_023512435.1 Peptococcaceae bacterium | reverse complement strand
ATCGTCTTAACGGAGTCAACCCCAAGGTTGATAAGCGTACCAACGGCTACAAGCTCAGAAAAGAAGGTATGAAGAAAGTATGGTTCCAAAAAATTGAGATAGGAGTAATATAAATGTCTATTCGAGTTTTAGGAGCAGTATTAATTTTTATATCAGCGATGTTATATTGTACACGTTACCTAAGTGCAGCAATAATGGGTTCTAGCTTTAAAAACTCGGATCATATTCTGTTTGACAATTTACTTGATAGCTTGGGTTATGGTCTTACTATATGGGCGTTAATTGCTTTAATTGCTGGAATATCCTTGCTAATATTAGCAGAATACAGGGAAAAAAGCAGCGACAAGATCAAATGACAATAACAACCACAGAATATTAAAGTACTATTATACATACGTTCATTACTGTCATGTGGATGGTTCCGCAGCACCGCCCTTAAAAAATCCGAGCTGTTGATCATTCCCTTCATCAGGACATCGGCTTCTCCCGCCCCCACCAGGCCGGCGGCCAGGCGCGCGGCCTCCACGGGGTTGGTTTCATTGATCATCCTGATGCCGCCCGGGTGAAGGCTTATCTTGAGGCATATCCTCCACATCCTTTTCACGTCCCCCACCAGGATGGGATCGACAATTCCCTCGCTGACGGCGTTTTTGACCGCCCGCATAACCGTTTCGTCCGTGGCGGCGGCCACGCAAAGCCTCATCCTGGGCAGTCTCTTCACTTCGGCGATTAATTCCCTGAATGCGCTGAATGTCAATGGAGGCCTTCCTCTCTCCTGCCGGGTGTTTTAAAACACATACATATTTCGATTTTTTCACCGTAAAACCTCCATGGTGTATGCAGGTTGTGGTGTCGGCCGGAAGGCGGACAGAAAGAAACAGGATGGCCGGCCGGGGAGGAATGGCCGCCGGGGACGGCGAAATGGCTCTCAGGGAAGGTTTTGTGAAGGGTGGGAGATCAGGTGTTGCAAGCGGTCCTTTTTGACCTGGACGGAACCCTCCTCCAGTTGGAGACGGGGGAGTTTACGGCCGAATACCTTAAAGAAATTTCCCGGGCTGCGGCCCCGGTGGTGGATCCGGGCCGCTTCACGGAGGCCCTGCTGGCGAGCACCGGGGTCATGAGGGCCAACCGCGATCCATCGGTGACCAACGCCCGGGCCTTCTGGACGGATTTCCGCCGCCGCCTGGAGGACTGCATCGAGGAGCTGGAGCCGTTAATCCAGGACTTTTACGCCACCAGGTTCAACAGCCTTTCCCGGGTGGCGCGGCCCTGCCCCGGCGCCCGGGCGGCGGTGCAGGCGGCGGTGGACCGGGGCCTGCGCATTGTGCTGGCCACCAACCCCGTTTTTCCGCTGTCGGCCATCCGCGACCGGATGTCCTGGGCCGGGGTGGAGGACCTGCCGTGGGAGTTTGTCACCTGCTACGAGGAAATGCACTTTTGCAAACCGCATCCCGGGTACTACCGGGAGATTGCCGGCAGGCTGGGCCTGCCGGCGGAAGTTTGCCTGATGGCGGGCAACGACGTGGAGGAGGACCTGGCGGCGGCCAGGATTGGGATGAAGACTTACCTGGTGACAGATTTCATGAAGCGGCCGGTCCGGGAGGAGTTCAATCCGGACTGGATCGGCAGCCTGGAGGACCTGGCCCGGTGGCTTGCGGCCGGGCCAGGGACGGTGTGATCCGGATCATTGTTCCCCCCGGGAATCCTGGATAAAATACATAGGCAATCAGTGATAAAGATTTGGGATCAGGGGGATGAACGTGGACTGGGAACCCGATGCCGCCGCCAGGCTGGAGAAGGTGCCGTTTTTTATAAGGAAGAAGGTTAAAAAGCAGATTGAGCAGTACGTTCAGGACAGGGGAGGCAGCACCGTAACCGGCCTGGATGTCGCCGAGGCCCGCCGCGCCCTGGCCGGAGAGGCCGGGACGGGGGAAAACCGCCCCGGCGGCAAGGATAACGGGACGGTGCCGCACACCGCCGGCGGTTTACTTTCGGCCGGCGACATTGAGCGGATAGAAAAAATGGTGGAGAGCGTGGTGGACCTGGAAGGGCTCAACACCCGCTGCCGGCAGGTGAAGGTGTGCGGCGGGGCGGCGGGCTGCCCGCTGAGCCTGATCCAGGACAGGAAGATTGCCCAATCCCTGGCCCGGGTCCTGGACCAGTCCGGGCTGGAGGACCGGCTGGCCGGGCGGGTAGAGGGGCCGGTGCTTTTCCACCACAAGTTCAAGGTGGCGGTGGCCGGCTGTCCCAACGCCTGCTCCCAGCCCCAGATTGTGGATTTCGGGGTGATCGGCCAGTCCCGCCCGGGAAGGGGGGAGGACCCCTGCACCGGATGCGGCCTGTGCGTGGAAACCTGCAGGGAGAATGCAATCACACTGGCGGAGGAAGGCCCCGGTTTCGATTTTAGCCGCTGCCTGAACTGCGGCCAGTGCATACAGGCCTGTCCCGCCGGGGCCATCAAGGAGGAGGAGTCGGGCTTCAAGGTGCTGGCCGGGGGCAAGCTGGGGCGGCACCCGCGCCTGGCCGAGACCCTCCTGGACCTGGCGGACGAGGACCAACTGGTGAAAGCCCTGGGCGGAGTCGTTAGAGTTTACATGGATCACGGCCGGAGCGGGGAGCGCCTGGCCGGGCTGGTGGATCGGCTGGGGATTGGGAGGATTAGAGAGATGATTGCACCATCAGACAACGAAGATTCGGGGCCAGGGGTGGATTAAAGCCTCGCTGCTTAGTCCTCCGGCGCTCGGCTTGAAATCCACCCCATACGTACACTCGGGCAATGTTATTCTTCGGGGCAGAATCCGGAATTAGTGCAGGGAATAGAGAAAAACCGCCCACATGGCGGTTTTTAGATTTATGGCATCATGCCCGCCGCCTTGCGAAGGGATTTTTCGCGTATTTAGCAAATCCGGATTGACTGTGGAGACGGTAATGTGATACATATATAACAAAATATAAAAAATATTTAACATTAAGTTGGGTATTAATAACAAAGGGGGTGGTTTCCATGAAAAACAGTTGGCTGAGAGCGCTGGGCCTGTTGGGTTTTCTGGGACTCCTGGGTTTTTTCACCTCCAACCCCGGCTTTTACGGGTTTTTTGGTTTCTTCGGCTTTTTTGCCAAGAGAGGTGCTATGGATGAAAGACTCCGGCTTGATGTGAATAGGGCTGGAAAAAACGCTTTTGTTGTTTCCGTCATGGTTTTTTCCCTGGCAACGGCCATCGGCGGGCTGACACAAGACATCTCGGTATTCATTTGGGCTTTCGTGGTCAATTTTGTGTTGCAGATTTTGGTGTTCAGTCTGTCCCTAAGCTATTATGACAAGAAAGGCAGTAATTTTTAATGGGATTCAAAACAAGAATCAAGGAATACAGGGCCAGGAACGATCTGACCCAGGAGGATTTGGCAAAATTGGTGGGCGTCAGGCGAGAAACTATTGTATATATTGAAAAAGGGAAGTACAGCCCTTCCCTCAAGCTTGCTTACGAAATAGCAAAAGCGCTGAATGCCACCATAGATGAGATTTTTATCTTTTCCGGGGACGAATGAATATCGATCCCGGATTTCTCCCGCTTTTTATAAGGTTAATGTCAGTGCGTCAATGCATTTTATAAACCGGGAAAGGTGATGCCTGATGGGAGTGCTGGTGGAAAAAAACGGGAAAGTATGCACGGTGATCATCAACCGACCGGAGGTCAGGAACGCCGTGGACAGGGAGACGGCGGACCGGCTGGCGGAAGCCTTCCGGGCCTTTGACGCGGACGACGGCCTCGATGTGGCGGTGCTCTGGGGAGCCGGCGGAAATTTTTGCGCCGGGGCCGATTTGAAGGCCATTTCCGAGGGCAGGGGCAACAGGATGGAGGAAGACATGTCGAGGGACGGGCCCATGGGGCCCACCAGGATGATCCTCTCCAAGCCGGTAATAGCGGCTGTTTCGGGTTACGCCGTGGCCGGGGGGCTGGAACTGGCCTGCTGGTGCGACCTGCGGGTGGTGGAGAGAGACGCCGTGTTCGGGGTGTTCTGCCGCCGTTTCGGGGTGCCCCTGGTGGACGGCGGCACCCAGCGCCTGCCGCGACTGATCGGCCTGAGCCGGGCCCTGGACATGATCCTCACCGGCCGCCCGGTGGGAGCCGAGGAGGCCTATGCCATGGGGCTGGCCAACCGTCTGGTGGAACCGGGGACGGCCAGGCAGGAGGCCGAGAAGCTGGCCGCCCGGATTGCCGGGTTCCCCCAGGTCTGCCTGCGCAACGACCGTCAGTCGGTTTACCGCGGCTTTGACCTGGACTTCGAGACCGCCATGAAGCTGGAGTTCAGCCTGGGCCTGAGGGTGCTGGAGAGCGGTGAGACCGTCAGCGGCGCCGCCCGCTTTGCCCGCGGGTCGGGCAGGCACGGCCGGTTCTGAGGCGGGTGCGGTCAGGTTAGGCTGTCCGGGGCCCTATTTTTTGGGGTCGCCGCTTCCCGGCCTTCCGGCTTCAGCTGCAGCAGGGCCACCGCCGCGATGATCAGGGCGCAGCCTGTGATTTGCATGGCTGTCAGGACTTCGCCCAGGATGAGGTAGGAGATCACCCCGGCCATCACCGGCTCCAGGGTGCTGGTGATGCCGGTGATCAGAGGGGGGAGAAGGCTCAGGCCCTTCAGGTACAGGCCGAAGGGTATGATGGTGGCGAACACGGCGATATATAAAAAGAACAGCCAGTCCCCGCCGCCGTATGAAGAGAAGGTGACCCAGGGGGGCCTGTAAAGCGTCCAGGCCGCGCCGCCCACGCCCATTCCCCACGCCAGGAGGGTCCACGGTGAATACCTGGCCAGCCCGTATTTGCCGTAAAGGGTATAAAAAGCAAAGGCCGCGGCTGATCCCAGGCCGCTGATCAGCCCCGGCACCGTCACGGCCATTCCGGCGCCGGCGGTGCCCTTGACAATCAGCAGCCCGCCCGCGGTGGCGCCGGCCAGGGCCGCCAGTTTGGGGCCGGAGACGGTTTCCCTCCGGGTGATCAGCCCGTAAAGGAGGATGAAGGCGGGGGCCAGGTATTGCAGGAACACCGCCGTGGCCACGTTGGTTTCACTGATGGTGTAGTAGTAGGTGAATTGCACGGCGGCCATGCCGAATACGCCGAAAATCATTATGTAAGGGATGTCACCGCGGCTGATTCTGATCAGCCCTGGTTTCAATACGGCCAGCCAGGCGGCCAGGAGGAGAAACGACAGGGTGAGCCTGATTTGCACCAGGTCAAAGGGGCTGATCTGCCGGTTGAACAGGTACTTGGCCAGGGTGGCCGACAGTCCCCAGAGGAAATCCGCCAGCAAGATAAATAAAAAGCCTTTTAGTTGGCCGGACATTTTCATTGTTCAAGCCTTCTTTACGATAGTATTAAGTATGTTCCGCGGCGATTACAGGCCGGTGACGGCCACGGCCCTGACCGGGGATCCGTCGGCCCCTTCAAGCTTCAGGGGGAAGCAGCAGAAGTGAAAGCCGTTTTCCGGCAGGCTGTCCAGGTTGGTCAGGTTTTCAACGATGATCAGGCCCCGCTGAAGGAGTATCTTGTGCACCGGAAAATCCCCGTTTTCCAACGCGTCCACCGAAACGGCATCCACGCCCAGGCCTTTCAGGTTGAACCCGCGGAACCACCGGGCCCCTTCCGGGGACAGCACCGGGAAGTTACGGAAATATTCCCCGCTGCCCCAGAGCTTGCTCCAGCCGGTCCGCAGGAGGACAAACTCGCTCTTTTCCACGGCAGGCCGGTGGGGTTCCAGGTCGGCCGGCCCGACGGTTCGCCTGCGGAAGCCGGTGAAGTCCAGCACCGCCGCCGGGCCGCAAAAGTTTTCGGGCGCAATCCGGTCCAGGGTTGCGGCTCCCGGGAAAATATGGGCCGGAGCGTCCAGGTGGGTGCCGGTGTGGGTCAGCAGGGTGATCCTCTTTTCCGTGAAACCGTCCCTTTCAATGGTGCTGGCCGGCGCGAAGGAGGGCGGGCCGGTGCCGGGGTAGCAAGGCATTGATTCGGATATGGCATGGCTTAAGTCGATAACCTTCATTCTTTCAACTCCAACCTTATTATTTCTGTCTCCCGTTTCCCGTCTCCTTTATTTTTTTACTCCAGGAATGAAAAAGCCGCCCCGGCGGACGGCTTATAAAAAATTACTTTTAAACAATTCCCAAATCCCGGCTCCCAATTCCCAGCCCAAGATCTCCGGCCTGCTACCAGCGCATGATCATGGCGGCGTAGGTCAGGCCGGCTCCAAACCCGGTCATCATGACGGTGTCGCCCTCCTTCAGGCGGCCGGTGGACACGGCATGGGCCAGGGCCATGGGAATGGACGCCGCCGAGGTGTTACCGAAGCAGTCCAGGGTCACCAGGACCTTTTCCATGGGGATTCCCATGCGCCTGGCGGCTCCCTCGATGATGCGCAGGTTGGCCTGGTGGGGAATGAAGAGGTCGATGTCCCGGGGGGTAAGCCCGGCGGCTTCAAGCACCTCCTGGCAGACCTGGTCCTGGGCCCGGACGGCGAAGCGGAATACCTCCTGCCCCTTCATTTGCACGAAGTGCAGCCTTTTCTCCACCGTTTCCCTGGAAGGGGGCATCTTCGACCCGCCGGCCGGGATGATTATGCTCGGGTTTTCTTCCCCCTGGGCCCGCAGGCTGAACGAAAGAACTCCACGTCCGGGGGAAACGGGGCGCATCACCAGGGCCCCGGCGCCGTCCCCGAAGAGAATGCATGTGCCGCGGTCCTCCCAGTCCAGGATGGTGTTCATCGCCTCCGCCCCGATGACCAGGACGGTGTGGTATATCCCGGTGGCGATGAACTGCGCGGCTATGGCCAGGGCGTAGATTGATCCGCTGCAGCCGGCGATCAGGTCGAAGGCCCCCGCCCGGACGGCCCCAAGCTTGTGCTGGGTGGTGCAGCCCGCAATGGGGACCATGTGGTCGGGGGTGTTGGTGGCGAAAATGATCAGGTCCACTTCCTCCGGTTTAACCCCGGCCATGGCCAGGGCCTGTTGGGCCGCGGGGACGGCGTAATCGCTGGCGCCCTCCCCGGGCCTGGCCAGCCTGCGCTCCTTCACCCCGCTCCGGCTGGTAATCCAGTCACCGTCCACGCCCAGCCGCCGTCCCAGTTCGTCGTTGGTGACCACCCGTTCGGGCAGGGCCAGGCCTACGCCCGCCACCCCTCCGGATCTTAATCCGCTTTCCATTGTTTCGCCTCCTGAAAACCTCTGTTCCGCCAATCCGGACAGGTTTACTATTTGTGGTTAAATAAAAAGATTCTGCCAGTCCCCGGATTCTCCTTTCAGTCATGGCGGAATGATCGATAATTTCATAATATTGCGATCAATCGGTCAACTGGAATAAACTTAATGTTAAGGTATGAAAAAAATACGGTTAAAGGGGGCGATATGGATGACAGAGCTGGAACTGGCGGTAAAGTCGGTCAAGGGGTACTGTTCTGCCGGACTGCAGGCCGGTCACAAGTTTGTTTTCAGGGATCCCCTGGTGGTTCCGGAAGACCGGTCACCGCTGTGCCTTTATGCCTTGTCCGCCATGTTTCCGTACTTAACGGCGGCATGCAGGAAAACCCCGGCCGCCGACTGGATCAATTCCGTCGCGGAGTTGCAGTGCCCGGACAGCGCAAACACCGTTGTTTTCGCCGTCCGGCGAAGAGTCAGTGATTCGGATTAAAAAACAGAATTTTGTGGTCGCCTGTTTTCCTTCGGATCAGCTGTTCCTCTTCAAGGTATTTCAGATGGGCCAGGGCCTCCCCGGTGGCAAACCATTTTTGCGGGGCGGGGAACTGGTCCCAGGACTCATAGGTCAGGTCCCAGCTCATCCGCGAGGCCACCTGGTAGGCGTCCCTGACGGTTTTGCCGATGATGGCCAGAACCTCGCCGGCCCTTTTCAGGTGGTGGGATTTAAGCTCCCCGATCCTTCCCCGGCAGTCTTTAATGAGGCCCCTGTGGCCGGGCAGCACCAGGCCGATGTCGAGATTGCCCACCTTGTCCAGGCTTTCGAAGTATTCGCGCAGGGGGCTCCGGTCATCGTTCCACAGGGAGATGTTCGGGGTTATGTCATCCAGTATGTGGTCTCCGGACACCAGTATTTTTTTATGGGGGTCATAGAGGCACACATGGCCCGGAGTGTGCCCCGGGGTTTCCACGCATTTAAAAACGTAATCCCCGATGCTTATGGTATCGCCTTCCTTTACGGAGCGAAATTTAAGGCGGCCCCGGGCGCTGTACTTAAAGCCCGGGTGGTGCTTCACGGCCTCGCGCAGCACATTTTCAGGGAAGCCGTTGTTCAGCGCAAAATCCACCACGCTTTTAAACCATTTGTTTTCCGGGCTGAATTCAGGACCGATCATGACTGAGTCCGGGCCGCTGCAGTATATCCGTGACTCCTTCCCGGCCAGGGCGGAAACCAGACCCGAGTGGTCGGCGTGCATGTGGGTGATGAAAAAGTCAGTTTCCCCCGGGTCCACACCTATATGATCCAGGCCCCGCCGCATGGCGTCCATGCATTCCTCCCGGTTCATTCCGGTGTCGATGATCAGGTTCCGCTCCGGGGACTTGATTACATAGGAATTGACTGCCTTGAGGGGGCTGTCGGGCAGGGGGATTTCCATTCTGTATAGGTTGGGCAGGATTTCCTCGATCATGCGGCACACTCCTCCAAGGTGAGTCTTAAGGGATTTTTTCGGGTATCCGGTAAGTTCTGCAATTTTTGTTCCACTTGTATTATAGCGCAAAATTCCGGTCCGCTTCCTTCAACCTGCAGGCAAAAATAATTTTTAAGGGCCCGGACCCTCTGTTCAATTACTTAACGCCCCGGCTGTCAGGGGCCGGCGAAATTTGAAAAATCTTTCCATATTGATTAGTAAACAGAAACGTAATAAAATTGAAATAATTCAGACTAATACACGCAATAACTATAAGCCGGGGGTGACGCCGTGGATTTTAAAAATTTTAATGCCAACCGGTCATTAAGGGATATGTTTGAGCAGGAAGGCGTTCTCCCGGCCAAATTACACCCCGTCCTGGCCGGTTCCTGGGCAAGGTCCCGGGATTACGGCGTTAACCCCTACCTTGAAAG
>JAILZP010000080.1 GCA_023512435.1 Peptococcaceae bacterium | reverse complement strand
TGAAGGTACTGGTCATGGACGGGGTGTCCGAAGAGGGGCTGGCGCCGCTGAGGAAAAACCCCGAAATAGAAGTGGTCATCGGCGAAAAAATGACCGAGGACGAACTGGCCCGGGTCATACCGGAGTACGACGCCCTGATCGTCAGGAGCGCCACCAAAGTCACCGCCAAAGTGATCGAAAGCGCCGGCCGGCTCAAAGCCGTGGGCCGGGCCGGAGTGGGAGTGGACAACATAGACCTGGAGGCGGCCACCCGCAAAGGGATACTGGTGGTCAACGCCCCCGACGGGAACACCGTCGCCGCCACCGAGCACACCATCGCCATGATGCTGGCCCTGGCCCGGAACATCCCCCAGGCGGCGGGGAAAATGAAAGAAGGGGTATGGGACAAAAAAGCCTTTCTGGGCGTCGAACTGAGGGGCAAAGTGCTGGGGATACTGGGGCTGGGCCGGATCGGCACCGCCGTGGCCAGGCGGGCCCAGGCCCTGGAAATGGAAGTGGTGGCCTACGACCCGTACATCACCGAAGAAAAGGCGGCCAGCCTGGCGGTGGAACTGGCCGGGCTGGAAGAACTGTACCAAAGGGCCGACTTCATCACCATCCACATGCCCAGGACCAAAGACACCTACCACCTGATCGACGACCGGGCCATCAACCTGATGAAAAAAGGAGTGCGGATCATCAACTGCGCCCGGGGCGGGATCATCGACGAAGAAGCCCTGTACCGGGGCATGGTGGAGGGCAAAGTGGCCGGGGCGGCCCTGGACGTATTCGAAAAAGAGCCTAATACCGACAGCCCGCTGCTTTCGCTGCCCAACTTCATAGCCACCCCGCACCTTGGGGCGTCCACCCGGGAGGCCCAGCTCAACGTAGCGGTGGACGTGTCCGAAGAGATCGCGGCGGCCCTGACCGGCAGACTGGTCAGGAACACCGTCAACATACCCTCCATCAGCCCCAAGACCCTGGCCGTGGTCAGGCCGTACCTGGACCTGGCCGAAAAGCTGGGGCGCTTCCAGGCCCACCTGGTATCCGGGCGGGTGCGCAGAGTGGAGGTCATCTACAGCGGCGAACTTGCCCGGCAGGAAGTGGCGCCCATAACCACGGCGGTGGTGAAGGGGCTGCTGGACCCCATCCTGCAGGAGAGCGTCAACTTCGTCAACGCCTCCCTGCTGGCCAGGAGCCGGGGCATCCAGGTGCAGCAGTCGGTGGACGGTCAGGAGGAGGGGTACTCCAGCCTGATCACCGTGAAGGTGCACACCGACAGGGAGGAAAGGTCCATCTCCGGAACCCTTTTCGGGGCCGGCGACCCCCGCATTGTGATGGTTGACGGGTACAGGGTGGACGC
>JAILZP010000068.1 GCA_023512435.1 Peptococcaceae bacterium | reverse complement strand
TTTAAGGCTTTTTTCAGCAGTTCTTTTTGCTGATGCAAAAAGTATTTCTTTATGCTGTTCCAATCCATGGGTTTTAACATCACCGGGTCCGGTTCCCTGTCGGCGTCTTCAAAATACGCAAGGCTTTTCAGCAAATGGTACTGACTGTAGCCGGTATTCCTGTATTTTTTCTCAAACAACCGCAGAAGGACAGCGAGATCCATCGTTTCATTAATGATGAAAAACAGATCGATAAAATCCCTTTTGCTGCCACGGCCGGATATGGCGGTTATTTTCATTAACGCGATATCCCTGAGGTCGGCAATCCGGCACCCTAAAAACCATTTTGCCGGGTACAGGAGAGGATACCTGTAAAACAGGAAGCTCAACTTGACCCCGTTTAAAATGCCGTGGACAGTGCCGCGGGCCTCCCCGGCCAGGGTGAAAGTTCCGAGGTCGCTTAAACATTGGATAATGCCGAAGGTTTCAAAATCATGCCGGCAAAAAAAATCAAAATCCTCCGACATCCGGTGTCCCATGTGTATGGCCGCGGCGGTTCCACCGGCAAGGTAGAAGTCCTTAAGAACATTTTGTCTGCCTAATAGTTCCAGTAGATCTTGTCTGTCTTTTGAAATGACTTGTTTAAACAACGTATTTCCTCCGGGGGCAAATCGTAATAGTTCTGCCAGAGCGTGGCGGTTTTTTTGGAGATTTTTCTGCTGGTCTTCATGACTTCCTGCAGCCGTTCATCGCCGTAATATGATACCAGCCACTTTATTGCGGGGTCATTGCCGTATTCTAAAATCCTTTCGATGACAAAAAAGTAATCTCTGGCGGGATCAACTTCAGCCACGTTTACATCCCAAAAAAACGGGCGGGTAAATTCAGGCAATGAGCCGGGCTGCATATTTCACAACTCCTTTTCCTTATTATACCATATTGTGGAATGAGGACAAACATCCGGCAAGGGGAGGAATTATGTTTTAATTGGTAGAATTATGTGCTGAATAAAAAACCGAAAAGGATCAGGCATAAATGTCCAAAAAACCGGCAAAGGCAAAAGAAACCAAAAAAACCGCTGAAAAAAGTTTGGAATTGGAGAGCGGTGCCGGAAGGTATATCCATATTTCAGCCCTATGGGGCATCTGTGCGCTTCTCCTGGCAACCCCGTTTTTCCGGGGGCTGTTTTTCCCGGAGGACCAGCAGAAGGCGCTTTTCTTCGCGGTTTTGGTTTTCTGGCTGACCTGGCTTTGGAAGTGGTCCAGGGGGGACGGCAAATTTTTATTCCACCCGCTGGATTGCCTGGTGCTGGCCCTCCCCGCCGTTTACCTGGTCTCCTCCTTTAATGCGGCCAACACCGGCCTGGCCGTGAACGAGGTGGTAAAAACACTGCTGTATTTCCTGGTTTACTGGGTGACGGCCAACCTTGTTTCCGGCGAGAAGGACGCCGTGAGGATTTTCAAGGCCGTCTGCCTGGCGGGGGCGTTTGTTTCCCTGGCCGGCCTGGCCGCCGCCACCGGGATGGTATATATAAAAGACGGATTCTTGAACGGAAGGATTTATTCAACCTTCCAGTATCCCAACGCCCTGGCCAGCTACCTGATGACAGTGATTTTTCTTTCCCTCTATTTATGGCTGCGCGACGACAAGTCATCCCCGGCCGTTCTGCCGGACCACCGGTACCTGTATGCATTTGTTTCATTTTTGGCGTTTGTGGCTTTTGTGGGGGCGAAGTCAAACGGGGGCTTCCTGGTGTTTCTTTTCGCCGTGGCGGTTTATTTTGCGGGGCTGCCCAGGGGCCGCAGGATTCCGGCGGTCTTTCACCTGGCTATAACAGGGGGGCCCGCTGTTCCCTGCGCCCTTTTGTTTGTAAAAGCCGCGGCCGCCGGCCAGTATGCCCGGGCCTGGATCTGGGTTCTGGCCGGGGCGGCGGCGGTCGTCCTGCTCCAGTGGCTGTACGGCCGCCTGGAAAAAAGGGGCCTGCTGGAACTGATAGGCAGGAGAAAGGCCCTGGTTTTGCTACTCCTGGCCGTATTCGTTTCCTCCCTGGCCCTGGCCGGGGCCTCCTGCATAAACTCCCACAGCCAGGCCGTGGCCGGGATACTGGAACAGTTCCGCATGCGCAACGCCGTGGAGCGCATGTACTTTTACCGGGACGCCCTCAAGATGGTGGCCGAAAGGCCGCTTTTGGGCTGGGGCGGCGGAGGATGGCAGGAAGCCTACCGCATGTTCCAGGGATACCTCTACAACTCCAACCAGGTGCACGGCCACTACTTCCAGGTGGCCGTGGAAACCGGCGTCACCGGGCTGCTGGTGATCCTGTCGGTGTGGGCCGCATTCCTTCAACTCACATACCGGGCAGTGAAAAATTCCCGGGAAAACCCGGGCAGGAAAATGCTGCTGTGGACCGCCTTTACCGCGGCCGTCGCCCTGGGTGCCCACGCCGTCATAGACTTCGACCTGTCCCTGTCGGCCCTGTCCCTGGTGCTGTGGGCCGTGTGGGGGCTGGTGCGGGGGCTGCACGCCGGTGGCATGGCCGCGCCGGCCGGCGGCAGGGCTGCCAAAAAGCACACCCCGGCCTTTGCCGCTGTTTCCGCTTTCTCTGTGGCATTACTATTTATCGCAGGCTGCTTTATTACCGCTTCCGGCAGCGCCAGGGACGCCGGGATACGCCTAAGGGCCGGGGACCTGCCCGGGGCCGTGGCCCTGATGGAAAAGGCGGCCTATTACAACCCCTTCAACCCCGACTACAGCAGCGACCTGGCCACCCTCTACGCCCGGCAGGGCAGGCTGGAACAAGCCGCCAGACAGGCGGAAGAAGCGCTGGCCAAAAGCAGGTACAGCGCGCCGAGGCATGCCAGCCTGGCCGGTCTGTACCTGGGCCTGAACAGAACCGGGGAGGCCGTGGCCATGGCCGAGAGGGCCGTTGATCTTGCGCCTTTCCAGGCCGCTTGGTACGATTCGTTGGCCCGGGTTTACTTCACGGCCGGCTACAACCTCATGCTCAAGGGCGATACCGCCGGCGCCGGCGAGATGTTTGCCAAGGCCGTACAGGTGGAAGAAAGAATAAACCGGCAGGCCGCCGGGCTGGGCCCCCTGGAAAAAAGGCTCTGGGTGGTGGCTCCGATGCTGGCCCCGTCGGACTATACCAGGCTTTATTCCGGCGCGTCCCTGGCCTTGATGGGCGATTACCAAAAAGCCGAACCGCTGCTCCGGTCGGTTTCCGGTGACGACAGGACAAAGGCCGAAGCCTTGATGTGGCTGGGCCTCATCTACCACCGCCAGGGCCGTCAGGCGGAGTCCGGCGACATGATGGCCCGGGCCGGGGCGCTTGTCCCGGACGCTGAGAAGCAGTTCTCCCATATATTCAGCCTGATCAAGAAATAAAGCGGATTATCTCCATAAGCTTATAAGATGAATTTCAATAAAAAATAACGGCCAGGGGAAGGGTTTGTTAAAGAATTGCAGAATATAACATAAAATGGATGCCCTGGGAGGAAGTTTATATGAGCGACCATTTGCTGAAGGAAATTTTAAGTGAACTGAAAACCCTGAATCAGCGGGTTGGCCATATTGAGAACGACGTTGCGGGTGTTAAAGCCGATGTCACTGACCTTAAAACCGACGTCACTGATCTTAAAACCGATGTCAATGATCTTAAAACCGGCCAGGCCAGGCTTGAGGCAAACTATAGCAGGCTCGAGGAAGGGTTTAACAAGCTGGAAGCCAACCAGGGCAGGCTCGAGGAAGGGCTGAACAGGCTTGAGGCCAATCAAAGCAACCTGGAGGAAGGGCTTAATAAGCTTGAGGCCAACCAGGGCAAGCTTGAGGAAGGGCTGATCAGGCTGGAAGCCAACCAGGGCAGGCTCGAGGAAGGGTTTAACAAGCTGGAAGTCAATCAGGGCAAGCTTGAGGAAGGGCTGAGCAGACTTGAGGCCAACCAGGGCAGGCTCGAGGAAAGGCTGAACAGGCTGGAAGCCAACCAGGGCAGGTTCGAGGAAGGGTTGAGCAGGCTTGAGACAAACTATGGCAGGCTGGAGCAAGGGCTGATCAGGCTTGAGACAAACTATAGCAGGCTCGAGGAAGGGTTTAACAAGCTGGAAGCCAACCAGGGCAGGTTCGAGGAAGGGCTGAACAGGCTTGAGGCCAGTCAAAACAGGCTTGAGCTGCGCATCGAGAACGAAGTGATTGAAAAAATCAGGGCGCTGTTCGACGCCCGGCAGGTTCACGAGGAAAAAATCAATATGCTCATTGAAGGCCAGGAAGACATAAAAGCAGGTCTGAACTACCTGGTGGCCCGCGTCGCCAGCCTTGAAAAAGTGGCAAGATAATCATCCCCATATCCTAAAGAAGCCTATTTGCGCTTCAGCAGGGTGTTCTTCAGCAGGTCCTGCCCGTCTGTCCACCGGACATCTTCGAAAGCAATATTGCCGCCCGCCAGTTCGGAGAGCCGTACCATCAAACACCCGGCCCAAACAAAGCGGGAAGCCAGATCCAGGGGGCCCTCCTGCCACGGAAGGGCGTGTTGGGCCATGATTTCAAGCAGCGTCTTCAGTTTTTCCGGCGTCAAATCATCTTTTGAGAATGCCGTCTGTAATCCGCCGTCAATCAGGCCCAGTTGAAACATCGTGAGGCTCCAAAGCCCTCCGGGCTGCTCCTGGATCACCCCGGCGCTGCCAAAGCCGCATACGTTCCAAACATCCTGCCGGGGGACGAAGGACCTGACCACGGGCCATGACGGGTCGGGGTGCGATCTTTCAGGGAAGCCGGGATCTTCATCATCATCTTCGTCTTCAAATTCGAACTCGCTTAAAGAAACGCGGAAGATCACCAGCAAAACCTGGTTGGCCCCGCTTTCCAGGCAGGTCTTCAGGGCAAAGATCACCGCCGACCGCTTTTCCGTGTCGAACGGCTCCCGCCGGATTGCGTCAATTAGTTTCCTGACCAGGTCCTCCTTGGTCTGCCGGTCGATCAGGCGCGGCAAAAAGCTTTCGATTTCATCTTCAAAGATCTCATCAAATTCTTCCTCCCCGGGTTCCACGCCCGTATCCTGCAGCCTCTCGTCAAGGCTCAGAAGAAACTCTACCAGCGCTTCCTCCGGAAAACGCAAATCCCGGAAGCATTCTTCCTCCTTTACCATTTTTGTAAAAAACTCGATCAAAGACAAAAAGGAGTCAAAAAATTCATCTTCGTCTTCCTTGGAAAAAACCTTTTTTGCAAGGTTGTCCAGAGCCTCATCCATTGCCGAAACAGGCGGCGGCGCCTCACCCTCCCCGGGACGCAGGCCGCAAACTACGGCCAGGGCCTTTTGCAATTGCGGGGTCATCCAGGGCCACCGGCTGCGGTTGTTCCAGTGAAACATCATCTTTTCCACGGTTTCCCGGCAGCACCTTTTGAACTTTTTTCCGCTGCCGCACGGGCAGGGATCGTTCCGCCCGAAATCAATATAGTCGGCCAATGACTTCACATGCCTTTTCAATCATTTTTGCCGTTAATTCTTCCCAAAATAATTCTTCGTCCCCTCCCGGTTCCCCTCCCGGAAAACCGTGACCGCTGAATAAAAAGCCTTGCAGGTTGACGCAACCGGGCTTTAAAGAATCTTCCGTTCATTCGGGAAAGGGAACCGAGTACGGATCGATAGTAAGTACGGCGGGGAAGTCTTTAATGTTGGAGGTCAAGACTGCGCAGCCCCGCAGTTTCGCTGTGGATCCGATCAAGGTATCCGCCATGCTTAGGGTTTTTCCCTCCTTGCGCCAGGCCCGGCGGGCGGATGCCGCTTCTGCGGCGATTTTTCGGTCCACGGGGATAACCTCTAAGGAAGCAATGAGGTCTTCAATTATTTTTTGGGCTCTATCAGTGGATGCGCCGGTGAGCAGTTCGTGGTATACAATAACGCTGGTGCAGGCCATACCCGATACAACTGTTTCCTCGAGCCACTTTGCTGTCGTCTCAGGCAGCCTTTCCGTCAGGTAATCGATAAAAACGCAGGTATCTATGAGGTAGGCCATTTGGGAATATTCCTTTCTTCACGCCTCAACCTCTCCACCCAGTGGCTTCCCATTCCCTCCGACATCCATTCCGGTGCATCCTCCGGTTTCAGGGATCCCCGCAGCTTTTTAAAGTTTTGCCTTGCCTTTTCCTGCCGCAGCCGTTCGGCAACAGCGCCAACAATAAAAGTGGTCTTAGTTCCCTTGTGTGTTTTTAAAAATGAGTCAATTTCTCTAATCAGTTCAACCGGCATTCTCACGTGAACCATTCTCGTTTTTTCTTCCAAAAGAGACACCCCCCTGTCTCTTATAATATATCACGTCATAAGCGGGAAAAGCAACAAAAGCTCGGAGGATACCCAAACCCCTTAAAGTGGCCGGAGTACCGGCCCAGCAACTGATTCAGGAGGGTCGTAACAGCATATGGCAGATATCAACCCTCATTGGAAGAAAACCGCCCCGGTGTTATTCAACAATTCAACAACCGGCACTATTATTGACATAAAGAGGGCAATATTGTAACATTACTGTAAAGCGTAAAGCGCATTTGCAGTAATACTGCAATGGGGGTATATAAAAATGGGGGAAATAATAGGCAATGTTATGGTACAAAAACGCGGGGTGGTCAGCCTGGGCCTGCTTAAAGGCCATTTGCCCGTAGAAGACGGCGATGTGCTCCAGGTACAGGTGGAAGATGGAAAAATAGTCCTGGTTCCGATGAAGCTTGTTCCGGCCGAACAGGTTTGGTTTTGGAGTGAGGAGTGGCAGAAAGGCGAAAAAGAAGCTGATCAGGACATCGCGGAGGGCAGGGTTAAATCCTTTGACAACGCGGAGGACCTCCTGGAGGATCTGGATAAATGAGGTTTGAGCGTACCGGGCGGTTTAAAAGGGTGTATAAAAAGCTGGACGCGCAGCAGCGGGAACAAATCAAGAAGGCCCTGCAATTAATGGCAACTGACATGCAGCATCCGTCTTTAAGAATAAAGAGAGTTCAGGGCACAAGGTCCATATGGGAAGCCAGTGCCTCGATGCGCCTGAGAATAACCTTTACATGGCAGGGTCACCTGATTGTTTTAAGGAATTGCGGGGAGCATGACAGCACTTTGAAAAATCCGTTACCGTTGTATCGAGGCTGATTAAATTTAAAGTTAAATGGGCCCGGTATGGTATAATTATCTTGCAGTTCCTTCCGGGGCCGTTCAGGCACCTGTTGGAGCGCCGTGTTTTAAGGCGGTGAGTGATGTGGCAGCACCTGACCGGCTTGAATCCTATAGGGCCGGCTGGCGGAAATACCGGCAACAGAAAGATCAGCTCTTGGCGGACAGGCGCAGGCAGGCCATGGAAAAGGCCCGGCTGGCCGCCGCACACTTGAAGCGGAAATACGGCTGCAAGACTTACCTTTTCGGGTCACTGGTCCGGGAAGGCCGGTTTATGGAGCATTCCGACATAGACCTGGCCGTGTCGGCCCCGCCCGGGCGGGTTGATTTCTGGCAGTTGTACTCGGAAGTGATGAACATATTGGCGCCCTTTGATTTCGACCTCGTGGAGCTTGAAAGGATCGACCCGGAGGTGCGGGATTATATCCTCAGGGAAGGGGTGGAGCTGTGACCCCGAATTTGATTTTACTGGAAGCCAGGATAAGAAAAGAGCTTGACCACCTGGAAAAGCTGGTGGAGGAACTCCGTTCAGTCAATAAAATAAAAGACCCCGGGGCCAAGAGCTTCCGGCCGAGGGTTTACGCTTCGATACTGCACGACTTTTACTCCGGCATGGAGAAAATATTTATAAATATCGCCAGGGAAATAGACCACTCGGTGCCGGCGGACCGGGGCTGGCACAGGGAGCTGCTGGATCAGATGACGCTGGACATACCGGACAAAAGGCCGGCGGTGCTGGATGACGAACTGGCGTCCCGGATCCGGCAGTACCTGAGCTTTAGGCACCGTTTCCGCAACCTGTACGGCTATGAGCTGGAACCGGACAGACTGGAGGAACTTACCCAAAACATGGGCGGCTGCTTGCAAAAACTAAAGAGACGCCTGGAAGCCTTCTTTGAACTGCTGCCCGACATAACCGAACCGCTGTGACCGCTGTATGAGAAGCCCTGCAGGTTGACGCAACCCGCAGGGCTTTTTCTGATGGTTTTATTTTTTTTTAACTGGCGGGGTATGGAAAGCAAGGAAGCACATTGACCGGAAGAGAGGTATTTCCATCCCTGGATAACAGGAATTTGTAAAAGGATGTAGAAAATAACTATGTTGGGTAATCCATACCGAAACTGATAGGCTGGGTGTCTTTTGAAATACAGAGCTGTTATCTGTTTTTCAGCCGTTGACTGGAATTTTTTAAAACAGCGGGTCCATTACATAATGACAGGTCTTGCAGACAGGGGGCTAAAGGTTCTTTTTATTGAAAACACCGGTATACGGAACCCGAGGTTCAGCGACCTGTCCCGCCTGTACCTCCGGTTGAAAACTGCCTCGGGTACGGTTAAAATAACAAACGAGATACCGGAAAACATGGAAATACTTTCTCCCCTGGCAGTACCCCTGCCGTACACTCATGCGGCAGTCCTTTACAATGCTAAATACCTGAAAAAGCATATTGACAATTTCTTAGAGAAGAATAATCTCTTCCCCGGAGAGGTATTGTTCTGGACTTGCCTGGCAACTCCGGCGGTGCTGCGGCTTGCCGAAAGCTGCCCCTGGGGATGTCTGGTTTACGACCTGGTGAGCGATCCCAAGCTGGTTGAAGCAAGGGTTGGGCCATACGAGAAAAGGATTCTAAGCCGGGCGGATATCGTTCTGTTTGCCTCGTATACGCTGTATGAACAGTACTGTCCTGATACCAGAAACCCGGTTGTTTTCAAGGACGGTTTTAATATAGAACTATTGGATATCGAACCAGGGCCGTGCATGATGGACAATCTGCCGGGACCGCGTTTCCTCTATATCGGGGGGATCAACCGCAAGATATGGCCGGAAATGCTGGAGTCACTGGGCAGATCCTTTCCCGGCGGGTCGATTGTCCTGATGGGGCCAAAAACCGATGACGCCGCAATCCCGGATCTGCCCAACATACATATTCTCCCCGCCCGGGGGCATTATGCGGAACTGGCGCCGTTTTTGGCCAGAGCCGACGCGGGCATTATTCCTTACCGCAACGATCATTACTCGGGTGTTATGCACCCGGCCAAACTTAACGAATACCTCATCTTCGGGCTGCCGGTGGTGGCCACCGCCACCCCTGAGCTTGAAAAACTGAGCCAGCAGTGGGGGGAAGTGTTCCTATACTTCGGTGAAGACCCCGAGGATTTTGCCCGTGCTGCCTTCAGGGCAATGGCCGAAGACAACGAAGAGAAGCGGAATGCCAGGAAATCTTTCACCCGGTCCAATACCTGGAACTACCGGGTGGATGAACTGTCAAGAATTTTAGATAAAATAAACTAATGGATTTGTTTAACAGAAAGGATAACATCTAGTGAGATCCGGATCTGCTTTGTCAAAAGCCTGCTGGATATTTATTAACCAAGGTCCGGTAGAACTCTGGAAAAGAACCTGGCGGTTTATAAAGAAACACCGTTTAAAAGGATTGTGG
>JAILZP010000067.1 GCA_023512435.1 Peptococcaceae bacterium | reverse complement strand
GCCCTTTGCCGGCTTGAGTTGAAAAGCCTTGACCAGCACACTCACAAACTCGGCCCTGGTGATGTTTTGGTCCGGCCTGAAGGCTTGGCGTGTTTGTCCCGGCCAAATTTTCATTGCCTGTTTTCTCCCTGCGTGACAGCACCGGTTGCCGCCTCTTCTACTGCTTACCGCCGAGATGCCTTGCAAAGAAGTCAATGATTTTCGGCCAGGAATCCATGGACGCAGCCGCGTTTCCTTCCGGCGTGCCGCGGAGGTCTTCGATAAAACCTCCCGGCAGGGTCAGCCAGTATATGGTGGTGGGGGAATAAGGCGTGCTGATTTGGTGTCCGGCATCACGGTAATGGAGATGCATGTCCGGGAACGGGTGCCCTTTTTCCCGAAGCCTCTGCATAATCATTTCCGCCATTTTACCGGACGGCCAGGCCCCGTCGCGGCCCCCCGAAACGAGCAAAACCGGCCCGTTGATGTTCTCCACTTTGATGGTTGCCTTTTCCACGGCCTCCTGGTTCTGCAGCGCATATTCATACAAGGGGGCGGTGGACCAGGGTTCTTTTTTTGCCACCGCCGCGAAATAGCTCCCGGCCAGTTCCTCGGTGAATATGGTGGGCACGAAGGAAAGCGGTTCCCCTTTATACGTCCAGGAAGACTGGTGATTCTTGCCGGAGTCCTTGCTGATCCCTTCGAAGACCACAGCGCTGGGGGACTTGGCCACCACGGCCTTGATTTGAGGATAACGGGAGGCTGCCAGCAGGGCCAGCTCCGCCCCCTTGGAAGCGCCCCACACGCCGATGGCGTCTTTATCCACTTCAGGGCGGGACTCCAGCCACTCAATGGCCTTTCCGACAGTCTCCAGGGGTATGTTCACCAGGCTGTCCGGAAGCCCTTCCATCCCGAAATAGGCCAGGGCGAGGGTAACGTAGCCGTGGGAGGCGTAGATCGCCGCGGCGGGTTCGTAAGTGCCGCCGTCCGAACCGCCCAGCACGATAATGGCCGGCCGCCTGCCTTCCCCGGCAGGAAGGAAAAGCGTCCCCACCACTCCGGGTTCGCGCACTTCCACCCTTTTGACGCCGGGCAGCAGGTAAAGCCTCTCCACCTCCTGCGCAAGGATTCTCTCCCCTTCAACCTCCACAGAGACTGTAATCATTTGCGGTTCCAGGCTTTTGGCAAACGTCCCCGCCGGCTTTACGCCGGCAACCGGGCGCAGGGACCAGAAAAGGCCGGCCGGGTCGGCGCCCTCGTAGCTGCCGGAAACGGGCGCCTGAACGGCGGGGTCCACCACCCCGCTCTGGTCCGCGTGGAAAACGGCGTGCGATTCCCATTTGATCCCTTTATTGTCCTGCTGTTCCGCCACCAGGGTCACCGGCGCACCGGGGGTTAACCCGGAGACTCTGATCTTCCAAGGTTCGCCGGCCAGGGCCTGCAGCGGGCTGATCTCCAGGGCCGGCGCGGTTTTATTCGAATCGCTTTTTTTCTCCATCTTGCCTTCCCCCTTATTGCCCCCGGCCCGGCTATCGCCGTCCGCCGCGTAGTTCACAACCAGCCGCCATTCCGTACCGTGCAGTCCCAGCGTGGTCCAGACCGACCTTTTAACCGCCTGTTTTTGAGGCGGCTGATCCGGGGGAGCGTAGGTCCCAACTCCGGCCCTGTCGGCAACTGTTCTCCTGGTCAGGGCGGGGAGTCCGGTGTAATCCTGATAAAAAGGGTCGGTAAAGACATTGCGGCCGATTTGTGAGCTGTCGCTGTCGTAAACGATATACCCGTCTTTCTGCACGGCCATCATTTCCGGCCGCTGCCCCTGCAGTTCCGGGACGGCAAAACTGGCAAAGAGCAGTTCCGGCCTGATCAGCAAACTGACCGAGCCGGTCAGTTCGTTTTGCCGGTTGAACACGGGCCGCTCCAGGTCCAGTGCCGGAAAACCTTCCACCGCCGTGAACACGGAGCTGATGACCGGACGCCCGGTTTCCTGAAGCCTCTCCACCTGCTCCTGCCCGCTGATGTCGGAGCCGGCGAACTCGTGGTAGGCGGCGGGCTCAACGGCGACAATCTTTCCATTTTTATCTACGGTAGAGGCGTCCGCCACATAAGGGTAGCGGGCCGCCAGTCCGCTCAAGATCCGGCGCGCTTCCTCCCCGTCCAGGCCGGTCCGGGCCAGTTCCCCGGCCGCGGCGGCCAGGTCCCGGTCCATCCGGTCCAGCTCGTTCTGCACGTCGCGCTGCAGCTCAAGGACCGGGGCCGGAAAACCGGCGCCGGGGTCTTTCAAAAAGAGCGAAAGAACCCGGGCCGCGCCATCCCACTGCTCTTGCGCGCCGGTGGCTTGCAAAATGATTTCTGCCGTCACAACCAGCCTGCCCCGGTCTATTTCCGCGGCAACCGGCATCGGATATTCCCGGCCGTTGATCCGGGCATATTGTGTTCCGGCGGTCACGGCAAGTGTCGCCCCCGGCAGGCACGCCACCGCCGTACCGGTTTCGCCGGACCAGGATACCTTTGCTCCCATGGCCTCCAAAACCGGCCGCATGGGAAGCAGGAACCGGCCCTCTTCCAGGCGCGGGGACACGTCGAAGACGACCGGCCGGCCGTTCAGTTTCACGCTGAAGCCGGTGCCGGCGGCCGGCCCGGAAGGCGCGGCAGAGGCCGCAACCTGGACGCTGTCCTGCCGGGGCAAAGCCCCGGCTTCTCCTTCCTGCGCCATGGCCCGGCCGCCAACCGCTGCCAGCAGGGATAGTGTCAGAACCAGGAGAAAGAAAACCCGATGGTAAATCTTGTTTTTCACTTGCAAAGCCTTCCTTCCCGAAAGATATGCAGGACAA
This sequence comes from Peptococcaceae bacterium, assembly GCA_023512435.1. Lineage (GTDB taxonomy): Bacteria > Bacillota > Desulfotomaculia > Desulfotomaculales > Desulfocucumaceae > JAILZP01. Next base: position 6,869 of record JAILZP010000067.1, on the reverse strand, counting down.
AGATTTGGCCGGCAATCCGGCCCGTCGGCCGGATTGCATATTCCAGGGGAATGCCGGCCATTATGGGTCAGTTACTCACACATTACCCTACCCTGACCGTGGTATCCTTTCCGTGGTATTCTGGTAGACAGGATCGCAAATGGGATAGGAATATACATCTTGGTCAGAACAGCCAGCCCCGCCCGCAACAACTTCCAGCTGTTCATCAGTCAACTCGTCGGGATTGACCGGCAGCACCAGGTATACAACCCCGGCCGATTCCTCTACGACTTTGACCTCGACATCTTCGGGAAGCTGGACGCCCAATTGTCCAATGGCTCCTTTTGGATTCTCGACCAGTGCTTTCTTGAATGCCTGGTCTGCCTGCGCTATCTTGATGATTTGTTCCTTCAACTGTTTGCGGGTTATGGATTTATTTTCGTTTCCACTCATTTAATTTGCCTCCTTGTTTTTTTTATTTGTCCCGGTTCGACCAACCCGGCTCGCTTTGGCTTACTGTAAGTTAATACGCTGCGGCCGGTTTTTCATTACACACATTTCACAGTGGCAGATGACATCACCTGTTTACGGCGCTCCATTGTCCGGACAACAGGATTAACCGGCTAAAATCACCACTTGCTCAAGCCTGCGCACCCGGTCCGGAGAACGGGCCGGCAGGCCCGGCAAAACCGGTACGGGCTGCCCGCCCGCCGGACTGGCAGTTTGAACCTTCTTGATTCTCCCCTGGATATGAGCAGTCACGTGCAATAATACGATGCGATAGCCGGGCTCGATTCAAAAAGAATAATCACGGCAGGGATCAAAGTTGTCGCATTTGCCAAAGCAAAAAAACGGCATGTCTATATCGCAAGAGCCTGCAGCCACGTTATCCAGTTGTTCATCAGTCAATTCGTCGGGATTCAGCGGCAGCACCAGGTACAGCACCTGGGGCGACTCTTCAAATACCTTGATTTCAATCTCATCAGGGACCCGGACGCCCAATTGCCCAAGGGTTCCTTTGGATTGTCCATCAATGCTTTCCTGAAATCTTCATCTGATTGCGCTTTCTTGATGATTTGTTACTCGAACTCTTTGCGGCTCACAGGTTTCTTTTCGTTTCCACTCATTTTTGTTTGCCTCCCCGGCCTTAAATTTGCTGTTTCTTTTACGTGACGGACGGGTTTTCATTTCAAAACAAGTTTAAAAAACTTGCTTCACTGCTTGTCAGTACGCCATGAACGCTTTTCATTACACATTTTGGCCGGTACTTTCGCGGCCAGAAACGTGCCGTAAAAACGGCAGGCCGGAACCGGCAGAATGGCCGTGAGATGCAGCAAGAGGCAGAAGCAAGGGCCCTCTCTTACTTTTCATAAAAAAGCCAAAAAGTCTTGCCCTGCCGGTTAGTAACAAGCGCAGGCGACAATTGGACAACCCCAGAACCCGTAGCCTTCACAACTGCGGAAGTATCCCCTGTCGCCGCCGGCAACCCTGTCCAGTTGTTCAACGGTCAACTCGCCGGGATCGGCCGGCAGCACCAGGTATAATACCTCCGGTGATTCCTCGACGACTTTGACCTCGATTTCCGCGGGAAGTTGAACGCCCAATTGCCCAAGGGCCTCTTTGGGATTGTCCTTCAATGCTTTCCTGAAATCTTCATCTGATTGCGCTTTCTTGATGATTTGCTCCTCGAACTCTTGACGGGTCATGGGTTTCTTTTCATTTTCACTCATTTTGTTTGCCTCCGGGAATTTTTTAATTGAAGCCATTCCGGCCCGCCCTGGTCTGTTATGGGTTAATACGTTGCGACTTGTTTTTCATTGCATTGGGGTCTGTCCTCCTGTCCCACCGCTCATAGCGTGGTCCACACCGGCAAAAACAGGGAGGAAATTGTCAAAAGCCGTCCTTCCACACCAGTACGGGTCAACGGTTAATGTAATCGAGAGCGCGCTCCAGCACCGCTGCGGCTTCCGCCCGGGTCACGTGCCCGGACGGATCAAAATAGTCCGATTCCCTGCCACACACGATACCGGCTTCCACCGCCGCGGCCACAGGTATTCTGGCCCAACCGGAAATTTCATCCTGGTCGTAAAACCTGGCGATGGCCGCGTTCACATTAGAGGCTTCCGCAGTAAAGCCCGCCGCCCGAACCGCCCTGACGGCCATCACCGTCATTTCTTCACGGCTGACCGGATAACCGGGGCGGAACGAGCCGTCTTCATAGCCGCAGACCAGACCGGCCTTTGCGGCGGCCCCGACCACACCCGCGAACTGCTGCCCGGGAAAGACATCGGAAAACCCGGCGGCGGACTCATCTCCGGCCAGATCCAGGGCGCGCGTCAGCAAGCCGGCAAATTCGGCGCGGGTAATGTAACCGGTATTTTGAACATTCTTGATTCTCCCTTCTATTTTGGCGGTAATATGGCCGGTCTGCCTTATGTTTTCAGCCAAAGCGTCTCTGAGCAGAATGTGGGTACCGGAGAATTTGATGGTTTTACAAACGGAAAACCCGTCACCGCCCGCTGCCACATAGTCGTTGACGGCAACCCTGTACGTCCTGGCCGTGTCTGCCATGTCCACGGGAGTGCCGTCGGATTTGCTGATACTCTCTATCCTGCTGCCGCCGGGCGCGCCGGGGTTATAGGCAAAGGTCAGGCCGGCCGTCTGGATGCCTTTGCCGCCGTCGCCCACGGCTTGTTCCAGCAGCGCCTTGATCTGGGCGCCGGTCAGATCGGCGGTCATAATGAAATCGCCAAAGGGTAGAAAGGTATAGAGTTCACCCATGGTTACATCGCCCCGGGGAATGTTAACCCGGATAGCGCCGCTGTTGATAAAGGCAAAATCGGCGTTGACTTTCGCTTTCATCACATCGCAAAGCCAGTTGCCGGCCGTCGACTCGCCCCAGGGATATTCCGCCTGGGCGATGGTCAGGGCGGTGCCGGCCGTGCCCAGCACCTGTCCGGCGAGTGGAATCGCCCTGGTTTTGGCGGCGTCAACGATGGCGGACACGGCCTGATCGACGACCGGAGTCGCGGCCTTGTAACCATACGGGGGAATTGTGCTGGATGTGTCGCAATCAATATAGGAAGTATTGAAGGTAAGCCTGCCGTCCTCCTGCATGACAATTTTCAAGTCGATAAAGCCCTTGCCGTAACAGCCGGCAATGGCCACCGGCGTGCCGTTGGCGGCGGTTGCCGCAACCACGTTATGAGTGTGCCCGCCCAGAACGGCGTCAACAACGCCTCCGGCGCCTCCCAGCCGGCCGGCCACCTCAAAGACCGGTCCAGTCCTGGAATCATAATTATCGCCGGCATGGATCAGGGCAATTACAATTTGGGCCCCTTCCGCCCTGGCTTCTTGGGCCGCCCGCCTGACATTGTCCACTATGCTGCCGGCCTCATAATCTTTGAACTGCTCCGGCTTTACAAGGTCCGGCAAATCCTCGGTGACGGCGCCGACAATGGCTATCTTTACCCCGTCCCTTACAAAAATTTTGTATGGTTCGAACACAAGGCTGCCGTCGCCTTTGTAAAACAAGTTGGAACAAATAACCGGATAACCGGCGGCTCCGGACCCGGTCACGGTATCCAGGCCCCAGTAGAATTCATGGTTGCCCAGCGCGGAAACCGCCACCCCGATATTATTAAAGACATTCATCACCGGTTCGCCTCTGAGCAGGTTGGACACCGCCGACCCCTGATAATTGTCGCCGCCGGAAACAATCAGGGTCCGCCCGGGGTTGCCGCCGGCAATGTCTTTAATGTTTTTGGCCATCACCGCGGCCACCGGGTTGCCTCCGGTGTCTTCCAGCATACCGTGAAAGTCGGCAATCTCAATGATGTCAAAAACTTTATCGCCTGGAGCGGCAAAGGCGGCAGTGCAGGGCGCAACCAGAGTAAAAACAAGCGCCAATAGAGTAATGGCCGCCAATCCTGGAGATTTCCTGGAAATAAACATTGGTTACCCTCCCTTAGTGCATTTCGATTATTTTATTATTGAGAAATTGTCATAATCATGGTTTTTTGTTTTCACTCATTTTGCCCGCCTGCTCCTCAATGTGATATTCGTACCTATGGCCGTATTCAGCACAACTCCACTACGGTCTGTCCCAGCTGCAGGTCCGGCTATCCGTCTCACAGGTAAAACCGCAGCAGGAGCCGCCGGACACCAGTTCCAGTTCCTCGTCCGTCAGCTCGGCGGTGGCCTGCTCCAGTTCCTCGCCGGTAAAGTCGTAACCCAGCCCCCGGGCCCACCGCCGCCGCTCTTCCCTGGTCTGAAAACACGCCGCCTGCCGCAAAAGGTCCGGCTCGTTTTTTACCCGTTTGATGAATTCCCTTGCCTTCTCAATGGACATTGTTTTTTCCTCCCCTCGTTTTTTAGGCCCGCTCCGCCCCCGGGGTTAAAAATCCAGGGGGCCGCTTGCCTTAAAATTATGCCATTTTTGGCAGGTTTGCTTCTGCTTTTAGATTCTTTTCCCGGTGGTAGCGCGCCCGGACGTAATGCTCCAGGCTGTATTTCCACTCCCCGCAGGCCGGCCTGTCTTTGTTGACGAACATGGCCCGGTAGCCGCAGCCTCCCATGCAGACGGGCAGCACCTTGCAGGCCAGGCAGTCCGCGTACTCGAAAGGCTCCCAGGTAAGCCAGCGGATTTCGCGCATCCGTTCATCCTTGCCGCGTTGTTTGAAACCAACAATATTGCCGATGCGGGCCGGCTTGTCGCCGATCTCGGACCAGCACTTGTACATGTCGCCGTCTGGGTCGAGCACGAAGGCGTTCACCCGGTTGGCCCCGCAGGCGTGGGCGATCCCTGGATAGTAGGGGGTTTGGCCCGTCTTGAAACCCCTTTGCCGCAAGGTCTCGCGGAAGGTCTGGTTAAACGCGGTGAATTCTTCCATGGTGGCGCAGGAGCTTTCGATGGACTTGCAGCCCGCCGTGTCGGCGTGAACGTGGCCCAGGTGGACGGAGATGTCTTGCAGGTTGTTTTCTTCAAGTAGATCCAGGAGTTTTAACGCCTCTTCCATGTTGGAGCGGTCCACGTTGATGCGCAGGCCTACTTCCATCCCATTGGCCGCCAGGAGCTTGACACCTTCCAGAATCCTGTCGAATGTCGGGCCGTTGCCGCCTTTCAACATCCGGCGGCGGTTGTGCGTCTCCGGCGGCCCGTCGAGGGTGATCTGGAAAAATTTAATCCGGCTGTCCTTCAGCTTTTGCACCAGGTCCGGGTCTTCCGCCAGCAGGTAGCCGTTGGTGATCATCCCGGCGGAGTAGGCTATCTTGTTCTCTTCGGTGACGGCGATTATTTTTTGCGACAGATCAAAGATGATCTCCCGGCCCAAAAGCGGCTCACCGCCGTACCAGGTGATGTAAACGGCTTTCACCGTTTTGGCCGCCTGAGCGATGAACTTCAGCAGTTCTTCCCGCACGTGCTCCGGCATGAAGGCGTTTTGCCCGTCCCGCCGGTCCCCGTTCTCCCCCGCCTGTTCGTAGCAGTAGGTGCAGGCGAAGTTGCAGCGCAGGGTGGGGGCGACGGTAAAGCCGATTGCCATGCGGTTGTATTTGTTGCTGTTATAGGCAAACTTCAGGATTTTCAGCTCGTCGGCCGCGTCGTCCAGGACGAAGCCCCCCTGCTTCAGCCCTTCGGCAAAGCGCCTTGCTGCGTCAGGCAGGGTGTCGTAATCGAAGCGGGGAAGGTCCAGCAAATCCAGGTGCGTCTTCTCCACCTCGGCCAGGGCGGTGGTGAGGCTGTTGAAGATCATGACCTTCGCCGGGTCGTCCGCGGGCCAGATAAAGTTATACATGGACGGTTTCACTTGTTTCAGCCCTTTCTTAATTTCAACCGTCAAATTTTTACGCATTAACCTGCCCGGTCATTTTCATTCACAGCAGGCAGGCGTGCATCCGGTCAGATTTTTTTGAACTCATTTTAACCATCTCCAATATTTTTTCGGCTCCGATTGCAGATTCTTTCCCCGCCGGTTAATAACAGCCGCAGGTGACGAGGGTGCAACCAAGGAAGCCGAAAACAATATCGCAAATATAGAGGTAACCACGGGGATTCGTGTCTTTTCTGCCGCCGGCAATCCTGTCCAGTTGTTCATCGGCCAACTCACCGGGATCGGCCGGCAGCACCAGGTATAATACCTCCGGCGATTCCTCGACGACTTTGACCTCGACTTCCGCAGGAACTTGAACACCCAGTCGCCCGAGGGCTTCTTTGGGATTAGCCGTCAATGCCTTCTTAAATTCCCCGTCCGATTGAGCCTTCTTGATAATTTGGGCCCCGAGGTCTTTGCGGGTCGTGGGTGTCTTTTCGTTTTCACTCATCTTTCCAACCTCCCTGAGAATAAACAACGGCTCAAATTTCATGCCGGACTTATTGTGTTTTTTTTTGCAGCCGGCAACCGCCCGGCCATGCATACCTGTTATTTATATTTCCCGGGCGGGTCAGCCATTGTAGCCGCAATAGCGGTCCCCCCAACAAAAATCCGTCTCACAGGTCTGACCGCAGCATACGCCGCCGGACACCAGTTCCAGTTCCTCGTCCGTCAGTTCGGCGGTGGCCTGCTCCAGTTCCTCGCCGGTAAAGTCGTAACCCAGCCCACGGGCCCACCGCCGCCGCTCTTCCCTGGTCTGAAAACACGCCGCCTGCCGCAAAAGGTCCGGCTCGTTTTTTACCCGTTTGATGAATTCCCTTGCCTTCTCAATGGACATTGTTTTTTCCTCCCCTCGTTTTTTAGGCCCGCTCCGCCCCCGGGGTTAAAAATCCAGGGGGCCGCTTGCCTTAAAATTATGCCATTTTTGGCAGGTTTGCTTCTGCTTTTAGATTCTTTTCCCGGTGGTAGCGCGCCCGGACGTAATGCTCCAGGCTGTATTTCCACTCCCCGCAGGCCGGC
>JAILZP010000024.1 GCA_023512435.1 Peptococcaceae bacterium | reverse complement strand
CCTCCGGAAAACGCTCCGGACTGAAAGGTCCTCCCCCCTTCGTGCACTCCGGCAATGAATTTTTAGGGCAGATTAAGTGGCTTCTTTTCTTAACAGGAGTTTCCCTGGAGGGGCGAAAATGATCGAGGTTAATCCTGAAAAATGCAGGGGCTGCGGACTTTGCGAGCAGAACTGCCCCACCGGTGCCATTTCGGTAATCGGCCGGAAGGCCGTGGTGGACGAAAAATGCGTGAACTGCGGCGTGTGCGTCCGGGTCTGCAAGTTTGACTGCATAACCCGGCCGGCGGAGGTGGAGGCCGGGGCAGTCAAGTGCTCGTCGTGCCCGGTGCAGTGCGAGATCAAGGAGGGCCTTTACGGGGCCTGCAAGCGTTACCTAAATGTGGAAGGCACGCTGGTGAGGAGCAGGCCGCTGGTCACCGAACCGGCGGCCGTTACGAAGAGGCTGCCCCAGCTAGAGCGGCCCCTGATCACCGGTGTCGGGGCGGGCACCACCTACCCCTGCCTGCGGCCCGCCCCCCATATAGTCATGGACACCGTGGACGGAATCGACGTGGTCACCGTGGTCACCGAGGCTCCGTTGAGCTACAGCGGGGTCAAGATCAAAATCGACACCGACTGTTATATCGGGGAAGAGGGGGCCAGGGTACGGAGGGGCAGCCAGGTGGTGGGTATGGTGGAGACCGAGGAGTACGGGTCCAAGATGATCTCCATCGGCGGAGCCAACCTCCTGACCGGGGAGTCCGGCTTCATGGCGGCCAGGACCATCGTGGACATCTGCAACGGCGAGAGGGTTGCCTTAAAGGTGGACAAAGGGGCCAAGCTGGAGATCCAGGTGGGCAGGCCGCCGGTGATCAACGGGCAGGTTGACAGCAAGATGAGGGTGGGATGCGGCAGCGCCACCATCGGGATGTTTGCCCGTCAGCTGGCCGAGGCGGTGGATGAGGCCATCATCCTGGATCACCACGTGGTGGGGCTGCTTTCCGAACACCTGGCCGGGGAGGAAGTGGGGCTGAAGTGGAGCGGCGTGGTGCCCAACGCCCGCAAAAGCACCCGGGGACGCTATTTCGGCGAACACGGCTCCGGTTGGGGAGGAACCAATATTGAAAATCCAAGGGACGCCATACTGAGGGTGGACATGAGCGTGGCCTCCCCCGGGATTAAAATTCTGGTTACCGAAACCACCGGCCGGAAGGCCGCCCTGTTTACCGTGACGGCGGAAGGCGAGGTGGAGGAAATTCCCCTGACCCGGAAGGTTATCGAGGTGGTGGATCTGATCAGGTCCAACTGCGAGGAGGCCAGGGTTTCGGCCGTTTACGTCGGGGGGACCGGCGGCAGCGCACGGGCCGGGGTAACCACTTACCCCATCAAGCTGACCCGGGCTGTCCACGAAGGGGAGGCCAGCCTTACCATCGGCGGAGCCCCCACGTACATCCTTCCCGGAGGGGGCATAAACTTCCTGGTGGACGTGGAGAAAATCGTGCCCAAAGCCTTTGCCTGGGTGCCCACCCCGGCCACCGTGGCCCCGGTGGAATACACCATGACCCTGGAGAAGTACCGGGAGATCGGCGGTCATATTGACAAAATTATAAGAAAAGAAACAAAAGAAGAAAAAGAACGGACGCAAAAGGCTGACAAAAAGTAGCATTCAATAATTGAGGAACAATATTTCCTGCCTGGCGGGTTATGCGAGGAGGTATATTCGATGCTGCCTCCCTTTGACTACCACCGGCCGGCCTCGTTGGCCGAAGCCCTGTTTCTGCTGGCCTCCCTGCCCGGCACCAAAAAAATCCTGGCGGGGGGGACGGACCTGGTCCCGGCCCTGCGCCGTGGGGACCTGTCCCCGGACCATGTGGTAAGCCTCAGTCAGCTGGCCGGGATGAGGGAAATAAAAGAAGACAAAGGCTTTATACGCATAGGGGCGCTGGTGACCTTCAGCCGGCTGGCCGAATTCCCCTTGTTTTTAAAGGGGCCTTATAAACTGCTGGCCGAGGCCGCTCTTCAGGTGGGCGGGCCCCAGGTGCGCAACCAGGGCACCATCGGCGGAAACATTGTGAACGCCTCGCCGGCCGGGGATCTTCTCCCGCCTCTCACGGCCCTGGAAGCCAGGGTGAGGGTCTGCCGGCAGGGGGGGGAGAGGGTTCTGCCCCTGGCCGGTTTTCTCACCGGCCCCGGCCGGACGTGCATCCATCCGGAAGAGATCCTGGCCGAGGTGGACTTCCCCGCCCTTCCCGAACGGGCGGCCGGCAGCTTCGTGAAGCTGGGGCGGCGCAACAGCCTGGCCATCAGCCGGATTAGCCTGGCGGCAATTGTGATCCGCGGTGAAGGGGGAATTGTCGAAGAAGCCCGCCTGGCCCTGGGGGCCGTGGCGCCTGTACCCATCAGGGCCCGTAAGGCAGAGGCCCTGCTGCGGGGTCGCAAGCCCTCCCCGGCTCTCCTGGAGGAAGCCGTTGCAGCCATCTCGGAAACCGTGGCTGACAGCTTGGGCGACCGGCCTTCGGCTCCGTACAAACGGGCGGCGGTGAGGGGAGTGGCACGGGAGGCGCTGATTAAAGCGGATCCGCGTTTCGCTTCGGGGGGGTGCTGAAGTGAAGCCTTTCAGATTTAGAGCTACGGTCAACGGTCGCCCGGTGGACCTGCCGGTTGACCCCAGGCGGCGGCTGCTGGATGTTCTCCGGGAGGACCTCGGCCTGACCGGCACAAAGGAGGGCTGCGGCGAGGGAGAGTGCGGCGCCTGCACGGTTTTGCTGGACGGCCGGCCGGTGAACGCCTGCCTGGTCCTGGCCCCGGAAGCAGCGGGATGTGATATCACCACCATTGAGGGTGTGGCCGTTGAGGGCCGGCTTCATCCCATCCAGGAGGCCTTCCTGGAGGCCGGGGCGGTGCAGTGCGGGTACTGCACGCCGGGCATGATCCTGGCGGCCAAGGCCCTGCTGGACAAAGATCCACGCCCCACCGACCAGGCCATAAAAACCGCGGTGTCCGGCAACCTGTGCCGGTGCACCGGCTACGTAAAAATAGTGAAGGCCGTTCGCCTGGCCGCGGCCAGGCTGGCCCGGGAGGAGGGGGCGGTATGACCGGACAGGCTGACGGAAAAATGCCGGCGGTATCCAGTGTTATAGGCCGGAGCTGCCCCCGGGTGGACGGGGCGGACAAGGTTACGGGAAGCGCCCTGTTTGCCGCCGACCGGAGAATGGAGGGCATGCTTTACGCCCGGGTGCTGCGGAGCACGGTGCCCCACGCCGTCCTGCGCCGGATTGACGCTGAAGCGGCCCGGGCGGTGCCCGGGGTGGCGGCGGTGTACACGGCGGCCGATATTCCGGGGGAGAACCGGGTCGGCATTATAGTGAAGGATGAGCCGGTGCTGGTGGATGACCGCATCCGCCGGGTAGGCGACCCCCTGGCCCTGGTGGTGGCCGGGAACGAACAGGCCCTGGCCGCCGCAATGTCTGAGATCGAGGTGTTTTACGAAGAGCTTCCGGCAGTTTTTTCGCCGGAAGAGGCCATGGCCGGCGGGGCGCCCGCAATTCACGGGCAGGGGAATATCCAGTCGGTGACCAGGATAGTCAGGGGTGACGTGGATTCGGCCCTGAAAGAGGCCAGGGCGGTGATCAGCCGCCGGTACACCACCCAGATGGTGGAACACGCCTACCTTGAGCCCGAGGCCGGGCTGGCGGCCGTGGTGGACGGGCTGGTGACAATCTGGGTGTCCACCCAGAACCCGCATTACGACCGCCGGGAGGTGGCCCGGGTGCTGGGGATCGGCCAGAACCGGGTGCGGGTGGTGCAGTCTCCCACCGGCGGCGGTTTCGGCGGCAAACTGGATATTTCGGTGCAGTGCCTTTTGGGCCTGGCGGCCTGGAAAACCGGCCGGCCGGTGAGGATGGTTTACAGCCGGGAGGAATCCATGGCGGCTTCCCCCAAGCGCCATCCCTGCGTAATAGATTATACCAGCGCCTGCGACGGTGACGGGCGGCTGCTGGCGGTAAAGGTGAAAATAGTGGGGGACACGGGAGCTTACGCCTCCTACGGGCCGGCCACCCTCAAGCGGGCGGCGGTGCACGCCACCGGGCCTTACGAGGTTCCCAACGTCTTTATCGAGTCTTACTGCGTGTATACCAACAACCCCACGGCCGGAGCCATGCGGGGCTTCGGGGTGCCCCAGGTGGCCTTCGCCCACGAGTCCCAAATGGACCTCCTGGCCGGGGCCCTGGGGCTTGACCCTTTCACCATCAGGCTGCGCAACTGTTTCCGGCCGGGCGGCGTGACGGCCACCGGACAGCGCCTCTTGCACAGCGTCGGGATAAAGGAAACCATCGATCGGGCCCGGGCCAAGGCGGAGGAACTGGGCATGCTGGAGGGAAAGCGATGAAAAAGCGTGGCATTGGCGTGGGCTGCATGTGGTACGGCATAGGCAACACCGGGGCGCCGAATCCCGCCGGGGCTTTCCTGGACTTTTTGGAGGATGGCACCGTCCTGGTGCTCACCGGCTGCGCCGACATAGGCCAGGGGTCCAGCACGGCGCTGGCCCAGATAGCTGCCGGGGAGCTGGGTGTGAATATTGAAGATATCCTGGTGGTAGCCGGGGATACGGGTGTCAGCCCGGATGCCGGGGCAACCTCGGCCAGCCGGCAGACCTACATTTCCGGAAACGCCGTGCTGCTGGCGGCCCGGCAGGCCAAGGAAGTACTGCTTCAGGAGGCTGCCGGGGTCCTGGGCGCGGCGGCTTCCGAACTGGGCCTCGGCGGCGGGTATGTCTGGCGGGGCGGGGAAAGGACTCCGGTGACGGTAAAAGATATCCTGGCCCGCTGCCGGCAAAAGGGGAAACTGACCCTGGGCAGCGGATGGTTTAACCCGCTAACCACCGGGCTGGACGAAGCGGGCCAGGGTGTCCCTTACGCCACCTACAGCTACGCCACCCAGGTGGCCGAGGTGGAGGTGGATACCGAAACAGGGAAAGTGAGCGTACTGCGCCTGGCGGCGGCTCATGACGTGGGACGGGCCGTGAACCCGCAGGCGGTGGAGGGCCAAATCGAAGGGGGGTGCTTGATGGGAATCGGCTATGCCCTGCTGGAGGAGGTGAAGGTGGACCGCGGGCGGGTCGGCAACCCCCGCTATGCGGAGTACATCCTGCCCATGAGCCTGGACGCTCCGGAGATCCATGCCATCATCGTCGAGGATCCGGAACCTACCGGCCCTTACGGGGCAAAAGGAGTGGGAGAGCCGGCACTGATTCCGACGGCCGCGGCCATTGCCAACGCGGTGGCTGACGCCCTGGGTGTAAGGTTCTATGATCTTCCCGTTACACCGGAAAAAATTCTGGCGGCTTTGACCGCCGAAGGCGATCATAAGAGTCCAGATGAATGAAATATTTAGGTGCATAAGGAGGTGGAAATGGTGCAAGGTCAACTCATAGGGTGGGTAATATGGTTTTTCATCCTTGTCTTGTCAGCTTATCTTGTTCCCTATTATTTGCTCTCTGATATTTACAAGGTCTACGGCGCGTTCCTTTACTGGGGATTGTTCGCCGTAACGGCCATCATCAGTGTTGTTATTATTACAAAGAGATGGAGGGATTAAATTGAAGGCCTCGTACATCTACATTGCCGTAACTTTGTACTTTATACTGGGCACCGTGGTGGCTGTTTACGCCAAGCGGGGCATGACTCACGGGGTGGCCGATTTCTTTATCGCCAACCGGACCATCGGCGGTTTTGTGGCCGCCCTCACGTACAGCGCCACCACCTACAGTGCTTTCATGATGGTCGGCCTGGCCGGTCTGACGTACGTCGGCGGAGTGGGCGCCTGGGGTTTTGAGCTGATCTACCTGTCCGGGCTGGTGCTGGTTGCCTTTTTTGGCCCAAGATTTTGGCTGGCGGGGAAAAAGTACGGTTATATAACGCCTTGCGAGCTGCTGGGGGACAGATACCAGAGCAAAGCATTGCAGGCCGTCACCGCCGTCGCCTCCATAATCTTTTTGATTCCGTACAGCGCCGTGCAGCTGATGGGCATAGGCACGCTGATGGAAGGCATGTCCAAAGGGGCCATTCCGTTCATGGCGGGGCTTGTCATCGCGACTTTCGTGACCATCATCTGGGCCTACATGGGAGGAATGAGGGCCGTGGCATGGACCGACTCCCTTCAGGCCCTGCTGATGATTATAGTGGCCACCATTTCAGTCCTCTGTGTAGTATACGGCGCCTTCGGTGGTTTCGGGGGGCTTTTCGACGTCCTGGCAGCCAAGCACCCCAAGTGGCTGGCAGTTCCCGGCCCGGGGTACTTCAATATGAAGGCCTTTGTGGCCCTGGCCCTGCCCTGGTTTTTCTTCTGCCTCTCCAACCCGCAGGTCAGCCAGCGCCTGTTTATTCCAAAATCACTGGGCGCCATGAGAACAATGCTGGTGGGCTTTCTGGTGTTCGGTTTCATCTACACTTTCATCTCAATCATCTGGGGATTTTCGGCCCGGGCTTTGATTCCCGGCCTTAAAAGCGGGGACCTGGCCACCCCCAGCCTGCTGACCCTTGACGTCATTCCAGCAGTCATTGCCCTGCTGGTGATGGTGGGCATAACGGCCGCGGCCGTCTCCACCACCAACTCCATCATCCTTACCCTGTCATCCATGGTTGCACAGGACATACTGAAGGTTTCCAACCCCAATATTGAAGAAAGCAAACTGTATGCCGTGGGCAGGGTGTTTGTGCCGCTGTTCGCCATTGCGGCATTCCTCTTCGCCACCTTGAGGCTGGGGCTGATCGCCGTTCTTTCGGTGGCCTCCTCGGCCGGCCTGCTGGTGATCGTGCCGGCCATAATCGGGGCCTTTTTCTGGAAGAGGGGCACGGCGGCGGGCGCCATCACCGGCATAGTGGTGGGCGGGATTGCGGCCTTCTGGTTCCAGTTCGGCGGCGTCAGGCCGCTGGGATGGGGGCCCGGAGTCTGGAGCGGGATTATTTCAGCCAGTCTCTTCATTATTGTCAGTCTGCTGACCGCCCCGCCCAGGGAAAAGGCCAATGAATTTATGGATTATGTGAACGGCGCCCTGAAGGAGAAAAACGCCATCTAAAAGGCCTGGAAGGAGGGAGGGGGAACCCTCCTTCCCTCCTCCGGCCGGATTCCGGACACTAAGACACAGTCAGCATAACACCGGGGAGGATATAAAATGAACAACAAACCAGAAATCCGTAAGATTTACACCATAGTGGAAGAAGTCCACGCCGAGGGGCGGAAAAGCCTGGAGAAGCCCGCCCGCAAGGCGGCGGCGGCGGCCGTCTTCAAGAACCCCTTTGCCGGCAAATACCAGGAGGACCTTTCCCTGCTGATTGACTGGAGCGAGGAACTGGGGGAAATGCTGACCAAAAGGGCGGTGGCGGCCCTGGGGATTGAGCCGGCGGCAGTGCACAGCTACGGGAAGGCGGCCATTGCCGGGGAACTGGGAGAGCTGGAACACTGCGCGGCCCTTATGCACCCAAAGCTGGGCAAGCCCATGCGGGACAACGTGGGCGGGGGCAAGGCCATTATCCCGTCGGCCAAAAAACTGGGATATCCCGGGGCGGCCATAGACGTCCCGCTGCATTTCAAAAACGCGGCCTTCGTCCGTTCTCACTTTGACGCCATGGAAGTGCGCGTTCCCGACGCTCCGAGGGCAGACGAACTTGTTTTAATCGTTGCAGTAACAGACTCCGGCCGCCCTCTGGCCAGGGTCGGCGGTTTAAAGGTGGATGAGGTCAAAGGAGAAGACGGGCTGAGGTAGAAAATAGCTTATCCTGAAAATTGTAATATCGGCGCCGCCCCGGTTCTTTGGTTCTTCCAGGGAAAATAGCCATACCTTGATTTGGAAGGTGGTTGCGTGAGTGAACAGGCTAACGGGACACAATTCAGCCCGGAAAATGATTTGACTCACTTGTTGAAAGTGACTCGCTACCTGCGCCAGGTGCTGGGCGATGATCCGTCCTTCTCGCTGTCGGACACGGAAAAGTACATTTACCATTCCCCCAGTGAAAGGCTCAAGCTGGGGTTAAAGGCCGGGGACGCCATCAAGCCCGGGAGCATCGCCGAAACCTGCATCAAAACAGGCGAACGGGTGGTTAAAAACATTCCCAGGGAGGTCATGGGCACTCCCTTTATCGGCATCGGCATTCCCATAAAGGATGATGATAGGGTTATCGGCACCATCGCCATCGGCATCCCCGTCGACACCCAGGAAAAGGTCAGCAGGATGGCTGTTGACCTGAATAGCTCCCTGGCCGGCATAATTGACAGCAGCAACAACCTGATGAGCGCCTCGGAACAGTTGGCTGCGGCGGCCCAGGAACTGGCCCGCAACACCTCGGAGATCAGCGGCGAAATCAGGGAAATGGACCAGGTCATCGAACTGATCAAGGAGGTTTCCGACCAGACCCACCTGCTGGGACTGAACGCGTCCATCGAGGCTGCCCGGGCCGGCGACCAGGGCAAGGGGTTCAACGTTGTGGCCGAAGAAATCCGCAAACTGGCGGCCAAGACCAATAGTTCGGTTAAGGATATAAGCGGTAAGCTGAAAAAAATACAGGAAACGGTGCTGGATTTGAGTGCCCGGATCCAGCAGGTTTCCTCGGTTTCCCAGCACCAGGCCTCCTCAGCCGGGGAAATAGCCTCCAGAATCGATCAATTGGGAACCATGTCCGGGGAATTGGCAAAACTGGCCGATGAACTGGTGAGGTAAGGACCAGGCCGGCCGGGTGGAACTGCCGTCCTGTTTCAGGCCGGGAAACTTGCGGCCCGCACCCCGCTTTTGATCAGTTCGGGGCTGTCCGGCTTTTTTTTTTAATCAAAGATCTCTTCAAAGATATCGAAAAAGGACTTCTTTTTGCGGTGTTTTTTGTGCTTGTAATTATCGTGATCATGATGACGGTCATATTTGTGGCCGACTTCCCGGGGACGGGTTTCCCCGGGGCGGTGCCTGTCCCCGTATATCTCGTCGTAATCCTGGTGCGCTGAACGCCCGGCGGACAGCAGTTTTTCCAGTTCCCCCCGGTCCAGCCAGACTCCCCGGCACCGGGGGCAAACGTCGATCAGGACCCCCTGCTTGGCAACTTCATGCATTTCCACAGTCCCGCAGGCTGGGCAAAGCATTGGCATACCTCCCTGGACAAACATATGTTGGGGTCGTTGAAGGCCGCGTCAATACCGCTGGTTTAATTATGGCACAAAAGCGCGGCAAAGGAAAGGCCGGTCCCGGGACCGGCCCCGCCGGAATTTTAACGCCGCAAATCAATTTTTTTCACTTGAAGGAATTTTGTCCGGGTTGGCAAATATCCATATTTCAAGTAGCATACAGGAGTGATAAGTTCTGATTTTGAAAAAAATTGTAATACTTGCGGCTTGTACGGTTGCACTCGTTTTTTCCGGATGTGTCGATACCCGCGAAATCGGAGAGGTTCAGGGCCGGACGCCGCCGGATGAGGGCGGCGGATCCCGGAAGGCTGTCAAGCCGGCGCTTTTGAGGCTGGAGGACGTCGGGCCGGGCGGGCCTTACCAGAGCGATGAAGGGCTCCATAAACTCTATGCCATTGCCGAATACCTGCACCAGGAGGGGATACCTTTTCATATAGCTTTGATTCCCCGCATAGTGGTGCCCCAAAAGGGCTATGATGTCAGTATCGCCGACGATTCTCCATATGCGGCGAAGTTTGTTTCCACCATCAAAAATATTCAAAAAATGGGCGGCATAGTAGGCATCCACGGGTACACCCACCAGACCGGCCGCGACCCCAGCGCCTGGGGCTATGAATTTTACGACCCGCAGGTCAGCCCGGCGGCGCCGAACACCTACGAATACGCCAGGGACCGCATCGACAGGGCGATCAGTCTGTTTATAAAGGCCGGCGTCACCCCGGCCTTCTGGGAAACTCCCCATTACACCGCCTCCATAAAGCAGTACCCGGCCTTTGAAGAACAGGCCGGCCTGCTGTACGAAAACAAACACCGTGGCGAAGTGGCAAATAACTATAAAGTCACCGATTACCCCGGCCGGGGCTACCGGGGCTTTGTCACCGTCCCCGCGCCCCTGGGGAATATAGACCGGGACGGCGACGTGGAAAAAATGATCCGAAGGCTGGATCACCTGGAGAATGACCTGGCTTCATTCTTCTACCACCCGTTCAGGGAATTCAAGTACCTGTACAAAGAATACAACGCCAGGGGAGAAGTGTATTACGTATACGATCAAAATTCTCCGCTGCACGTTTTGATCAGGGCCTTTAAAGAAAAAGGTTACACCTTTGTTTCTGTATACTCCCTGGTGAGGTTTGTTCCCGCCCACAGGCTGGAGGGGTTTCCCTTCGGCGAAGGTTATGCCTGCCTGGCCGGCAGGTTTGGTGAAGACGGCCGGAAAAAAATCCTGGTCTGGAACAGGAATCTAAACCAGTGGCGGATGTACGACTATACCGCTTCCTGGTACATTCCGAGGAGAATAAAGGCCTTTGCCGACCGGGGGGTCGATTTTCAAGGTCCGGCCCCGGATGCCGATGCGGCGGTTCTGGCCGGTGATTTCAACGGAGATAAAAAGGATGACCTGTTAATATTCAATCCCGGCTCTGGAACAATACAACTGGCGGAGAACACGGGAGACAAATTTTTGGCCGGGAACGTGATGACGGTTGTTCAGGGGCTGAAACCGGACTGCCTGCTGGCGGGGGATTTCAACGGAGACGGAATGGCCGACTTGGCCGTGCATGACCGGATAAACGGCAGGATAGGAACCGCCTTAAGCAGCGACAAGGGCGGTTTCAGGGAAGTCAAATGGCAAAGCCTTGAATTACTGAAAGGGAACAGCCTTAATCTCCTGGCCGGGGATTTTAACGGAGACCGCAGGGACGATATCGCCGTGCATGATACCGCCAGCGGAGACTGGAGCGTTCTGCTGGCGGGGCCGGCCGGGAAAAAATTCACCCCTGACGGCGACTGGGCAAAAAATTGGGGAACCGGGAACCGCTGGGTTTCCTTTGCCTCCGATGTCAACGGGGACGGCAAATGCGACCTGGTCCTGTACAGCCGGGCGGGGCACTGGCAGGTCGCCACCTCCGACGGCCGGGGGTTTGTTTACCGGGGGGATTTCGGCCCGTGGGGTTCAAGCCCGAAGGGTGTCCCCCTGGTGGCCGATTTTAACGGTGACGGCAGGTCCGACCTGGCGGTCATCGGCGAAACCGGGGACAAGGCCTGCAGCCTCGACGTGGCCCAGTCGGTGATGGACATATAATCTGTCCTCTTCCGCTGACAAGGGGAAGGCTGCCGCTCAACTGACGGCAGCCTTCCCTTTATTCCTTCCTCATTTTGTACTGGGGCTCCTGTTCTTCAATGTAATTCACCCTGCCCCTCAGGGCCTGGCAAATATTTTCCACCTGCCTATTCAAATCGTTGAACATTTTTTGGGCCGACTGGTCCTGGGTCTCCAGGGCGTATGTCTTGAGATCCGCGGCTGCTCCTTCCAGGCTGGCCAGGGTTTGGTGCATTTTTGAACCCACGGTCATTTGCGAGATCCTCCTTTTAATTTTATGAAACCTTTATTATAATTACCGGGAAGGCGTTTTTTATGTATAAATGCAGGCTGAAAGCCATTAAGCGCAATGAAATGACAGGAGAGAAAATTAATGGAAAAAATAAGGTCTGTTTTTCTTGTCACCGGTTCGGTATTGCTGGGTGTCGGCATGGTTTGGGCGGGCCTGATCCGGATGTCCGGCAATGACTTTGCGGCCGGTGTGGCGTATATAGCTGGAGCCGTCGGCCTTATTGCCCTGTGCGTGTTCGTATTTTTTTACGGAAACAGAACCCCAAAATAAATTGAATTCAACATGCGGGAGGTGCCCGGGTTTTGCGCCGTTTTAAAAAGCATCTTTGCCTGGCCTTATTGCTCCTGATCATAGTCATGGCGGCGGCGGGCTGCGCCGGAAAAAAAGAGGACAAAATCAGAATAGGGCTGCTGCCCATTGTGGAATCGCTGCCGTTTTATGTAGCCTCGGACAAAGGGTATTTCCAGTCGGAAGGCATCAGTGTGGACCTGATTAATTTCGACAGTGCGGTGGAAAGAGACAGCGCCATGCAGGCCGGAGAAATAGACGGCACCCTCGGGGACGTTTTGGCCGTGGCGGCATTGAACAACAGCGGGACTCCGGTGAAGATGGTGTCGCTGGGACTGGGTGAGACCGGGCAGGAGGGGAGGTTCGCCATCCTTTCTTCCCCCGGTTCCGGGATTACCGTGCCCGGACAGCTAAAAAACGTGCCGGTGGCGGTTTCCGCCAACTCTATTATTGAATACGTCGTGGACAACCTGTTGGCGGAACAGGGACTGAAGCCCGATGAAATAAAGAAGGAGGTCATACCGAAGATACCGGTGCGGTTCAACCTGCTTCTGGAGAATAAAATCAAGGCGGCCTGCCTGCCCGACCCGCTGGCGGCGCTGGCCGAGGCCAAGGGGGCCCGGCTGGTGGCGGACGATACCGCTTCCAACCTGTCCCAGACCGTTATTTATTTCCGGGATGACTTTTTGGCCAAAAATCCCGGGGCGGTCACAAAATTCCTGAAGGCCTACGGCAAAGCGGCCGGG
Source organism: Peptococcaceae bacterium (assembly GCA_023512435.1). Lineage (GTDB taxonomy): Bacteria > Bacillota > Desulfotomaculia > Desulfotomaculales > Desulfocucumaceae > JAILZP01. The sequence goes on along the minus strand of JAILZP010000024.1, from coordinate 40,812 downwards.
GATATCAACGGCAGCCCGGATGCCTTCAGGCCTTTGCTGGTGGAAAAAGCGAGGGTTCCCAGGGAAGCCCTGGAGGTGTTCAAAGTGGACCGCTATCCGGCGCCCCAGCCGCCCGATCGAAAGCAGGTCGAGAAGGTGGTCAAATGGATGATGGGCAAGGGGCTTATAAAACAGGAGTTCAGGTACGAGGATTTGACCAGGGTGGACCTCCTGCCCCCTTCGAAATAACATGATCAAGGTCAGCGGACTGGAAGTAACTTACGTGAACAAAAATACCCGGGTAACAGCCCTCACCGGCGTCGGATTCACCCTGGAAAAGGGGCATACCTGCGCCATTATCGGCCCGTCGGGGTGCGGGAAAAGCACCCTGCTGTACGTCCTGGCGGGACTGCTGAAGCATACCCGGGGAGAGGTGAACATCAACGGGGAACCCGTGCGGCCGAAAAGGCGGGAGACTGCCTTGATCCTCCAGGACTACGGCCTGCTTCCCTGGAAGACCGCCCTGCAAAACACCGCCCTGGGACTGTTAATCAGGGGGGTTCCCAAAAAAGAAAGCCTGGCGGCGGCCGAGGAATCCATGAAGGAGTTGGGGATCTGGGAGGCCAGGGACCATTACCCGGCCCAGCTGAGCGGCGGTCAGCGCCAGCGCGTGGCCATAGCCCGGTCGCTGACCTTGAAGCCCGACCTTTTTTTAATGGACGAACCGTTTTCCTCTCTGGACGCCCTGACCAGGGAAGGCCTCCAGGACACCCTGCTGGAGTTCTGGAAAAAAAAGAAATCGACCATGGTGCTGGTTACCCACAACATAGAAGAAGCCGTGTTTCTCGGACAGAAAATCCTCATTTTCTCTGCCGGGCCGGGACGAATCCTGCACACCGTCCGGAACTATGAAATGGGGGACCGGGATTACCGCCGCCAGCCCCTCTTTTACGACCGCTGCTCCCTGGTCCGGGAGATAATCGAGAGGGGGCGGGGTAACAGTGCACAGTAAACCAAAACATGTTGCGGCGGACTACGCCGGGGCGGTAATTCTTCTGCTGGCCGTGTGGGGACTGGCCTCCCTGTCCCTGAACAAGCCTTATTTTCCGGGGCCCTGCGAGTCTTTCCTGGCCTTCGGCCGTGAAATGGGAAAAGGCCTCTGGGCCCACCTGCTGGTCAGCACATACAGGGTGGTCGTCAGTCTTGCGGCGGCGCTGGTGCCCGCAGTGGCCCTGGGTATGGTCCTGGGCCGGGTTGAAAGGCTGGACCGCTACGCCGCCCCGTTTGTCTACCTGACCTACCCGGTTCCCAAGATCATATTCTTGCCCCTGGTCATCACCCTCCTGGGGCTTGGGGACGTTTCAAAGATATTTTTGATCTCGGTTATTGTTTTTTTCCAGATCCTTGTCACCACCAGGGATGCCTCCCGCCAGGTAAACAAAAGCATGGTGGATTCCGTGCTTTCCCTGGGCGCCGGTGAATTGCAGATTTACCGCCACGTTATCTTTCCGGCCTGCCTGCCGAAAATCCTGACCGCCCTCAGGATCAGCCTGGGAACCGCCATAGCCGTCCTGTTTTTCTCTGAAACCTTAGCCAGCCGGGGTGGTGCGGGCGGTATCGGCTACTACCTGATGGAGGCCTGGGCCAGGCTGGAGTGGGACGTGATGTTTGCCGGGATTATAGCCATGGGCCTGATGGGATTTTTTCTGTACCTGGTCCTGGAGTGGGCGGAAAAAAAGCTTTGTCCGTGGGAGTCTTTATAAAAACTGAACTCGCCGGGGCCGTAGATAAAAAAGCCTGCCGCGTGAATGTTTGCGGCAGGCTGGTTGTTTTCCCTAGTAGCGGGAAGGCCGGTAGCAGTCCCTGCAGTACACCGGCCTGTTTTCGGTGGGCTGGAAGGGGACCTCGGTCTGCTTGCCGCAGGCGCTGCAAACAACCGGATACATCTGTCGTTCCTGGCGGCCGTACCCGTAGCGGCCGCCCCTTCTGTCCTTGCGGGCCGCGCGGCACCCGGGGCAGCGGCCGGGGTCGTTGGTGTACCCCTTTTCAGCAAAAAATTCCTGTTCCGAAGCAGAAAAAATGAACTCCGTCCCGCAATCACGACATGTCAGTTTACGGTCCTGAAACATTAAAAAACCTCCCTGGTGATTTTATCCATTGGCATTAGGAATTTTGCTCCCTAACCAATGAAAATTGAGAGAGGGAAAAGACAAAACCTAATTAATGGACAGTGATATAATAGCACTTAGCGTGCCGGAAGTCAAAATTAAATTTGGGCGAGACGGGTGAGGATGCGGTGAAGTATGACAAAGATCACTCTATTTTTGTGACCTGGAAAATTCCCAATAACTGATAAAACGGTTAGTATTACAGAAAAAGAAGCAGGGGGGTAATACCATTGCTGAACAGGTGCCCGGGATCGCTGGCGGGTACTCCCACACTGAAAATAAAAAAGTGCCCGGAGTGCGGCAATGAGGTGGAGGTTTTCTCCAACGACGTGAAGGTGGATTGCGACAAATGCGGATTTACTGTTTACAACGACCTGGAGTCGTGCATTCAGTGGTGCAAGTACGCCAAGTACTGCGTGGGAGAGGATCTTTACAGGAAGCTGAAGCGCTTCAGGGTGGCCTTTGTGGGCGTTGAGAACGCGGTGCGGAGCGTGCTGGCCGAGGCCCTGGCCAAGGAGATAAACACCTCCCCAAAACTGGGGTTTGTGAGCGCGGGGGTGAGCCCGGGAAGCGCCGTTGACCAGGGGGCGGTGGATGCCCTCGGCGCCGAAGGCATTGCCTGGCGCGGCAAGCCGAAGGACCTGTCAAGAATAGGCGCTGCGGACATATACGTCCTGTTGGGGCCGGAGGTGGATCTCCCCCCGGGACTGGAAAAGGCCAGGGTCATCCGGTGGGACATTCCCGATCCGCGGGGGAAAGATCCCGCCGGATACCGGCGGGTGATAAACATCCTCAGGGAAAAAATTGCCGATCTGATCAGGGAGGTTGATGAAAATGGCTAAAAAGAAAAGAAAAATCATCCGGATCGACGAGGAACTGTGCAACGGCTGCGGGTTGTGCCTGCCGGGCTGTCCCGAGGGGGCCCTGCAGATCGTGGAGGGCAAGGCCAGGCTGGTGAGGGAGAGTTATTGTGACGGTCTGGGAGCCTGTTTGGGACATTGCCCCCAGGGGGCGCTCCGGGTGGAGGAAAGGGAGGCCGAAGATTACGACGCCAGGGGAGTGATCGCCCACCTGGAAAAGCAATCGCCCGAACTTGCAGAAAGACACCGGGAGCACATGCGCGCCCACGGGATCGAGGATCCGGGCTTTGACCGGGCCGGGCACTCTTCCGGGTGTCCATCGTGCCAGGTGGTGAGCTGGGGGAATGAAGGCAGCGCCGGACAGGCAGGACCGGCCGCGGAAGACCGGGATGAACAGGCCGGGGAGGCCGGGGGCTTTTCCGCCCTGGGCCACTGGCCGGTGAAGCTGTATTTAATTCCGCCGGCCGCGGATTTTCTGAAAAACGCGGACCTGGTCCTGGTGGCGGATTGTGTTCCCTTCGCTTACGGCAACTTGCACAGAGACTTTATCAAGGGAAGGGCGGTGGCCGCCGGCTGCCCCAAGTTTGACGACGCTGCGGCCTACGTGGAAAAGATTGAACAGATCCTTGAGAGCGTCAACGTCAGGAGCATAACCGTGGTCTACATGGAAATATCCTGCTGCAGCGGATTCGTGCGGATTGTCCGGGAGGCCCTGGAAAGGAGCGGAATCGATGTTCCTGTGGAAACAGTAAAAATCGGCGTCAAGGGAAGCGTGCTGGACAGAGAGGTAATTGCCGGCGGTTAGTCCTGGTTTTAAAAAGAAAACCGCAGTTTTCCATTTTGAAACAGGATGCGATGAAAAAACTGATTTTTAAACATTTTTTGATATGGCACATTTTTTGCAATAACAAGTTACAGTTGCATAATTTTAACATTTAAGGGGTTCCTGTTGTGAAAAGTGATTTTACAGTTCCACCATATGCCCAAACGGCACCCGCCCAGGCGTCCCCGCCGGCGGCGAATGACCCGGACGGACAACAGAGGCTGTGTGACGAGGATAAAGAACTCCTTGAAAACCTGGTCAAATACGCCCCGTACTTCTTCGATTTGTACGGGTCCAGGACACCTCGGTGGCTTTGGGCTTGGAAGCCAGGGAATGGCTGGTTGTTTGACGGGGGCCTTTTTTCTTGAACGGGCAGGACTCAGGGTCGCCAGGATCCCCATTCTTGCCGGAGGAGATCGGTTATGTCCATTAGGCCGTGAGGAGTCCGACGTAAAACATGGGCCGGGTGCATTAAATCACCCGACGTTTTAGTGACCCCGGTATTCCGGTTTTTTTTTGCAGTATTGATCAATGTTTAATTTTTGCGGGAGGAATATTTTTATCCTTAAAGAATTTGTTGAATTATAGCCCAATATACTTTTAAACCACATGTTGTACGGAGGTTCGGCAGGCAGATGACAGAAACAGAAACAACGATGTCGGAAAGGCTGGACCTTTTTTTCCATCCCCGGTCAATTGCGGTGGTGGGGGCGTCCAATACTCCAAACACTTTCGGTTACCTGTTCATGGACTACCTTGTCAAGGCCGGGTACAGGGGGGCCCTTTACCCGGTGAATCCCAGGAACGGTGAAGTGCTGGGGTTTAAATCGTACCCGTCCCTGAAAGATGTTCCCGGGGACGTGGACTACGTGATTTCGTGCGTGGCCGCCGGGCACGTGCCGGAATTGATCCGCCAGTGCCCGGCCAAAAAAGTGAGGGGGGTGCACCTCTTTACCGCCAGGATGAGCGAGACCGGGGACGAGGAGGGCCGCCGGATCGAGCAGGAAATAGCTTCAGAGGCCCGCAGGCTGGGCCTGATCCTTCTCGGACCGAACTGCATGGGGCTCTACCACCCCGGGGAAGGAATTTCCTACGCCTACGGACTCCCCGGGAAGCCTGGCAGGGTGGGCGGCATATTCCAGAGCGGGGGGCTTTCGATTAATTTTATACGCTATGCCTCGCTGAGGGGGGTTGCCTTCAGCAAGGTGGTCTCCTACGGCAACGCCTCAGGGATAAATGAGTCCGACCTCCTGGAGTACCTGGCCGGAGACCGTGAAACCGGCCTGATAGTCATGTACATCGAGGGCGTCAGGGACGGCCGCCGGTTTTTTAAAGCGCTGAGGGAGGCCGCGGCCGTCAAGCCGGTGTTGGTGTTGAAGGGCGGGAAAACGGGGGCCGGGAACAGGAGCACTTTTTCCCACACCGCCTCCATAGCCGGGTCCACCAGCGCCTGGGAAGTCCTGTTCCGGCAGTGCAATGCCGTGCAGGCCGCGGACCTGGACGAACTGGTGGACTTAACCGTGGCCTTCAACTTTCTGCCGGAAATCACCGGGAAGCGGGTCGGGGTGATCGGGGGCAGCGGGGGAAAGGTGGTGCTGTCCGCCGACGAGTGCGAGCAGGCTGGGCTGGAAGTGGCCGACTTTCCCGAAGACGTCAGGGGGCTGATCAGGGAAAGGGAACCCAGGCTGGAAAACTGGCTGGGAAATCCGGTAGATTTTTCGATTCTCTCCGGAAGCGGCCTTATGCCCGGAGAGCTCATGCAGATCATGGCCCGGAGCAGCGGTTTCGACTTCCTGATTTGCAACGTCACCGAGGAAAACCCCTTTGACGATATAATGTGGAGCCAGCTTATAACCATGGAGACCAACGAATACCTCAATATTTTGTCTGCGGGAATCAAGCCCATTGTTGCCACCGTTGCCAACCCGGGGCTGGGAATGTCCCATACCGGTGAATTGCGCTGGAGAACCCTGCTGGAAAAACGCGAGTTTCTGGCCTCGCATGGAATTGCGGTCTTCTCGTCGGTAAGAGGCGCCGCAACTTCCGTGAGCAAGCTGGTGAACTACTTCCTGAACAGAAAAAGGATGCAGGCCGGAGGTGCGAAATGAAGGCTTCAGTTCTGGAACGGTTCAAAAGTCAAGGCCGGAGCATCCTGGCCGAGGTCGAGGCCAAAGAAGTTCTCAGGGAAGCGGGAATCCCGGTGAACGAGACGCTGATTGCCCGGACCAGGGAGGAGGCCGTTTCTTTGGGTATGAAGCTGGGGTTTCCCGTGGTCCTGAAGATTGTATCGCCGGATGTCCTGCATAAAACCGAGGCCGGGGGCGTCCGGCTGAACCTGTCCGGCCCGGAACAGGTCGGGGAGGCTTATGAAAAGATTATGGCCGGGATCCTGGAAAGGTATCCCCGGGCCCGGGTGGAAGGCGTGTCCGTGCAGAGGATGGTTTCCGGGGGTACCGAAATGATTGTCGGCATGACCAAGGATCCCCAGTTCGGCCCCATGCTTATGTTCGGGCTGGGAGGAATTCTGGTGGAGGTATTGAGGGACGTGTGCTTCAGGATTGTGCCTCTGACCGAAATTGACGCCAGGGACATGATCACCGGGATCAGGGGCTACCCGCTGATCAGGGGTTTCAGAGGATCTGCGCCGGTGAACGAGGATGCCGTCGTGGACGTTCTGATGAAACTTTCCGATTTTATCGATGGCCACCCGGAAATAGAGGAAATGGACATAAATCCGCTGATGGCAGCCGGAAACGGGGTGATCGCCGCCGACGCCAGGATCGTCCTGGCCCCGAAAGCGTGATCCGCGGCCGGAGGGACCTGCATTTGGCGGTGACATGATCATCCCGGGCCGCCGGAAGGAGTTGTTGAGCGTGACCGGCACCGTAGACTACCAGAGCGTGTTTGGCAACAGTATCGTTGGTTTGCTGGGGATAAAAGCCGAACACCTGAGTCCGGACCTGGTTATTATGACCATGCCCGTAGATTCAAGGACCCACCAGCCGCTGGGCTTGCTTCACGGCGGAGCCTCGGTGGTCCTGGCCGAGACTGCAGCCTCAACGGGCACATATCTCAATTTGGACCCGAAAAAACAATTGCCCGTAGGCTTGGAAATAAACGCCAACCATTTGCGGCCGAAGCGGTCCGGGACGGTGAGGGCCAGGGCCGTTCCTTTATACAAGGGGCGTACCACGATGGTTTGGGAAATAAGGATTTCCGACGAGGAGGAAAAACTGGTGTGCATTTCCCGGTGCACCATGGCTATTGTCGATGCGGACAGGATTAGTAACGAATAAAAGGCAAACAAGTTAAAGATTGCCCATTTAAATAAAAACCCGCCGGGTGAGGGCCGCTCTCCGGCGGCGCCTCTCCCCGGCGGGCAAGGGGCTTCGTTTTTTTATTTCCGGCGGATTTCGGGCCTGTTGATTTTCAAGCTTACGATTCGGCCTCGATCTTGATGACTTTGCCGTTTTCCATGGTAAGTTCCAGGTCCATGCCCTTGTCCAGGTCGTCCAGGTCCCCTTCATCGCCGTCAATTATAACGTCAACGCCGCTTGACAGGCTGTACGCCTTTAAAACGCCGTTCACTTTCACGGTGATGCTGGACGACCCCACCGATTCCAGGACGCAGGTTATGGTTTCGGACTCGGCGTCTATTTCCGTAACTTCTCCTTTTTCAACGGTGAGTTCGACCTCGTAGCCTTTTTCCAGGTCCTCCAGGCCGGCGTCGTCTCCGTCCAGGGTTACGTCCACATCTTCGGAAAGTTCGTAGACCTTGAGCACGCCGTTGACTTTGACCGTGATGGTGTCGTCGCCCACCGATTCCACAATGCCGGAAACCTCGTATTCGCCCGATTCGGCCTCAATTTTGACCACCTTGCCGCCCTCCAGGGTCATTTCAACATCGTAGCCCTTTTCAACATCGTCCAGGTCGGCTTCCTCTCCGTTAACCTCCACCTCGACATTTTTATCAAGGGCGTAGACCTTCAGCTTCCCGTCAACCTTCACGGTGATGCTTGAAGAACTTATGGATTCAACCACTCCCTCGACATTATCTGTTTCGTCCTCGTCCGCAGCCCCGTCACCAATGCTGCGGGCCATAATCACGATGGCCTCGTTCCCGCTGTTTACCAAAACGCTCACTGCGTACCCGTTCTTCAGGTCTTCCAGTCCGGCCGTTTTGCCGTCCAGGTAGATAAAGGCGTCGTCGGCCACGTCCACCGTCAGTTCGCCTGTACGGGGTCCGGCGGCCTTCCGGACGGTGATTGAATAATCGTCTTCATCTACTTTTATAATCGTGCCCCTGATGAAACTGAATCCCTGGTTGGGAGAAGGAATTTCAGATCCTTCCCTGGCCCTTGCCAGCATGGTGACCATCTCGGCCCTGGTTATGGGTGCGCCGGGCCTGAAAACTTGTCCGGGGTAGCCCCTGATGATGTTCTCGTCAGTGGCAACCTTTACATAGCCGCGGGCCCAGGCCGGTATGGCCGGTTCATCCTTGAAGCCCAGGCCGGCATCCGCGTTTTCTATGGCCTCGTCTTCCAGCCCCAGGGCCCTTACCAGCCATACCGCCACCTCGTATCGCTGGGCGGGTTTGTTAAAGGCCAGGGTATTGATTTCAACTTCGCTGAGGATACCCTTTTCAACCGCCATTTCGAGGTACGACATGGCCCACTGGGACGCCCTGTTGCCGGTCCTGTACTTGCCCGGCAGCGGCTGGTAGGAAACATCGCCATTGAGCATCCTGACAATCATGGTGATGGCCTCTTCCTTGTTGACCGGCTTGTTCGGCTGGAAGGTGTTGTCGCCGTACCCTTTAATCACGTTGCAGGCGTTCATGAAAACAATGGACTGTTCCGCCCAGTGTCCTGATATATCTGTAAACAGAACCTTTTTAAAAGCGTTTGCCTTGTATTGACCTTTTCCCCAGGGATGTTCCTTCCACCTGGGATTAGCCAGGGCGCTGCCCGCGGAAAGCGTTACCGTAAGGCTAACTGCCGCCAGTACAATAAATATTTTTTTAATTTTTCCCAACTTAAAATCCCCCCTGAAACCTGAAGTCTCAAAAACTTGCCCTGCCGATTTTTCCGACGGACAATTTCCGGGCCGTTCCGGCAGGATTGTTTTACCTGCCCCGCCGTTCCAATAGCTCGAAAAACTCACCGGCCTTCACATCACCCCGCATTCATTATGATTTTGACCTGGAATCATGGTTGACGGGTCGGTCACCTAGTTGATAATACGCAGGGGCGGGCAGACAATAGGGGGTGGGATAAAAAACCATTTATCTTCCCGGTCGTCAAAAACCTGCCTGAAGCCGGCATAACCATTATGCGGCGGGCTGACCGGCCGGGCGTAAAAAAAAGCCCCCCGGGTGCAGACGCGATTACCCCGGAAGGCTTTATGTTGAGGGGGCCGGTCTTCTTTAATTTGTACCGGCCTGGAGAGTATCCGCGGTTACGGGGGCGGATCTGCCGCCTCCGTATTCCCTTCGTCCCTGAATTTCACTGTAATGCTGACCACCTCCGGTCGGTTGCCCACTCTCAGAGGAGGTCCCCAGGTGCCGTAACCGGATGAAACAATGAGGTGATAGGACCCCCTCCTGAGCAGGCCCCAGTCCAGTTCATACAACTGTCCGGTAATGAGATTGACGGGAAATACCTGCCCCACGTGGGTGTGTCCGGAGAGCTGCAGGTCCGCGCCGCAGTCCCGGGCCTTTTCAAGGTCAACGGGCTGGTGGTCCAATAAAATCAAGGGCATTGAAGGGTCGATCCCTTTCAGCAAGTCTGCCAGGTCCTTCCTTCCCTGCCCGCTTTGGCGCCGCGGATAGTCCCTTCCTGCGAGGTAAAAACTGTCTGCAATTTTAACGCAGTTGTCCCTCAAGATATTTATTCCCGCTTCTTTAAAGCAGTTTAACAATTCTCCGTCATTGCCGCGAAGTCCGCGGTCATGGTTTCCGGTAACGGCGAATATTCCCAGCTTTGCCGGCATCCGGGCCATTAAGCCGGTAAACTCCCGGACCTTTTCCAACCGCGGGACTCCCTCGGTAATATCGCCGGCAAGTAAAATTATGTCCGGCCGCAGTTCGTTCATTATTCCGGCCAGTTTTTCGACTCTCCGGATATCTACGACCGGGCCGTAATGAATATCGGAAACCAGGGCAATCTTGATCTGCTGCAGGGAGCCGGCTTTCTTGTGCACCGTAAGATCATATTCTGTTATCACCGGATTGCGGGCGTTCCAACTGCCATAAGCCAGGATTGCCGCAACTGCCGTTAAAGCCAGAGAAGCTATAACCGGAGGTGTCTTTTTATGTTCCCTGATTGCCGCGGGGACAAAACCGGTATGTCTGTCAAGAAGCCGGAGTATATCTATCAGCAGGGCCAACAAAAAAATATACGAAACTCCGACCACCGAATAGCCGCCCCAGACGGCCAGCCATTGCCCGGCTGTTTCAGGCAGAAAATTCCCGCTCAATGCCGCCGCCGGGAAGGGAATCACCAGCAGTGAAAAAAAGACCCAGTATATTGTCCGGTTAAGGCCGGAGGCAGGTCTGCCCAGGGCGATGAATCCCTTCCGGCCTATGTAGTAACTCATGAAAAAATACAACAATAAAAAGACTGTGGTGATGACACCCCACATTTTCCGTTTCCGCCCCGCTTCTACGGTTTAACGATCAGGGAAGGTAATACTGTATTGTGCCGTCGGTGAACACGTTAACCCTGGTCCCCGGCCCCCGGTCCTTCAGCAAATCGATCACGTCTTCCCAGACAGCCGCCCACTGCACCCGGCCGTAGCCCCCGAACCAGTCCTCGTCGGTGCGGCAGCGGTATGGGCTGAACATGATAATTCTGCCCAGTCCCGCCGTCATGGCCCCCCTGTTCGGGTTCCAAAGCCTTCCCCCGATGTACTTTCCGAAGGCCCCGAGCAGGTAGTGGGGTATCTGGCCCATGGGGGTGTGGGTTATAACCACCGCGTCACCGCCGGGCTTAAGGGACTTGATGGCGAAAAGCATGGCTATGAACGCCTCGCAGGCCTTGAAGTTGGCGTTGGCCACCACCACGTCCGCGTCCGGGACAAAACGGGTGCCGTATATTTTCTTGGCCTTTTCCACTCCGGCATAGTGTGCCCCGATTGGATGCCCCGCCACCAGGTCCACGGTCTCGCACCTGTTGTTCACCAGGACGTTTACGATGAAGTCAAGCCCGGCCATGCGGCAGACCTCCTCCATCTCCTCCCTCATTATGTTGCCCTCGAACCTGCCCAGGCCGTCCACCGGGTTGAGGCCCGAACCCATCAGCGCCGAGGCCGACAGAACGTGGTTGCCCAGCACTGTTTCCGCCGAGCACACCCCGGGGAACAGTATCTTCCCGCCTCCCCCGAATCCGTTGAAGGGGTGGGGGGTGATGCAGCCTATTCCTATTTTCAGGTCGCATTTCATCACCTCGGCGTTAACGGCCACCGGTGTCCCCCTGCTGGTCTGCCCAAGGTGCTGGCAGTTCTCGTAGGGGTTGTGGTTGAACACCGGAAACCGGGCCACTGTTTCCCGGCCCAATTTTTTGGCGAACTCCGCCATGGTGTGGGCCCCGTGATTTCCAAGGGCGCAGATGAAGCGGATCTGGTCGTCCCGTATCCCGGCCCCGGCCAGTTCCTCCAGCACGTGGGGAACCAGTTCGTAAACCCTGGTGCCCCTGCTTAAGTCGTCAAACAAAATGCAAATGTCCTTTTTGCCGGCGGCCAGTTCCGCCAGGGTGCCGGTGCCCACCGGCGAGGCCAGGGCCTTCTTTATTTCCGCGTCCGAAAGCGGCCCCATGCCGTCGGACGGGGACCCGCAAACCTCTATTTCCCAGCCGTCCGGAAACCGGAGTTCGATTTCCTTTTCTTCGAACCAAGCGCCCTGGGGTAATTTTATGGATTCCAACGCAGGAGACCCCCCTTTTTCTCAAAATTATTAAAATATTTTAGTCATTAAAACACCCTTTTCCTCCTTTTCAAAATTAAAAGCCCTCCGGTTTCCCGAAGGGCTTACTTTCCTGGTGGGCGGGAGAAGAATTGAACTTCCGACCTTCTGCGTGTCAAGCAGACGTTCTCCCACTGAACTACCCGCCCGTGCGCTGTACATACTATTATGCCGTATCGGGGGCGGGAAGTCAAGGGGAACCGCCGGAAAAGGGAAGGCAAATGTTGGACGGGCCTGTATCGATGTCGGCAGGGGTTACTTGACAACAGCCCGTTTCAGCTTATTTTCCCTGGAGCCCGCATCGAATCACCTCAAGGTCGCATTTTGACTGCCCGGGTGGTTTTAATATAACGGTAACTTTTTATTTTGGAAGGACAATAACTCCGCATATTGGAAAAGTAATCTCAATATGCTTATACCAGGTAAAATCTGTTAATACCGCGGCGAGGGGGATAAACATGAGGGTATATTTTCTTGATTTCAAAAAAATACGGCGCTGTTTGGCATTTGCCCCGGTGCTGGCCGCCGTCGGGCTGGTTTTTGCCGGGCTGATGCTGGCCGGTGATGTCAGGCCCGTGTCTTCGGTTAAACCCAAGCCCCACGCCATATACAAGGTTAAGACCGACCGCAAGGTGGCCGCCCTGACCTTTGATATAAGCTGGGGCACCAAAGTGCCGGGACCGGTTATGGACACTCTTAAAAAATACAACGTGAAGTCCACTTTTTTCCTCTCCGGGCCCTGGGCGGCCAAATATCCGGAGTTTCCACGGCGGCTGGTCAAGGAGGGCCATGAAATCGCTTCACACGGCAACAGGCACATCGACCTGGACCGGGAGTCCAGGGAGACGGTGAGAGATGAGATTATGGCCGCGCACAGGTCCATAAAGGAAGTGACCGGGGTCGAGCCGAACCTGATCCGGACCCCCAACGGGGCCTTCAACGATATGGTCCTGGAAGTGGCCGACCAGCTCGGCTACAGGGTCATCCAGTGGAGCGCCGATTCCCTCGACTGGAAGAAGCCCGGTGTTGACTCCATAGTGCAAAGGGTTATGGATAAGGTGCATCCCGGGGCCATTATCCTGATGCATGCCAGCGATACCTGCCTGCAGACCCCCGAGGCCCTGCCCAGGGTTATCGAGGGCCTGAAGGCCAGGGGATATGAACTGGTGACTGTGTCGAAACTGCTGGAAGAGGGACCCGGAGTGGTGGACTGACGGTACCTCCTATAAAATGAAAAAGAAAAAAGCCCGGGGACCTTCGTCTCCGGGCCTTTTCGCCTACAGGCCATTCTAACTGACGGACAATCGGTTCACGCCCCTTCGGCCAGGGCGGAAAAATGACGGCAAAACCGGGCCCGCCGAGGCGCGGTGAAGGCGAAGACATTCACAACGGCGGATCTATTAAAAGTCCGGCTAACGGACAGTCCGGGCCAATGGTGAGTATTCCGAAAACTTGCAGCCCCGGTTATGTATGCTATTCCAGCACCATGATCACGGTGTCGGGATTGATTACCTCGCCGGGGGAAACCTTTATTTCCTTTACCTCTCCCTCGCCCGGTGAATATATCTTGACAAACATTTTCATGGCCTCTATGGTTGCCACAACATCGTTCTGCTTAACCTTGTCGCCAAGTTTAACATCGACGGATACCAGTTTCCCCACCATGGGGGCCTTTACCTGAACGCTCATTTGACTTAAATCCTCCTTTTCATTCGTGCAGCTGTCTGTTTTTGCCGCCTTTTTCTAAACGGGAAAACTCACCACCATATCTATTATACCCCTAAAAAGATAAATGATAGAACGATTCCCGGGCCCGTCCCATTGGGGATTAAGTTATACTGAATGCATAACAAAATAATTATCACACAGGGCTGAAGAAAACGTCAACGGCAAAGTGGGGGGATAGAAGGGTCATGGAAACAGATATTGTATAAAAAAAGGCAATTTTCTTCCAATTTTTATTAAAATCTGCTTTACAGCCTTGCACCGTGAAACATGCCTGGTTGAATTTATAATCTGGATATTGTCATATTACAGCGGAGGGATTATAATAAACAGATATTAAGTTTGGGGATTGACCGGGCAGGTGGAATATCCGGTATAATAAAGTGGAAAAATAATCATGCCTGGCAAATCGTCCTAGTTGTGTATGCTTGTGGCGCCGGAACAAATTTTTGGATGGGATCGAGGGGGATCGTTGCTGCGATGAAGGCTACCGCGGAAAAATTGGAGAAAAACACTGTTTTGCTTCAGGTGGAGGTTGAACCGGAGAAATTCTCCGAAGCCATCAATCAGGCTTACAAAAAAATAGTCAAGAATGTAAATATACCGGGCTTCAGAAGAGGAAAGGCGCCGCGCATTATCCTGGAGCGCTATGTGGGGAAAAGGGCTCTCTATGATGAGGCCGTTGAAATAATTATACCGGACGCTTACCTCAGCGCCGTTGAGGACACCGGTATCGAGCCGGTGACGCAGCCGGAACTGGAACTGGTTCAGGTGGAGGAAGGCAAGCCGGTGGTTTTCAAGGCCAAGGTTGTGGTTAAGCCCGAGGTTAAGCTGGGACAGTACACCGGGCTTGAAATCACGGATCCCGACAGGGAAGTCGGCGAGGAGGACATCCAGAGGGAACTGGAACGCCTGCGGAACCGCCATGCCAGGCTGGTCACCCTGGAGGAGGGCGCCGTGGAAAAGGGCGACCTGGCGGTGATTGACTTCGAAGGAAAAATTGACGGCCAGCCTTTTGAAGGCGGCAAGGGCAGCGACTACACCCTGGAAATCGGTTCCGGTTCATTTATTCCAGGTTTTGAGGATGCCATTGTGGGCATGAATATAGACGAAACCAGGGATATCGATGTAACTTTTCCCCAGGATTACGGCAGGGAGGAACTGGCCGGGAAGCCGGCGGTGTTCACGGTCACGGTGAAATCCATCAAGCGCAAGGAGCTGGCTCCGCTGGACGACGAGTTCGCCAAGGACGTCAGCGAGTTCGATACACTGGAGGAATTAAGGGCAGACCTGGCGAATAAATTGAAACAGGCCGCCGAGGAACGGGCCAAGGCCCAGGTGCGCAGGGAAGCGGTGGCCAAGGCGGTGGAAAACGCCGAGGTGGATATCCCCCCGGAAATGATTGACAACCGGGTGGAAGAAATGATTAGGAACATGGATCACCGGCTGTCCGGACAGGGCATTTCCCTGCAGAGTTATTTAACCTACACCAACTCCACGGTGGAAAGCCTCAAGGAAAGGGTGCGCCCCGACGCCGAACAGAGCGTGAGGCATTCCCTGGTCCTGGATGCCATAGCCAAGGCCGAAAATCTTACCGTCAGCGAAGAGGAGTTAACCGAGGAGATCAACCGGATGGGCGGGGAGATGAAGCAGGACCCCGAAATCGTCAGAAAGATCCTGGAGGGCCAGAACCAGATGGATCTGATCAGGGAGAGCATCCTGCGGGAAAAGACCATAGAGTTCCTGGTGGGAAAGGCATCCCTTGTTAAGGAGTCAAAAGACGCAAAGGATTCCGGCAATGAATAGCCCTGATTTTATGAAGGGTTATGCCAAAATCACAGTATAATCATAAAAGGGGGATGGAAAAGTGTCTACGCTGGTGCCTATTGTGGTTGAACAGACCAACCGCGGCGAGCGGGCATACGATATATACTCCAGGCTGCTGAAGGACAGGATCGTGCTGGTGGGAGGCCCCATCGACGACCATGTGGCCAACCTGGTCATCGCCCAGATGCTTTTCCTGGAGGCCGAGGACCCGGAGAAGGATATCCAGGTTTACATCAACTCCCCCGGCGGCGTGGTTACCGCCGGAATGGCCATATACGACACCATGCAGTATGTGAAGTGCCCCGTTTCAACCATTTGCGTGGGGCAGGCGGCCAGCATGGGAGCCTTTTTGCTCAGCGCCGGCACTAAGGGCAAGCGCTTTGCCACGCCCTACTGCCGGATCATGATTCACCAGCCCGCCGGCGGGATCCAGGGGCAGGCCACGGACATTGACATCCAGGCCAGGGAAATTCTGCGCATGAAAGAGATTTTGAATAAACTGCTCTCCAAGCATACAGGGCAGCCCCTGGAAAGGGTGGCCAGGGACACTGAGCGGGACTTCTTCATGTCCGCCGAGGAGGCGAAGGAGTACGGCATCATAGACGAGGTGTACCGGCCGAGGAAGGCGTAAGCGAGGAAGGTATGAGAAAGAGGTGAAAAAATGTTTAACGAGAAGGGTCAGTTGAAGTGCTCATTTTGCGGCAAGTTGCAGGACCAGGTGAAAAAGCTGGTGGCCGGTCCCGGGGTTTATATCTGCGACGAGTGCATTGAACTTTGCAATGAAATAATCGAAGAAGAACTGAATGAAGACTTGGGCCTGGACCTGAGTGATATTCCGAAGCCGAAGGAAATAAAGGGGATCCTCGACCAGTACGTGATCGGGCAGGAGCAGGCCAAGAAATCCCTGGCCGTGGCGGTCTACAACCACTACAAGAGAATAAACCTGGGCGGCAAGATAGATGACGTCGAGCTGCAAAAGAGCAATATCGTCATGCTGGGTCCCACCGGGTGCGGCAAGACCCTCCTGGCCCAGACACTGGCCCGTCTTTTAAACGTTCCCTTTGCCATTGCCGATGCCACTTCCCTCACCGAAGCCGGTTATGTCGGCGAGGACGTTGAGAACATCCTCCTGAAGCTGATCCAGGCGGCGGACTATGACGTGGAAAAAGCCGAAAAGGGGATCGTGTATATTGACGAGATAGACAAGATTGCCAGGAAGTCGGAGAACCCTTCAATAACCAGGGACGTTTCCGGTGAAGGAGTGCAGCAGGCCCTGCTCAAAATATTGGAGGGGACCGTGGCCAGCGTGCCTCCCCAGGGCGGCCGCAAGCACCCGCACCAGGAGTTTATTCAGCTTGACACCACCAATATCCTGTTCATCTGCGGAGGCGCCTTCGACGGCATCGACAAGATCATCCAGAACCGGATCGGGAAGAAGACCATGGGGTTTGGGGCTGAAATCCATACCCACAAAGAGAAGAAAATCGGCGACATCCTCAAGCACATCCTGCCCGAAGACCTGCTTAAATACGGTTTGATTCCTGAATTCGTGGGACGTCTGCCGATCATCGTCACCCTTGACGCTTTGGACGAGGACGCCCTGGTCAGGATTCTCACCGAGCCCAGGAACGCCCTGGTCAAGCAGTATGAAAAACTGTTCGACCTGGACGGGGTCAACCTTGAGTTCCAGCCGGATGCCCTGAAGACGGTGGCCCAGGAAGCCCTCAAGAGGAAGACCGGGGCCAGGGGGCTGAGGGCCATTCTGGAGGAAATCATGCTGGATGTGATGTATGAGATCCCATCCAGGCAGGATATAGCCAAGTGCGTGATCACCAGGGATGTAATTTTGAAGAAGGAAAAACCGCTGGTAGTTTCCGTGGACCGCAAAAAGAAGAAGGAAGAAACCGCTTGACAGAAACAGAACAGGGCGCCGCAAGGCGCTTTTTTTTTCAGGAAAAGGGTCCTTGAAAATCTTTCCTGCCGGGAGGATAAAAAATGTAAATCTTTGTAATAATAAATGGTAAAGTAAAAAGAGTGTGCGAGGAGGCCCTTTCCCTGTGGGAGAAATAGGCATCGGAATCGGGAGTTTTCTTACCTTTATTCAGGTATTCTTCGCGGTAATCATCGGCCTGTATTTCTGGAACCTGCTGAAAGCCCAGCAGGGAAGCAAGGGGGCGGTGGAAAGGGAATCCCGGAAGGAACTGGAGAAATTGAACCGCCTGCGTTCCATCTCCCTGACCGAGCCCCTGGCCGAAAGAACAAGGCCCACCAGCTTTGAGGATATAATTGGCCAGGGAGAGGGGCTGAAGGCGCTTCGCGCAGCATTGTGCGGCCCCAATCCCCAGCATGTCATTGTGTACGGCCCCCCCGGGGTGGGCAAAACCGCGGCGGCCCGGCTGGTGCTGGAAGAGGCCAAAAAAAGCCAGTGCTCACCCTTCAAGGAGGACGCCAAATTTGTCGAGGTAGACGCCACCACGGCCAGGTTCGACGAGCGGGGAATCGCCGATCCCCTGATTGGTTCGGTGCACGACCCCATCTACCAGGGGGCGGGCCCCCTGGGAATGGCCGGCGTCCCCCAGCCCAAGCCTGGAGCGGTGACCAAGGCCCACGGCGGGATACTGTTTATCGACGAGATAGGCGAACTCCACTCCATCCAGATAAACAAGCTTTTAAAGGTGCTGGAGGACCGCAAGGTGCTCCTGGAGAGCGCCTATTACAGCTCGGAGGACACCAATATACCCTCCCACATCCACGATATATTTCAAAACGGCCTGCCCGCCGATTTCAGGCTGGTCGGCGCCACCACCAGGACACCGGAGGAAATACCCCCGGCCATCCGGTCCCGCTGCCTTGAGGTATTCTTCAGGCCCCTTTTGCCCGATGAAATTGAAATTATAGCCCGCAACGCCTCGGCGAAAATCGGCCTGCCCATCGAGGAAGAAGGCCTGAAAGTAATTAAAAGGTACGCTTCCAACGGGCGCGAAGCCGTGAACATCGTCCAGATAGCCGCGGGGATAGCGATTACCGAGGGGCGTGAGGGTGTATTGGCCACCGATGTGGAGTGGGTGGTCAGCAGCGGCCGTTACAGCCCCCGCCCGGAGAAGAAGGTTCCGCCCTGCCCCCAGGTGGGGCTGGCCAACGGCCTGGCGGTATACGGGCCGAACATGGGGACCCTGCTGGAACTGGAGGTCGGCGCCATGCCGGCGGCCAAGGGAAAAGGCCAGTTAATCATCACCGGGGTTGTTGAAGAGGAAGAACTGGGGAGTCACGGCAGGATCATCCGCCGAAAAAGCATGGCCAGGGGATCGGTGGAAAATGTGCTCACGGTCCTGCGCCGCGCCACGGATGTAGACCCCAGGGATTACGACATCCATATCAACTTCCCGGGGGGTGTTCCCATTGACGGCCCTTCAGCCGGGATTGCCCTGGCCACGGCTGTTTACTCGGCCATAAAAGGAATCCCGGTGGACAACCTGGTGGCCATGACCGGAGAGGTGTCCATCAGGGGTCTGGTCATGCCGGTGGGCGGGGTGGCGGCCAAGGTGGATGCCGCCCGCCAGGCCGGCGCCAGGAGAGTCCTGGTGCCGAAGGAAAACTACCAGAACATTTTCTCGAACCTGGATGACATCGAGGTGGTGGCCGTGGAAAAGCTGGAAGAGGTGCTGGACCTGGCCCTGGTGGAACGACCCTCCCCGAACAGGGCTCCCGGTTCCCCCTTCCAGGCCGAGATTCTTGCGGCCAGGGGGCTGGGGCCGTCCGTGGCCGGCGGCAAAAACCGGGGGATAGCCCTGGAAGGAAACTGAGCGCGTGTACTCGCCGTGAAAAGTGTGCGTCAAAAAAGGAAAATACCTGCGTATAATGTATAAAAAAGCCCACATACCGTGGGTTTTCTTTATTATCTTACAGTTATTGCTATAGCGAGTCGCAAAAACGTGTGGTAGAATGTATTATACGTATGCAGCAAAATATACTGTACATTCCTAAAAGGAGGTGTAGCTTTGGAACCGCTTAAGAGAACGTTGCCATTGCTACCTCTCCGGGGCATTTTAGTGTTTCCGAACATGGTTATCCATCTGGACGTGGGCAGGGAGAAGTCCGTTCAGGCCATAGAGGAGGCCATGCTTCACGAACGGGTGATCTTTCTTGCTACCCAAAAGGAAGCCCAGACGGATGATCCCGGAGAGGATGATATCTACCAGGTAGGAACGGTGGCGGAGGTCAAGCAGCTGCTGAAACTGCCCGGCGGCACCATCAGGGTATTGGTGGAGGGCCTTTGCAGGGCCAGGATAAGAAGATATATCGCCCAGGAACCGTTTTTCAAGGTTGAGATTGACCAGTATTCGGAGGATCTCAATAAAACGGCTGAAATCGAAGCACTGATGAGGAACCTGGTGTACCAGTTTGAGCAGTACGTCAAGCTGTCCAAACGCATTCCTCCCGAGACCATGGTTTCGGTGGTCAACCTGGAGGAACCGGGACGCCTGGCCGATATTATCGCTTCCCACCTGGCCCTGAGGATCGAGGAAAAACAGAGCATTCTGGAGGCCGTGGATATTGTCAAGCGGCTGGAGCGCCTGTGCGCCATAGTGGCCAAGGAACTTGAGATCGTGGAACTGGAGCGCAAAATCAACATCCGGGTCCGCAAGCAGATGGAAAAGACCCAGAAGGAATACTACCTGCGCGAGCAGATCAAGGCTATTCAGCGGGAACTGGGGGAAAAGGACGAGCGGGTGGCCGAGGGCGAGGAATACAGGGAAAAAATCGCCGAAGCCAGGCTGCCCAAGGAAGTGGAGGAAAAGGCCCTCAAAGAGGTGGAGAGGCTTGAAAAAATGCCTCCCATGGCGGCCGAGTCTGCGGTGGTCAGGAACTACATCGACTGGATCCTGGCTCTGCCCTGGAGCAAGAGCACCAAGGACAGGCTTGACATCAACGAGGCTGAAAGGATCCTGGAGGAGGACCACTACGGCCTTAAGGATCCCAAGGAGCGCATCCTGGAGTACCTGGCCATCAGGAAGCTGGCCAAGAAGATGAAGGGTCCCATTATTTGCTTCGTGGGGCCGCCCGGCGTGGGCAAGACCTCCCTGGGCCGTTCCATAGCCCGGGCCCTGGAGCGCAAGTTCGTTCGCATTTCCCTGGGCGGAGTCAGGGATGAGGCCGAAATCCGGGGACACCGGCGGACTTACGTGGGAGCCCTGCCCGGCCGGATCATCCAGGGGATGAGAAACGCCGGGTCGAAAAACCCCGTCTTCCTCCTGGATGAGATTGACAAGATGAGCATGGATTTTCGCGGCGATCCCTCGTCGGCGCTGCTGGAGGTGCTGGATCCGGAGCAGAACAACTCCTTCAGCGACCACTATATCGAGGTTCCCTTCGACCTTTCCAACGTAATGTTTATAACCACCGCCAACGTGCAGCACAACATCCCCAGGCCTTTGCTGGACAGGATGGAATTGATCCACATCTCCGGATACACCGAGGAAGAAAAGGTGCAGATCGCGCTGCGCCACCTGGTGCCGAAGCAGATCAAGGAACACGGGCTGACCGACGGGATGGTGAACATCTCGGAAAACACCATCCGGAAAATCATCCGGGAGTACACCAGGGAAAGCGGTGTCCGGAACCTTGAAAGGAGCATTGCCACCCTGTGCCGCAAGGCGGCCAAGCAGATTGTGGCCGGCAAGGCCAGGAAGGTGAAGATATCCACCCAAAACCTGGAGAACTTCCTGGGCATACCCCGTTACCGCTACGGCATCGCCGAGCAGGAGGACCAGGTGGGCGTGGCCACCGGAATGGCCTGGACCGAGGCCGGCGGCGACACCCTGGCCATTGAAATCTCGATCTACAGGGGCAACGGCAAGATTACCCTGACCGGCAAGCTGGGGGACGTGATGAAAGAATCGGCCCAGGCCGGGTACAGCTACGTTCGCAGCCGAGCTAACGAACTGAATATCAGGGAAGAAATGTTCGAGAAAAATGACATTCACATTCACATTCCGGAAGGAGCCATCCCCAAGGACGGCCCTTCGGCCGGCATAACCATGGCCTGCGCTTTGGCTTCGGCCCTGACCGGACATAAAGTCCGCCACGATGTTGCCATGACCGGTGAAATCACTCTCCGGGGAAGGGTGCTGCCGGTGGGGGGGATCAAGGAAAAGGTGCTGGCTGCCCACCGGGCAGGTATAAAAGTGATTATTTTGCCCAAAGATAATAAAAAGGACATGGATGAAGTGCCGGCCAACGTAAAGAAGAACCTGGAATTCAAGCTGGTTGACCATATGGATGAGGTTCTGGATATAGCCCTGATCAAGGAAGAATGTGAACCGGAGAACGTGCTGGATCAGGATCCGGTGGTGGTTTCGCCGGAAATGGTGGAATTAAGCAATATAGTTCAGACAGAGGGGGGACCCCGGATCCATCCATGAAAATAGTTTCCGCCGAGTTCATCAAGAGCGCCTTCAGTTTAAAAGACTGCCCGGCCGGCAAGCTTCCGGAAATTGCCCTGGCCGGGCGTTCCAATGTCGGCAAGTCTTCATTTTTAAACCGGATGGTGAACAGAAAGGGGCTGGCCAGGACCGGCGGCACTCCCGGGAGAACAAGGCTGATCAATTTTTTTCTCATTAACGGCGCCTTCCGCCTGGTGGACCTGCCGGGTTACGGTTACGCCCGGGTGCCCGAAAAGATGAGGCGGGAATGGGGCGTATTGATCCGGGATTACCTGGAAAAACGCGAGAACCTGGCGGGGGTGGTACTGATCCTGGACATCAGGCACATGCCCTCGGAGATGGATATCCAGCTTTACAGCTGGCTCCAGCGGGAGCAGGTTCCGGTAATCCCGGTGGCCACCAAGGCGGACAAGCTGTCCAAAAACCAGGCCGGCAACCAGGTCAGGGCGATCAGGAAGGTCCTGGGGCTGGACGCCGAAAAGCCCCTGGCGGTGTTTTCGGCCAAAACCGGCCAGGGGCGGGAGGAGATCTGGAGCTTAATAGAAGGAGTATTGGGTCAGAACTCAGAACTCAGAACTCAGAACTCAGAATAACAATTTGTGGAAACAGCCAATTCCCAATCCCTCCCCGGGATCAATCCCAGAATTTCAGCCTCTGCAGGAAGGTTTTTTGCCTGTCTTCGGGGATGTACCGGACCGTCTTCACCGAGTTTTCGGCGAACCGGGCGGTAACCAGGTCGCTGCCGCTGACCGGCATGGGGATTTCCCTGGAGCGATCCAGTATTTTTATCACCGTTTCCATGTCCTTTTCACGGATCAAAGGCGTTTCTGGAATGCTTCCGAGAGCATAGCATCTGGCCACCAGTTCCGGGAAGAAATCCTTGCCGGTTCCGGGTATGCTTCCCAACGCCCCGGCGGTTTCCGCGGGGGTGTGGTGCTTGAGCCAGATCTGGGCCATGTAAAGCGCATTGGTGAACCTTTGCAGGGCCTCCGGACGGTCCCTCATGATTTCCCGGGTGGATACGCAGACAAAGACCGGAAATTCCGTTTTCATGGTTTTTGCCTGAAAGAAACCCCGGGCCAGGGCGGGGGCAAGGTCCTTTTCCCCCACCAGGAGGTAGTGGCTGGTTCCGGCCTTAAAGGCCCCTATCCTTATTTCTTCCGGAATATTGGTGATTATGGTCACCGATTCGTAGGGACTGATACCCGCCTCCCTGATCACGTTTTCCAGGAAAGCTGTTTCCAGGGAGTCCTGAGGGCCGGCAATAACCGTCTTGCCTTTAAGGGACCTGATGTCGGCCATGGGTTTGTCTTCCCTGGCCAGCAGGTGGTAGGCGGTCCCCCGGTCAAGGGAGGCGAAGGCCACGGGGCCGGTGCCCTCCTTTAATTCGGAGGCCCTCTTGATGACCAGGCTGGAAGACTCCACCAGGGCGACATCGGCCCTTCCGCTCTCCAGGGCGGCCAGGGCCTCCCGGTCACCGGCGCAGTCCACCCGCTTTATCTTTGTTTTTTGCTCCCCGTAAAGAGACATTTTTTCGGCCAGATAGTGGGGAAGTTTGCCTGCTTCGGGCCGGGATTCGGCAACCCGCACGGTCTCGTATTTTTGTCCGGCTTCCCTGAACATTTTGTAGGCGTAAAACGATCCCGGTCCGATGACGGCAAGCAGGATAGCCGCGGCCAAAAAAAGAACAGAGGATCTTTTCATAAAGCTTCCCCCTTGCAATGGTAAAATCCCAATAAATTTATATGACCCCAGCTTATGGTTTATGTGGTAATTAACAGCACAGCGCAGGATCCGAATCAGGTTGACAGGCCGGAGGCTTAAGGGTTAATATGATGTTGTACTACAATGGTTGAGACAAAAAATGGCATTGATGGGGAGGGCAAGAACAGCCGGGGCCAAAGAGAGGGTAACCCGTTCCGGCAAATACCGGAGGGCTGAAAGGTGCCCGCCTTTAGCGGTGTTTATTGCTGTCGCCCCGGAGCCGCCCGGCTGAAAGGAGTAGGCCGGGCCGGGCAAGCCCGTTACAGCGTGAGAGGGCCGGCGCAAGTACAGGGTTGTGTCAGATTGCGTCACCACCGGCTGCATCAGCCGGGAGAGTTCAGCACAGCCCCAACCGGAAATAGGGTGGTACCGCGGATGTATAACCTTCCGTCCTTAACACGGAAGGTTTTCCTGTTTTATTATGGCTAATCGGCAGTTTAAGGAGGTTGTGTTCATGACCGGGAAAAAAAATCAGCCCCGCACGGATATGCCCACCGCCTACAACCCGGGAGAAGTGGAGGCAAAATGGTATCGTTTCTGGGAGGAAAATAAATTTTTCCACGCCGGGGTGAATCCCGACAAGGACCCATTCTGCATTGTCATGCCGCCCCCCAATGTTACCGGGCAGCTGCACATGGGACATGCGCTGGACAATACCCTGCAGGATATCCTGGCCCGCTGGCGCAGGATGCAGGGATACAACACCCTCTGGCTGCCGGGCACCGACCACGCCGGGATAGCCACCCAGGCCAAGGTGGAGGAGCAGCTGGCCGGGGAGGGGCTGTCCAGGCACCAGCTGGGAAGGGAAAAGTTCCTGGACCGGGTGTGGGAGTGGAAGGAGAAGTACGGGGGCCAGATTACCCACCAGCTCAGGCGCCTGGGGGCGTCCTGCGACTGGGACAGGGAAAGGTTCACCATGGACGAGGGCTGTTCCGAGGCGGTGCTGGAGGTTTTCCTGCGTCTCTTCGAGAAGGGGCTCATCTACAGGGACTACTACATCACCAACTGGTGCCCCCGCTGCCAGACCACCATATCCGACATAGAGGTGGAGCACCTGGATAAACCCGGCCACTTTTACTATATCAAGTACCCGGTGAAGGACAGCGACGACTGCATTCCCATCGCCACCACCCGGCCGGAGACCATGCTGGGCGACGTGGCCGTGGCGGTTCACCCTGAGGACGGGCGGTACAGGCACCTGGTGGGCAAGACCCTGATCCTGCCCGTGGCCGGAAGGGAGATTCCGGTTATCGAGGATGAATACGTGGACCCCGAATTCGGAACAGGCGCGGTTAAAATCACTCCGGCCCACGATCCCAACGACTTCGAGGTGGGAAACCGCCACGGCCTGCCCCAGGTCAGGGTAATTGACCGGAACGCGGTGATGACGGAGGAAGCCGGCAGGTACAGGGGCCTGGACCGCTGGGAGTGCCGCAGGAGGCTGGTCAAGGAACTTGACGCGCTGGGGCTGCTGATCAAGATCGAGGACCATACCCACGCGGTTGGCCACTGCTACCGCTGCTCCACCGTTATTGAGCCGATGCTTTCCAAGCAGTGGTTCGTGCGCATGAAGCCCCTGGCCGAACCGGCCATCCGGGTGGTCAGGGAAGGGAGGCTGCGCTTTGTCCCGGAAAGGTTTACCAGGATATACCTGAACTGGATGGAGAATATCAGGGACTGGTGCATTTCCCGGCAGCTCTGGTGGGGGCACAGGATCCCCGTCTGGTATTGCGGGGACTGCGGGGAAGCAATCGCCTCGAAGACTGCCCCGGATAAATGCTCTTCCTGTTCCGGCACAAACCTGGAACAGGACCCGGACGTCCTGGACACCTGGTTTTCGTCTGGCCTGTGGCCTTTCTCGACCCTGGGCTGGCCCAAAAAGACGCTGGACCTGGCTTATTTCTACCCAACCTCGGTGCTGGTTACCGGCAGGGACATCATCTTCTTCTGGGTGGCCCGGATGATTTTCAGCGGGCTGGAATTTATGGACGACGTTCCCTTCCGGGAAGTGTTAATCCACGGACTGGTCCTGGACGCCCTGGGAAGGAAAATGAGCAAGTCACTGGGCAACGGTGTGGATCCCATTGACGTGATCGAAAGCCACGGGGCCGACAGCCTGCGCTTCATGCTGGTGACCGGAAACACGCCGGGCAACGACCTGCGCTTTCACTTCGAGAGGCTGGAGGGGGCCAGGAACTTCGCCAACAAGATATGGAACGCCTCCAGGTTCGTGCTGATGAACCTGCATGATTACGATCACGGCCCGGAACCGGAACGGGAAAGGATGACCCTGGCCGACAGGTGGATATACAGCCGTTTCCAGTCGGCAGTCCGGGACGTCACCGGGAATCTTGAGAAATATGAATTGGGCGAGGCCGCCCGCATTCTCTACGAATTTATATGGAACGAATTTTGCGACTGGTATATCGAGCTGTCCAAACCGAGGCTTTACGGCAATGACCCCCGGGACCGGTCCACCGTCCAGTATGTGCTGGCGGACGTCCTGAAGGGGACCCTGGAGCTTCTGCATCCCTTTATGCCGTTTATCACCGAGGATATCTGGCAGCGCCTGCCGGTGCCAAAGGGGCGGACCATCATGAGGGCGGCCTGGCCGGCTCCCAGGGAGGATTACAGGGATGCCGGGGCCGAGCAGGACATGGAAACACTGATGGAGATCATCCGTTCAGTCAGGCACATCCGCAGTGAAATGAACGTGCCTCCCGGGAAAATAGCCGAAGTTCTTCTTGAGATCCCCGATGACCGGACTAGGGAGCTGGTCCGGAAGTGGTCAGGTTACGTGGAGAGCCTTGCCGCAGCCAGGACACAAATCAGGGCGTCGTTTCCGGAAAAGCCGGAACAGGCGGCCCACGCCGTGGCCAGGGGCACCGAAATATACGTCCCCCTGAAGGGGCTGATTGACGTGAACCGGGAGGCCGTCCGCCTGGAAAAAGAACTTGATTTGGTTGGGAAGGAGCTGAGCCGGGTAAAGGGCAAACTTTCCAACGAGGGCTTTTTAAACAAGGCCCCCCGGGATGTAATCGAGAAAGAGCGGGAAAAGGAAGCGGAACTGTCCGAAAAACAGGCTTCCATAGCCAGGCGTCTGAAGATGCTGGGGCGGCCGGGCAGATAAAAGGAAAACCGGGAGTTATCCCGGTTTTCCTGGATCATGATGTTGTTGCCGCCTGTGGGGAAGGTCCGGCAGGTTATCTATGCGGTTCTCCTGCCGTTGCCTTTCCCTTCCATAATCTCCCCGGTCCCGGTTTCCCCGCCCTGGTGCACGGATTCGTTTATGTTATATTCGGGCTGGCTGCTTATATCTTCCTGGCAATAAGGACAAATCCAGGTGTCCCTGCAGGCGCTGAAGCTGAACCTCTGGCAGCGGGGACAGTATTTCTTCCACATTTAACCACCCACCTACCAACCGGACTTCCCGGAACTAACCCACTTAATAAATCTACCATACCTTGCCGGAAAGTGAAAGTAACCGGGGGTGGAAAGTTTCGACATCCGGTTTTCACATA
Organism: Peptococcaceae bacterium; assembly: GCA_023512435.1. Lineage (GTDB taxonomy): Bacteria > Bacillota > Desulfotomaculia > Desulfotomaculales > Desulfocucumaceae > JAILZP01. The sequence goes on along the minus strand of JAILZP010000024.1, from coordinate 13,742 downwards.
ATTATTAACTGTTTGTTTTTATCGCCCTTTATAATGTGCACTATAGGTGCCAAAACGGAATAATTATACATATTTGTCGAAAATAAATTCCGGTCATTTTCACTTTTTCGGTCTCAAGATCTTCCGGTAGGGTTTTAAAGAGAGTTGTCGAAGGTATCTTGTGTCCCGGAAACCCGGTTTGTCCGGTGAAGATCCTTTTATGTTACTGGAGGTTCAGGAATGAATTATCAAGAAGCCATGGAATACATGCAGAACCTGACGAAATTTGGCTATAATTTCGGGCTCGGGAGAATAACCGAACTTTTAAGGAGGTTTGACAATCCTCATCTCAAACAAAGGGTTATCCACGTCGGGGGTACGAACGGCAAGGGTTCCACCAGCGCCATGATTTATTCCATACTTCGGGAGTCGGGCTGCAGGACGGGGCTGTACACATCTCCGCACCTCCATTCCTATACCGAGAGGTTTTGCATCAACGGGCAGCAAATACCGGAGCGGGTCGTGGCCGACCTGATTTCCGAGTTGAGGCCCCAGCTTGACGACATGGTCAGGAACGGATTTGAGCACCCCACCGAGTTTGAAGTGGGAACGGCCATGGCCTTTATTTATTTTTATCGGGAAAACGTGGATTTTCTTGTGCTGGAGGTTGGGCTGGGGGGGGCAATAGACTCCACCAATGTGGCGGAGCCCGTGGTGGCGGTGATCACCAACGTGGCCATGGACCACATGGAATATCTGGGCGGCACTATAAAGGAGATAGCAGCGGTTAAAGCCGGGATTATAAAGAAGGGGACACCCCTGGTGACCGCGGCCTCCGGTGAAGCCCTGGAAGTCATTCTGGAAAGGTGCGGGGATCTTGGCGCCCCGGTCACCGTGGTGGGCAGGGACGTCAGGTGGCGGGAGTCGGGACGGGGTTTGGATGGACAGTACCTGGACATATACGGGATTAAAGGGGAATACAAAAATGTTTTTCTGCCCCTGCTGGGCAGGCACCAGCAGGTGAATGCCGCCACCGCCGTGGCGGCGGTGGAAGTGTTGATGGAAAGAAACCTTGTTTCTGCGGGATGTGCCGTGGGGCGGGGATTGGCCCGCACGGTCTGGCCGGCCAGGCTGGAAATGGTAAACAAAAGGCCCGCCGTCATCATTGACGCCGCTCATAATTACGACGGGGCGCTATCGCTGCGGAGGGCCCTGGATGAATACTTTCCGGGAAAAAGAATTGTTCTGGTCCTGGGCATGCTGGGGGACAAGGAGCGGTCGAAGGTGGTGGCCGAACTTGCCCCGGTCGCGGCATCGGTTATTGTCACCAAGCCAAACAGTCCCCGGGCGGGGGACTGGCAGCTGCTGGCGGATGAGGCCCGCAAGTACGTGGACCGGGTGCTGGCGGTGGAAAGCATCGCCGGTGCCGTTCAGTCCGGGATGGCTGAAGCCGGTCCCGACGACCTGGTGGTGATCACCGGATCGTTCTACATGGTGGCCGAGGCCAGGGAGTTATTTGTCAGGCCTTAAAATCTTAAAATCCGGTCTATTTCTTAATCTCTTTGAATTTCTCGTGGAAGTGCCGGGGATCCTGGTATTCCGGAAAAACCGCCAGCAGGTCGCGTATTATCCTGAGCTTGTCCACCGGGAGCCTGTCTACCATTTTTACAACCTCATGCTTGATCTTTTCCTCGGATTCAGCCTCGGAAAGGTTTGATTCCATCAGCACGGAGGGAGTCACGCCCAGCCCCAGGGATATTTTTTGCAGCGCCTTGATGCTGGGCGACTTCACCCCTCTCTCCACCTGGCTGATAAATTCATGGCTGTACCCGGCCCGTCTGGCCAGTTCGCTCTGGGATATTCCCAACCGCAACCTCAGGCTCTTTATCCGGTCCTGGATCACTTGAGCCCTGCCCCCCACCCGGCGGAACTGAATAGTTCATGGAGTTCCATGAAGTGTCAAGTGTTTATAGTTCTTTAATTCGACGAAAAATCCTGCCGAAGGGGAAATTTTTTTCTTTATTACCTTTAATTGTCGTGTTTTTTCATTTAACCTTCCCGGGGATCCCCGTCACCGGCCGGACCCGCCGGGACCGGGTTATTTCTTTCTGCTGTTTTTTATGGCTTCGATATTTTTTGTTATTTCCGCCATTATTTTTTTCTCGGCTTCTCCTATATTTTTGCTTACGGCTATGGGTGCCGGCGCCGCATTGTGGTTAGGGGAGAGGACCTTGAGTTCTTTTTTTTGAGGCTGTTCTTTGGGAGCCGGCTTGCCTGCCTCGGCAGGCTTCTTGTGAAAGGGACTGTTTTCCTGTTCCTCCTTTTTCGGTTTGGCTGCCGGCACGGATTTAACCGCCTGGGATTTTTCAGCAGCTGCGGCGGCCTCTTTCTGGGCCTGATCGATGAGATTCCGGAGATTGTGGGAAGATCCCTCCATTTCGCCGGAGGAACCGGTGTGTCCGTCAATTTCACCACGGTCTGCGGGTTCCCGCTCCGGGGGCTCCAGCATTGCCCTGATATTGTCGCGCAGGGCGCTGGTCCTGGCCCAGGCGGTCTCCAGCCGCAGGACGTCCCCCAGGGTGCTCTCCGGTCCTGAGATTTTAGCCAGATCTTTTTTTATCTGGTCCAGCCGGTCAAGCAATAGGGTAAGCCCCTCTTCTATTTCATCCACCAGGGCTGAAAAGGATTTTACAATTCCTTCGTTAAAGGACAGGCATTCCACGTTCAACCTGTTGAGTTCCGCCAGGTCCGCCCTGGTCAGGGACGAAAAATTATCGGCCAGCCTTTTTATGTGCGTTATGGATTCCCTGTACCGTTCAAAATTCAAGATTTTATACCTCCTTGCAATTGAAAAATTCCATATTATTCCATTCTACGAAGATAAAAAAAAACCTTTCTCCGCGCCCGTCCGGATGCAAAAAATAAAGCCGCTGGAGACAGCGGCCAATTGTTTTTTAATTTTCACTGGGCCATATACCCTCTTTTTTTTGAAAGACCAGGTAGAAAACCGATATAACAATAACCATCGGGACTACACCAAGTAATAGGAAACCTATCTCAGATTCCACGGAGTACAGTCTCCCTCCTTTGAATGATAATTTATCATAGTTTCATTAGAATGTAAAGGAAAGAAAAAAAGAAAAAAAGCCTATAAATAAGTATAAAAAAGAGATATCAGGCCATGGGCCGTTCCAAACCTTAATTCTATCGATTATATTTTATTTGGTCCGCCCTCCCGTCATTCCATTAACATTGCCGTATAAATCAAAACCCCGCCGGGCGGGGTTAAAAAAGTTTTACATATAAAGCTCTTTCGGCCGGGTCGTACTCTGCTGCAAATTTGCCCTTTCTGGTAATGTTAAACTGGTTGAAAAATCCTTTCCCGAAAACCTTGGTCTTCCTTATTTCCATGCCGCCGTCCTCTACCGCCCTTATCCGGATGGTTTTCGCATCCTTGTCGTAGGCCAGCTCTATTCTGTTTGTGCCCAGTTTTTCCCTGGCGACATTATTTAAAACAATAGATGTTTTTGAAAGAGATACTATGGGAGCCTTCTCCTGCTTTTCACCCCTGGGCCTGTAGACCTCAAATGGCACGAGTATACATCTCCTTCGGCTTTTGGTATATTTTAAATGTATTATAACCAATATTAAAAATATGTTAAACTAAAAATTGCAGATATTTTATCAAAACTATGTAGATTTAACAGTAGCTTGGCCTTAAAGGGCCTTCAGGCTTAATTATAAGCATGTAGTCCATTAAACAAAGCAATTGATATTTTTAGCTGACTATTAAACAAAAATATTACACTTAAAGGTGTGTTGTGCTATAATGATTTAGTCGTTATTTATTGACCTGAGGGGTGATGGGATGTCTCTTTTTGAAGCAGTAATCCTGGGGCTGGTGCAGGGGATGGGTGAGTTCCTGCCCATTTCCAGTTCCGCCCACCTGGTTTTAACGCCCTGGATTTTTGGCTGGCGGGACCCGGGGCTTTCCTTTGACGTTGCTTTGCATATCGGGACCCTGGTGGCCGTGCTGGCCTTTTTCTGGCAGGACTGGGTCGTCCTGGCCAGGGACGGTCTCACAGGCCGGAAGACCCGGGCGGGGAGGCTGTTCTGGTATTTGATGGCGGCCACCATACCGGGGGCGGCCTTCGGATACTTGTTCGAGGACTATATTTCAACGGTGTTCAGGAACCCTCTTTTGATCGGCATAATGCTTATTGTGATGGGAATTGTCCTGTACGTGGCGGACCGGTACGCGCCCGCCGTCAAGGGCCTGGACCGGGTGGGCTGGAAAGAGAGCATCTGGATCGGCATTTCCCAGGCCCTTGCCATGATCCCTGGAGTTTCCAGATCCGGCATCACCATGACCGCAGGACGGTTGTTGGGACTGGACAGGGAGACCTCGGCCCGCTTTTCATTTCTTCTTTCCACCCCCATTATAGTCGGGGCCGGCCTGCTGCAGGTCAACCGTCTGACCCCTGAAGACCTTACCGTACCTTTTGTTGCCGGGGTGCTTGTCTCGGCGGCGGTTGGGTACCTGGCCATCAGGTTTCTGCTTCGTTTCCTGGTGACCAACAATTTTTTCATTTTTGTGGCCTACCGTTTTGTCCTGGGTTCGGCGGTAATAGCCCTGGCCCTCATCCGCTGATCGCTAAAAAAAGGCCCAAGACCCAAAATTATGAATAAGATTCCGGTCCTACATGTTATAATTTACCATGGGAGGTAATTATTGTGGGAGGACCGAACCAGGTTGAAAGTCACCTGAAGCAGGAAATAGCGGGCATTTTCCTGCTGGCGCTGGCCCTGCTGGGAGCTGTCTGCCTTTTAGACCCCTCCGTGGGGGTGGTGGCTTTTCTGGTGGAGAAAACGCTCCGGGTGCTGGCCGGTGAGGGCAGGTACCTGTTTCCCTTTTTAACGGCCTTTTGGGGAATAAAGCTGATCAGGGGGACGAAGCTGGGGACTCCCTGCCGGGCCTGGGGAGGGCTTATTTTATTGCTTGTGGCTCTTACCCTCCTGCACATTCTGGCAATGCCGGGGGCCGGCTGGAAGGAGGGGATTGGCGGAAAGGGAGGCGGGATACTGGGAGCCGCCCTCTATCTGCTGTTTTACAAATCCTTCGGCACCGCCGGGACTGTCATTATCCTGGCGGCGTTCACTCTTTCCGGCCTTATTCTTTGTGCCGACATGCCCCTTTATTCCTTTGCCCCGGGGTTTTTTGAGGCTGCCCGGAAGGTTTTGCGCAGGATGAAGGCCACCTTGGTTGATTTTATGTTTGAGGAGATCACCGACGAAAAGGACGGCGCCCCGGTAATTGTAGACTATACCCAGGCGGGCGGCGAGGAAGACGGCGCCGTCAGGCCTTCCGTTCACGGTCCCGGAAGTGACGGTCCTGAAGACAGGTTGCCCGGCGGCAGTCAACGGGGCGGCCGGGCGGCGTCCTTTCGGCCGGGCGGATCGGGCCAGTATGGTTTGGAAAGCCTGGATAACGGGGAGGATACCGCCGGCGCCGATGGAAGGCTAAAGGTGCACGGTGAGTACAAGCTGCCCCCTCTGTCCCTCATATCCAGGCCGGCGGCAAAAAGTAAAAGCACGCGCAACGGCAAGGACATAACGGAAAACATCAGGATTCTGGAAGAAACTCTGGAAAATTTCGGGGTCAAGGCCAAGGTGACCCACGTGTCCAGGGGTCCGGCCATCACCAGGTATGAAATATACCCTCCACCGGGGGTGAAGGTGAGCAGGATCGTGGGCCTGGCCGACGACATCGCCCTCAGCATGGCCTCGCCGGATGTCAGGATCGAGGCCCCGGTGCCTGGAAAGGCTGCGGTGGGGATAGAGGTGCCCAATGTGGAAATTACCATGGTGCACCTCAGGGAGCTATTGGAATCGGAGGAATTCAGGTCGGCCGCTTCGAAGCTCACCGTTTCGCTGGGTAAAGACATCGCCGGGCAGGCCATCGTGGCGGACCTGGCCAGGATGCCGCACCTTCTCATCGCCGGGGCCACCGGTTCCGGGAAAAGCGTGTGCCTGAACACGATGATTGCCAGCATTCTGTTCAAGGCCACCCCGGACCAGGTAAAATTTTTGATTATCGATCCCAAAATGGTGGAATTGACCACCTATAACGGGATACCTCATCTGATTTCGCCGGTGGTGACCGATCCCAAGAAGGCCGCCACCGCCCTGCGCTGGGCGGTGAAGGAGATGGAGTACCGGTATGAACTGTTTGCCGCCGCAGGGGTACGTGATATAGCCAGGTACAATAACGCCCCGGGCCGGAAGGACACCGGCCAGACGCTGCCCTACATCGTGGTGATTATCGACGAACTGGCCGACCTGATGATGGTGGCTCCCGCCGACGTGGAGGATTCTATTTGCAGGCTGGCCCAGATGGCCAGGGCGGCCGGCATGCACCTGGTTATCGCCACCCAGAGGCCCTCGGTGGATGTAATAACAGGTCTGATCAAGGCCAACATCCCCTCGCGGATTTCCTTCGCGGTGTCCTCCCAGGTGGATTCTAGGACCATACTGGATATGGGCGGGGCAGAAAAGCTGTTGGGCAAAGGCGATATGCTTTTTTTCCCGGTGGGCGCGCCGAAGCCCATCCGTGTTCAGGGCGCCTACCTCTCCGACCGGGAGGTGGAAAGCCTGGTTTTATTCTGGAAAAAGCAGGCCGAACCTGTATATGACCAGTCGGTGGCCGGGGAACTGCAGCGGGTTGGTCCGGAGGATAACATGGAGGATGAACTGCTGCCCAGGGCGGTGGAAATATTTATTGAAACCGGCCACGCTTCCATTTCACTGCTGCAGAGAAGGCTGCACATAGGATACGCCAGGGCCGCCAGGCTGGTTGATATCATGGAAAGAAGGGGGATCGTCGGCGGATACGAAGGGAGCAAGCCCAGGCCGGTGTTGATGACCTTGGAGCAGTATGAATCCATATTCAAGGACAGAAAAAAATTTTCTTGACATATAAAGGAATTTTTTGCTTTTTGTCGAAACCTGGATAAGGGAGTAAATACAAATAGTGTAAAAACAGTAAACCAGTGCGATCAGGGCATATTGAACCGGAATTTAAAACAGGGAATGAGGATATGATAACATAGAAAGAGATCAGGAAAGGCCTCCTGCATTATTTCAGACCCCGGGAACTGCTTCTCGATGTTTGCGGGGTTGATTGATTTTTCCGGATTAAATTGGAGCTGTCAATAAATGGTAAAAGACATCAGCGTTGAACAGGCAATCGACTTTCCCGGCGGGATACTGGTTGATGTGAGATCAGAGGGGGAATTTACGGAAGGAACCATACCGGGTGCACATAACATATGTCTTTTGAACAATGAAGAAAGGTCAAAGGTAGGCACCGAATATAAACAGATCGGTCCCGGCCGGGCCAGGATGACCGGGCTGGAACTGGTTTCCCCGAAACTTGCCGGGATGATCCGGGCTTACGAACGTATTTCCGGCCCGGATAAGAAGGTGGTGCTTTTCTGCTGGCGGGGCGGATTGCGCAGCCAGTTTGTGGCCCAAATGCTGGATATGATGGGCTTTGACGTTTACCGCATCGAGGGTGGATACAAGGCCTACCGGCGTTATGTAAACGCCTACCTTAACAGCGATCTTCCCCACAGGGCCGTTGTCATTAACGGTCTCACCGGTGTGGGAAAAACCATCATATTGAGAAGATTGGCTGAAAAGGGACTCCCGGTGCTGGAACTGGAAGGACTGGCCGTTCACCGGGGATCGGTGTTTGGAAAGGTGGGACTGCCCCCGTCCCCTTCCCAGAAGGACTTCGAGGCACTAATTTTCAGGGATCTTAAAAAAGCCGAACCAAGGGGCATATTCCTGGTGGAATGCGAGAGCAGGCGGCTGGGGAGGCTGATCGTGCCTGCCCCGGTTATGAATGCCATGAGAAAGGGGTATAAAGTGCTCCTCTACGCCCCGTTGGAAGTCCGGGTCAGGCGTTCTCTGGATGAGTACACATCGGGATGTGATCGAAAGGAAATCGAAAGCCAGTTGCTAGAAGCGGTCAGGGCGCTGGTAAAGTACCTGGGGCACAAGAAGGTGGAGTCCTTAAGCCGGTTGATCACGGAAGGCCGGATGGAAGAGGCGGCCGAAATTTTGCTGGTTCAGTATTACGACCCCCTGTACAAGTACCCTGACGGTCCCAGGCCCGAATACGACCTTTCGGTGGACACCACGGATATAGACTTCGCCGTTGAGAAGATTTACCGGTTTGTAACCGGCCTTCCTGAGTACAATCTACCGGTGAACGGAGGTGTGCCGCATGGAAATAGGAAATACCCTGAGATCCGCGAGGGAGTCCAAGGGAATGTCCCTGGAAACTGTGGAGGAGCAGACCAAGATCCGCCGGAAATACCTGGTGGCGCTGGAAGATGAAAATTTTGACCTTCTTCCGGGACGGGTGTACGTCAAAGGTTTTTTGAAGAATTACGCCGCCTTCCTGGGCCTGAACCCCCGTCCCCTGATAGCCGCGTACGAGGAAAAGGTGCCGCCCCCGGAAAGGGATGAGGACCCGGTTGTCGAAAAGTACACCCATTTTGAAAAGACAAACCGCAGAAATGTGTTTAAAACGATCCTGGCCCTGGCTGTGTTGGCCTCGGTGGCCGCGCTGGCCTACCAGCCCCTGCAGCCGGAAAACCGCAAGAATGTCCCTCCCGCTGTCCCGGAGAACAACGTGGTGGCGGAGAAAAGGACACCCCCGGAGGAAAAAACAGGACAGGGGGAAAACAAAACTCCTCCGAAGGAACAGCAGGGAGTCAGGATAACTCTGAGTGTGACTGACAATGAGAGCTGGATGCGCGTTGAAGTGGACGGGAAACAAGCCTTTGAAGGTTTGGTGCCGGCCGGACAGATGAAGGAATTTAAAGGCAATGAAAAGATTACCCTGAGATTGGGCAATGCCGGAGTGGTTCAGGTAGAGTTTAACGGGCAGAAGATGGGAGTGCTGGGGGGACACGGGCAGGTTGTGACCAGGGAATTTACGGCCCCGCAGGGATAAGCCGGAATAATAAAGCCGCCCGGTCCGGGTGGCACCAGAAAAACTGGATGACGCTTTCAATTAGATTAAGGGCAGCATTTTTACAGCAGGTTTTTTTCAACCGGGCTTTTAATTCTCACTCTTTGGTACAGATATTTAAAGCCGTCCGTTTCCCTGGGCTGGAAGCTGCTGTCCGGGGAGGAGCCGTTCAGTTCCATGTGTTCTGCATATTCACCGATTCCCAGTTCTTTAAAATACCTCTCCAGGGCAGCCACCATGATTTCATAATTCGTCTGGCCGGTCAACAGCTTGGCAATGTTCATAGAGCGAATCAGGCGGTGCGGAAGATGATGTCCCACGATATCATATATATACATTTCTCCCATTGGTTACCCCTCCTGTAAATTATTAGGTTTTATGTTAACTTATAAAGTCCCGCTTTTCATGAGCCAAAAGTCCCAAATAATATGAGAAATTTGTCTTATTTTGCAAAAATATTTCATAATTTCTCTTTTCCCCCCGATGAGGGGTGGCCGGGAATGCATAATTCTGTCTCTTGCTATCCGGGCGGCCTGATTGTATAATATAATTCCAAGCACACCGCCATGCTTTTAAGTACGGTGAGCAATCGCTGCTTCCGTCACGGAGGTAGAGGAAAGTCGAGACACGCATACCTCTAAGGAAAGGGGACACACCTCTTCCAGAGGAATGTCCCCAACTTGAGAAAGGGGACGCATCTCTTTCAGAGGAATGTCCCCGCTTTGGGGGTATAAAACGGTGCCCGGCGCAAGCCGGGGCAGGGCGACCTGACGACGGCAAAAGAGGCTGCCGCCTGCAGTTTCAAGTAGCCGTAAAGTGCCACAGAAACCATGTCACCGGGTGACCGGTGAGTGCAAGGGTAAACTCCACCGGCGTGCAACCCAAATAGGCAGGGCTTTACCCTGCGGGTAGGGGCATCCCCTTGAGGGGAAGGGATAATAAGTATCCCTAGACAGATGATTGCTTGAAAAACAGAATCTCGCTTACAGCCGTGTCTTAAAAGCAGGGTGTGTTTGTAAACAATGACAGAGACGAATATATGAAAAAGCCTCACGTTGCAAAACGCGGGGCTTTTTTTTCGGTCCGTTCCGGGTTCTGCCGCCCGCAGGGCGGTTTATTGCCTCGGCCCGCCCGGGGGGACAATGCCCCATGACCTTCTTTCCGGCGGGGCGCTGCCGGGTTTGGCCTGCTGGTCCTCCGGTTCCGAATCCGGCTGATTGTCTGGCCCGGCCAGCCCGGTGGAGCGGTTTTGGCCGGGCGGCTTCGATGTTCCGGTCCCGTGCAGGGTGCAGATCTGGGTGGGCACCCGGTCGTGGTAGTCGGCCACGTATTCCGGGACCGTGTATGGCAGCTTGATCAGGTTGCGGATCACTTTGTCCGGACAGTACCTTCCGGCCAGTTGGCCCGTTGCGGCGCAAACCTCCACCAGCACATGGGTGTTGTCCACCGCGGTGGGGACGGTGCCCTCCACGAACAGGTCGGTTACCAGGTGTTCAGGAGGAGTGTTGGGGCCGGGCAACAGGCCCGACTTTTTGTCAACGGTGGCGGCCACGATCCCCGGGGGCCTCTGAAAGTCCCTGGGAGGGATTTTTTGATGGGCCTGGCTCATAATCTTGTAAAATATTTTGGCCGGGAAGCCTCCGCCGAAGGCTTCCTTCATCGGTGTGGGGTTGTCGTACCCCAGCCAGACCACGCCCACCAGGTCGGGGGTATAGCCGGCGAACCAGATATCCTTTCCGTCATCGGTGGTTCCGGTTTTGCCGGCGGTGGGACGGCCGAGGTGGGCATTTTTCCCGGTCCCCTCCTGGGTGGCCGATTTCATCATGTCCGTAAGCAGGAAGGCGGTGGTGGGCTTCATGGCCTGCCTGGGCCGGGGCTTGTACTCTTCCAGAACGGTGCCGTCCGGGCCTTCAACCCTTCGGATAACCACCGGCTCATTGTATACCCCGTTATTGGCGAAGGCCCCGTAGGCCCCGGCCATCTGCAGGGGTGTGACCTCCTCGGTGCCAAGGGCCAGGCTGGCCCCCACCGACCTGCCGTCAATTTCAAACCCCAGCCTGGAGGCAAACTCTATCGCCTTGGGGATGGTCACATGGTCCGCCAGGAGCTTCACCGCCACGATGTTTACTGAATTGACCAGGGCCGTGCGCAGGGTGATCAGCCCGCTGAAGGTTTTGTCGAAGTTGGGCGGCTCATAATTGCCGTACTTTACCGGGATATCGTCTATTACCGTGGCCGGCCCCATGCCGAGAAATTCAATGGCCGGACCGTAGTCGATTATAGGTTTGAAGGTCGATCCCGGCTGGCGGCCCGGTTTTTTTGTGGCCCGGTTCCAGCAAAGCCTGCTGGTGTGTTCACGTCCCCCTACAATTGCCCGGACGTGGCCGTTGGAGGGGTCCAGCACCACCACGGCCCCCTGGGGTTTGTCCTTGCCCTTGGGGGGAGGGAAATTTTTCTCGTCGGACATTACATTCTCGGCGATGGTCTGGATATCCGGGTCCAGGGTGGTATAAACCTTGAACCCCGAGTTGTAAACCTGGTCATCGCCGTATTTCTTGATCAGCAGTTCGGTTACATAATCGACAAAATACGGGTATGGGTACCGGGTAGGCGCTTTGCTGTAATTTAAAGGTGCGTTGTAGGCTTCCTCGGCCTGGGACTGGCTGATGTAACCATACTCCGCCATCAGCTGCAAAACCGTTTTCTGCCTCAGCTTGCTCTGGTGGGGCTGATCATCGGGTGTTTCCTTGCCCGCCAGCGGGGAGTAATAATTGGGACTTTTGGGAATACCGGCCAGCATGGATGCCTCGGCCAGGGTCAGATCCTTGGCGTCCTTTTTGAAATATGTCTGGGCGGCCGCCTGGATTCCGTATGCCCCCTGTCCGAAATAAATCTTGTTCATGTACATTTCCAGGATCTCATCTTTTGAATAGTGGCGCTCTACCTGGACAGCCAGGATTACTTCCTGGATCTTTCTTTTAAATGTTTTTTCCGGGCTCAGGAAGGACAGCTTGACCAGTTGCTGGGTGATGGTGCTGGCTCCCTGGTGCTTGCCCCCGCCGGTGATGTCTATGAAAACGGCCCGCATGATTCCCCGGAAATCAAAGCCGTGGTGATCGTAAAAGCGGTGGTCTTCGGCGGCAAGGAAGGCCTTCTTAACAATATCAGGCATTTCATTGATTGAAATGGGTACGCGGTTTTCAATCCCCACTTTGGCAACTAGTTTATTATCCTTATCGTAGATGAGGGTGGAATTGGATGAATGCAGCGCCTCGCTGTTCCAGGCGGGAATGTCTTTAATACTGACAGCCAGCAGGCCGATGGCCGATCCGCCTGCCAGGACGATTAAAAGAAGGCCAAGAAGAGCAAAAAACCTGCCTATTTTCAGCTTTCTCTTCCCGGTTTTTCTGGCCAAGATTATATCCTCCTTGAAGTAGGTTTCATAACATTATAACATAACATTGCAAAACTATTACACACTCTGTCCGGATTACCCTTTTTTTACCGCCTCTAAACAGTATTATGCGCATCTTACCATAATTTTATCTTTTTGCTTTAACTGCGAATCCGTATAAAATTTGGAAATTCCGGGGGTTGAACGGGTTTTAAAATCTTTTTCGGGATCGCCGAGCATATAATGAAGTGCAGTGAAAAAACAGGGACGGATATATTGCCGTCAGGTGGCGGGTATGCTTGGGCGCAGAAGGCCTTACAAAAAGCTTTTGTTGATGCTGCTGGCAGCGGGGATCATTTTATTTATCGTCAGGCTGAACAGCATCGTGGCAGCGACGGTGTATGAAATGGCCGAAGTCAGGGCCGTGCAGATGGCCACGGAAACAATAAACAATGCTGTTCGATCAAGAATGGCGGAGGAAAACGCGCGCTACCAAGATCTCGTGGAGATACACAAGGACAGCGCGGGCAGAATAGTTCTCATCCAGGCAAACGCTGTCAGGCTGAATAAAATAGCCGCCGAAACCACCCTTGCCGCTCAGGCCGCCCTGGTCCGGCTGCAAGAGGAGACCTTTTCCATACCCCTGGGCCAGGTGACGGGGATTTACTTCCTGTCAACCTTCGGTCCCGGCATCAAGGTCGGTATAGTTCCCATGGGCACGGTACGGGTGGAAGTGAAAGACAGTTTTGAACAGGCCGGCATAAACCAGACCCGGCATTCTATCTATCTGAATTATGACACCGACGTGCGTATCGTAGTTCCCTTGAGGAGCGGGCGGGCCAGTGTGGCCACCCAGGTTCCCGTGGCCGAAAACATAATCGTCGGGGAAGTGCCTTACACCTTTTTGTCATTGCCGGAGGGGCTTTTCAGGTCCGGTATAAACAGATAGGTCCGGTGGAAAAATAACCATGGATATGTTTAAATATCATCCTCCCGCCGGGATGCCGCTGGAACGCAGCGGGATGCCGGTGCCGGGCGCCCGTTGAATTAACGTTTTTCACATAACCGTGGCACACTCAGGATTACCAAAAATTAACTGTTGATTTTATTTTGCGGTAATGATATATTTATTTTTGTCGCCGGGTGAGGCGACGCCGGACAACTGAGAAAAAAGTAGTTTTTCCGGGAAAAAAGAGATTGACATGGCAAATCAAATGTGATACTCTTAAAAAGTGTCACAAATGATGCAGCGGTCCTTGAAAACTAAACAGTGGAGATGGAAGTAAGAAGCCAGACCTCGTCAAGCCGCCGGGGGGACCGGCGGGG